>NZ_WQNH01000045.1 GCF_009812055.1 Chelativorans xinjiangensis | reverse complement strand
TGGCGCTGCCGTGAAGAACCTGTCCCATAGTGCATCCTTCCATTCCTGGGAAAACAATGCACCATCAAAATGCGGGATCAAACAACTATTCTTCCCGGAACGCCCGGTTGAAGCTGTCGATCACCGGCTTTGCCAGATACTCGAAAAATGTGCGCTCGCTGGTCTTGATGTAGGTCTCGACCGGCATGCCTGGATAAATCTGCTCCAGCGTGATCTCCGGAGGCAGCGCGTCAGTCATGCGAAGGCGCGCCGTGTAGTAGGCCTGTTCATTCTCCCGGGTGAGCAGCCGGTCAGCCGAGAGATATATCACTGTCGCATCGACGGTCGGTGTCGTGCGGGCATTCAACGCGCTGAAGCGCAGCCGCGCCTCCTGCCCGATTTTGACGACATCCACGTCCTGGGGGGAGACACGCGCCTCGATCACAAGATCGGTGGCGGTCGGCAGAAGCTCGAGCAACGGGTCACCTGGCCGGACGACGCTGCCGCGGCTGTTATAGGCCATCTTGACGATAATCCCGTCACTCGGCGCGCGGATCACGATGCGATCGAGGACGGCTTTCGCGGCACGCCGCTGCTCCTGCGCGTCGGCAATTTCAACACGGACATCGTTGAGTTCGGAGACAGCCGCCTCGACGCGCTGGGTCTTCAGCCGGGCGATTTGCTCCTCGGCCTCGGCTATTTGCGTACGTGACGTCAGAATGGAGGCCTTGGTTTGGCCAAGCTGGCCCAGCAGATCGGCCTCGCTTCGCAGCAAAGCCGTGTACTCCGACCGGTCCGTCAGGCCCTTGTCCAGCAACCCCTTTTTCCGTTCCGCCTCGTCCCGGACAATTTCGAGTTGCCGTTCGACCGCGACCTGCTGGGCTGCCATCCCCTCGATCTGGTCATTCAGCGCGCTTATGCGCTGGTTCAGGATGAACAGTTCCTGACGATGGCGCGCGAGACGCGTATCGAACTCCATCTTCTGCTCGGCTAAAACACCGTCTTCGCCTTCGGAGATCGCCATTTCCTCAAGGCTCTCGGGAAAGATCAGCTTATCGGCACCGTCCCACTCGGCCGCCAGCCGCTCGGCACGTGCCATAAGGGCGACGAGTTGCTTCTGAAGGCGATTGTACTGGGCGCGAGCGCTGGTCCCGTCGAGCTCGAAGAGGGGCTGGCCGGCATTGACGCGGTCGCCTTCGTGGACGAGGATCTTGTCGATTATCCCGCCTTCCAGATGCTGCACACGCTGGTTCTGCCCGCCCGCCGCAACGACCCCCGGCGCTATAGCTGCCCCTGAAAGCGGAGCAAGCGACGCCCAGGCGCCGAAGCCGAAGACGAAGAGAAGTGTCGAGGCGCGCCCGACAGTCGAGACCAGCCGCGTGCTGGTCTTGACGTTCCTGGCCCAATCGGCCCTGGCCCCATCAGCGTTCTCGTTCATATCCGTTGTCCTACCTGCACCGATCAGCGCCTGATCTCGGGCGCGACGCTTGCGAAGCGCCCTAGGACGACCGGCTGCGGCGCACTGCCGGCACTGCGTTGCTGCGCCTCGCGCGCGGCTTGCGCTTTTTCGACCTGACGCTGAAGCACGTCCTCGCGGGGCCCGTATTCTTCCAGATATCCATCTCGCAGAACCATAATGCGGTCCGCCTTCTCGACGACCGAGCGTCGCTGGGTCACGATCAGAACCGTGATCCCCTCCGCTTTTGCCGTAGCGAGCGCATGCTCCAGAGCCTTCTCGCCTTCGACATCGAGATTGGCGTTCGGCTCGTCGAGAACCAGGATCCTCGGCTCGCCGAAGAAGGCCCGGGCGAGCCCCACACGCTGGCGCTGCCCGCCCGAGAGCTGAAAGCCTCTAGGCTCAATCATCGTATCGTAGGCTTTCGGCAGCTTCAGAACGAGATCGTCCATCCCGGCCTTCTGGGCGGCGCGAATGATGGCTTCGCCGGACGCGTCGGGGTCGAAACGGGCGACATTCTGAGCGACCGTCCCCGGCAGGAGCTCAACGTCCTGCGCGAGATAGCCAATATATTGGCCAAGGCGGTCGGGATCCCAATTGCGAATGTCTGCACCGTCGATCCGCACCGCGCCTGATCGCGGCTCAATTGCTCCGATCAGCGTGCGCATGAGGGTCGTTTTCCCCGCCCCGGAAGGTCCGATCACGGCCACGCACTCGCCAGCGGGGATCGTGGCACTGATGCGTTTCAGCAGCGGCTCGCCCGCCTGCGTTTTTCCACGCCCCGCGGCCTCCCCATTCGGCGGGAAAACGACGACGGCTTCGAAAGTCACCTCGCCGCGCGGAGCGGGGAGATCGGTGCGTATCTCGGCTGGCCTTGCGGCGGCCAGCGCCTCGCTCAAACGCTTCCAGGCCTTGCGTGCTTCGATGAAGCCCTTCCAATTGCCGATGACCTGATCGATCGGCTGGAGACCACGCCCCGAGATGAGCGAGGCGGCAAAGATCATCCCCGCCGTCATTTCGCCGGCAAGCACAAGGTAACCGCCATAACCGAGAGTGGCGACCTGGAGACCGAGGCGCAGGATGCGCGACAAGCCGGCAAAAAGCGCATTGACACGGTTCATCCGATCCTGCGCGGCGAGAGAAAGAGCCTCCTCCGAGCCCCAGCGATGGACGATGTTGCGGTTCATGCCCATCGCCGTCAGGCTTTCGGCATTCCTGACGAAGGCCTGAGCGGCCAGCGTCGCGCTCATCTGGCGGGTGGTGGCATCGTCCGCCGCCTTGGCGCTCGTCCATTGGTTGGCAATGGCAATGGCAACGAGAACGACCGCTCCCACCAATGTCAGCCAGAAGAGATTCGGATGGATCAGATAAAGAAGCCCGATAAAGAAGGGAGCGAAGGGCAGGTCGAGGAAAGCGAAAAGCCCCCGCCCGGAGGTAAAGCCACGGACGGCGTGGAGATCGCGGAGCGGCTGGACATCACCGAGGCTTGCACGGGGGGAAGCCATGGACGCCAGAAGCGCGTCCGCACCGACCGCTACTTCGAGACGACTGGCGAGGCGTCCGGCCATGATCGCTCGTACGCTGTCGATGATACCGAGCAGGAGAAGCGTGCCGGCGGCTATAACGGAAATGTAGATCAATGTCTCGAAGGAGGCCGATGTCAGCACCCGGTCATAGATCTGGAGCATGTAAATCGGCTGAACGAGCAGCAGCAGATTTACCATGAACGTAAAGCCGACAAGCCCCGTGAGGCCCTGGCGAAAAGTGGCCGCCAATCGCTCTCCGCCTTGCATTGGTTAGTGATCCCCTCGCAATAGCCGGCTTGCCGGGCACTGCCAGCCGTCGCCGGCAGTGCCCCTCTTTCCCGCATCATATGCACACAAAGAAGAAATGACAGGCCGACGACGAGTCTTTTCACGCCGGCTTTGGCCTTGAAGCCTTCGCACGCGTGCCGTCAGCACCGTATGATCACCGAATGTCTCACCGGCTAATCATCATTTGTTCATTGCCCGGCGCGGCATTCAAGATCAGGCCAGGAGCACATCGTCCCCGAGATTGAGGCCGATGAGCAGCGGGTCGTGGTCCGACGTCGCATAGACATCGTCATTGTAGAAGGCCGGGTTGTTGAACTCGCCGGAATAGCTGAGCAGGTCCGGCTCCTGCGCGTTGATGTGCCATTCGGCAACGCCACTGACCTGCCCGGCGAGAGACTGCGAGGCAAGTCCCTGATCGAGCGTTCCCTGCTGCCCGTCGAAGATATAGCTGAAGGCGTCGTCCTGCCCGATGAAGCTGTCGATCAGATCGACATAACCGGCGTCGCGAATGGCATCGACGGGGTCTTCCCGGGCATAGGCGTTGAGATCGCCGATGATCAGGACGTCCGTGTCGCTGACGCCGTTCTGAGCGAAATAGCCGTCGGAATTGCTCGGATCGAGCCATTCGGCGAGCTGCTGTGCGGCGGCCGTTCGGGCCGCGTTGAAGGCGCCTTGACCGTCGCCCTGATCGGCGTCGGCGCCTGTGCCGGTTCCGCCCTTTGACTTGAAGTGGCTAACCGCGAGGGTGAACTGTTCGCCCGTCCCCACCTCTTCGAAGGTTGCAGCGATGGTGGGGCGGTTCAATTGCTGGCCGCCATCGTCGTAGACGAGGAAATCGGATGCTACGAGGGTGACTTCGTTGGCTTTGTAGATAAGACCGGTCGTGATGGCGTCGGTGCCGATGAAACCGTCGGAGCCCGGCTCGGTCGGATTGGCAATGGCGTATGTGACACCGGGCTCAGCGGCCGCATTCAATGCATCGACCAGCATCGCGATCGCCGAGGCACTGTCGAAGCCGTTGTTCTCCAGCTCCTGCAGGCCGAAGACGCTGGCATCGATCTCGAGCATCGCCTCAACGATCTTGTCGGTCTGGCGCGCGAGATCCTCGGCCGTCGTCGCGCCGCGCGGCTCCAGATTGTTCGGGCCGGAGCCAGCGCCCGAGCCATCGTCCAAGGTGGTGAAATAATTGAGGAGGTTGAAGCTCGACACCGTCAGCCGACCTCCGACATCGGCCGGTTCGTCCGGGCGGGCAAGACCATTGGTCGTCTCGTCGACCGGCAGGACACCGTCGAGCAGCATCTTGTATTCGCCGAAACCGTACGTGAGGACACCTTCGACCGGTGCAGTGAGCTCGGCGCCGAGCCGGAGCGTCGGACCGTCTTGCGTGAACGTATCGCCGGCATCCAGATAGCCATTGCCGTTGTCGCCGACAGAAGCGGGGACGTAGCGGAATTCGTCCGGATTCTGGGCCGAGGAGCCATCGTCGATGGTCAGTCGGTTGTTGGCATTGGCTTGCTGCAGCGCCTGGATTTCGGCGAGCTGCATGTCCGGGTCGTAGATCTGGGTCGGCTGGACCTGGGCGCCGGCAGAGACCGTGATCTCCCCGAAACGGTCAAGATTGAAGTTCTCGATCACGGTCAGCGGATCGTCCGTGCCGCTCGTCAGCGTGATGGCCATGCCTTCGTATTGTTCGAGATTGGCCGCGAAGTCCGGCGAAAGCGCGACCGTTGCCGAGGTCGGCTGCGCGTTACCGCTCGAAAGGGTCACGATGTCGGTAACATCGGTGATCTCGGTGAGGTCGAAAAATTCCGCCACCGTCCCGGCGACCTCGACCTGGTCGCCGACAGCCACATTCGGCGCACCGCCGGTAAAGACGAAAACGCCCTCCGAGGTCGTACTGTCACCGTCGGCGTCGCTGTCTTCTTCCTGAAGATAGAAACCGTCCGCAACCGTATAGGTCACGATCGCTGAAACAAGCACATATTCGCCGACAAGGAAGCTGGCAGAGCCGCTGCCCTGGATCTCGGAGATGAGAAAGGACGTCGGCTCGCCACCACCGCCGGAATCGCCGTCGTTGGCCGCGCCGGGCGTCTGGTCCTGCGGTCCAACCCAGTCCGCCGCGCCGTCGCCGGTCCGTTGCAGCGAGAGCCCGACGGCCGTGCTGCTGCCTTCGGCGACACCGATATCGGTCGAGGTCGTGCCGGCCGCGGTGCCGTTGGCTGCCGTGAAGGTGCCCTCATAGGACAGGAACTCGATCACGCTGCCGTTCTCGGAGAGAGCGATGCCGTCCGGCGCGCCGTTCTGAATGCCGTTCACCGGCAGGTTCCAGACGTAATAGTCGTATTCACCGTCCGAAGTCATGGAGAAGCCGGAGACGGCCGCCGAATTGTAGGTGGCGCCGCTATTGCCATTATAGAGTTCAACCAGAAGTCCCGAGACGTCGGCGCCGGCCGCGACGCGGATCTCCGCGAATTCGCCGGTATCGGTGCCGGCATTGTCGTAGTGGATCTCGTTGATGCGCGGCGCTACGGGTGCGGTTTCGTCCGCCCCGTTGATGGTGATCGTGACCTCCTCTTCGGTCCCGTCCGTGCTTGCGACGGTGAGGCTGTCGGTGAGGGTTTCGCCGGCACCGAGCGCATCGACGGCCGCGTTGTCGTTGTCGAGCGTGTAGGTCCAGTTCCCGTCCTCGTCGATGCTGTAAGTGCCGTAGCCCATGGCGCTCGCCTGGTCGCTCGCTGGCCGAAACAGGTTGTCGTTGTCGACATCGTCGGCGGTGAGCGCACCGGTCACGGTCGGCGTTCCCGGCTCGGCACCGGCCTCGGTCACTGCCCCACTAATGTCGCCGGTAATCACGGCGGCGTCGTTCACACCGGTGATCGTCACCGCAACGGTTGCGGTAGCGGTACCGCCCTTGCCGTCGTCGACGGTGTAGGTGAAGCTGTCGACGGCGGTTTCGCCCTCGTTCAGATATTGGAAAATATCACCCGGATCGTAGGAAACGATACCGTCCGCCAGCGAAACCGATGCGCCAGCAGCACTTGTCGCCGAAACGGCGACGACCGTCAGCGGGTCGCCGTCGAAGTCCCGATCGTTTGCCGCGAGATCGTCCGCGTCGAACGTGAGTACGGTGTCCTCATCGGCCGAGACCTCGTCGTCGGCCGCGAACACCGCATTGTTGCGTCCGTCGAGATAGAGCGTATAGCCGCTCGCCTCGAAACGGACGGCCTCGATACCGTTGAGAATATCCCGATCACCATCAGGGTCGGTGACTGTGAAGAGGTTGTCGGAGTGGCTCGTGATCCGGGGAAAGCGATAGTCGGATATGCTTCCCGAATAGATCGCCGTGTCGAAACCACGCCCACCGACGATCAGATCACCGCCGTCGCCGCCCTCGATCTCGTCATTTCCTGCCCCGCCGTGGACTATATCGTTGCCTGCGCCCGCATCGATGCGGTCATCACCTCCCAGACCGAAGATCAAGTCGCTTCCGTCGCCGCCCTCGATTTGATCGGCACGACGGGTTCCGAAATAGAGCCGCGGAAAGGAGAAGAATGAGGACATCCTGGCAACCTCTTGTTGGACGGACGATGGCCGGATTGACGTAGCAGCCGACTGCGACAGTCGCTTGACACACCGTCAACCGGCCCGGTCAGGGATCGGGCCGGGCAGCATAGCAGCACAGCTGCCATTTGCACGCGGCAGCGTTCGGCAGGCGCACAAGAACCGAGTTCCAGTGCGCTCCATCACGGCGCGACGGTGGCGTCCTTCTTTGGCCTCAGGAGGCGGCCGACGAGGAGCGGTGCCACGAAGCCCAGGATCGCCAGCGTCCAGATGGTGATAGCGATCGGCGATCCCCACAGGATCGAGAGATCCCCATCGGAAATGGTCAGCGCGCGGCGCAGGTTCTTCTCCATCTCATTGCCGAGCAGGATGCCGAGGATCACCGGCACCAGCGGCACGTCGAGCTTGCGCAGGAGATAGCCGCCGACCCCGAAGATGATCATCACCAGGAGGTCGAAGGTCGAGCCGGACAGGCCGTAGATGCCGACGAAGGAGATCATGGCCACCGCCGGCAGGAGGTATTTCGTCGGCACCTGCAGGACGCGCACGAACAGCCCTACCATGGGCACGTTCAGGAGAAGCAGCATGACGTTGCCGATGAAGAGCGCGGCGATCAGGCCCCACACCACCTCCGGCTGCTGGGTAAAGAGCAGCGGGCCGGGGGTGATGTTGAGCGCCATCAGCATGGCGAGCATTACCGCCGTCGTGCCCGAGCCCGGCACGCCGAGCGCCAGCATGGGTACCAGCGAGCCGCCGGCGGCCGCATTGTTGCCGGCCTCGGGCGCGGCCACGCCGCGCGGGTCGCCCTTGCCGAACGTGCCTTCCTTGTCCTTGAGCCGCTTCTCGACCGTGTAGGCAACGAAGGAGCCGAGCGAGGCGCCTGCCCCAGGCAGAACGCCGGAGAGGAAGCCGATGACCGTGCCGCGCGCCATGGAGCCCCTCGTCTCCTTGAGCATGGAGAGCGGCGCCGTCAGGCGGTTGAGCTTCACCTTTGCGTCGCCGGGCGCCGAGCCGTTGGGATGTTCGAGGAACAGGAAGACCTCGGAAATGGCGAACAGGCCGACGATGGCGATGAGGAAGTGGATGCCTTCGTAGAGGTGGATCTCGCCGAAGGTAAGCCGCGGCACGCCCGTCTGGTGGTCGACGCCGACCATGGCGATGGCGAGGCCTAGCGCGGCGGCGATGACGGCCTTGGCCTGGTTGCGCGCGGCGATGCCGCCGAGCGTGGCGAAAGCCAGCGTGAAGAGCGCGAAATATTCGGCCGGGCCGAACAGCAGCGCCACCTTGACGAGCTGCGGCGCCAGGAAGACGAGCCCCCAGGTGGCAAAGAAGGCGCCGACGAAGGAGGCGACGCCGGACAATGCCAACGCCTCGCCCGCCTGCCCCTTCTGCGTCATCGGATAGCCGTCGAGCGTGGTCATCATCGCCGGCTCGTCGCCGGGTATGTTGAGCAGGATCGACGAGATGCGCCCGCCATACATGGCACCGAAATAGACCGAGGTGAGCAGGATCAGCGCCGGTGTGGCCGGCAGGCCGAGCGTGAAGGCGAGCGGGATGAGGATGGCCACGCCGTTGGCGGGCCCAAGGCCCGGCAGCGCGCCGATGATGGTGCCGAGGAAGCAGCCGATCAGCGCCAGCCCCAAGTTCTGCCAGGTGAGCGCGACGGCGAAGCCATCGCCGAGACTTGCGAGAATGTCCATATCAGAATCCCCAGGGACCGATGGCCAGCGACAGCTTCAGAACCAGCCGGAAGATGACGAAAATGCCGACCGCGATGGCAACGCCGGCGATCGAAGCGGCAACAGGCCCGGCCCCCAGCCGCCAGGAGAGCAGCCCCGCCGCAAAGCTGGTGGAGACGACGAAGCCGAACTCGGGCAGCGCGTAGGTGTAGGCCACCATGACGACGACCGCGAAGACAATCTCGCCGAGACGCCCGAGCCGCGGCCACAGCGGCTCCGGATCGGGCTTGAAGAGCGTGTAGAGCGCACCCAGCGCCAACACCACGCCGACGGCGATGGGAAACGCCTTCGGCCCCATCGGATCTGAGATGAAGCCGACCTGCGTCTGGGCGGCGAAATAGATGTACAGCATGGAAAGCAGCAGACAGGTGCCGCCCAGTATCCGGTCGCTCATCGTCGTTTCCTCCCCGTTCTGGCGTTGAAACCGGCTTGGGCCGGTTGAGATACCCCCTCGCGCCGTCATCCCGGAAAGCCGCAGGCTTGTCCGGGATGACGGCGCGGAGGTTCGGCCCGACCTAAACGCGCCCTTCAAAAGGTGCTTATTGCAGGATGCCGATCTCGCGGCTCAGCGCCTCGGTGTTGGCGATCTCGCCGCTGACGAAGGCGTCGAAGTCGGCGCCGAACTCGGCGAGCGGCATCAAGCCGTTGGCCTCCATCACCGCCTGCCACTCGTCGCTCTCATAGGTCGTCTTGATGGCGTCGACCCAGAAATCGTAGGCATCGTCGCTCATGCCGCCGGGCGCATAGAAGCCGCGCCAGTTGGCGCCCACCGCGTCGATCCCCTGCTCCTTGGCCGTCGGGAACTGCCCGAATTCTCCCGGCAGCCGCTCGTCCGCGAGCACCGCAAGCACCTTCAGGTCGCCCGAATCGACAAACCCCTTGGTCTCGGAAATGTCTCCGGAAAACGCCTGCACGTGGCCGCCCAGGAGCTGCGTCACGGCCTCGCCGCCGCCCTCGAAGGCGACATATTTGATCGCGCGTGCATCGTCGATGCCCGCCGCCTTGGCCGCAATCAGCACCTTCAGGTGGTCCCAGCCGCCCACCGCCGAGCCGCCGGCAAACGCCACTGCGGACGGGTTCTCCTTCACCGCCTCGAACAGGTCGGCAAGCGTTTCGACGGGCGAATCCTTGGACACGGCGATGACGCCGTAGTCGGCGCCTATCGTGCCCAGCCAGCGCACCTGATCCTTGCTGGCACCGGGAAAGGCGCCCTGGGCAAGCCGCGTCGTGGTGGCCGAGGACGCCGCGACGATGAGGCTGTCGTCGCCGTTGCGCTTGGCGACCACCTCGGCGAAGGCCACACCGCCGCCACCGCCCGCAAGGTTGATGACCTGCACCGGGCTCGGCACGATCTTAAGATCGTAAAGCGCCTTGCCCACCTGGCGGCAGGTGAAGTCCCAGCCGCCGCCGGCATTGGCCGGCGCGATGCACTCGGTGTTGCCTGCCTCGAAGGCGAAAGAGGCGCCCGCCGGAGCGAGGGTTGCAAAAAGGGTTGCGGCAGCGGCCGCGATAAGCTTCTTCATGAGGTAGTCCTCCCTTGTTCCTGCCGCACGGGTTTCGTGCGAAGGTCCGGCGAGGATACGGCTATAAGCTGTCACCAAGCTGTCATTTCGCGGAGGAGAGGAAGAGCGTGCGTGTTCTGGTGGTGGAGGACACCGAGGACGTCGCCGAGGCGATCCTGGCGCATTTCCAGCGCCAGGGCCACGTCTGCGACCATGCGGCAAGCCGCGAAGATGCCGCCCATTTCCTCGGCCTTGCGGAGCCCTACGACCTCGTCATCCTCGATTTGAACCTGCCCGACGGCTCGGGCCTGGAGCTCCTGAAAGGGCTGCGCGCGGCGAAGAACCCGGTGCCGGTGCTGGTCCTGACGGCCCGCATGCACGTGGAGGACAAGATCGACGCGCTCGACTTCGGCGCCGACGACTATCTGGTCAAGCCCTTCGACCTGCGCGAACTGGAAGCGCGCGCCCGCGCCGTCAGCCGCCGCCGGCATGGCGCGGCGGAAGCGGTGGTGGAAGCCGGCAACCTGCGTTGCAATTTCGCCGCCCGCTCCGTCACTGTGGCCGCCCGCGAGGTGGAGCTGACGCGGCGTGAGTTCATCCTGCTTGAAGCCTTCATGGGAAACCTGGGCCGCGTGCTTGAGAAAGACGAGCTCTATTCCCGCCTTTACGGCCTCACGGGTGAGGCCGGCCTCAACGCCGTCGAGGTCTACATCGCTCGCCTGCGCCGCAAGCTGGACGGCGCGGACCTCGAGATAAAGACCCTGCGTGGCCTCGGCTATCAGGCCGTGTTGCGCGAGGGAGCGAAGGCGCGGTGATGCTGACCACACTCACACATCTTTCCAGAACAAGGGCAGGCGAGGAAGCGCGAAGCCATATGAAGCGCGCCCACTCCTCGCCCCCACACAGTGGGGGCGAGGAGCTGCCGGCCGCAACGGCAACACCTCACCAGAGAACGAAGAACATGACCGCCCTCGCCGCAGACACCGCGCGCGGCCAGTCCATCGCCTTTCGGCTGGGTGTGGCCATGGTACTCATCCTGGTGCTGGTGGTGCTGGCGAGCATCGTCGCGGCGACGCGCTTCGGCCAGGCGGCAAGCGACGAGACCTTCGACCGCCTGTTGCGCGGCGCCGCCCTGCAGATCGCCGAGCGCGTCTCGGTGACGGACGGGCGGGTCAGGCTCGACCTGCCGGTTTCCGCCTTCGAGCTCCTGTCGCTCGCCCGCTCCGACCGCGTCTTCTACCGCGTCATCGGCCCCGACGGGCGCACCATGACCGGCTACGAGGACCTGCCCCTGCCGCGCGAAAACGCCGGTCCCGACGCCATCTACGACGCCCGTTACAAGGATACGGCCATCCGCGCCGTCAAGCTCACGCGCCTTCTCGCCGAACGCTCCATGAGCGGCCAGGTGGTCATCGTCGTTGCCCAGACGACGCGCGAGCGCGCCGGGCTGGCAGCCAGCATCGCCACCAACGCCGTGCTCATCATCGCCGCCGCCGGCGTGCTCCTCCTCTTTCTGGCACTCCTCGTCCTGCGCGTGGCGCTGCGCCCGCTCGCCCGCGTCGAGCGCGCCATCCTCAAGCGCGAGGCGAACGACCTCTCGCCCATCGACGTGCCGGCGCCGGAGGAGGTCGCCGTGCTGGTGGCGGCGATCAACCGCTTCATGGGCCGGCTCGAAAGCCGCATCGAGGCCATGCAGAACTTCGTCGCCGACGCCGCCCACCAGATCCGCACACCGATCACCGCGCTCCGCGCACAGGCGCAGCTAGCGCTTGAAGAAAAGGACCCGGAGCGGCTCAACCGGCTGCACCGGCGGCTCTACGCCCGCAGCGTCGGCCTCGGACGGCTGGCCGACCAGCTCCTGAGCCACGCACTGATCGCCCACCGCGCCGACACGGCAGCAAGGGAGACGATCGACTTGAGACGCGTAGCGCTGGAGGCCGAGCGCGAGATACGGGCCGTCTCCGACGAGGCGATCGGCGTCGACCTGCCCGACGAGGAAGTGTGGGTGGACGGCGACCCGGTGAGCCTGCGCGAAGCGGTGAAGAACCTTTTGAACAACGCCGCAAAACACGGCGCCGCCCCCATCACCGTTGCGGTCGAGCGGCACGACGGATGGGCCTCCATCATGGTGCACGACCATGGCGCGGGCATTCCCGAGGCGCTCGCTGCGCGCATCGGCGAGCGCTTCACCTCGGACGGCATCAGCCCCGACAGCGCCGGACTGGGGCTGTCCATCGTCGCCTCGGTGGCGGCCATGCACGGGGCACGGCTTGCCCGCCGCACCGGTGAAGACGGCTTCGCCATCGGCCTGGAAATCCCGGTGGCGCAGCCATGAGGCGTCTCGTTCTTCCCCTCGCCGTCCTCCTCGCCTGGCCTGCCGGCGCGGTGGAGACGCGCATGCCGCCGCGCGGAGAAGAAACGCAGGCGCATCTGGTGATCGAGAGCACCACCGACTTCGTCATCTTCGAGCCCATCCTCCTGGCCTTCCAGCACCAGAATCCCGGCGTCGCCATCACCTATCGCGAGCTCACCACCAACGAGGTCGCCGACGACGTTACGGCAGCCTGTGAAGAAGGCCGCTTCGTCGCCGACCTCGTCATCTCCTCCTCCATCGACCAGCAGCTGAAGCTGGTCAACGACGGCTGCGCCCTGCCGCTGCGCGCCGAAGCGCGCGCCGGGCTCCCCGACTGGGCGCGCTGGCGCGAGGAGCTTGTCGGGCTCACTTTCGAGCCCGCCGTCACGGTCTACAACCGCGCCTATTTCGAAGATCGGCGGCTCCCCGAAAGCCGCTTCGAGCTCATCGACCTCCTGCGCGAGAGCGAGAAATTCGTCGGCAAGGTCGGCACCTACGACATCGAAAGCTCCGGCGTCGGCTATCTCTTCGCCTTCCAGGACGCGCTGCAGGCCAGCACCTGGGGCCGTCTGGTGGAAAGCCTCGGGCGCAACCGCGCGCGCCTCTTCTGCTGCACGGCCGACATCCTCGACCGGGTGGCCGACGGACGCCTGCTCATCGGCTACAACGTGCTCGGCTCCTACGCGCTTCAGCGCATCGAAACCGACGACCGCTTCGGCATCGTGCTCCCCGACGACTACACGCTCGTGCTCGCCCGCGCCGCATTCGTCGCGAAGGCTGCGCGGCAGCCGGAGCTGGCCGAGGATTTCATCGCCTTCATGCTGTCCGCGGAAGGGCGCGACATCCTTTCCTCCGACATGCGCCTCCTGTCGCCCATCGACGGCGCCAAGCGGCTCGCCGCCCTCGCGGCAAGTGCTGCCGCCGACCCGCAGACGCTGCGCCCCATCGCCATGACGCCGGCGCTCCTGGTGGGCCTTGACCGGGCCAAGCGGGAGATATTCCTCGAACAATGGCGCGCCGCCCTGCCGGCGGGCGCGGTGACGGCAGGAGAGGAATAGGGAACCGCCGCACCTTTCACCAATGCGCAGCCGCCCGATACACTGCTGCCGCCAAGCCAAGGAACACGCCCATGCCCGATCTTCTCGTGCCCCTCTACAAGCTCCCGCAAGAGCGCGGAACGGGCCTTGAAAGCGACGTCACGGTACGCCGCGCGCTGGCGCCGGAAATGCACGCCGTGTGCGCTTTCGCCGAGGCGCATTTCAACAAGGGCTGGGCGAGCGAATGCGCCGTGGCGATGGCCGGCAGGCCGCCGGGCGTCTACCTCGCCGTCAAAGGGGAGAAGCTGCTCGGCTTCGCCTGCTACGACGCGACGGCGCGCGGCTTTTTTGGCCCGACCGGCGTCAGCGAGGCCGCCCGCGGAAAAGGCCTCGGCCGCCGGCTCCTGCTGGCAACACTCCACGCCATGTGTGAGGCCGGCTACGGCTACGCCGTCATCGGCGGCGCCGGGCCGGTGGATTTCTACCGGCGTCATTGCCCGGTGATCGAGATCCCGGGCTCGGAGCCAGGCATCTACGAGGGGATGATCAGATAGCAGAGCGAATGCGCCTCCCCTCCCCCTTGAGGACAGGGCTATCGCATATGGATGGAGTCATTGTTCGGCTTCGCCGGCCCCCCCCACCCTCAATCCCTCCCCACAAGGGGGAGGGAAGCCCGGCCGATCGCTACACGATCCCCCCTCCCCCTTGAGGGGCCCTTGAGGGGAGGGTGGACTGCCGCCGCAAGGCGGAAGGACGGGTGGGGTCGGCCCATGCACGGCCGCGATGGCCCTGCCCGGCTCATCCGCGCGCGGTGACGGCGGGAACGGGAATCGTCGCCTCACCGGTTTGCTTTAGTGGCCGGTTGCCGGTGAGACGACGCAGCATCACGTAGAAGACCGGTGTCAGGAAGATGCCGAAGGCCGTCACGCCGATCATGCCGGCGAACACCGCAATTCCCATGGCCGCCCGCATCTCGGCACCGGCGCCGGTGGAAAGCACCAGCGGTACCACGCCCATGATGAAGGCCATCGATGTCATCAGGATCGGGCGCAGCCGGAGCCTGCTGGCCTCGATTGCCGCTTCCTTCGGTGTCATGCCGGCGAATTCAAGCTCACGCGCGAACTCGACCATCAGGATGGCGTTCTTGGCCGACAATCCGACGAGAACGATGAGCCCGATCTGGGTGAAGATGTTGTTGTCGCCCTGGCTCAGCCACACGCCGGTAAGCGCCGCCAGTATGCCCATCGGCACGATCATGATGATCGCCAGCGGCAGCGTCAGGCTTTCATAGAGCGCCGCCAGCACCAGGAACACCAGAAGCAGCGCCAGCGGAAAGATCACGATCCCCGAATTCCCGGCGAGAATCTGCTGGTAGGTCAGTTCCGTCCATTCGAAGCTGATCCCGGGCGGCAAGGTTTCCGCGGCGATCCGCTCGACCGCCGCCTGCGCCTCGCCCGACGAATAGCCGGGCGCCGGCCCGCCGCTGATATCCGCCGACAGGAAGCCGTTATAGCGCATCGCGCGCTCCGGTCCCGCGCTCGGTTCCACCCTGAGCAGCGCCGACAGCGGGATCATCTCGCCCGACTGCGACCTCACTTCCAGCTTGCCGATATCGTCCGCCCGCCCGCGGAAAGGCGCATCCGCCTGAACGCGCACAGAGTAGGTTCTGCCGAACTGATTGAAGTCGTTGACGTAGAGCGAGCCCAGATAGATCTGCAGCGTATCGAAGACATCGGTCACGGCCACGCCGAGCTGGTGTGCCTTGGTGCGGTCGAGATCGGCGTAGAGCTGCGGAACGTTGACTTGATAGCTGGAAAACAGCCCGGCCAGCTCCGGCGTGGCATAGGCCCTGGCAAGGAACGCCTTGGTCGCTTCGTCGAGCGCTTGATAGCCGAGGCCGTTGCGGTCCTCGATCTGCAGCTTGAAACCGCCGATGGTGCCGAGCCCCTGGACCGGAGGCGGCGGGAACATGGCGATGAAGGCCTCCTGAATGCCGGCGTACTGGGCGTTGAGCTGCTGGGCGATCGCCCCGCCAGAAAGCTCGGGCGTCTGCCGCTCCTCGAACGGCTTCAGGGTCAGGAAGACGATGCCGGCGTTGGAACTGTTGGTGAAGCCGTTGATCGACAAGCCCGGGAAGGCCACGGCGCTCTCCACGCCTGGCTGCTTCGAGGCGATGTCGCCCATGCGCCGGATGACCTCGTCGGTGCGGTCGAGCGTTGCGCCGTCCGGTAATTGCGCGAACCCGACAAGGTATTGCTTGTCCTGCGCGGGCACGAAGCCGCCGGGCACGGCATTGAACATGCCGAAGGTCGCCCCGACGAGCACGAGATACAGCCCCATGATCACCGTCTTGCGCGACAGGATGCGTCCGACGCCTCCGCTATAATACCGGGAGCCGCGGCTGAAGGCATAGTTGAAGCCGCGGAAGAACCAGCCGAACACCGCTTCGATGACCCGGGTGAGCCAGTCCTTCGGCGCGTCGTGGCCGCGCAGCAACACTGCTGCCAGCGCGGGCGACAGGGTGAGTGAATTGAACGCGGAGATCACCGTGGATATCGCGATCGTCACGGCAAACTGGCGATAGAACTGACCGCTGAGCCCGGAGATGAAGGCGAGCGGCACGAACACGGCGACCAGCACCAGGGAGATCGCGACGATCGGGCCCGAGACCTCCCGCATAGCCCGGTACGTCGCCTCTCGAGGCGCGAGGCCCTCTTCTATGTTGCGCTCGACATTCTCCACCACGACGATGGCGTCGTCGACGACGATGCCGATGGCAAGCACAAGACCGAAGAGCGTGAGGGCGTTGATGGAGAAGCCCAGCATGTACAGCACCGCGAATGTGCCGATGATCGAAACCGGGACGGCGACCAGCGGGATAATCGAGGCGCGCCAGGTCTGCAGGAAGACGATGACGACGAGCACGACCAGAGCGATCGCTTCGAGCAGCGTGTGCACCACCGCATCGATCGAGGCGCGGACAAACTGCGTCGTATCGTAGACGATCCGGTATTCGACACCTTCCGGCATGGTTTGTTGCAGCTCGTCCATCACCCCTTGAATGTTGTCGGAGATCTGGATTGCGTTGGAGGCGGGCGCCTGGAAGATGCCGATCGCCACCGCCGACTTGTTGTCGAGCAGCGAGCGCAGCGCGTATTCCGCCGCACCCAACTCGATCCGAGCGACGTCGCGCAGGCGCGTAATCGCACCGTCGGCGCCGGTCTTGATGATGATGTTGCCGAACTCCTCGGTCGACTGCAGGCGCCCCTGCGCGTTGACGGAAAGCTGCAGATCGAGGCCGGGGACACTCGGCGAGGCGCCGACGACACCGGCGGCGGCCTGGATGTTCTGCTCGCGGATCGCCTGCACCACGTCGCTGGCCGACATGTCACGCGCGGCAACCTTCTGCGGGTCGAGCCACACACGCATGGAATAGTCGCCCGAGCCGAAGACCTGGACATCGCCGACGCCTTCGATACGCGCGAGCCGGTCCTTGACCTTGAGCACCGCGTAATTGCGCAGATAGGTGATGTCGTAGCGGTCGTTCGGCGAAAGAAGATGGACGACCATGGTCAGGTCGGGCGAGCTTTTTACCGTGGTGATGCCGAGGCGCCGCACCTCCTCGGGCAGGCGCGGCTCGGCCTGGGCGACGCGGTTCTGCACGAGCTGCTGCGCCTTGTCCGGATCGGTGCCGAGCTTGAAGGTCACGGTCAGCGTCATCAGACCGTCCGTCGTGCCCTGGCTCGACATGTAAAGCATGTCCTCGACACCGTTGATGGCTTCCTCGATCGGTGTCGCCACCGTCTCGGCGATGACCTTCGGATTGGCGCCTGGATACTGCGCGCGGACAACGATCGCCGGCGGCACGACTTCGGGATATTCGGAAATCGGCAAGGCACGCAGACCAAGCAGGCCGGCTACCAGAATCAAGACCGACAGCACGCCCGCGAAGACCGGCCGGTCGACGAAAAATCTTGAAATATTCATGTCACGTCCGCCCCTTCCGGCAGTGCATTGGCATCAGTGGATGGTCGGCGACGAACGGCGTGCGTCCATCGCGAATGGATCTCGGTCAATGTTCGGTGCCGGGAACGGAGCCACCTCCGCTCCCGGCTGCGGCTAGCGTTTGGAGCCGTCGGCTTCGGCTATCGTCTGCTCCGTCGGCTCGGCGGTCGCTACCTGAGGCTCCACGAGAACGCCCGGCCGGACCCTTTGCAGTCCGTTGACGACGATGCGCTCTCCCGCCTCGAGGCCGCTTTCGACGATACGCATGCCTTCGGTCGAGGGCCCCAGCGTCACCTGGCGATAGGCAAGGGTGTTTGCCGCATCGACGACAAGGACGAACTTCTTGTCCTGATCGGTCCCGACTGCCCGCTCGCTGATCATGAGTTGCCGCTCCGGCCTGGGCTGACCCACGCGCACGCGCACGAACTGGCCCGGGATAAGGCGGCCGCCGGCATTGTCGATGACCGCCCGGGCACGCACCGTCCCGCTCGCGGTGTCAATTTCGTTGTCGATGAGCTGGAGGTGCCCCTTAATCGGTGTGGCGTTTTCGTCTGCCGTGCTGATCTGCACGGGGATCTGTTCCACGGCTGGCGCACCCGTCTCGGTTGCCGGCAACTGCGACAGCGCGAGCGTCACGAACCGCTCATCGATGTTGAAGCTCGCATAAATCGGATCGACCGAAACCAGCCTTGTCAGAATCGGAGAACCGGCCCCGGCCGCGACGAGGTTGCCGGCCGTGATTTCGAGTTGGCCGACGCGGCCCGAGATCGGGGCGCGAATGTCCGTATAGCCCAGGTCGAGGCGGGCGGACTGCAGCGCCGCCTTGGCCGAACGAAGACTGGCCTCTGCCTCGTGGTGAGCGCTCAGGCGTTGGTCGAGATCGCTTTGCGAGACGGTGCGGGAGGCGGCAAGCCGGCGCCCCCGCTCGAGTTCGAGCTTGGTCAGTTCCACACGCGCCTCGGCGGCGCTCACAACGGCCTCGGCCTGTGCGACCGCCGCTTCAAAGGGCGCCGGATCGATTGCGACGAGCAGATCGCCCTTCTCCACGAGCGCCCCTTCGCGGAAATGCACCGACCGGATCGCGCCGGCGACGCGGGAGCGGAGCTCCACGCGATCGACTGCTTCCAGGCGGCCGGAAAATTCCTGCCAGACGGTGACGTCGCGTGGTTCGACCACGGCAACGGATACGGGTATGGCCTGGGCGGGTGCGGCGGCAGTTGTGTCGGCCTGGGCCCCGTCAAACCACTTCGGCATCAGGACGGTGCCCGCGATCGACGCGACAACGGCCAGGCCGGCTCCCCAAAGGAACCAGCGAGTGATAGTCATTCTCATGAATCGTCTCCTTGCGGCGCTAAGGCCGGATCAGGTCAAACAGTCCGTGTCAGTGGGATAACGCTCCGGTTTCATGGAAGAACGCGGCAAAATGGCCGCAGACGGTCTCCCCCCATTCAGGCTGAACGCCCAGGCAGTTGCCGTAGGCGCCAGGCCATCCGGTCCGAACGGTCAAGACATGCTCACGTACGACGACGCCCGCCTCCCTCAGGCGCCTCGCATAATTCAGGCTTTCGTCGTGCATCGGGTCGTCCTCGGCCGTCAGCACGAGCGCTGGAGCGACCCCGGCAAGCCGCATGCAATGGGCGGGTGCGGCGTAGGGGTGGCAGGCCTTGGCGGCAAATCCGAGATAGCGGTTCCAGCCATCCGCCCATCTGCAGCCGCTTGCGCCCGCTTCCGCCTTGCGGAACGAGCCTGTCGCCATGCACGGGTCGAGCATCGGCGAGAGCAGGATCTGCCCCTGCAGCCCTCCCAAGTGCTGGTCGCGGGCCATCAATGCAACGCCGGCCGCAAGATTGCCTCCGGCCTCTTCCCCGGCCACGAAAAGAGAGGATTCCCTGTGCGCCAGCTTCGCACGCCGCTTGCACAGCGACGACATGATGTCGAACGAGAGCTGGAGTGCCGCCGGGAAGGGATGTTCGTATGCACTGGAATAGTCGGCCGACACCACGACAGCGCCTGCCTTGGCGAGCAGCGTGGAAACCAATTGCCCCGTCGCCAGCGAACCGTTGAGAAACGCGCCGCCATGCAGATGCAATACGAGAGGGGGCGATTTCGTCAGGACGCTATCGCGGTAGATGCGCACCGGAACGGATCCGACCGCGGCGTCAAGCCTCTCCTCTGTCCATTCCGTACCCATGGCTTCCAGCGTCTTCCCGATGAGCAACCGTGCCGGTTGCGAAAAATGTCGTTGGCGTATCGCACACCCCTCCTGACAACACCTCGTCAGGAGACACGCGATAATGTCTTCGCGTCCCTGCCAGTCGGGTCGTCGGGTGCCGGTGCGAAGATGGGATTGTGCTTCCCTTGGAAAAAGTGTGCTATTTATGACTTCACTATTTCCACACGTGAACAATAGCCTTCAATTTTGACCGGGAGACAGGGATGGACCAGCTTGCCGCCATGCGTGCCTACGTTCGCGTCGTGGAAGCGGGCAATTTCACGCGCGCCTCCGATTCCCTCGATATGCCGAAGGCGACCGTGACCAAGCTGATACAGGGGTTGGAAGCGCATCTTCGAACGAAGCTTCTGAACAGGACGACCCGCCGCGTGCTGGTGACCCCCGATGGCGCGCTCTACTATGAAAGGGCGCTCAGGCTCCTGGCGGACATCGAGGAGCTGGACTCAAGCATGGCCTCCTCGCAGTCCCTCCCTCAGGGCAGGCTGCGGATCGACATGTCGGGAGCGTTGGCGAGCCTGATCCTCATCCCGGCAATGTGCGATTTTCATGCCCGTTATCCGAACATCCTGATCGATCTTGGCGTTTCGGATCGGCAGATCGACATCCTTGCGGAGAATGTCGATTGCGCAATTCGGGTCGGGGAGCTTTCCGAACCGTCGCTGATCGCCAGACGTATCTCCGAAATGAGCCTGGTGACCTGTGCTGCCCCGACCTACCTGGCAAGGTACGGCGAACCCCGGCATCCTCGCGATCTGGAGCAAGACCACCATGTGGTGAGCTATTTCCGCGCCGAGAGCGGCCGCCAGCTGCCCTTTGTCTTCAACCGGGAGGATGAACGGCTCGAAGTGAATGGGCGCTACGTCGTATCGGTCAACGAAGCCATGACCTACGTGACGGCCGCAAGAGCTGGAATGGGTGTCGCACAGGCTCCTCGCTTCATGGTCGAGGACGCATTTCGCGCCGGCGCTCTGCAGCCGGTCCTTACCGAGTGGAACAGGGACGCGATGCCGATCTACGTGGTCTTTCCGCCGAACAGGCACCTGAGCAACAAGCTGAGGGTCTTCGTGGACTGGATCGCCGCTCTTTTTGCAGATTCGGGAATTGATGGCCGGGGATCCGGCTCGTAAGCACGGCCGAAGCCGACCGGGTTGTCCGGCAAATGACCGCAGCGGGCGATAGTGCCGCTCCCATCGCGCTTCTACGTGGCTGCAGGCCACCGTCTCGGCTGTAGCGCGCCGTGGAACCACTGGACGAAGCTCGCCATCGAGAAGACCGGCAGGCCTGTCGCCTCGCGGATGTCGGCGGCATACGGGATCATGTTCGTGCATTCGAGCACGATGGCGCCAAGGTCCGGGTTGCTTGCGGCCAGTTGCAAGGCTGCCTCGACATTGTCCCGCCGCGCCGCCTCGACATCCAGCTCGTTCTCGTCGCCAAGGATGACACGGGTGAATTCGCGCCCTCCTTCCGTGGTGCCGATCGGCGTGTCGGCGGGAGCGCCGGCTTTCTCCAGATGGAGGGGTGTCAGCGTCGATCCCGAAATGGTCAGGATGCCGGCGCGCTTGCCGCGGGGCAGGAGCCGATTCACGAGCGCGACCTGCATCAGCGAGGAGGTTGCCACCGGCACGCCCACCGCCTCGGCAAGCTCGTCCTGGAAAAGCGACAGGAAACCGCAATTGGTGGTGATGCCGTCGGCGCCGTCGGCCACCAGCCCCCGTGCCGCATCGACGAAGACGTCGAGCAGCCCTTCCGCGCTCCGCCGCACCACGCGGTCGGGCGTGGCACCGCGGACGACCTTGTAAAGAACGGGAAAGGGCCAGGTGAGCGCATTGCCCATGTCGCCGGGAATGCGCGGAAAGCGCGCCTCGAGCATCAGGATGCCGACCGCGGCACCGTAGACCGGCTTTCCGCCTTTTACACGCATGTTTCGTCCCTGAACGGCATGATCTGGAAGCCCCGTCTTGACGGCCTCTCCTATTCGCGCCTGTATACGGGCTTCCGGCCTGCACGTCCAAGCCTTCGAACGGTCATCCATGACTTCATCCGCACCGCAAAACACGCTCACCGGCGCCGAAGCCATGGTGAGGATGCTCGACGCCTACGGCGTGCAACACATATTCGGCCTGTGCGGAGACACCACGCTGCCGCTCTACGACGCGCTCTACCGGCTAGACCACGGCATCACCCACCTCCTGACCCGAGACGAGCGCCACGCAGCCTATATGGCCGACGCCTATGCCCGCGTGACCGGGCGGCCCGGCGTCTGCGAGGGCCCCTCGGGCGGCGGGGCGACCTACATCCTGCCCGGCGTGGTCGAGGCGAACGAAAGCTCGGTGCCCGTACTGGCGATCAACAGCGACGTGTCGACCGCCTCGCGCGGCCGATATCCGCTGACCGAACTTGACCAGGTGGCGCTGTTCAGACCGCTCACCAAATGGAACGCCTCGCTGGACGACGCGGATCGCCTGCCCGCCATGGTGCGCAAGGCCTTCCGGGAGATGACTACGGGGCGGCCGGGCGCGGTGCATCTGGCGCTGCCGTTCGACACGCAAAAGGCCACGATGACGCCGGACGACATCTGGGCCGACATACGCCATCAAACCTTCCCGGCAACGCCCGCCGCCCCCGACCCCGGCGCCATCGAGGCGGCAGCCGAGGCGCTTATCTCCGCCAAACGCGCGGTGATTGTCTGTGGCGGTGGTGTCGTGCTGGCGGAGGCGATCGAGCCGCTTGCAACGCTCGCCCGGATGCTCGACCTGCCGGTAGCGACCACCGTCTCCGGCCAGGGCTCCATCGCCGAGACCGACCCGCGCGCCGTCGGCGTGGTCGGCTCCAACGGCGGGGTCCCCGCCACACGCGCCGTAGTGGACGAGGCCGATCTCGTGCTCTTCATCGGTTGCCGTGCCGGCTCCGTCACCACGGAGCGGTGGCGCAGCCCGGCTCCCGGGACGCGGATCGTCCATATCGATTCCGACCCGGCCGTCATCGGCGCGAATTACCCGACCGAAGCCGCCGTCGCTGCGGACGCGCGGCTGGCGCTCGAGGCGATCGTTGCGGCACTTGAAAGGCGGGGCGCGAAGGGTCCGAACGGCGGTGAGGCACGCGCCGCTGTGGCCTGGCAGGCAAAACTTGCCGCCTTCGAGCCATTGGCCGCCTCCAACGAGACGCCGATCCGGCCGGAGCGCATCGTCGCCACACTGCAGCGTCTTCTCGATGCCGACGCCATCGTCTGCGCCGATCCCGGCACGCCCTGCCCCTATTTCTCGGCGCACTACCGTTGGCCCTCGGCTGGCCGCCACTTCATCACCAACCGTGCCCACGGCGCGCTCGGCTACGCCATGGGCGCGGCGATCGGTGCCCATGTCGGGCGGCCGGAGGTCAAGACGGTCGCCGTGATGGGCGACGGCTCCTTCGGCATGAGCGCCGGCGAACTGGAGACGGTGGTGCGCTACCGCATGCCCATCACCTTCATCACCGTGTCGAACAGCGCCTATGGCTGGATCAAGGCCGGGCAGCGTTCGGGCTTCGGCGCCCGCTTCCACAATGTCGACTTCACACGCACCGACCACGCGGCCGTCGCCGCCGCCTACGGCCTGAAGAGCTGGAAGGTCGAGGACCCCGCGAAGCTCGAAGCGGTGCTGCGGGAAGCGCTCGACGCCGGCGGGCCGACGCTGGTCGACATCGTCACCCAGCCGCTCGACGAAGCCGCAGCGCCAGTCTCCGAGTGGGTCGCCTGATGGCCGGCAGGGGCGGGCGGGAGCGCCTTCCCGTCGCCGTCGTCGGGGCCGGCATCGTCGGCGTTTCGACCGCCATCTGGCTGCAGCGCGCGGGCCACGACGTCGTCCTCATCGACCGCGCCGAGCCGGGCGAAGGGACGAGCTATGGCAACGGCGGCGTGCTCGCCTCCTGCTCGATCGTTCCGGTCACCGTTCCCGGCCTCATGCGCAAGGCGCCGCGCATGCTCTTCGATCCGCGCCAGCCGCTCTTCCTGAGATGGTCGTACCTGCCAAGGCTGGCGCCGTGGCTGCGGGCCTATCTGGGGCACTGCACACCGGGAGAGGCCAGGCGCATCGCTGCCGCGCTGGCGCCGATCATCAGTGACAGCCATGCCGAGCATCAGGCGCTGAGCCGAGGCACCGGAGCGGAAAAATGGCTTGTGCCATCCGATTATGTCTTCGTCTATCGCGACCGGGCGCATTTCGATGGAGATGCCTTCGGCTGGTCGATCCGTCGCGACCACGGCTTCCGTTGGGACGAATTGGAGGGGCAGGCCTTTCGCATATACGATCCGGCCTTTGCCGATCATCTGGGCTTTGCCGCGCGGCTTCCCGACCACGGCCGCATTTCCGATCCGGGGCGCTATGTGAAGGATCTCGCCGCCCATGTCGCAGCATCCGGCGGCAGGATCGTCAAGGGCGAGGTGGGCGACCTCGTGCGCGAGAACGGATGCATCACGGGCGTGCGGATCGGCGGGGAGACGCTCGCCTCTTCGGCGGCGGTGCTTGCCACCGGCGTCTGGTCGAAGCCGCTTTGCCGCAAGCTCGGCCTCGACGTGCCGCTGGAGAGCGAGCGCGGCTATCATGTGGAGCTGTGGGAGCCGAGCCTCATGCCGCGCTCGCCGGTCATGGTCGCCGCGGACAAGTTCGTCATAACACCGATGGAGGGGCGGCTGCGGCTTGCCGGCATCGTCGAGTTCGGCGGGCTGGAGGCGCCGGCTTCGCGCGCGCCTTTCGCCCTCTTGACGAGAAACATCCAGGCCGCCATGCCCGGCCTTACATGGAAAGAAACCAGCGAATGGATGGGCCATCGCCCCGCGCCCGTCGACTCCATCCCGCTGATCGGAGAGGTGCCGGGCGTAAAAGGCGCCTTTCTCGGCTTCGGCCACCATCATGTGGGGCTCACCGGCGGGCCGAAGACCGGCCACATCCTGGCGCAACTCATTTCCGGTACAGCGCCGAATTTAGACCTTGCACCATATGCGCCTTCGCGTTTCCAATAGGCGCTTGACTTCAGAACCGGGAACAACACCGAAGATTCCGCCAGAAAATGGGAGCATTACGATGAAGGGTAGTTCAGTTCTTTTCGCGTCGGTGGCCGCAGCCGCGACCGCAGTGGGCGCGGCCCAGGCCGAAACATGGGATATGCCGCTTGCCTATCCGGCGACCAATTTCCACTCGGAGAATGCCGAGGTATTCGCCGAATGCGTGCGCGAGGGCACGGACGGCGAGATCGACATCGTGACGCACCCGAACGGCTCGCTGTTTTCCGGCAACGACATCAAGCGCGCGGTCCAGACGGGCCAGGCGCCGATCGGCGAGCGCCTGATCTCCGCTCACGCCAACGAGAACCCGCTGTTCGGCGTCGATTCCATCCCGTTCCTGGCCACCTCCTACGAGGAATCGGAAAAGCTCTGGCAGGCCGCACGCGACAAGCTGGCGGCGGAACTGGAGAACCAGAACCTCGTCTATGTCTACGCCGTGCCGTGGCCGCCGCAGGGCTTCTACTTCAAGAAGGAGGTCAACTCGACCGCCGACATGCAGGGCATCAAGTTCCGCGCCTACAACGCCGCGACCGCCCGCATCGCCGAACTCGCCGGCATGGCGCCGGTGCAGATCGAGGCGGCCGAGCTCAGCCAGGCGCTGGCCACCGGCGTGGTCGAGAGCTTCATCTCTTCCGGCTCCACTGGCGTCGATTCCAAGGCCTGGGAGAGCCTGACCCACTTCTACGACGTGCAGGCCTGGCTGCCGCGCAATGTCGTGTTCGTCAACAAGGATGCCTGGGACGCGCTCGACGAGGCGGCGCAGCAGGCCATCGCCACATGCGGCGACGAGATCGCCGCCGAGGGCGCGAAGAAGTCTGAGGAGCTTTCAGCCGGCTATCTGAAGACCCTTGCCGAAAACGGCATGACCGTTTCCCCACCGAGCGACCAGCTCAGGGAGGAGCTCGCCGCCTTCGGTGCGACGATGACCGACGAATGGCTTGAGAGCGCCGGCGAGGACGGCAAGGCCATCATCGACGCCTACCGCGCCCAGTAGTCCATTTGACAGCGCGGCCCGGATCCTCCGGGCCGCATCTTTTCTGGAGCCTGGAATGTCAACAGTCGCGCGCGCGATCCGCCGCAGCCTCGACGCCGTCTATGACGGGGCGGGCGCATTGGCCGCACTCTGCCTACTCGCCATCCTCGTCGTGATCTCCACGCAGGTGGTGGCGCGCTGGGCGGGAATCCCCTTCCCCGGGTCCAGCCAATATGCCGGCTATCTCATGGCCGCCGCGTCCTTCCTCGCCTTCGCTCACACGCTCAATCGCGGCGCCCATATCAGGGTCAACCTGTTTCTCACCGCGCTCGGCGAGCGGCGCTTCTGGGGAGAGTTGTGGTGTCTCGTCATCGCGTCGGCCGCCTCGACCTATCTCGCCTGGTTCGCGGTCAGGGCCGTCTATTGGTCGTGGAGGCTCGGCGACGTCAGCCAGGGTCAGGACGCCACTCCGCTATGGATCGCCCAGACACCGATGGCGGTCGGCGCCGTCATCCTCGCCGTCTCCTTCATCGACAATCTGGTGACATTGCTTCTGGCCGGCCGCGACAACATCCGCCCCGACCTTAGCCAACAGAGCAGGGCGGAGTAACCATGGACCAGGTCTACGCCATCGGCCTCTTCCTCTTCGTCCTGTTCCTGCTGCTCGGCTCGGGCGTGTGGATCGGGCTGGCGCTCTTGGGCGTCGCCTATGTCGGCATGGAGATCTTCACCGCGCGGCCCATCGGTGACGCCATGATGACGGTGATGTGGCGCTCGGCCTCCTCGTGGTCGCTGACGGCGTTGCCGATGTTCATATGGATGGGCGAGATTCTCTACCGCACACGGCTTTCCGAAGACATGTTCAGGGGCCTCGCCCCCTGGATGGCGCGGCTCCCCGGCGGGCTGATGCACACCAACATCGCCGGTTGCACTGTCTTTGCCGCCGTCTCGGGCTCCTCCGCCGCCACGCTCACCACCGTCGGCAAGATGACGATCCCGGAGCTGCGCAAGCGGAACTATCCGGAGCGCATGGTGATCGGCACGCTCGCCGGCTCCGCCACGCTGGGGCTGATGATCCCGCCTTCCCTCACCCTCATCGTCTACGGCGTCAGCATCAACGAATCGATCACCAAGCTCTTCATCGCCGGCATCCTGCCGGGCCTCATCCTGGCGGCGATGTTCATGGTCTATGTCGTGGGCGCCTCGCAGCTCTCGAAAAGCTATCGGCCCACGCCGGAGCCGCCGATGACCTTTATGGAGAAGGTCCGCCGGTCGCGGTTCCTGGTTCCCGTCTTCATTCTGATCCTGCTCGTCATCGGCTCCATGTATATGGGCGTGGCGACGGCGACGGAGGCCGCCGCCATCGGCGTCATCGGCTCGCTTCTCCTTGCCGCCTGGCAGCGCTCGCTTTCTCTCAGCACGTTCTTCGAGACCCTGATGGGGGCGGCGCGCACATCGGCCATGATCGCCCTTATCCTGTCAGGCGCGGCCTTCCTGTCGCTCGCCATGGGGTTCACCGGCCTGCCGCGCGGCCTGGCGACGGCGATCGCGGCGATGGAGCTCTCCCGCTTCGAGCTTCTCATGGTGCTGATGGTCTTCTACATCGTGCTCGGCTGCTTCCTCGACGGCATCTCCATCGTGGTGCTGACCATCGCCATCGTCGAGCCGATGATCCGCCAGACCGGCATCGACATCATCTGGTTCGGCATCTTCGTCGTGCTGGTGGTGGAGATGGCGCAGATCACGCCGCCCATCGGCTTCAACCTCTTCGTGCTGCAGGGGATGACCGGCCACGAGATGAACTTCATCGCCCGCGCGGCACTTCCCATGTTCGTGATCATGGTGCTGATGGTGTTCCTGCTGATCGCCTTCCCGGAGCTGGCGACGTGGCTGCCCGACAATATGCAACCGGCAGCGGGCAGTTGAGAGAGCCGGCGTGACCGCAGCCCTCAACCTCCTCGGCCTTGCCGCCCGCTACGGGCGCCTGGTCCTTATCCTCGGCCTTGTCGCCGGCATCGCGCTTCCCGGCCTCGCCCTCGCCCTGCGGCCGTGGATCGGATCGCTTATCGCAGCGCTCCTGTTCCTCGCAGCACTTCGCGTCGGGCCGCGCCAGGCGGTCGGCGCGCTCAGCGACCTTCGCAACTCCATCGGCTTTGCGCTCGTCTTCCAGGTCGCCCTTCCCGTCGCCGCTCTCATCGCCTTTCAAGCCGTAGGATGGGCGGGAGCGCTCGCGATCGCGCTCGTCCTGATGATGGCGGCCTCGCCGATCTCCGGCAGCCCGAACCTCACCATGCTCACCGGCAACGACCCGGCTCCGGCCCTACGCCAGCTCGTCGTCGGCACGGCGCTTCTGCCGCTGACCGTCATCCCCGTCTTCTGGCTGTCGCCCGCGCTCGGGGAGGTGGGAGAGGTGCTTGCCGCCGCCGGCAGGCTGCTCGCCATCATCGCGCTTTCGGCGGCTGCCGCCTTCCTCATCCGCGGGCTCGCCCTCAAGACCCCCTCCCCCGCTGCCGTGGCCGGCATCGACGGGCTTTCGGCGATCGTCATGGCTGTCGTCGTCGTGGGGCTGATGTCGGCCGTGGGCCCGGCGATCCGCAGCGCCCCGCAAGCGCTCGGGGTTGCCCTCTTCGCCGCCTTCGCCGGTAATTTCGGGCTGCAGATCCTGGTGGCCGCCGCGCTGCGCCGCGCAGGCAATCCGCACCTTGCCGCCCCCTTCGGCATCGTCGCCGGCAACCGCAACATCGCCCTCTTCCTGACCGCTCTGCCGGCGGCGGTAACCGACCCCCTGCTTCTGTTCATCGGCTGCTACCAGATCCCCATGTATCTGACCCCGATCCTGATGGGGTGGCTCTACGGTACCGGGCGATCCCGCTCGTCGCGACGCGCCGGCTAAACGAGCAGGTCCAGTTGGCAGGCAGCGCTCGCGCATGAAAAGATCACTGCGAACGCGCTGCCTTCGGGGCTGTGGAAACAGTCACGGAAGTTTAATGCAGCGGTCAAGCGCATTTCATGTGCCGCGGCGATGCTCCCCTGTCTGGATGTGATGCATTCCTCAGGAGGGAGTTCCGACAATGACGCGACTATCCACATTTCTTCTCCTCGCAGCTTCCACGGCGCTCGCCGTGCCGGCCGCCGCAAAGGATACGTCCTATATCGGTTCGGTTCACACGGTTTCCGGCACAACGGCCGACATGGCGCGCGGCAAGGTCTTCCTCGACGCTAACCGCAACGCCAGGCTGGACGAGGGCGAAGTCGGCGTGGAAGGAGTGCTGGTCTCCAACGGGCGCGAGGTCGTGAAGAGCGACGCCAGCGGCCATTACGAGTTGCCCGCCTATGACGACATGAACCTCTTCATCACCAAGCCAGCCGGCTATGCCGTGCCGGTCAGCGAGGACATGGTTCCGCAATTCCATTACGTTCACAAGACCGCGGGCTCGCCCGACCTGCGCTTCGGCGGCATCGAGCCTACAGGCGCACTGCCTGAGGCAATCAACTTCCCGCTGGTCGAGGACGACACCGGCGACCGTTTCTCCTGCCTGGTCTTCGGCGATCCCCAGCCCTACAACAACCGCGAGGTCGGCTATGTGCGCGAGACAGTCGGCACCATGCTCGCCAACCGCGATAACACGAACACCGAATGCCTCATCTTCGAGGGCGATGTGATCGGCGACGACCTGTCGCTCTATCCCCGTTTCAAGAAAATCGTGGCGACCGGCCGGGTGCCGCAATATTTCGTCCCCGGCAATCACGACCTCGATTTCGACGCCGAGAGCGATGCCGACTCCTACGACACGTTCCGCCGCGAATGGGGTCCGGAATACTATTCCTTCGACATCGGCAATGTGCATTTCGTGGTGCTCGACAACGTGCGCTATCCCTGCAACGGCGTCGACGACCACCCCTTCTGCGATCCCGCCGAAAGCCCCACCTACAACGGCGTCATTCACGACCGCCAGCTCGAGTGGCTGCGCAACGACCTGGCGCATGTGCCGCAGGACAAGCTGATCGTCCTCAACGCTCACATTCCTTTCGTCACCTTCACCGACAACACCGCACAGAAGCACCAGACCGACAATCTCGACGTTCTCTACGAGATCATCGGCGACCGTCCCGCACTTGGGTTGACCGGCCACACGCACACCACCGAGCAGATCATGCCGGGCGAGCATTTCGAGGGCTGGGCGGAAGCCACCAACACCGGTCCGGCGAAATTCCATCAGATCGTCACGGGTGCCGTGTCGGGCTCCTGGTGGTCCGGTGACCTGGACGACCGGGGCGTTCCACGCTCCACCCAGCGCCTCGGCAATCCGCGCGGCTACTTCGTCTTCGAGTTCGACGGATCGGATTATGTCGAGACCTTCGTCCGCTTCGGCGGCACGAAGGACGAGCAGATGCATGCCTCCTTCAACACGCCGCGTTTCCGTGAATGGGCGGCAGACCTGATGGCCTTTGCCGATCTTTACGAGACACCAAACGGCATCCTGCCGCCGGTCACTGTCAACGACCTTGGCGACATAAACATGATCACGCTTGACGACCTGAAAGACGGCACCTGGGTAGCGGCCAATGTGTGGAGTGGCGCCAAGGGCGACACGGTGTCGATCTCCATCGACGGCGGGGCGGCAATCCAGGCCGAGCGCACCCAGCCAGGCAATGGCGAAGCAAAGCTCAGGGGGCCGGAATATGCCGATCCGCTGGCGCTGATCACACAGGCGACCGTCGGCCGAGTGGCATTCCGTTCCGCCCGGGGCGGCGAGGACACTGCCGGCTTCACCACCGGTCGCGGCAGCCGCGCGGCAGGCGTGCCGGGGCCGCTGTCGCGTGGACTTCTGACCGACAATTCCAGCCATCTGTGGCGCGCCGACCTGCCGGAAACCCTGGCCGAGGGCGTTCATGTGCTTGAGGTGAAGACGACCGATCGTTACGGCCGGACCTTCGTCCACAAGCTTACCTTCGAGGTGGTGAGCGAACTTCCCTATCCCGACTGGAACGAGGGTTTGTTCAATTAAGGTCTGTTGCGGTTCAGGCCGGGCGGCTGCAAACAGCGCCTCGATCCGAACGCATCCGGAAGAAACGGAACCTCTTGCCCGGACGTTGAATCGCCCGGGCAAACCACCTGCGGAGCCGATGTGCGTATCATCGTCAACGTCGTCCTGATCCTGGCCGCGCTTCTTGCCCATGCAGGGACCGCGCGCGCGCATTTTGCGCAGGGCACCAAACTGCGGACTATCCTGATCGCGCCGCACGGGGAGACATTGACCGCCTATGTGCGCGCGCCGCTGCCGCTCGTCTTTTCCGACGTGGTCACGAGCGCACAGGCAAGCAGCCAAGCGCTGGACACGCCGTTCCTCTATTTCGAAGAGACCGGGGCGGGAGGTCGCTACAGGGTCTCCATGGAGGCTATAGCGGCCAACGAGTCCGCGTTCCGGGAACGGCTCGAACATGCCATGTCCTGGTCGCAGAACGGCCGGGAAATCGCTGCCCGCCTCGTTGCCATGCGCGTTCACGCGCGCATGCCGGCGGGCCCTTTCGACGACCGGGAAGCGGCGGAAGCCGCGATCGCGGGCGCAAGCAGCGGCCTCGATCCGGTTTTTGGCGAGGCCTATGTGGATTTCGCAGTCAGCCTGTCGCCACTGGACGTCGCCGGCCCGGTGGCAGCGCGCTCGGCCTATCCGCCGCTGCCGGTCCCCGACGGCGTGACCATCGACAACCACATCATCGACGCGCGTGGAAAGGTGCCGGTTTCCTACACGCGACCGGGACAATTGGAGCGACCCGCCGCGATCGACGCCTCGCTCTGGCGCACCGTCGGCGAATTCGTCTGGCAGGGCATGCTGCACATTGTCGAGGGGCTGGACCATGTCTTCCTGGTTGTCTGCCTGGCGCTTGGCATCGGCGCGCGCGGTCGGCTGTTGTGGATCGTGACGGCGTTCACGCTTGGCCATTCGGTGACGCTGATCGCCACCTTCCTGGGCGCGGCGCCTTCCTGGCCCTGGTTCATTCCGGCGGTCGAAGCCGCCATCGCGGCGACGGTGCTTTATGCGGCGGTCGCCGCTCTATTGGGCAGGATGGATTCGATCCTGCCGATCGCAGGTGTCGGCCTGCTGCACGGGCTCGGCTTTTCCTTCGTTCTCGGCGACATTCTTGGCCGTGACGCGCCCAACCTCGTGCCCGCGCTGGCGGCTTTCAATGTCGGCATCGAAATCGGCCAGTTGACGATCATTGCGGCAACCTTGCTGGCGGTGGCCGTCGTAACGCGGCTTTCGGCTTCGCTCACGCCGGTCCTGCGCGCGGCCACGCTCGCCGGCATCGCTGTCGTGTCGGCCTGGTGGCTCGTGGAACGGTCCGCAACGCTCGTGGCGTAGCCGCCGCTTACGCATTTCCGACTGCTCGGCACTGCACGCTGGCACGGGGCGTTGCTCTCGCGCTCTGCGTCCGCCATTGCCAGATCAGGAGCGTTGGGCGAAATTCCGGCGATGTGGCTCCTGAAACTGACGCTGGCGCTCGCCGGGTTGTACGCGGTCGTCGTCGCCGTCGCGTATGCCCTTCAGACCTGGATGATCTTTCCGGCCGGCCTTGCAGCTTTCGGGCCCGAACTGCCTGCCGGAGCACGCCGTGTCGAACTGGCGACGAAGGACGGGGAGCATGTCGTCCTGGTGCGCCTGCCGGCGGAGCGGCCGACGGCCGAACCACGGCCGCTCCTGCTGGGCTTCGGCGGCAACGCCTGGAACGCCGACGCGCTTGTCCTAATGCTGCGCCAGATATTCCCTGAATATGAGGTCGCCGCGTTGCACTACCGCGGATATGGGCCGAGCAGCGGGCGCCCATCGGCGGCTGCCCTGTTCGACGATGCCCAGCGCGCGTACGATCACCTCGCCGGTGAGGTCGAAACAGGCATCGTCGCGGTCGGCCTCAGCGTCGGTGCTGCGGTTGCGGTGGATTTGGCAGTTACCCGATCTCTGCAGGGTATCGTCGTCGTAACCCCGTTCGACTCGCTCGAGGAACTTGCCGCTCACCATTATCCTTGGCTTCCAGTGCGCCTCTTGCTGCGGCATCGTATGGAGACGGCGGAAACCTTGTGTGGCCTCGACATGCCGGCGGCCGTCATCACGGCGGCAAACGACGTCGTCGTTCCCGCGGCGCGCTCAGCGCCCGTTCGCGAGGCGGCCCGCGACCTGCGCAAAGACATCACGATCGCGTCTGGTCACAACGACCTCTATGGCCATCCGGACTTTGCCGACGCGCTTCGCAGCTCCGTCGCTGCGGTCAGCGTCGATTGAGGCGTGCAGCCTCGCTGCGGCCGAACTCCATCTGCCGCACAACGCGCTCAAAGACCTGGGCAGCATGCCGGTATCATAAACGCCCCACCCGACCCCTTGAGGGGAAAGCGAGCTACCCTACCCCCTTCGCCACGTCCGCCACCGCCGCTTCCGCGATGTCGAACATCTCGTCGATCTCCTTTTCGGAAATGACGAGCGGAGGGCAGAAAGCAAGCGTGTCGCCAAGGTTGCGTGAGATCAGGCCGCGGTCCTGCGTGGCCTGGTTGATGCGGTCGCCGAGGGCGCCGGGCGTGTCGGCGAGCGCCGGATGCGCGAACTCGACGGCGCCGATCAAGCCGACGCCGCGCGCCTCCACCGCCAGCGCACGCCCGCCCAGCGCTTCGAGCCGTGCCAGGAAGCGCGGGGCGACCTCCCGCACATGGCCGAGCACATCGCGCTCCTCCATGATCTTCAGGTTCTCCAGCGCCACGGCAGCGGCCACCGGATGCCCGCTGGCGGTAAAACCGTGGCCCCAGGTGCCGATTGCGTGGGACTCATCGGCCAGCGGCGCATAGACCTTCTCGTTGACGAGCAGCGCGGAGATCGGCAGGTAGGAGGAGGAAAGCTGCTTCGACAACGTCATGATATCGGGCTCGAGGCCATAGGTGGTCGAGCCGAACAGCTCGCCTGTCCGCCCAAATCCGCAGATCACCTCGTCGGCCACGAAGAGGATGCCGTATTTCTTCAGAACCGGCTGGATCGCCTCCCAATAGCCTTCCGGCGGCACGATGACGCCGCCCGCCCCCATCACCGGCTCGGCAAAGAAGGCGGCGATGGTCTCCGGCCCTTCCTCGACGATCAGCACCTCCAGGTCCCGGGCGCAGCGTTTTGCGAAGTCCCCTTCGCTCTCGCCCTCCTCCTTCATGGTGCGGTAGTGCGGGCAGGTGGTGTGCAGGATGCCGGCAAGCGGCAGGTCGAAGGAGCGGTGGTTGTTGGGCAGGCCCGTGAGGCTCGCCGAGGCCAGCGTGACGCCGTGATAGCCCTTCACGCGCGAGATGATCTTCTTGCGCTGCGGCTCGCCCAACGCGTTCGAGCGATACCAGATCATCTTGATGGCCGTGTCGTTGGCCTCGGAGCCGGAATTGGTGAAGTAGGCCTTGGACATGGGCACCGGCGCCATGGCCACCAGCTTTTCGGCAAGTTCCACCGATGGCCCGTGCGATTTATGCGCGAAGGTGTGGTAGTAGGGCAGCTTCTCCATCTGCCGCGCCGCGGCCTCCGCCAGGCGCTTCTCGCCGAAACCCAGAGCCACGCTCCAAAGCCCGGCCATGCCCTCGATATAGCGCTTGCCGTTGTTGTCGTAGACATGGACGCCCTCGCCCCGCTCTATGACGAGCGGCCCCGTTTCCTCGTGCTTGCGCGCGTCTGTGTAGGAGTGGAGGTGGTAGGCGATGTCACGCGCTTCGAGGGAGTTGGGCAGGCGGCTCATGTCGGGCCTCTCGGTTTGTTGGCGTCGACCGTGGCACGCCGCCACGGCTCCCTGTCATTCCTGACAAGCAACGCCATTCCTGACAAGCGAAAGGCCGGCGATCAATAGGCCAGCGAGGCGGTGGACTATAGGCCGCGCCCTCCGGCCCGCCCGGCTACCCCCGGCCGACCAGCGGCATCTTGGTGGCCATGACCGTCAGGTTGAGCACATTGGCCTCCAGCGGCAGGCCGGCCATGTAGACCACAGCCTCCGCCACCTGGCTGACCGGAATGGTCGGCTCGCTGGCGATCTCGCCGTTGGCCTGCAGCACGCCGGCGCTCATCCGCGACGTCATGTCGGTTGCCGCGTTGCCGATGTCGATCTGGCCGCAGGCGATGTCGAAGGGCCGGCCGTCGAGCGCCGTCGACTTGGTGAGGCCGGTGATCGCGTGCTTGGTGGCCGTATAGGGCGCGGAATAAGGCCGCGGCGTCGTCGCCGAGATGGAACCGTTGTTGATGATGCGTCCCCCGTGCGGCGTCTGCTTCTTCATCAGCCGCATGGCCTGCTGCGTGCACAGGAAGGCGCCGGTGAGATTGGCCGCGACGATGGTGCTCCACTGGTCGAAGGTGATCTCCTCCATGGGCACGGCCGGCACGTTGGTGCCGGCATTGTTCACCAGGAGGTCGAGGCGGCCGAAGGTCTTCTCGATCTCGGCGAAAAGAGCCGCCACCGACTGCGGATCGCCGACATCGGCGGAGATCGCCCGGAAGGTACCGCCCGTTGCCGCGGCCATCTCGCTCGCCGCCGCCTCCAGCACATCGGCGCGCCGGCCCGAGACGACCACGGTATAGCCCTCCGCTCCCAGCGCCTCGGCGATGCCGCGCCCTACGCCGGTACCACCGCCCGTCACCAGGGCAATCCTGCCCGCTGCCGATTTTTTCTCTGCCATGTCAGATCGTCCCACCAAGTTCGTCCTCGATATGAATCCGGATGATATCGTCGAAGCTCTTCTCTGCCGCAAAGCCCAGCCCCTCGGCACGCCTCGCGTCGAAATTCGTCGGCCAGCCAGCGACGATCTTGCGGATCGTCGGGTCCGGCTCGCGGCGGATCAGCCGCACCGCCTTTTCCCCGGCCACGCGCTTCAGCGCCGCGATTTCCTCGCCCACCAGCGCCGAAAGCCCCGGCATGGTGAGGTTGCGCCGCGGCCCCACCTGCGACAGGTCGAGCCTGGCCGCATGGATGAAGAAGCCGACCGCCGCGCGCGGGCTGGCGAACCAGTGGCGCACGTCCTCTTCCACCGGCAGCACAGCCTCCTGGCCGGCCAACGGCTCACGCAGGATGTTGGAGAAGAAGCCGGATGCCGCCTTGTTCGGCGTGCCGGGACGAATGCAGATGGTGGGAAGCCTGAGGCCGATGCCGTCGAAAAAGCCGCGCCGGGAATAGTCGGACAGAAGAAGCTCCGTAATCGCCTTCTGGGTGCCGTAGCTCGTCAGCGGCGTTGCAAAAAACTCATCGCCGATCCTGTCCGGGAACGGCGCGCCGAAGACGGCGATGGAGGAGGCGAAGACGAGGCGCGGCCGGTAGGGCTCCTTTAGTCCCTCCAGACGGATCGCCTCGAACAGCGCCCGCGTCCCGTCGAGATTGACCCGGTATCCCTTCTCGAAATCCGCCTCCGCCTCGCCGGAGACGATGGCCGCAAGGTGGAAGATGACGTCGGGGCGCTGGGCGGCGAGCTTTTCAGCGCTGCCGGGCGCGGAAAGGTCCATCGCCATGGGCGAAGCGATCCCGGCAAGTGCGGCCGGCACCGGCGGCTCGACGATATCGACGAGCGACAGGCAGCTTACCTCAGTGCCGAGCACGCCCTCCTCCGCGGCCAGCCGCTCGACCAGCTTGCGGCCGACCATTCCGGCGGCACCGATCACCAGCACATGCATCTAAAGCAGTCCTCCCATGTCGCGCCGGTGGCGAGATCTGTCACCGAACGATCGGCGCCCTGATAGAGCAGCGGTATGCCACGATTCTCCGCGCAAGCGTAGGACAGACAGACGGCGAGGTCGAGTTGTACTGGCCGGATAGCCCGGTCGCAACGATGCTAGGCCGCCGCGGCCCAACCCTCACGGATATGCCGGTAGCCCTCGCGATAGACCGCCTCGGGGCTTTCGGCGAAGTCGCGCCAGACCTTGGTGGCCGCGGCGAGGTCCTTGAGCCCCCGGCCGAAGGACTCGATGGTCAGCCACCCGTCGTAGCCGCTCTTGCGGATGGCGGCGAAGGTCTCCGCCCAGGGGATGTTACCGCGGCCGGGCACGCCGCGGTCGTTTTCGGAGATGTGGACATGGACGATGTTCCCCGCGTTGCGCGTGAAGGCGCCGATGGGATCGGCTTCCTCGATATTGGCGTGGAAGGTGTCGTAGAGCGCCTTGATGTTGGGATGACCGATCTCGTCGATATGGGCCGAGAGCGCGTCCATGGTGTTGACCAAATAGCATTCGAAGCGGTTGAGCGCCTCGAGCCCGATGGTCACGCCGCGGCGTGCCGCGTGGTCGCCGATCAGCCGCTGCGCGTCGACGGAACGCCGGCGCTCGGCCGGCGTCGGGCCTTTGCCGGAGAAATGGCCGAGGGTGGAGTGCAGCGGCCCCGAGAGCGTGGTCGCACCGAGTGCGGCCGCGCAGTCGATGGCCTGCCGCATGTAGGCGATGCCGGCCTTGTGCGTGCGCGCATCGGGCGAGATCAAATTCCGCTCCGGATCGCCGATGGCCGAGACCGCCGTGCGCTCCAGGCCGATCCGGTCGAGCATGGCGCCCAGCCGGCGGTATTTCGCCGGGTTTCCGGCCATGACGGGGATTTCGACACCGTCGAAGCCGGTCGCCTTGATATCGCGCAGCAGCGCCTCGTGCCTTGCGGAGACGTTCGTCGTCCACAGATACATGCACATGCCGATCTTCATGCATTCCCTCCCGAGCCCACCCCGCCAGCCGGCTTCTTTTGGTAATACCAAAATGACGAATGGGTCAAGGACACACCGGCTGCGCTGACGGTCAGGTTCAAAGCCGAAAGAGCGCGAAATCACATGGAAATATAAGGGAACCGCGCTTCCCAGAACTTCCCTCCCCGCCTGCTTGCTGCAAGGTGAAAAGTGCGCTAGAGCTTCCTTCCATGCATATTTGGTCGAACCAGTTAGCCGAAATGCTGGGGCGGCTTGAGGAGGTAAAGGCGCGCCGGCTTTCAGTCCTGCGCAAGCGCAAGTATCGGATTGGGGAGGAACATCATGCATCTTTCGACGCACAACTGGATGCGTGCGGAGCCGCTGGAAACGACGCTGCGGCGGATCAAGAAATTCGGCTACGAGAGCATCGAGATTTCGGGTGAGCCCGACCAGTACGACCCGAGTGAGACCCGTGCAGCCCTCAAGGAGCACGGCATACGCTGCTGGGGTGCGGTGACGCTGACGCTCGGCGAGCGCAATCTGGCGGCCAGGGACGAAGGCCAGCGCGCCCGTTCGGTCGACTACGTGAAGAGCGTCATCACCATGGTCTCGGAGCTGGACGGCGAGATCATTACCCTGGTGCCGGCGACGGTCGGCAAGGTCGTGCCGGACGGTACCGAGGAGGAAGAGTGGAAATGGGTGGTGGATGCCACCAAGGAGTGCTTCGCCCATGCCCAGGCCAAAGGTGTGCGCGTGGCGATCGAGCCGCTCAACCGCTTCGAGACCTATCTCTTCAATCGCGCGGCGCAGGCCCTCGCCCTGGCGGACGCGGTGCATCCCGACTGCGGTGTCTGTCTCGACGCTTTCCACCTCAACATCGAGGAAGAGGACATGTACGAGGCGATCCGGCTTGCCGGAAAGCGCCTCTACGACTTCCACGTGGCCGACAACAACCGCTTCGCCTGCGGGCTCGGAATGCTCGACTGGGAAAAGATCGTCGGCACGCTGAAGGAGATCGGCTATGACGGCGCGCTCACCAACGAGTTCGTTGCGCCCGTCGACCGCACGCCGGCGGCGAAATATCCGAACATGGTGGAGCGCAATCCGGTCGACATCCCGCCCGAGCAGCTCAAGTTCATCCAGGATCACGGCTCCAGCCTGCTGACGGAGGAGTTCTATTCCGACCAGATGCGGATCACGGCCGAGACCATCCTGCCGCTCATCAGGTAGCGGCACCAGGCGGCGGGTCGGGGAACGGGCATGCGGATCAGACAAGTAGAGGCGTGGTGGGTGCGCATACCCATCGAGGAAGGTCGCCAGCACCGCAGCGATTTCGGCCAGACGGCCACCTTCGACGCGGCGATCCTGCGGATTACGACCGATGACGGCCTCGTCGGCTGGGGGGAAGGCAAGAACGCCGCGGGAAGTGCCGGCACCTACGCCGCCCTCGTCTACCTTCTCAACCACGAGATCGGCCCGAGGCTGATCGGCCGCGACCCGGCCGATATAAGCGTCATCTGGGAGATGCTCTATAACGACGCGCGCCACGAGACGGCGGCATCCAGCGGCCACGCCATGCCGATACTCGCCCGGCGCGGGCTGACGGTGGCGGCCATCAGTGCCGTCGACATCGCATTGTGGGACATTCTGGGCAAATCCCTCGGCCAGCCGGTCTGGCGGCTTCTCGGCGGCCGCAAGGCCGAGCGCCTGCCGGCCTATGCCTCCGGCGGCTGGGCGGGGCCGGAGACGATCGGCGAACAATTGCTGGCCTATGTCGAGACGGGCGGCTTCAAGGCGGTCAAGATGCGCGTCGGCGCCCAGGACGGGCCGGTGCAGGTCTCGGCCGCGCGGGTGCGCGCGGCACGGGCAACCCTCGGTCCGGATATCGATCTGATGGCGGATGCGCACGGCACCTATACCGTGGCCGAGGCAAAGCGCTTCACCCATCTCGTCGCCGACTGCGACCTTGCCTGGTTCGAGGAGCCGGTGATCGCCGACGACAAGAGGGGCATGGCGGAGGTGCGCGCCTCAAGCAGCGTTCCGGTGGCTGCCGGCGAGAGCGAGGCAACGCGGTTCGCTTTCCGCGAGCTTGCGCTTCTTAGGTCCGCGGACATCTTCCAGCCCGATCCCGGCTTCTGCGGTGGCATCACCGAGGCCATGCATATCGGCGCGCTTGCCAGTGCCTTCAACCTGCGGCTGGCGCCGCATTTGTGGGCCGGGGCGCCTTGTTTCTTCGCCGGCTTGCATGTATGCGCGGCCTCGCCGGCGAGTTTCATCGTCGAATATTCCCTCGGCGCCAATCCCATGATCCACGACCTGATCGAGGAAAAGGTGGAGGCGAGCGATGGCATGGTCCGGATTCCGGAAAAGCCGGGCCTGGGCTTCACGGTACGCGAAAAGTTCCTGGAGGCGCACGCGCAGAAGAGCCCATGAAGGAGAACAACCTCCTGCCGGACCTGGCAGCCTATCTCTATTCCCGCTCCAATGCAGCGAACGGGCGCACGCCGTCCGAGCGCGAGCTGGCCGAGCATTTTGCCGTTAGCCGTGGCCAGGTCCGCGAGGCCCTGGCGATCCTCGAGGCCATGCGCATCGTCGAGCGCCGTGCAAAATCCGGCATCTATCTTACGACGAACCAGGCGAGCGTCGAGGCGATGGCGCTGTTCGCCAGAGCCGGCGTGCCGCTCGACCCGATCCAGATCTATGAGACGGTGGAATTGCGCAAGATCCACGAGATCAAGGCGGCGGAGCTTGCCTGCGAACGCGCGACGGAGGAAAATTTCGAGCGGCTGCGCGAGATCCTGAACGCCTCGGAGCAGCGGCTTGCCGCTGGCGAAGGCCTGTGGCGGGAGGACCGCGACTTCCATCTGGAGATCGTACGCGCCACCCAGAACAGCGTTTTCCACAAGGTCTGCAGCGTCTACTATCTGATGGGCGAACAGCGCCTGCCGATCTATTTCAGCGACCCGGAGCGCGCGCGGCGCTCGCACGCCGAGCACATCCAAATCTACGAGGCGCTCCAGCGCCGCGACGGCAATCTGGCGCAAGCCCTGATGAGCGCGCATCTCAAGGGGGCGGAGAGCTATTGGAAGGGCCTGATCGGCGGCGTAGAGTCCGGGGCGGTCGAGCAAGCATAGGTACGGGTCCTTTGCCGGTTATCCTTTCCACCAACGCGCTTCATCCGCGCGCGGAGGCCATGCTGGCCGAGGCCGGCGAGCTGCGCATTGCGAGCAACGCCGATCCCGAGACGCTGCTTGAGGAAGGCCGCGAAGCCGATATCGTCATCGTCCGCGCGCCGTTGCCGGCCTCGCTCTTTTCCGCCGCACCCCGCCTGCGCGCCGCCATCCGCCACGGCGCCGGGCTCGACATGATCCCGGTCGAGGCGGCGACGGCGGCCGGCGTGCTGGTCGCCAACGTCCCGGGCGCCAACGCACGAACGGTGGCCGAGCATGTTTTCCTGGTCACGCTGGCGCTTCTCCGGCGTTTCCGCCGCATGGACCGCGACCTGAGGGCGACGGGATGGTTTGCCGGCCGTGCCCATGCCGACCACGGCGCCGAACTCGGCGGCCGCACTATGGGTATCGTCGGCATGGGCAATGTGGGCCGCGCCGTCTTCCGCGTCGCACGAGGTTTCGGTCTTGACCTCGTGGTCAACACGCGCACGCCCGCCACCCTGCCCGAGGGTGCGCGACCGGCAAACCTCGACCAGCTCATCGAGGAAAGCGACATCATCGTGCTGTGCTGCCCGCTGACGCCCGACACGCGGGGTCTCATCAGCCGGGAGCGCATCGCGCGCATGAAGCCTTCGGCCCTGCTCGTCAACGTCTCGCGCGGCCCCGTCGTCGACCAGGAGGCGCTCATCGCCGCCCTTGGCGAGGGCCGCATTGCGGGTGCCGCACTCGACGTTTTCGATTCCCACCCGCTGCCGGCCGATCATCCCTATTTCACCTTCGACAACGTCATCCTCACGCCGCACGCCGCCGGCATCACTGAGGAAAGCATGATGAGGATGGGAACGGGCGCGGCTGAAGAGGCGATCCGGGTGCTCGACGGACAATTGCCCAAGAACCTTTGCAATCCGGAGGCGATGGAGCTTTATCGGAAGCGATTTCAGTGACGTGAGTTGGGCCAGGCCGGTCGGCTGCGGCAGCCCCCCGGCCCTATTCCCGGCGTACCGACAGCCGCCTACCCTCCGTGCCGCAGGCTCAAGCCGCTGGCATCATCGAAAAGGACAACCTTTTCGGGGTTCCACGCGAACTGCACCGTCTCGTCCACCGCGACGTTCATCCGGGCGGAAACGGTGGCGTGCAGCATGGCATCGCCGGCACGCAGGGTGAGGATTTTTTCGACGCCGTGGTTCTCCACGTCGTGCACCGTCGCCTCGACGGGCGCGCCGGGCTCCACGGTGAGGTCTTCCGGGCGAATGCCGAAGACGAGCGGGCGCCCTTCCGAAACTGCGCCTGCCTGCCCGTTCAGCGGCAACTCGAAACGCTTCGGCGCGACGACCGCCCGTCCTTCCACCAGCCGGCCGTCGAGGAGGTTCATCGGCGGCGAACCAACGGAACGGGCGACGAAGGTGCTGCGCGGATTGTTGTAGATCTCGTAGGGCGTGCCCGTCTGCACCAGTCGGCCCCTGTCCAAAACGCCGATCTTGTCGCCCATCGACATGGCCTCGATCTGGTCATGCGTGACGAAGAGGAAGGTGGCGCCGAGCGTCATCTGCAGGTTTTTCAGTTCCGTGCGCAGCGCCTCGCGCAGCTTGGCGTCGAGTGCGGACAGCGGCTCGTCCATCAGGAAGACGCGCGGCCTGCGCACGATGGCGCGGCCGATGGAGACACGCTGCATCTCGCCGCCCGACAGCCTGTCCGTCTTGCGGTCGAGCAGGTGCTCGATGCGCAGGATTTTTGCTGCGCGGGCCACCTGATTCCTTATCTCCTCCGGCTCGACATGCCGGATCTTCGCCTTCAGCGGAAATTCGAGGTTCTCGCGCACCGTATAGCGCGGATAGAGCGAGTATTGCTGCAGCACCAGCGCCACGTCGCGCTCGGCCGGTCCCCAGTTGCTGACATCCGCGCCATCGATGAGGATCTGCCCTTCGGTCGGCCTTTCCAGGCCGGCGATCAGCCGCAGCGTCGTCGTCTTGCCTGCCCCCGTCTCGCCGAGCAGGACGAAGAACTCGCCGTCGGCGATCTCCAGGTCCAGGTTGCGGAGAGCGGTCGTGGCACCGAACTTCTTTGTGGTGTTTTTCAGCTCGATATGGGCCATCTTCAGAGCGCTCCCACGGCGCGAGGGCGACAAAATCGGGAAGCAGGCGCTCTATGTTGCCCCCCTCTGTCCTGCCGGACATCTCCCCCACAAGGGGGGAGATTGTGCCGGCCGCTTGCTCCGGCATTTCTTCTGCAATGTTGGCGATTAGCGAAGCCGTCCGCGATGGCCGATCTCCCCCCTCGTGGGGGAGATGTCCGGCAGGACAGAGGGGGGCGCGAAGGGACACCGCCGTATAATCCTTGCAACACCGGGCGCATTGCCATCACAACCTCACCCCGAAAGACCTGCCGCTTTCCGCATCGAAGAAATGCGCCTGGGCGGGATCGATCCTGACCCACACTTTTTCGCCTGGGCGCGGCACGAAACCGGCCTTTGTGCGTGCCCTCAGCATCTGCGTGCCGACCTTGAGGTCGATGATATCGTGCGAGCCGAGCGGCTCGATGATGTGTGCCTCGACCGGCAGGTAGCCCTCCCGGCGCTCGCGCTCGACAAGCACGCCCTCAGGGCGGATGCCGAGCGCGAGACCGTCCCCCTTCGCTCCGCCAGCTTCGAGCCGGCCGAGAAGAGTTCGCGGGAAGACAAAACCCTCTGCCGCGCCCGGCATGACGACGCGGGCTTCCGACGCCGTCTCGGCCACGTGCGCTTCCGCAACGTTCATCACCGGGCTGCCGACGAACTGTGCGACAAAGAGATTGGCGGGGTGGGTATAGACGTCGTCCGGCGTGCCCACCTGCTGCAGCACGCCGTCGTTCATGATGACGATGCGGTCGGCGAGTGCCATCGCCTCCACCTGGTCGTGGGTGACGTAGATGGTGGTGGAGCCCTGCTTCATGTGCAGGCGCTTTATTTCGGTGCGCATCTCCTCACGCAGCTTGGCGTCGAGCGCGCCGATGGGCTCGTCCATCAAAAGCGCCTTGGGACTGCGCACCAGCGCACGGCCGATCGCCACGCGCTGCATGTCGCCGCCCGACAGGGCCGACGGCCGGCGCTTCAGGAGCGGCGCGATCCGCAGCACGTCCGCCACCTGGCGCACCGCCCGGTCGACCTCCGCCTTGCTCTGCCGCGTCGCGCGCAGCGGGAAGGCGATGTTCTCGTAGACAGTCATGTGCGGGTAGAGCGAGAAGGACTGGAACACGAAGGCGATGTCGCGGTCGGCGGCCTTCAGATGCTGCACCACCTTGCCGTCGATCAGGATGTCGCCCTCGTCGATCGTCTCGAGGCCGGCGACGGCGCGCAGCGTCGTCGTCTTGCCGCAGCCCGACGGCCCCAGCATGACGATGAACTCGTTGTCCTCAATGACAAGGTTCATGTCCTTGATGACCTGAACCTCGCCGAAAAATTTTTGCACGCCGCGAAGCTCGATATGCGTCATTCCGCCAGCCTCCCGTCACGCGTGTCCTCTTCGGGCGCCTCCTGCTCGGGCCCGATATGGGAGGTGATGATGAAGGCCACGAGCCCGATGAGGGTGATCGTCACGCCGTAGCGATGCAGGAACAGGTTCCAGGGCTGGCAAAGCGCGGCGATGCCGAGGATCATCACGGTCTGCGCCCCCGGCACGAGATATTTCCGGTTCAGCCTGCGGAAGCTCATTTGCGTATCGCTCCGAAGGACATGCCGCGCAGCAGATGGTTGCGAAGCAGGAACGTGAAGATGGCGACCGGCAGCAGGAACAGGAACGTGCCGGCGGCGATCGTCGTCCAGTCGGTCAAGCCGGAACCGACCTGGGCGGGGATGAAGGGCGGCGCGGTCTGGGCGCGCCGGTTGGTCATCATCAGCGCGAAGGCATATTCGTTCCAGGCCGTGATGAAGCAGAAGACGGCCGTTGCGGCGATGCCTGTGGCCGCCTCCGGCAGCACGATCTTGAAGAAGGCCTGCATGCGCGTGTAGCCGTCGACCAGCGCGGCCTCCTCGTATTCCTTCGGGATCTCGTCGATGAAGCCCTTCATGAGCCACACCGAGAAGGAGAGATTGAAGGCGGTGTAGAGGATGATGAGGCCGATATGCGTGTCGGTCATGCCCACGACGCGGTACATGAGGAACATCGGGATCGCCACGACGACCGGCGGCAGCATGCGCGTCGACAGGATGAAGAAGAGCCAGTCCTGCTCGCCTGCCACTCTGAAGCGCGAGAACCCGTAAGCCGTCAGCGTGCCCATCGAGACGGCGAGGAGGGTGCTGGTGACGGCAATGATCAGGCTGTTCAGGAAACGATCGGGATAGCCGGAGAGCTGCACATCCTCGCCCACGCGCAGCACCCGCTCGCCGCCGTCATAGATCCGCTTTTCCCACCAGGGCGCGGCCTCGTAGGCTCCGGGCTCGACCGGCCGGTTGAGCTGGACGCGCCTGGTGAACAGTTTGACGAAGGGCGTGACCTCCGGCTGGAAGAGAACGGTCGGCGGCACGGTGGTGGCGAGCGCCCGCGGCTTGAAGGCCGTGGAGCCGATCCAATAGATCGGAGCCAGGAAGATGATGGCGATGACGATGACGGCCGCGATGGCCAGCTGGTTCGCCACCTTCTGACGCGGCGTCTTGACGGCGGCCATCTCAGCGCTCCTTCACGCGGTTCAGATATTTGACGTAGATGTTGGTGATCGCGATCACGACGATCAGCATGATGTAGGCGAGCGCGCAGGAAAGCCCGGTCTGCCATTCCTGGAAGGCCATCTTGTAGAGGCGTATGGCGACCACCTCGGTGGTCGGCTGCCCGCTCATGATGAAGGGAAGGTCGAAACTCTTGAACGCCTCCATCGTGCGGAAGATGAGGGCGATGAGGAGAAGCGGCGATACCAGCGGCAGCGTGATATGGGTGAAGGTGTACCAGTTGCTGGCACGGTCGATCGCCGCCGCCTCGTAGAGATGCTTCGGCACGGCCGAGAGGCCCGCCAGCGACAGAAGCATCACAAAGGGCGACCACATCCAGATATCTGTGATGGCCACCGCGTAGAGCGCCATGTCGGGGTTGGACAGCCAGTCGAACCGGCCAAGGCCAAGGGCGTAATTGATGATGCCCCAGGACGGATCGTAGAGCAGCTTCCAGAAAAGGCCGACGACCGCCATCGACATCATCATCGGCAGAAGCAGCAGCGTCGTCACAAAGCCCTTGAAGGGGAAGCTGCGATTGAGCAGGAGCGCCACGCCGAAGCCGACGATCATCTGCCCGCCGACCGAGACGATCACGTATTTCGCCGTCACCGTGAAGTTGCGCCAGATGTTCGGGTCGGAAAGGAGCCGCTGATAGTTGTCGAGGCCGACGAAATTTGCCGGCGCACTGACCGACGCGCGAAAGTCGGTGAAGGAATAGCCGAGCGAATAGAGCAGCGGGAAGATGTTGAAGACGATCAGGAAGACGATCGTCGGAATGATGAACATGTTGCGGATCGTAAGATCGCTCCAGCCGCGGGCGGCAGCGCGCGAGCGGGGATCCAGCCTTTCAAGGGCGACCGTCGTCACGACCCGGTTCCTTTCCACGTCAGTCATCGGCAAGTTGCTTGAGAGGCGGAGGGAGCAGGCGCCCCCTCCGCCTTCCCCGCCCCTATTTCAGACGGCCATACCTCTTGAATGTCTCTTCCCAATCCGCGGCGAGCCCGTCGAGGGCGTCTTTCGCGGTGCCCTCGCCGCCGACCACAAAGGGATAGACGCGGTTGTTCATCTGGGTGAGCAACTCCGCGTATTCCGGCACCGCCCAGAAGTCCTTCACGATCTGCATCGACTGGTAGAAGGCCTCGTTGAACGGCGTGGCGTTGCGGAACTCCTCCGATTCCAGAACCGCCGCATGGCAGGTGTAGCCGCCGAGCTCGGCCCACTTCTTCTGCACGTCCTCCTGGATGAACCACTCCAGGAACTTGAAGGCTTCTTCCTGGTTCTGCGAATAGCTGACGATCGACAGCCCCTGGCCACCGAGAGCGGCATGTTGCGCGCCCGTCGGTCCGGGCGGATTGACGAAGTAGCCGGTGGAATCCGCGTTCGGGTTGGTCGCCGGATTGGCGAGCGCCGGGAAGAAGGCGAAATAGTTCATGCTCATCGCCGCCAGGCCCTCGGTAATGGCCTGGTTGTTCTCAAGGAAGAAAGTCTTGCCCCAGTTGGGCGGCGTGAACTCATAGAGCTCGCGGTACATCTCGAGCGCTTCGACGTTCTCGGGCGAGTTCGTGACCTCCTGGACCTGGAACGTCTCGTAGTCGCCGAGCTCGCCGCCATAAGTGAAGATCGTCTGCTCCACACCCATGATCAGGCCGTCATAGGAGTTGTCGGTATAAAGGGCGATGCCGTAGCGGCCCTCGTCCGGGCGATGGAAGAACTCGGCGATGTCGCGGAGTTGCTTGTAGTCCTTCGGCACGTCGAGGTCGTAGCCGTATTTCTCCTTGAAGGCGGCCATCTCTTCCGGGTCCTCGAACCAGTCCTTGCGGTAGGCCCAGCCATTGGCGTCGCCCTCCGTCGGAACCGCCCAGTACTTGCCGCTGGCTTTCGGATACTCGGCATAGGCGCTGACCGTCGCCGGCACGAAGGTCTCTGCGATCTTGTGCTCCTCGAAGAACTCGGTCAGATCGACATAGTGTCCGCCCTCCGAGCCGGCCCCCAGCCACTGTGAATCGCCGACCACCAGGTCATAGGCGTCACCGTGCGCGTTGAACTCGGCGAAAGCCTTGGTCTGGAAGTCCGCCCAGGGTGTCGTCTCGACCCTGACCGTGACGCCGGTTTCGGCCGTGTACTCGTTGACCAGTTCCTGCAAATAGTTGGCGGGATCCCATTCGGCCCAGAAGATGGTGAGTTCCTGCGCGAACACGGACGTTCCGCTGGACAAAGCAAGGCCTATTCCGGCGAGCATGCCGGTCAGTTTCATGCGCATGACGAATTCCTCCCAATCATACCTACGCATTTCAGGATGCCGGCGGCGCCGGCTCCGGTACTCCTCCGCGTTGCCGCCTCCCTGAGCGAAGCCCTCCCCGGCTTCGCCCGTCCGGCCGCGAACCCGATGGGCCCGCAACCTCCTCCTCGATCTGGTATTACCAAATGTAAAGTTCCGTCAAGCTCTTTGTAGCGCGTTCCTCCCGCTGATCCTTCTCAATACATCCTTGTATTCTGGCCTTTCTTGCTCCTCTCGCTCGATCAGGATCGGGCTTGCGGCTTGTAAAGGATCAACCGCATTATTTCAGACTTTTCGATAAAAACCCAATCTGGTCGAACCAGATTCCTTCCACTCTCCCTACTTCGCGGACTTTGCCTCCTCCACCGCTGCGCGCACGAGCGCGCTCGCCGCCCATTGCGCCACGGCCTGCGTCCGGCCGGCATCGAGGCCCCAGATGTCCTTCAGAACAATCAGCGTCTCGACGCCGAAGGTCAACGACAGGGCCTGCGCCAGCCGGTCGATCTGCCCCTTGGAAAGCTCGCCCTTAAGTGGCGCCAACGCCTGCCGCAGAAGGTCGACGCGGTGGCCGCGCGTGAACTGCGGCTCGTTGTCCAGAGAACCTGTCTGGCGCTGCGCCCACTGTTCCAGCGACAGTTTCAGCGCTGCCTTGAAGGTGGCTTCAAACTCCTCGATGCGCGGCAGCGAGAACGCGAAAAGATCGGCCACGCGCTCACCGGCGCTATCCGATGTCGACCGCCAAGTCAGGATCGGCCCCAGCGCCTCGTCGACCACCGCGTGCACGAGCGCGGCCTGGCTGGGGAAATAGCGGTAGGCGGTGGCGCGCGACACGCCGGCAGCCTCCGCCACCTCGCTGACCGACGGCGTGGCGCCGGCCTGCATCAACCGCGTCGCCGTCTCCAGCATCAACCGCCGGGTTCGCGCCCGCGGGCCCCGCTCGGTCTCCTCCACCAGTTCCGATTGTTGACGTGAGACGTCCATATCAATATGATACGCGTGTCTCAAAAATTTGCAACGGCATTCTTTCGGGAGGAGCCGCGGCGAGCGGGGCGAGCTATTAATCTGGTAGTGCGATCCTGACAGATGGGGACCATCTGTCAGGATCGCACTGTGGAGGTCGAGGTAAGTGCCGCCGAGGTCGCCGCGCACCATCCAGCGGGCGTCGAGGCGGTACTCGGCGGCGACGACCGCGGCAAGGCGGTCGCGGCGATGGGCGAGGCCTTCGCCAATTTCATCGCCGAGCGCGAGGATGTCGCCGCGGTGATCGGCATCGGCGGCGGTGGCGGCACGTCGATCGTCACCACCGGCATGCGGCGGCTTGCCTACGGCGTGCCCAAGCTGATGGTCTCCACGCTCGCTTCCGGCGATACCACCCCTTATGTCGATATTTCCGACATCATCATGATGCCGTCGGTGACCGACATGGCCGGCCTCAACGGCTTGAGCCGCACCATCCTGCACAACGCGGCGCAAGCCATCGCCGGCATGGCCATGCGCCCGGCACCGCGGGCGGAAGGAAAGCCGGCGCTCGGGCTCACCATGTTCGGCGTCACCACGCCCTGCGTAACGTCGATCACGCAGCGCCTGCGCGACGACTACGACTGCATGGTCTTCCATGCCACCGGCACCGGCGGGCGCACCATGGAAAAACTCGCCGACAGCGCCATGCTCGCCGGCCTCCTCGACATCACCACCACCGAGGTCTGCGATCTCTTATTCGGCGGCGTGCTGCCCGCAACGGAGGATCGCTTCGGCGCCGTGGCGCGCACCAGGCTGCCTTACGTCGGCGCGCCGGGTGCCTGCGACATGGTCAACTTCTGGGCGCCGGAGACGGTGCCGGAACGGTATCGCAACCGCAATCTCTACCGCCACAACCCCAACGTGACACTGATGCGCACGAATGCCGAAGAGTGCCGCGCCATCGGCGAATGGATCGGCACGCGGCTTGACGCCTGCGAGGGGCCATTGCGCTTCCTCATTCCGGAAAAGGGCGTCTCCGCCCTCGACATCGAGGGCGGCGCGTTCTTCGATCCCGAGGCCGACGCGGAGCTTTTCGCCGGCATCGAGAGCGCGCTGAAGCCCGCCGCCAACCGGCGCATCGAGCGCTTGCCGTTCAATATCAACGATCCCGAATTCGCCGAGGCGGCGGTCGCCGCCTTCCTCGAAATGGTCAGAAAGTGAGACCCCGCATGCCCGCCATCCCCCGCAAGACTATTCTGGAGAAATTCCGCGCGATGATCGCCGAGGGCCGGCCAATCGTCGGCGGCGGCGCGGGCACCGGCCTTTCGGCCAAGGCGGAGGAGGCCGGCGGCATCGACCTCATCATCATCTACAATTCCGGCCGTTACCGCATGGCCGGCCGCGGCTCGGCCGCCGGCCTGCTCGCCTACGGGAACGCCAACGAGATCGTCAGGGAGATGGCCGTCGAGGTGCTGCCGGTGGTAAGGAACACCCCGGTTCTGGCCGGCGTCAACGGCACCGACCCCTTCGTGCTGATGCCGCAGTTCCTGGCCGAATTGAAGGCGATGGGCTTTTCGGGTGTGCAGAATTTCCCCACCATCGGCCTGTTCGACGGCCGTATGCGGCAGAGTTTCGAGGAGACCGGCATGGGCTACGGCCTCGAGGTCGACATGATAGCCGCCGCCCACGAACTCGACCTTCTGACGACGCCCTATGTCTTCAACACGGACGAGGCCGCCGCCATGGCCAAGGCCGGTGCCGATATCGTCGTCGCCCATATGGGCGTGACCACCGGCGGCACGATCGGTGCCACCTCGGCCAAGTCCCTCGACGAATGCGTTGCCGAGATCGAGACCATCGCCGCCGCCGCGCGCACGGTGCGCGAGGATGTCATCGTCTTGTGTCACGGCGGGCCGATCGCCATGCCGGAAGACGCGCGCTACGTCCTGGAGCGCGCCGAAGGTTGCCACGGCTTCTACGGCGCCAGCTCGATGGAGCGCCTGCCGGCCGAGGTAGCGATCCGCGATCAGATCGCCAGCTTCAAGGCACTGCCATTGCGGATGCCAGCTTCAGCGGGAGGATGAGATGAGCGGCATGGAAAGGATCTTCGTCTATCCGGAGGAGGTCGACACCTTCGCCTTCGATTGGGGCCGCCTGGCCCTGACGGTGGGGCCGGAAGTAAACGGCGCTGGGCGCTTTTCCGGCGGCGTGGTCGATCTCGAGAAAGGCCAGGGCCACGCCCGCCACAACCACCCCGGCGCGGAGGAGATCATCTTCGTGATCGCCGGCACCGGCGAGCAGATGGTCGAGGACGAGGAAGGCAACCCGGTCGTACGCGAGGTGCGCCCCGGCTGCACGGTCTACGTACCCGAAAGCCGCTACCACTCGACGCTCAACACGGGCGACGGCCCGATGCGGCTCTTCGTGGTCTACGCCCCGGCCGGACCCGAGCAGGCGCTGCGGGAACTGCCCGACTTCCGGCTTGTGCCGGCAAAGGGATAGGAACGAAACTCCCCGCCGGGCGAGCGTGGCTCAAGACCGATGCGGAATGGACAGGCAGCCGCCTGTGCGGCCATTCGTGGCATGACGACGATTGTCATTTCCCGGGTTTCGGTCGACATTGGACTGCGTCATCCGCACGCAAGCTCTGGGAGGAAGCAATGACGAGGACAATTGCGGCTTCGCTGGCCATGTTGATCGGCACGACGGCGCTGGCTTATGGACAGCAGCAATCGGACAATCTCGAGCGGCTGAGCTCTTTCAAGACCACCGGCACCACCGAGTTCACCGAAATCGAGCAAGGCGGGGCAAAAGCCGAGGCCATCAGTCGCACGCTCGAGAAGATCAAACTGCCTGACGGCTTCCAGATCAGCCTTTATGCAATCGTGCCCGATGCCCGGCACATGGCGGTCGGGCCGCAAGGCGTCGTCACATTCGTCGGCACCCGCAAGACAAAAGTCTGGGCCGTGACCGACCGCGACAAGGATCGCGTTGCCGATGAAGTCAAGGACTTCGCGCCGCCGTTGGCCATGGCTATACCAAACGGACCGTGCTTCTCGCCGGACGGCATGCTCTACATCGTCGAGCAGAACCGCGTGATAGTCTATCCGGCCGCCGAATTCTTCTACGAGAGCCCCGACGTTGCCGCCAGCGAGGTGGTGAAACAGGGCGAGCTGATCCCTGTCGAGGAGGAAAGCTACAACCACACCGCTCGCGTCTGCCGCGTCGGGCCCGACGGCAAGCTCTACATTTCCCTTGGCCAGCCCTTCAACGTTCCGCCGCCGGAGAAGCTGGAACTCTACAGGCAGTATGGCATCGGCGGCATCATCCGCATCAATCAGGATGGGACAGGCCGAGAAGTCTATACCTATGGCGTGCGCAATTCGGTCGGTCACGACTTCAATCCGGCCAATGGCGAACTTTGGTTTACCGATAACCAGGTGGATGGGATGGGCGACGACATCCCGCCCGGCGAGATCAACCGCCAGACGGAGGCCGGCCAGAACTTCGGCTTTCCCTGGTATGGCGGCGGCTCGGTGCGCACGGAGGAATATAAGGGCGAGGAACCGCCGGATGACGTCATCATGCCGGCAGTGGAAATGGACGCCCATGCGGCCGATCTCGGCATGACCTTCTATACCGGGCAGCAGTTCCCCGCCAAATATCGTGGCGGCATCTTTTCCGCCCAGCACGGCTCGTGGAACCGCACCACACCCATTGGCGCGCGTGTGATGTTCACTGCCGTCAACGAGGACGGCACCGCCGGAGAGACCGAGGTCTTCGCGGAAGGCTGGCTGGACGAGAACGGCGAATATCTTGGCCGTCCGGTGGATGTGGCGCAGTTGCGCGACGGCTCCATCATCGTCTCCGACGATCTGGTGGGGGCGCTCTACCGCATCTCGTACGAATAGGAAGGGTGGGCACGAGAGCAATTCCAGGAAAAGTGGAAACCGGTTTTCCGTCCGGAATTGCGACAAAACAAAGAGTTAGACCAGTTCGTCGATTCCATGAAACGATGAACTGGTCGAGCGGCCTCTTGCGTTTCCCGTACGGGGGCATCCATTCAAGCGTCGCCTGCCGCCAAGCGGCGGGCGCCTTCTATTGGGCACTGAAATGGCATCGATCATCAAACTGCTTTTCACTGCATTTGGCCTCGCGGCACTAACGGGCGTGGCCGCTGCCGGCGATATGCAGGCGGGCCGGCAGATCGCAAGCGCCCAATGCCGCACGTGCCACGGGCTCGACGGGATCGCACAAATCCCCGTCGCGCCTCATCTGGCGGGCGAAAGCGAGATCTATCTGCAGACGCAGTTGAAGGCTTTCCGCTCAGGCAAGCGGACGAACGAGATGATGGACGTGGTGGCGAAGGACCTCACGGACGACGATATCGCGAACGTCGCAGCCTGGTATTCGTCGATCAATATCACGGTCGAGATGCCGGAATAGAGCAATTCCAGGAAAAGTGGAAACCGGTTTTCCGTCCGGAACTGCGACAAACAAGGAGTTAGACCAGTTCATCGATTCCATGAAACGATGAACTGGTCTAGAGCGTCACCCCCCGCCCCTGTTCCATCCCCTGCCACGGTTGCCGAACATCTCATAGCCGTCGGCCGTCACCGCCAGCGTGTCTTCGAGCTTGATGAAGCCGCGGGTGGGATGGAGCATGGTCGTCTCCACCGAGAGCACCATGCCCGCCTCCAGCGGGCGCGCGGCATCGACGCCTTCGTAGGTAACGGGGTGGTTGGTCATCAGAAACGGCACCTCGTGGGTGATCAGCCCCATGCCGTGAGCGAAGAAATCCGTGAAGGCGGCGCCGGGCGAGGACTTCAGGGTCTCTTGCGCGCGGGCGATCATATCGCCGCCCAGCGTACCAGCCCTCACCTTGGAGAAAGCCGCCTGCTGCACGGCTTCCACCTCCGCCAGCAAATCCTGAAGCTCCGCATCCGGCTCGCCGAGAACGCCCATGCGGCAAAGGTCGCCGACATAGCCATGGTAGTTGCCGCCGGAATCGATCGACAGCACCTCGCCCCGCCTCCAGGCTTGCGGTGAGGCGGCGCGGTTGTGGCTGGCGCCCAGCGTCAGCAGGCAATATTCGAAGGTCAGGCCGCGTTCCGTCTCTTCCCGGCGCAGCCGCTCGATGATCTCGGCCTTCGTGGTGCCCTCGCGCGCCCAGCCGATCGCCGCCAGCATCGAATCCGTGATCAGCTCCGACGCCAGACGCAGTTTTTCCAGTTCAACGGGCGTCTTAATCGCGCGCATGCGTTCCAGCGCGCCCGTGGCATCGACGAAAGAGGCGCCCTCCAGCCGGGCGTTCAACAGCCGGTAGGCGTCCACCGGCAAAAAGGCCGGCTCGATGCCGATGCGCCGGCCCGCCCCGCCGATCTTCCCGATATGCTCCACCGCCACTTCGGCGGCATCCAGGGTACCCCAGGCGGCGGGGTGAAATGCTGGCGTCCAGAACGGCTTGTTCTGGTGCTCGCCGCCCTCCATGCGGTTGGCGATGTAGGCCGCCCGCTCCGGCCGTCCCTTCTCATAGATGACGATGGGGAGATAGCGGCTATGGCCGATGGCATCCATCGCGGCAAAGAAGATGAACTTGTAGCCGCCCAGCAAGTACTGCGTGTTGTGCTTCGACGTTGTCAGGAGCACGTCGATGCCCGCCCCCTCCATCAGCCGGTCGAGCCGCTCCGTGTCGAACGGGACTTCCAGGGCCAAGCCGCTTTCCGCCTGCATAACGCTCCTCCTCTCAATCATGCGCCTGACGGGCGGGCGCATCTGGTCCGACCAGTTTGTCATTTCGATCGGACGAGGTCCAGAGCACCCAACGGTTCTGGCCGCGGGAAACTTCGCTGCAGCGAACCTAATGCCGCGTCCGCGCGTTGAGCAGGCAGATCACGCAGACAATCGGGCCGAAAGGGATCCGCGCATGCAAGGTGAGATAGAGGTGAAAGGCGCAGCAGGATCACATCGGAGGCGACGAAAGCTGCTGGTGCCGGGCCGCAATTGCTGCGCGGTCGCCACGGCGCGGCGTGCTGCCCTTTTGGTCGACGCCGAAGCCTATTTCGCGGAGCTCGACAAAGCGCTGCGTATGGCGACGCGATCGATCTATATCATCGCCTGGGATTTCGATGCGCGCATCCGCCTGCGTCCGCAGGACGGGCCGGACGCGCTGGCGCTTGGCCGCCTTCTGCGCGCGCTGGTGGAGGAGCGTCCGGAACTGGAGGTCTCCGTCCTCGTCTGGAGCCTGGCGGCCGTGCATGCACCAGGCGCAACGCTGCCCCTGGTGCTGGGCGAGGAGTGGCAGAAACATCCGCGCATCCATCTGCGCCTGGACACCCATCACCCGCCCCATGCCGCGCATCACCAGAAAATCGTGCTGATCGACGATTCCATTGCCTTCGTCGGCGGAATGGACCTGACCATCGAGCGGTGGGACACGCCCCACCACGAGGCCGATCATCCGCTGCGCCGCTCCCCCGACGGCACGCCCTACGATCCGGTGCACGACTTGCAGATGGTGGCTGACGGCCCGGTCGCGCGTGTCGTGGCACAGGTCGTGCGCGAACGCTGGCGGGACGCAGTCGGCGAGGGAAGACCCCTTGGACCCCCGGTCGAGCGGTGGCCGGAGGGGCTTCAGGCCAACTTCACCGATGTGCCCATGGCCGTGGCCCGCACAGCGCCGCGCCTCGGCGGACGCCGCCCGGTGGAGGAGTCCGCCCAGTTGATCGAGGACATGCTGCGGGCGGCAAGGCACACCGTCTACATCGAAGCCCAATACTTCACCGCAAGGCGCCTGCGCGGCATCCTCGGGGAAAGCCTATCGCGGCCGCGCGGACCTGACATCGTGGTGATCTGCTCGCGTACGGCCAATGGCGTGATCGAGCGCTTCATCATGGGGGCAAACCGCGAGCGGCTGCTGCGGGCCCTCAAGCGCGCCGACCGTCACAATCGCCTGCATGTTCACTATCCTGTCGTGCCCGGCCTCACCGGCGACCACCGCGTTCTGGTCCATGCCAAGCTGATGATCGTCGACGACAGGGTGATGCGCGTCGGCTCGTCCAACCTCAACAACCGTTCCGTCGGTCTCGACACCGAATGCGACGTGGTGATCGAGGCCGACCAGCCGGAGACCCGCGCCGCCATCGCCGGCTGCCGTGAGAGGCTGATGGCCGAACACCTCGGTGTCGATCCGGCGCTTGTGCGCGCGGCGGTCCGCCGTGAAGGCAGTCTCAGCCGGGCCATCGAGAGCCTCAACCACAACAGCCGCGGACTGCGGCCGCTGACAGTCTATCGTGGACCGACCGGCTCCTTTCCAGGCACGCGCCTCCTCGATCCCGAGCGTCCCTTCCGCCTCGTCGAAAGGCTGCGCGAGCTTCTCGGCCGCGGACCGGCTCACGACGTCCCGGCCGAGCGCGACGGGACGAGCGTCGAGGAGACCAGCAAAATGGTGCCGCGCACGGGTGGCAGGAGAAAATAGGCGAAGCGGAACACGAGCCCGGCGCCGATCAGCTTCGCGGGGAGCAGCAGGAGAAGGACCACGCTTTCCACGACACCCGCCCGGCGCATTGGTGACCAGGGTAGCCAAATTGGCCTCATATGAAACCCGATACCTCTGACATGGCAGACGCGGAAAGGGCCGCCGGTGTTGACCCGGCCACCGTGCGGGTGATGACCTGGAACATCCATGGCGGCCTCGGCTCCGACCGCCGCCGCGACCTGCAGCGCGTGGTGGCGCTCGTGCGGCGGCATGCACCGGATATCGTCGCCCTGCAAGAGATCGACTCTCGCAAGCCGCTGACGGAAACGTCGGACGCCTTCGCCTTTCTCGCCGCGGCTCTGGGCGGCAATTCCAGCGAAACCCGGCTGATCACCGCGCCGGACGGCGACTACGGCCATGCCGTCATCAGCCGCTGGCCGATATCAAAGACGCAGTGCCACGACATCTCCTATCGTCGGCGCGAGCCGCGCGCCGTCATCGAGACGTTCGTCAGCACACCCCGCGGCCCGCTCCATCTTGCCGCCGTGCATCTGGGGCTGAGCTTTGCGGAACGGCGCCATCAGGCGCGATTTCTCGCCCGGATTTGCCAGAGCGGGCCCAACCGTACGGTCATGCTCGGCGACTTCAACGACTGGATATGGCGCGGTTCGGTGCAGAAGACGCTCAACCGCCTGTTCCCAGGGCATAGCCACATGAAGACTTACCCCGCGTTCTATCCCCTCCTCGCCCTCGACCGCGTCTATTGCCGGCCGACCGGGATGCTGCTCAAAAGCTGGACCGACCCCGCCGCACGCAACGCATCGGACCACCTGCCGGTGGTGGCCGACCTTACGATGGAGGAGTAGTGGGAATGGACGTCGACCGCCGACTTGTCCAAACCCGTCATTCAGCCGGCTTCTCTTTGGTCATGCCGGGTATGAGACTGGCGAGCTCCATCGGGAAGGGGAAGACGATGGTGGAGTTCTTCTCGCCCGCCACCACATTGAGCGATGCCAAATAGCGGAGCTGCATGGCCTCGGGCTGCCGGGACAGGATTTGCGCCGCCTCGAGCAGCTTCTGGGCCGCCTGCTGCTCGCCCTCGGCGTTGATGATCTTGGCGCGTCGCTCGCGCTCGGCCTCGGCCTGGCGGGCGATGGCGCGGATCATGGATTCGTTGATGTCGACATGCTTGATCTCGACATTGGCGACCTTGATGCCCCAGGCGTCGGTCTGTTCGTCGAGGATTTCCTGGATGTCGTTGTTGAGCTTGTCGCGCTCGGCCAGCATCTCGTCCAGATCGTGCTTGCCAAGCACCGAGCGCAGCGTCGTCTGGGCGAGCTGGCTGGTCGCCATCATGAAGTCCTCGACCTGGATCGTCGCTTTTTCGGGATCGACGACGCGGAAATAGATCACCGCGTTGACGCGCACTGAAACATTGTCGTGGGAGATGACATCCTGGCTCGGTACGTCGAGCACGAGCGTGCGCAGGTCGACCCGCACCATCTGCTGCACGAAGGGGACGATCAGGATCAGCCCCGGCCCCTTCACCGCCGTGAAGCGGCCAAGGGTGAAGACCACGCCACGCATATATTCCCTGAGGATTTTGATCGCCGAGGCAAGGATGAACAGCAGGATGACGATCAGGACGGCATAGAAGGTGAAACCGCCGAACAGGTTCATGGTTCTTCTCCTCTCGCGCTCGCGGGCGCCTGCCCGTCCATGGCGACGACTTTCAGGGTGAGCCCCTTTATGTCAGTGACGCGCACCACCGCGCCGACCTGAAGCGGCGCGGGGGAGACCGCTTTCCAGCGCTCGCCATGGACAAGCACGTAACCCTCGCTTCCGTTCCAGTTCCGCACCTGTCCGACGGCACCGATCATCCCTTGCTCGCCGGTAACCACGGTGCGCTGACGCGAACTCCAGGCAAGCCGGACGATAAGAAGCGTCATGCCCAGGCTCGCCGCCGCCACGGCACCCACCACCTCCCAGGAGAGCCCGAAGCCGGGTACCTCCGTGTCGAACAGGATGGTGGCGCCCAGCACCAGCGACACGGTGCCGCCGAGGCCGAGAATGCCGAAGGACGGCGCAAACGCCTCGGCCACGATCAGCGCCATCCCCAGCACCATCAGCGCGGCTCCGGCATAGCTGACCGGCAACACCGCCAGCGCATAAAGGCCGGTAAGCAGGCTGACGGCGCCTATGGTGCCCGGCAGCAATGCGCCGGGATTGAGGAACTCGAAGACGAGCCCGTAGATGCCGATCATCATGAGGATGAGTGCGACGTTGGGATCGGTGATGACGGAGAGCAGCTGCGTGCGCCAGTTGGGCTCCAGCTCCTCCACGGCAAGCCCGGCTGTCTTCAGCGTGGTATCTTCTTCGCCGAGACGCACTGTGCGCCCGTCCGCCTTGGCGAGCAGCTCACCGAGGTTTGCGGCCATAAGATCGATGACACCCTCACGCAACGCTGCGGAAGAGGACAGGCTCGCCGCCTCGCGCACGGCCTTCTCGGCCCACTCGACGTTGCGGCCACGCAGCTCCGCCAAGCCGCGGATATAGGCCACGGCATCGTTGACCGCCTTGGCCTCCGCCGCGTTGCGTGGGGCCGGTGCGTTCTCGCCGCCCTCCTCGTTCTCCTTCTGCTCATCCGTCCCCTCGTCGCCGCCGAAGGGAAAACCGCCGCCACCGATGGCGATCGGTGTTGCCGCGCCCAGGTTGGTACCCGGCGCCATGGCAGCCAGGTGGCTGGCATAAAGGATATAGGTGCCGGCGCTCGCCGCCCGTGCGCCGCTCGGCGCCACGAAACTCGCCACCGGCACGGGCGAGGCCAGGATGGCGCGGATGATGTCGCGCATGGAGGTGTCGAGGCCGCCGGGCGTATCCATCTGCAGGATCACCAGCGCCGCGTTGCGTTCCGCCGCCTCTTCGAGCCCGCGCTGCACAAAGTCCGCCGTTGCCGGACTGACCGCGCCCTCCAGCCGCAGCATCAGCGCCGTCCCGCCCTCCTGCGGGGACAGCGGGAGCGCGAGGCCGAAAAGACCGGCCAGAACGAGAAGCAGCGAGGCAAGCAGCCGCACCGGGCGGCGCAAACCGCCTGCAGGCCGTGCAATCTGCCGTTGAACCGTCATGCGAAATGCATATAGGCCACAAACTCGGGACGGACAGGAGAGGGCAAAGCGGGCCGCCTGCCCTCAGTCGATCTCCCCTCCGAGCGCGAGCTGCATCGAGTTGCCGATGTGCTTGCGCATCGCCGCCGCAGCCCCCTCCCCCTTTTGACGGCGCAGCGCCTCGAGGATTGCGAGATGCTCGTTCATGACGCGGATGGCGTTCAAGGGCGTGACCAGAAGGCGCTTTTGCGCCGCCATGCGCACCTTGATGGCGTTGACGCGATAGACTTCGGCAATCAGATCGTTGCCCAGCGAGCGGATGAGCTGCTCGTGCATCCCCCAGTCCAGGGCCTGCGCCTTCCGCGCCAGCTCTTCCGTAGCATCCTCCTGCAGGCGCCGCAGGATGTCCCGGTGCTCCCGCTCCCAATCCTCGATGGTGGAAGGCTGGATGTTGCGCGGCACATTGGCGATCGCCTCGAGCTCCAGAATGACGCGCAACTGATAGGCGTTGCGTATGAAGGCCACGTCGACATTCGGAAACATGAGCCCGCGCTGGCGCAGCGTGACGATCAGGCCCTCCGCCTCGAGACGCGGGATAGCCTCGCGCACGGCGGCAAGCGAGGTGTTCGTGCGCTCGACAAGCTCGCGCTGGGTCACCACCTGGCCCGGATGCACCTCCTGGGTATTGAGGAGATCGACAATGCGGCCGTAGGCCTCCGCACGAAGCGTCTTCAGGCCATTTTCAGACTTCAGCATTCCGCCACTCGTGAAATGTCATTGACATGTTACTCTGCGTTTGCATTCTAATAGCATCGTTCCCGGCAAATGGGAATCCGAACTTAACTGCGATCAGGGAGGAGTGAAGAATGCATTTGACCAGACGTCTTATGCTAGCCGCCATGGGTGCGCTGGCCCTTTCCACGGCAATGCCGGCCCTTGCGGCGGCGGACGCCGTCAAGCTGAGGATCTCGACGCCGGCGGTGGAATCCGACTGGCACGCCAAGATGCTGACCGTGTTCAAGGACGAGCTTGAAAGCGCGGCGCCGGGCGAGTTCGACGTCGAGATCCATCTCAATGCCACGCTCTTCAAGCAGGGCACGGAGCCGGCCGCCATGCAGCGCGGCAATCTCGACATGGCGATGATCTCCGCCCAGGACATCGCCAAGCAGATCCCCGCCTGGTCGGTCTTCACCGCCGGCTACCTCATCCGCGACCCGGAGCATCAGAAGAAGGTGTTCCGCGGCGACGTCGGCGCCGAGTTCTACGGCATGGTCGAGGATGAGATGGGCATCCACATCCTTGACGTCGGCTATCTCGGGACCCGCCAGCTAAACCTCCGCACCGACGACGAGATCCGCACACCCGAGGACCTGGCCGGCGTGAAGCTGCGCATGCCGGGATCGGATGCCTGGCAGTTCCTGGGAACGGCCCTCGGCGCCTCGCCGGTGGCGATCGCCTTCGGTGAGGTTTACACGGCGCTGCAGACCGGTGTCGTCGACGGTCAGGACAACCCGCTGCCCACCAACAAGGCGGCGAAGTTCTACGAGGTCACCAAGCAGATCGTGCTGACCTCGCATCTGGTGGACGCGATCTTCCTGTCCATGTCGGGCGAGACCTGGGACGCGCTGTCCGACAGTCAGAAGGAAGCGGTCACCGCCGCCGCCGAGAAGGCCACCGCCTATAACGACGAGAACCGCATCGCCGACGAGGCGGAACTGGTGTCCTTCTTCGAGAGTGAAGGCCTCAAGGTCTACGAGCCCGACCGCGAAGCCTTCCGCGAGCGGGTGCAGAAGATGTACCTGGAATCCGAGTTCGCCGCCGACTGGCCTGAAGGCATCGTCGACCGCGTCAACGCCGTCGAGTAGCGCACAGGACACGTCCAGTCGATGATCGGCAAATGGCGCAAATTCGCTGAGATCGTGGCCGTGGGCTTGCTCACGGCCATGTTTGCCTCGTTCCTCTTGCAGGTCTTCATGCGCTATGTCGTCAACCATCCGCTCGGCTGGACGTCGGAGGCCTGCGTCATCCTCTATATCTGGGCAGTGTTCTGGACCTCCGCCTTTCTTCTGGAGGAGCGCGAGCACATCACTTTCTCCATCCTGTCCGATGCGCTCGCCCCCCGCCCGCGCTGGGTCCTGAGCCTGATCGGCCACGCCGTGCTGGCGGTCGCCTTCGCCAGCGCATTGCCGGCCATCGTCGACTACATCGCCTTCATGAAGATCGACTCCACGCCGATCACCCGCATCCGCTTCGACTACGTCTTCTCGATCTTCGCGGTGTTTGCCGTCGCGGTCGTCATCCGGTCGGTCCTTGCGCTTTACCGCACCCTGCGGGACGGCATAGCGGTAAACGAGCGCGCGGCGGAAAACCCATGAGCACACCGTTTCTCCTTGCCGTCGCCGGCTTTTTCATCCTGTCCGGCGGCGGCCTGCCGATCGCCTTCGCCATGTTCGCGGCGGCCATCGCCTATCTGTTCATGAGCGGCCAGGATGTCGGCCTTATCGCCGAGCAAAGCCTGAACGGGCTGTTCGGCTCCTTTGTGCTTCTGGCCGTCCCGCTGTTCATCCTCGCCGCCAACTTCATGAACGCCGGTACGGTGACGGATCGACTCCTGACGTTCTGCGTCGCCCTGGTGGGGCGCTTCCGCGGCGGGCTGGCGCAAGTCAACGTGGTGGCGAGCCTGATCTTCTCGGGCATGTCGGGCTCGGCCATCGCCGATGCCGCCGGCATCGGCCGGATCATCATCGACATGATGCGCAAGGATGGCCGCTATCCGGCCGGCTACGCCGCCGCACTCACGGCCGCCTCGGCGGTTATCGGCCCCATCATCCCGCCGTCGATCCCCATGGTGCTCTACGCGCTGATCTCGGGCAGCTCGATCGGTTACCTGTTCCTCGGCGGCATCGTTCCCGGGCTGATCATCGGCGCCACGCTGATGGTCTTCAACGCCTGGACAGCGCGGCGCCGCAACTTCCACACCGATGAGGTGGTGCCCCTCAAGGCGCTGCCCGCGATCACCTTCCGGGCCTTTCCGGCACTCATGCTGCCGGTCATCCTTTTGACGGGGATCTATGGCGGCGTGACGACGCCGACCGAGGCCGCGGCGGTGGCCGCCGCCTACGCGCTGGTGCTCGCCGCCCTCGTCTACCGCGCCATGAGCTGGCGGCAGTTCCACGAGTTGGTTCTGGGCAGCGCCCGCTCCACCGCCGCCATCGGCATGATCATCGCCGCCGCCCTGGTGTTCAACTATCTGGTGGCGAGCGAGAATATCCCGGGCATCGTCGCCGAGAGCCTTGCCGGCCTGGACGTCCCGCCGGTCCTCTTCCTCATCGCCGTCAATCTTCTGTTCCTGGCGCTCGGCTGCCTGTTCGACGCCACGACGCTCCTGCTCGTCGTCGTTCCCCTGTTCCTGCCTACCGTGACGACGCTGGGCATCGATCCGGTGCATTTCGGCGTCGTCATCGTCATCAACATCATGGTCGGGCTCATCACACCGCCCTACGGCGTGCTGCTGTTCGTCATCAACGCCGTAACGGACATTCCGCTCAAGGACATCATCCGCGAGATCTGGCCCTTCATGGGCGTCCTCCTCGCGGCCCTCCTGGTCATGATCCTGTTCCCGCAGACCGTTTTGTTCCTGCCCGAGCTTTTCGGATACCGCTGAACCTCAACCCCAAGGCCCCTCCCGCCTGCCATGAGAAGTCCAACCATGATCGCCCCCATCGATGGAATCATCCCCGTCATGCTGACCCCGTTCGACGATGAGGGGCGCATAGACTGGGAGGATCTCGAAGCCCTGATAGAGTGGTACATCGCCAACGGCTCGTCGGCGCTATTCGCGGTCTGCCAGTCCAGCGAGATGGCAAGCCTGAGCATCGAAGAGCGCGTCGCGCTGGCGCGCTTCACGGCCAAGGCGGCGGGCGGGCGGCTGCCGGTCGTCGCCTCCGGTCATGTGGCGGACGACCCGGAAACGCAAAAGGCCGAGCTTGTCACCATGGCCGACACCGGCATCGACGGGCTGGTGCTCGTCACCAACCGCCTCGACCCGGCGCAGGCGGGCGCGGAGACCTTCCGTTCCAACCTCGAGGCCCTCTTCGCGGCACTCCCCGCCGACCTGCCGTTGGGGCTCTACGAGTGCCCCTCGCCCCATCGCCGCCTCCTGAGCGACGACGAGTTCACGTTCTGCTGCGACAGCGGGCGCTTTGCCGTCCTCAAGGACGTCTCTTGCGACCTCGACGTGCTCAAGCGCCGGCTGGCGCTGGCGAAGGGGTCGCCGCTCGCGGTGGTCAACGCCAACGCGGCCATCGCCTGGCCGGCACTGCAGGCCGGCGCACCGGGCTTCTGCGGCATCGCCAACAACTATCACCCCGACCTCTATCGCTGGCTCGCCGACCACGGCGCCAGGTGGCCGGAACTCGCCGGCGAACTCGCCGCTCATCTCACCCTCGCCGCCCTTTCGGAGGCCTACGGCTACCCCGCTATCGCCAAGCTCTACCATCAGCGCCTTGGAACGATGAAAAGCGCCCGCTGCCGCGTGATCGACTACGACGTCCGCCAGCGTTTCTGGGCGCTCGACGCGATTGTCGATGCGGTCATCCAGGGGACGGAGGGGTTCCGCGCGCGCATCCGGGCGTTATCGCGCGAAGGCGGAGAGCGCCTCACGGCATGACGAGATCGACCAGCCAGTAGGTCGTGGCCGGCACCATGACAACGAGGGCGATGCGCAGGAACTCCGCCAGGATGAAGGGCACGGCACCGCGAAAGACCTCATGTGTCTTTATCTCCGGCGCCAGGGCGGAGATGACGAACAGGTTGAGCCCCACCGGCGGTGTGATCATGCCGAGTTCCACCACGATCAGCGTGATGATGCCGAACCACATGGCCTGGTGCAGTTCGGTCATGCCGAAATCGAGCCCCATGAAGGCAGGGAAGAGCACCGGGACGGTGAGCAGGATCATCGACAGACTGTCCATGATGCAGCCCATCACCAGATAGAAGCCGATCAGCACGATCAGCACCAGCATGGGCGAAATCTCCGCTGCCTGCAGCCAGCCGGCGGCAAGCGTGGGGATGCGTGTCAGCGCCAGCGCCACGTTGAAGAGGTCGGCGCCGAAGATAATGGCGAAGATCATGGCCGAGGTGGCCGCCGTTTCGATGATGCAGTCGAACAGGTTCCTGGCCGTCAGGGTGCGCAGGAGAAACCCTACCGCCGCCACCATGACGACCCCGACGGCCGCCCCCTGGGCAGGCGTGAAGAAGCCGGCATAGATGCCGCCGAGCACGCCGACGAAGACCAGCACTACATGCCAGACATCGAGCAGCGAGCGGAAACGGGCGGCATACGGCATCCGCTCGCTCGCCGCCGCCTCTCCAGGGAAGACGCGGACATAGACGGCGATCGCCAACACGAACCCCACCACCGCCATCAACCCCGGCACGGTGGCGGCGAGGAACAGCTTGACGATGTTCTGCTCCGTCAAAAGCGCATAGATGATGAGCACGATCGACGGCGGGATGAGGATGCCGAGCGTGCCGCCGGCAGCCAGCGACCCCGCGCTGAGCGCGCCCGAATAGCCGTGACGGCGCATCTCGGGCAGCGCCACCTGCGCCATGGTGGAGGCGGTGGCGATGGACGAGCCGCAGATCGAGCCGAAGGCCGCGCAGCCCGCCACCGACGCCATGGCCAACCCGCCGCGGTGGTGCCCCAGCCATGCATTGGAGGCGGAGAAGATCGCCCGGCTCATGCCCGTGCGCATGGCGATCTGCCCCATGAGGATGAAGAGCGGCACGACCGCAAGGTCGTAGGAGACGAACTTGTCGACCATCGCCGTCTTCAGATAGGCCGAAAGCGGCGGCCAGCCGGCCTGCAGGATGTAGCCCGCCGCCCCCACAAGCCCCATGGCGAGCGCGATGGGCGCACGCAGCACGATCAGCGCCAGCAGCACCACCACCATGGCGGTGAAGACCTCGATGGGGCTCATTGGGCCACCGCCGCATGCCCGACCGCCTTGCCGCGAAGGAGCGTGACGCCGTGGCGTACGGCAACGATGGCGGAAAGCACCGCGCCAAACAGCGCCGGCACATACATCGCCCACAGCGGTATCTTCAAAAGCATGGAGCGGTCGTCATAATCGAGTGCGCCGGCCATGCCGTCGGTGAAGCGCCAGGCGATCACCAGCCAGGCGGCGGCGAAGACGATCTCCCACAGGCCTTCCAGCCCATATCGCCCGCGCTCCGGCAGCCAGTTCGAGAAGAGATCGACGATGATGTGGGCGCGCCGGAGCTGGGCGAGCGGCAGGAACAGGAAGGCGGAAACGCCGCAGCCATATTCCACCAGCTCGAACTCGCCGCGAATCCCGCCGAAGCCCAGCGCGCTTCCCGCCACCGACCACACCACGGCGAGCGAAACGCCCAGCACCACCACGCCGGCAAGCGTCGCCGCGGCCCAGCAGAGAAAGTCGATAAGCCGGTTCAACGCGGCAAGAACGCCGCGCTGTCCTGCCGGGCCATCATCCTTGCCAGGCCGCTCCATGCGCGCGTCACGCGCTCTCGGCGTCGATCAGGGCGTTGAGGCGCTCGACCGCATGGGCGCCGTCGATGCCCTTGTCGTTGAGCGTGGTGATCCAGTCGTCGACCACCGGCTGCACCATCTCGCGCCAGCTTTCCACCTCCTCGCCCGGCACCTCCACGAAGGTGTTGCCCTGCTCCTCGCAAAGCTTGCGGCCCACCTCCTCGAAGGTATCGAAATTGGCACCGATCCGGCGCGCGAACTCGACACCCGAATGCTCGTCCACGACTGCCCGCAAGTCATCCGGCAGACCTTCGTAGACCTGGCTGTTCATCAGCACGTTGAAGGTGTTCGAATAGAACCCGCGGCCGACCGGCGCCGCCGCACAGTGCACACTCGTCAGCTCCTGCAGCTTGAAGACCGGCACCACCTCGTAGGGCAGGAGCGTGCCGTCGATGACACCGTTGGCAAGCCCCACGGCCATTTCCGTGACGGGAAAGAAGACCGGCTCGGCGCCGAGGATCTCCAGCGCCTTGCCGAAGGTCTCGTTGGGGGCGCGGATCTTCAGGCCTTTCATGTCCGCCGCCTTCTCGATGGCTTTCTCGCGCATGTGGAATTTCCCCGGCGCATGGGCGTGGAAGGCGAGCGGCTTGACGCCCTTGTATTCGTCCATGCCCATCTCCTCCATGAACTTGTGCAGCGCGACGGAGGTGTTCTCCGCCGTCGTCACCATGAAGGGCAGGCTGCCGGTCTCCGACAGGGGAAAGCGGCCAGGCGTGTAGACCACCAGCGTCCAGGCGATGTCGGCGATGCCGTCGCGCACCTGGTCGGCAAGCTGCGGCGGCTTGCCGCCGAGCTGCATGGCCGGGAAGATCTGCACGTCGATGCGCCCCTCGCTCTTCTCGCCGATCTCCTTGGCCCAGGGCTCCAGCACCTGGGCATGCATGGGCGAGACCGGCGGCAGCATGTGCGACAGGCGCATGGTCACCTCGGCCGCGTGCAGGTCGCGGATATAGGCGGGTGCGGCCAGCGCGCCGCCGATAAGGCCGAGCGTGCGGCGGCGTGTGATGGAATGTCTCTTGTCAGTCATGGTTTCCTCCCTGGTTCGAGCCCGCGTACTGGGGTCTTCGCCTCCTCCACGCGGGGTCAGATGCAGTCCATTCCCGTTTCCTCGCAGCAAGCTCCTTTTTTGCTTCACCTCCCTAGCGGAACCGCGGCGAGCGCTTTTCGAGAAAAGCCGTCAGTCCCTCCCGCGCGTCCTCGCTGGAGACCGAAAGTGCTGCGGCGAGGCTTTCGGCAAACAGCCCGTCCGTCCGCGACATGTCATCGATGCGCGCCAGACTCTGGATGATGAGATGGTTGGAGAGCTGCGCATTGCCGGCGATCTGGCGCGCCAGCTCCTCGGCTTTGGCAAGCGCCTCCCCTTCGCCCACGCGATAGTGCACGAGGCCGAGGGAAAGCGCCTCGTCGGCTGCGTATTTGCGGCCCGTCAGCATCATCTCCGTCAGCCGGTCCGGGCCGAGGATGCGGCCGATGCGTACCGAGGCCCCTCCGCCCACGAAGATGCCGCGCCGCCCCTCGGGCAACTGGAAGAACGCCGAAGGCTCGGCCACCCGCACATGGGTGGCCGCCGCCAATTCCAGCCCGCCGCCGATCACCCCGCCATGAAGCGCGGAGACCACCGGCAGCCCGCCGAACTGTATCAGGTCCATCACCCGGTGCCAGTTGCGCGAGTGATGCATGGTCTCGGCCGCGCTCCGCTCCACGTGCTCGCCGAGGTCGAGGCCGGCCGAAAAGTGATTTCCCGCGCCCGCAAGCACCACCACGCGCGCATCCTCGCCCGGCTTGGAAAAGAAGCGGTCGAGCGCGTCGATCACCAAGTCGTTGAGCGCGTTCTGTTTTCCGGGCCGCGTCAGCGTAAGGTGGGCGATGCCGTCTTTCACGCGGACAGACAGCACGTCGTCAAAGGCGGGATTCTCGTTCATCGACGGCCTCATGCAATGGCTTGAATGATAGCGCAGAATTTTGTTATACACAATAACAATATATCGATGGTCTTGCCCCAGGAATGCCGTCGTCGGAAGAGCGTTGCGGAACGGGAAAAGATGTGGGCAGACGAGGGGCGGAGATGCATTATCCGCTTGGGAGGAGTGGTGGCATGAGCGCACAGGTTTCAAGTTCGTTCCGGGATGTCCCGTTCGGCAATCTCGACATCATGCTGGAGCGCCGCGACGACGGCGCCATCTTCGTGGCGCCGGTGAATACTCTTCCCGACTATGCCCCCTCCATGTGCGATTGTCTTGAGAGATGGGCTTTGGAGAAGCCGGACAAGGTCTTCATGGCCGAGCGTCAGGGCGAAGGCTGGCGCAGGATCACCTATCGCGAGGCACTCGAGGCGGTCCGCCGCCTTGGTGCGGCTCTTCTGCCCTTCGGGCTTTCCGAAGAGCGGCCGCTGGCGATCCTGTCGGGCAACGGCATCGACCATGCGCTCATCGCGCTCGCCGCCATGCATATCGGCGTACCGCACGCCCCCGTCTCGCCCGCCTATTCGCTGGTCTCCACCGACCACGGCAAGCTGAAGCACATCTTCAAGCTCATCACCCCCGGCCTCGTGTTCGTGGCCGATGGCGCGGCTTTCTCAAAGGCGCTCGATGCCGTCTGGCCGCCCGCCGCGCCGACTGTGTTCACCCGCGGCGCCCCGGAAGGCCGCGAGGCGATCCCACTCTACACACTTTACAATGCCGAGCCCGACGCCGCCCTCGATCGCGCCCGCGCGAAAGTCGGCCCGGATACCATCGCCAAGTTCCTCATGACCTCCGGCTCGACCGGTGGCCCCAAGGCCGTCATCACCACCCAACGCATGCTGACGGCCAACCAGGAAATGCTGCGCTACGCGCTCACCTTCCTGAAGGACGGCCCCACCATCATCGACTGGCTGCCCTGGAACCACACCTTCGGCGGCAACCACAATATCGGCCTCGTGCTCTACAATGGCGGCTCTCTCTATATCGACGACGGGCTGCCGACGCCTGCGGGCATCGCCGCCACGGTGAGAAACCTGCGCGAGATCGCGCCGTCGATCTATTTCAACGTGCCCAAGGGCTACGAGGCGCTGGTGCCGTTCCTGAAGGAAGACAAGGGGCTGCGCGACCACTTCTTCTCACGCGTCCAGGCGCTCTTCTTCGCCGGGGCGGGGCTCTCGCCGCATGTCTGGAGCGCGCTCGACGCGCTTGCCGTCGCCTCGATCGGCGCCCGCATTCCCATCCTCACCGGCCTCGGCGCCACCGAGACCGCGCCGTTCTCGCTCAGCTGCACGCCGCACACCGCCGCTTCCGGGCGCGTCGGCGTTCCCGTGCCCGGCAACCGGCTGAAGCTTTTCCCCGTCGACGGCAAACTGGAGGCGCGGGTGAAGGGGCCGAACGTTACGCCCGGCTACTGGCGCGAGGCGGACAAGACGGCGAATGCTTTCGACGAGGAAGGTTTCTACCGCTTCGGCGATGCCCTGAAATTCGTCGACGAGGACCGTCCGGAGGAAGGCTTTATCTTCGACGGCCGCATCTCGGAGGACTTCAAGCTGGCAAGCGGCACGTGGGTCAGCGTCGGTCCCCTGCGCGCCCGCATGATCGCCCACGCCGCCCCTCTCATCCGCGACGTCGTGCTCGCCGCTATCAACCGCGACTATCTGACGGCATTGATCATCGTCGACCCGCAGGAATGCCGTCGGCTCGCCGGCGATCTTTCCGCCGACGCCGCTCTCGCCGAGATCGTGCGCCATCCAGCCGTGCGCAGCGCCATGCAGGCCCATCTCGACAGCCTTGCCAAACTCCCCGGCGGCTCCTCCACCCGCGTCATGCGCGCGATCCTGCTCGACACCCCTCCCTCCATCGACGCCGGCGAGGTCACCGACAAGGGCTCGATCAACCAGCGCGCCGTGCTGGAGCACCGGGCGGCGGATGTGGAGGCCCTGTACGCCGAGCCGCCGGACGAGCGGGTGCTGGTGGTGTGCGTCTGATCCATAAGCCCCATGAATCGCTTGGGATCGACCGATTCAAATTAGTCATTGGACCCGTGCGGAGGCGGCGGGAAAGATGGCGGCATGGAAACCGCCGACGAACCTCTCCTCCTCACGCGCATCGACCCCGCCCGCAACATGGCGCGCTTTTACCTGCTATCGGTCGAGCCGACGCTGTTCGGCGTGATCGCCCTCCGGCGCAACTGGGGGCGCATCGGCACGTGGGGCCGGCAACGGCTGGACCTCCACGACGACGAGCAGGCTGCGAGGCGGGCGCAGGCGCAGTTCCTGGCGGAAAAGCTCAGGAAAGGCTATCGGCCTTCCTGAACCGCCTCACTCCCCGTAAGGCACCCAGATGTTCTTGACCTGCGTCGCCCGGCGCAGAAACTCCCGTCCCCGCGCCTGGCGATCATCCAGCCAGTCCCGCGCCTTGCCGTCGTTCACCCAGGTGGCCTTGAGGTTGCCGCAGGAGGCGCGCTCGACCATGGCGCTGCCTTCCCTGCCGCCGAAATACCACATGGCCGCCACCTCGTCGTGCTCGGCCAGCGTCTTCGCCAGCGCGTCCTTCTCGCCCGAGACGATGTTCACCACACCGCCCGGCACGTCGGAGGTATCGAACACCTGGTAGAGATTGGCGGCCAGAAGCGGATGGCGCGTCGAAGGCACCGCCACGACCCGGTTTCCCATGGCGATCGCCGGCAGCACGAGCGACACGAAGGCGGCAAGCGGCGCCTCCTCCGGCGCCACGATCCCCATCACGCCCCAGGGCTCGTTCATGGCCAGCGTCACATGCCGCGACTTGGTGGCATGCACGGCGCCGTCATATTTGTCGGCCTGCGCGGCGTAATAGAAGATGCGCCGCAGGGCGACGTCGAACTCGGCGGAAGCGGCCTTGGCGCTCTGGCCCGTGCTTTCGGCAAGAAGTGCCTCGAACTCCTCGCGCCGCGCGTCCAGGTTCTCGCCGACGTAGTAGAGCACCTGCGCTCGGTTGTGCGCCGTCACGCCGCCCCAGCCTCCAGCCTTCGCTGCCGCCTCCACTGCGTTGCGGATGTCCTTGCGGTTGCCGAGCGGCGCCTGGCCGATGACGGCGCCGCCCTTGCCGATGACGTCGTAAGAGTAGCCGCCGTCAGGCCGCGCCTGCTTCCCGCCCACATAGTTCTTCGCCGTACGGTCGATATGGCCGAGGCCGGCGAAGCGGCGCTCCTCTTCCCGCGCGCCGCGTGGCGTGAAGACGGCCTGCTCCTTGGCCGGCTTCAGCGCTTTCTCGACATCGCTCACCAGATATTCGTATAGCCCCTCGCGCGCGCCTTCGCGGCCGAAGCCGCTCTCCCGGTAGCCACCAAAGCCGGAGCCCGCGTCGAGCATGTTGGTGCAGTTCACCCACACGACACCGGCCTTCACCTTGGCCGCGGCATCAAGCGCCAGGTTGATGTTCTCCGACCAGACGGAGGCGGCAAGGCCGTAGCGCGTGTTGTTGGCGAGTTCCACGGCTTCCGCCGGGGTGCGGAACGTCATGGCGACGGCGACCGGCCCGAAGATCTCCACCCCGCACACGGTCGAGGCGGGGTCCACCTCCGTGAAGAAGGACGGCGAGAAGAAATAGCCCTTCTCCGGCAGCGCTCCCGGCGCTCGCCAGAGCCGGCCGCCCTCTTCCTCACCCTGCTTCACCAGCGTCGAGACCCGCTGCAGCTGCTCGGCCGAGACGACAGCGCCGACGTCGATCCCTTTGTCCAGCGGGTCGCCGACGCGCAGCGTCTCCATGCGCCGGCGCAGCTTGTCATAGAAGCGCTCGGCAACGCCCTCCTGCACGAGGATGCGCGAGCCCGCGCAGCACACCTCGCCCTGGTTGAACCAGATGGCGTCCACCACACCTTCCACCGCGCCGTCGAGATCGGCGTCCTCGAAGACGATGAAGGGCGACTTGCCGCCGAGCTCCAGCGACAGCTTCTTGCCCGAACCGGCCAGCGCCTCGCGGATGATGCGCCCGACCTCCGTCGAGCCGGTGAAGGCGATCTTGTCGATATCCTCGTGCGCCGTGATCGCAGCCCCCGTGCGCCCGTCGCCATAGACGATGTTGACGACACCCGCCGGCAGGCCGACCTCCTCGCAGATCTCGGCAAAGGCGGCCGCCGTCAGCGGTGTCTGCTCGGCCGGCTTCAGGACCACCGTGTTGCCCGCTGCAAGCGCCGGCGCGATCTTCCAGGCGAGCATCAGGAGGGGGAAGTTCCACGGGATGATCTGCCCGCAGACGCCGACCGGCGAGAAGCCCTCGAACTCGCTCTCCACCATCTCCGCCCAGCCGGCATGGTGGTAGAAGTGGCGGGCGACCAGCGGAATGTCGATATCGCGCGTCTCACGGATCGGCTTGCCGTTGTCCATCGATTCGAGCACGGCGAAGAAGCGCTCGCGCTTCTGGATATGCCGGGCGATGGCGTAGAGATAGCGCGCCCGCTCGTGGCCCGGCAGCTTCGACCATTTGCCGAAGGCCCCGCGCGCCGCCTTCACCGCCGCGTCGACCTCCGCCTCGCTGCCCTGCGCCACGCGGGCAAGCTCGGCCTCGGTGGCCGGGTTCACGGTCGCGAAGCGCTCCTTGCCCGGGGCGACGAACTTGCCGCCGATAAAATGGCCGATGCCGGCAGCCCGCGCCTTCAGCCACGCGGCGACCTCCTCGCCCGCCTCCGGGGCCGGCCCGTATTCCATGGTGCGCATGATGTCCCTGATCTGTTCCATGAGTGGCCTCAGGCGAGTGCGTGACGGTAGGACGCCGAGTAGCGCCCGGTGGCGTAATGTTCGAGCTGGCGTTCGATATCGCCCAGCATGGAGCTGGCGCCGAGGCGGAAGCGGTCGGGCATCGTCCAGGCCGTGCCGAGCTCCTCCTTCATGAGGATGAGCCAGGAGAGCGCGTCCTTGGCGGTACGCATGCCGCCCGCCGGCTTGAAGCCGACAATCTCTCCCGACAGCGCGCCATAGTCGCGGATCGCCCGCACCATGGTAAGCCCGACGGGCAGGACGGCATTCACCGCCTCCTTGCCTGTGGAGGTCTTTATAAAGTCGGCACCCGCCTGCATGGCCACCATCGAGGCGCGGTAGACGTTGCGCAGCGTGGCAATGTCGCCGGTGGCGAGGATCGCCTTCAGATGCGCGGGCCCGCAGGCCTCGCGCATGGCGCGGACTTCGTCATAGAGTGCCGGCCAATTCTGCGTCAGCACATATTCGCGGGTGATCACGATGTCGATCTCCGCCGCCCCCGCCTCGACCGCATAGCGGATTTCGGCAAGCCGCTGCGGCAGCGGCGTAAGGCCTGCGGGAAAGCCGGTTGCGACCGAGGCCACGGGAACGCCCGAGCCCTCCAGCGCCTTCACCGCGGGCGGCACCATGGTGGGATAAACGCAGACAGCGCCCGTGGTGATGCGCTCCTCCTCCAGCCCCAACGCGGTCAGCAGCTCATCGGAGAGCGGCTTCTTCGCCTTGGCGCACAGCCGGCGCACGCGGCCGGCCGTGTCGTCGCCGGCGAGCGTGGTGAGGTCGATGCAGGTGATGGCGCGGACCAGCCACGCCGCCTGCCACGCCTTTTTCACGGAGCGCCGGGTCGCCAGCGTCGCCGCCCGCCGCTCGGCGGCGGAGAGGTTCACCGCCACGTCCTCGAACCATCCGGGGGTCAGCGCCGTGCCGCGATTGCGGACCTCGTGCGGCCCGCTTCCGGCCTCGGGGACGGCTTTGATTGTCGGGTGCTTTTCCGGCAGGATCATCCGCGACCCCTCCTCATCTCGATGAAACGGTTGAGCAGAACGGCGGCCACTATGATAAAGCCGGTCACCGTCATTTGATAGAACGATCCGAGCCCCAGCAGGTTGAAAACGTTGCGCAGCACCTGCAAGAGCATGACGGCGAAGAACGTGCCGAGAAGACTGCCGCGCCCGCCGAAGAGGCTGGTGCCGCCCAGCACCACCGCGGCGATGGCGTCCAGCTCCAGCCCCTGCGCCGCCGTCGGCTGGCCGATGCGCAGGCGTGAGGTCAGGAGAATGCCGGCAATGGCGGCCGTCACGCCGGAGATGGCAAAGACGGCGGTGATCATCAGCCGTGTCGGCAGGCCCGACAGGCGCGCCGCTTCCGGGTTGCCGCCGGTCGCATAGACGTACTCGCCGAACACGGTAAAGCGCAGCACCAGCCCGCCGGCGATGCACAGGCAAATGAAGATCAGCGCCATCGACGTCAGGCCGAGGCCGGGCAGGATGGGGATGACAGAGGACGAGATGGCGGCGAAGGACGGCGGCAGCCCGCTCACCGGCACGCCGTCCGTCAGGAGATAGGTGATGCCGCGGAAGGAGACGAGGCCGGCGAGCGTGACGATGAAGCTCGGCACCTGCCCATAGGCGCTCGTCGCCCCCATCGCCGCCCCGCATAAAAGCCCCACGAGAGCGGTGGCCACGACGGCGAGCGCCGGGTCCCATCCCGCCGCCATCAGCACCGCCACCACCATGCCGCAGAGCGCGGTCAGCGAGCCCACCGACAGGTCGATGTTGCCGGTGAGGATCACGAACGTCATGCCGATCGCCACCACGCCTACAACGGCCGCCTGCTGGAACAGGTTGGCGATGTTGACGAAAGTCAGGAAGTTATCGGAGAGCGCGGCGGCGATCACCACCACGACCACGAAGATGGCGATGAAGTTGTACTCGATCAAGAGATTGGCGAGGCGCCGGTGGGCCGGCGCCCGTTCGGCGATCGCGTTGTCAGTGGACATGCTGGTCTCCAAGGATGGTCGCCTTCAGTATCGCCTCTCGGTCGATGACCGAGGGGTCGTAGCGGTCGAGAATCCGGCCTTCGTGGAACACCCAGATGGAATCGCAGGCCGCGTAAAGCTCATCGAGCTCGCTGCTCGCCACGATCACGGCGGCGCCGTCGGCCGCCAGCTTCTCGACCAGCGCGTAAAGGTCGGCCTTCGCGCCAACGTCGAGCCCGCGGCTCGGCTCGTCGAGCAGCAGGATCTTCGCCCCGTTCACCACCCACTTGGCGAGCACCACCTTCTGCTGGTTGCCGCCCGAAAGCTGGATGACCGCCTGTTCCAGGTCGGCATATCTGGTCGACAGCCGGTCGAGCACGGGCCGCACCCTCTCCCGCTCGCGGCGATGGCGCATGGCGAACCGGCCGCCAAGCGAGGCGAGCGTGGCGTTCTTGTAGATCGGCGCATCGAGAACGAGGCCGTGGGTCTTGCGGCTTTCCGGCACCAGGCCCAGGCCACGCCGGATCGCATGCGCAGGATGGGTGGGGCGGTAAGGCCGGCCGCCGACCTCCACCGCTCCCTCGAACCTGAGATCGCCGAACAGCGAACGCAGGAACGTGGTGCGGCCGGAGCCGTTGAGGCCGGTGAGGCCCGTCACCTCGCCCCAGCGTACGGCGAAATTCTCCACCATGAGCCCATCCGCACCGCGCATCTGGCTGACCGACAACGCCACCTCGCCGGCGACCGGCGGGCACGCCTTGCGCTCGACCAGTGTGCGCGCCTTGCCGATCACCGCCTCCACCAGTGCCGTGTCCGGCGTATCGGCGACATCGTAGGTGGCGATGGTGCGCCCGCCGCGCAGAACGGTGACGCGGTCGCCGATCTCGCGCAGCTCGGCCAGCCGGTGGCTGACATAGAGGATGGACACGCCCTGGCGCACCAGGTCGCGGATCACCTCGAACACGGCTTCCAGTTCCGTCTCGTTGAGCGCGGCGGAGGGCTCGTCCATGATGATGATCTTGGCGTTCATGGTCAGCGAGCGGGCGATGGCGGTGAGTTGCTGGTTGGCCACCGAAAGCTGCTCCACCCGCGCCCTCGGCGAAAAGCGCGCGCCGATGCGCTGAAGCGCCTCGCGGGCACGCTCGCTGCGCACGCGGCGGTCGATCACCCCGGCCTTGCCCGGCGCATGGCCGAGGAACAGGTTCTGCTCCACGGTGAGCTGGGGAACGAGGTCGAGCTCCTGATAGATCATCGAGATGCCGGCGCGCGCGGCATCGGCCGGCGAGTGGAGATCGAGCGCCCGGCCCTCGAGGCTGATGCGCCCGCCGGACGGTTTCAGCGCGCCGGCGACCATCTTCAACAGCGTCGACTTCCCCGCGCCGTTGGCGCCCAAAAGGCAGTGGATCTCGCCGCGGCGCACCGTCAGCGAAGCCTGTTCCAGGGCGACGATGTTCATGGGAAAACGCTTCGACACGTTCTCCACGACAAGCACGTCATCGGCCATCCGCACCCTCCAACGCGGCGCGCGCCGTGGTTTCGTCTGTGATCAGGACGGATAGGTAGCCGGCCTTGAGCGCGGCAAGCGTCACGGCGTGCTTCTCCGGCCCCGAGGCGATGCCGATCGAGCGCTCCTTTTTCTTCAGGAGATCGAGGCGCAGGCCGATGGTGCGGCCGTCGAGCTCCTCGTCGACGACGGCCCCCGACGCGTCGATGAAGCGGCCCAGAATGTCGCCGACGGCGCCCTCTTCTCCGAGCCGGTCGATATGGTCCGCATCGATATAGCCGGAGGTCACCAGCACGGATTCATGCGAAAGACCGCCCATGCTGAAGCACACGACTTCCGCCTCGGCGGCAAGCTCCAGCACCTTCTCGATCACCGGGTCCTGCTCCAACACTTCGCGCGTGCTCTTCTTGCCGACGATGGCCGGCACCGGCAGCAGCGTCGCCATGCCGTTGGCGCTGCGCGCGAACTCTTCCGCCACGGCGATCACGCGATCCGACGTCGAGCGGAAATTCGTCGCGCCGTTGACCAATACCACGTGCAGCCCCGGATTCCAGTTGGCCGGCAGGAAGCGGGCGACCGCGGACATGGTGCGCCCCCACGAAACGCCCATAAGCGAGACCTGAGGCTTGAGCCCGGCGATATATTTGCTGGCCGCCTGCGCCACCGCCTCCAGAAGCACGTCGCCGTCGTGGCTTTCTCCATGGGGCACGACCACGGCATCGCTAAGCCCGAACGCCTGCTGCAACGCCACCTCCAGGTCGGTGGCGCGGCTGGAGCGCGGGGTGATCTCGATACGCACGACACCCAATTCGCGCGCCTCGGTCAGCAGCCGGCCGATCTGCCAGCGGGTGAGGCCCAATTCCTTGGCGATCTCACCCTGCGTGCGCTGCAGGTCGTAATAGAGCTTCGCCGCGCGCACCATCAGATACTCGCGCTGCTCGTCGGAGGGCAGACGGACGGGCGGGGTCCTGGCCACGCTCATGGGGCGCCGTCCTCCGATGCCGAAAGCCGGTGCAAGGCGGGCGCGAGCATGCTGGTGAGCTCGTCATACCGGGCCAGAGCGCCATCATACCAGGATGTCCGCTCCGGCTCCGGCATCATCGCCGATCCGCCGACGGCGAGCGCGTGCGAGGCCGAGGCAAGGTCCGGGTAAAGACCGAGGCCGCAGGCCGCGCTGACAACGGCACCGAGAAGCGAGAGGTTCTCCTCGCGCACCAGCTGCACCGGCCGGCCGAGCGCGTTAACCGTCGCCTGCAGCCACAGCGGATTGTGGCAGATGCCGCCGCCCATGACGATCCGCTCGATCAAGACGCCCTCCTTCTCCAGCGCCCGCAGGACGTTGACCGTACCGAGCGCCACCGCATCGACCGCCGAACGGTATATCTCCGCCCGGCCATGGCCGAGCGAAAGACCGAGGATGGCGCCGCGCAGACCGGCGTCGCGATAGGGCGTGCGGTTTCCCATCCAGTAGTCGAGCACCATCAGGCCTGTCTTCTCCGGGACAAGCCGGGACGCTTCGGCGATGAGCGCGTGATGACCGGCCTCGTCCAGCCCGAAAATCTTCCCGGCCAGCCAGTTGAGGATGGAGCCGGCCGAGACCTGCCCGCCCTCGACCAGCCAGCGCCCGTCCATCAGCGCATTGGGATAGGGCCCCCAGAAGCCGGGAAGCGGGCGCTGCGCATCGAGATGCGTGAGGTGAGCGACCGATGTGCCGCCGACGATGAGCATGCTGCCGGGATCGATCGTCCCCGCTCCCAGCATGCCCATCTCCGCGTCGATGCCGCCCTGCGTCAGAAGCGGCGTGGAGGTGAGGCCGAGTTCGGCCGCGATCTCGGCGCGCACATGGCCCACCACACCGCCAACCGGCACGATGCGTGACGGCAGCTTGTCGATCAGTGCGGCAACGCCCAGCGTTTCGTAGATCTCCGGCACATAGCGCCCGGCGGCCGCATCGTAGTTCCACTTGCAGGTGGCGTTCATGCGCGAGCCGGCCCATTCGCCACAGAGCCGGTAGTTGATGTAGTCGAGGGCCTCGCACATCACCTCGGCCCGGGCGAACACTTCCGGCTCGTGCCGCGCCAGCCACATCGCCTTGGGAACCAGCCATTCGGCGGCGTCCTCGCCGCCGCTATAGGCCATGACGGGATGGGCGAGCCTGCCGGTCTCATGCGCCTCGCGTGTGGCCCGGCAGTCCATCCACAGTATAGCCGGGTAGACCGGCGTGCTGTCGCGCCGGCAGGCGACGACGGTGGATGCCGTGGCGGCCACGCAGACGGCGGCGATATCGCGGCTGCCCGCCGCCTCAACCGCCCGCCTGCCGGCGACGATAAGGGCCCTCCACCACTCCTCCGGCTGCTGTTCCGCCCAGCCCGGGTGTGGGTAGACGGTCTCGTAGCGCTCTTCCGCGCTGCCGCGCATCGTGCCGCCGTCGAGGTCGTAGACGCCGGCGCGGACGCTTCCCGTTCCCAGATCGAATCCCAGGACAAGTGTCATCTGTCTCTCCTCCCACCACGCATGCCCCGCCGGGCCGACGCACAATGCTACGGCCGGAACATGACCTTGGAATAGAACATGTCCGGCTCGTCGCGGAACCGCGCGAACATACCGGGCAATTCGGCAAGGTCCAGATCGTGGCTGATGAGAAACTCCCATTTCAGACGGCCGGTGCCAAGCGCTTCCAGCGTGGCGGCCCATTGCGGCCCCGGAAAGGGGGCGCCGAAGGAATTCCAGGAGCCGTGCAGAGAAACCTCCTGGCGCAGAAAATGCTGGAAGGCGGCGTTGGGCAGCGCCACCTCGCCAACCGGAATGCCGATGAAGACGACATGCCCGCCGGGGGCCGCAAGCCGCACGGCAGCAGTGATGGCGGCGGCGTTTCCCGCCGCCTCGACAATCACGTCGCACGGCAGGTCGCCGGCCGCCCCGTCGCCGGCCAGGATAGAGTGGGTGGCGCCCGCCTCCTTCGCCAGCGCCAGCTTGCGCTCGGAAACATCGACCGCCACGACCTCGCTCACACCCATGAGCCGCATCCACTGGATGGCGAAAAGGCCGATGGGCCCGCAGCCGATCACGCCGCCGCGCTGGCCGACGGCGATCCCGCCCGCCTTCCAGATGGCATGAAGGGCGATGGAGGCGGGATCGGCCATGGCTACCGCCCTCGGGTCGGCACCGGCCGGCACCTTCAGAAGGTTGGAGGCAGGGACCGAGACATATTCGGCATAGGCGCCGTCGCGCCGCGAGCCGAAATAGTCGTAGTCGCGGCAGCGCGAGAACTGCCCTTTCAGGCACTGGTCGCAGGCATGGCACGGCAGCATCGGCGGCACGACGACGAGATCACCGACCGTGAACCCCTCCAACCCCTCGCCAATCTCCGCGACATGGCCGGAAAACTCGTGCCCGCAGATGAGCGGCATCCGGTGCGCGCCCTTGATCAGCATGCGCGGCAGGTCCGAACCGCAGACCCCGACCGAGGCCACACGCACCAGGGCGTGGTTGTCATGAAGCCGGGGGGCGGGGACGTCCTCGACGCGGATATCGCCGGGACGATGGAGCACTGCTGCGCGCATTGTCTGTTCCTGTTTCAATCTTTTGAGAAACCCGCGGGTCGCGCGCACGGCGGAACGAGCCCACCGTGCGCGCCGTCTTGGGAGCCTTACCTGGCCAGAACCTCGGGCCGGTATTCCGCGAACAGGGCATCATGCGGGAACTCGCCTACATTCTCCGGTGTCACCAGGGTGGTGCCCGCGTCGACGAAGCCGGGCACCTTCTTGCCGGCCGCCGCCTCGCGCGCCACCTGGATGGTCACGTCGCCCAGATATTGCGGGTCGTTGAGCGTGGTGGCGATGTAGTTGCCGCCCGCCTCCATCACACTGAGCGCCTCGGACAGCCCGTCGACGCCGGCGATCAGCACGTCGTCGCGGCCGCTTTCCTGGAGCACCTGCAAGGCGCCGAGCGCCATGTCGTCATTGTGTGCATAGACCACCTTCACATCGATGTGCGCTTGCAGAAGATCCTGCATGGCGACCACGGCATTGGCGCGGATATATTCGGCATACGGCCCCTCAACGATCGTGTGGCCCGACCCTTCGAGCGCGGCATGGAAGCCGTCGCGGCGGTCCATCATGACGGCGCCGCCGGCGTCGCCCTGGATCTCGATGATCTTCGCCCCCTCGACGCCGTCGGCCTTCAGGCGCTCGACCAAGGCCTCGCCGACGAGCGCTCCCATCTTCTTGTTGTCGCGGCCGATATGGGCGGTGACGCCCTCGCCGTTGATGCTGCGGTCGACGGTGATGACGGGAATGCCCGCCGCCGTCGCCGCTTCGAGCGAAGGCACCACCGCATCCGGGTTGACCGGGTTGATGATGATCGCATCCACGCCCTGGGTGATGAGATCCTGGATATCGTTGTTCTGCTTGCTGACGTCGCCATTGGCGTCGAGGAAGATCAGCGTGTCGCCGCCCGCCTCGGCCGCCGCCTCGGCGCCGTTCTTGAGCTGCACGTAGAACGGCGACTGCAGCGTCACCTGGCTGAAGCCGATCTTCAGCCCCTCCGCACCCGCCACTCCCGCACCCACCACCACGGCAAGCGGCAGCGCGGCAAGCGCTGAAACAATCCTTGAAAATCCGAACATGCGTGCTCCTCCCGTTGAACGATGATAAAACAACAAATGAGCGAAATATGCTCATTTGTTGTTTTATCAAAAGCAGAAACCCCGCGCCCAGTCAAGAGCGCGCGCGGTGGTCGTCGCTCCTGGTGCCCCGAAACCCGAGCCAGGCGGAATGCCGCAGGTCTGGTGAAGGCTTGAGACCCGGCTATAGTGTGCTATTGCGGCGCGGATGGTTTGGGAGGACCGCTTGTTTATGGACAATAGTGAAGACCGCGGCGCAACTGCAGCGCCCAACGGCGTCAGTCTCGGGCCCCTCCCGGGCTTTATCGGATACGCCCTGCGCCGCGCCCAACTCGTCATCTTCGACGACTTCATCCGCACGCTGGAGACCGTCGACTTGAGGCCGGCCTATTTCTCGGCCCTCATCATCATCGACGAGAACCCCGGTCTCAACCAGTCCGAGGTAAGCGCGGCGCTGGGCGTCCAGCGCACCAATTTCGTGACGATGGTCGACCACCTGGAGAAGCGAAACCTGATCGAGCGCCGGCCCTCCAAGAAGGACCGCCGCTCCTACGCGCTGCATCTGACGAAGGAAGGCAGGGCGCTGCTCGGCGAGGCGCGGCAATTGCAGGCCGAGCACGAGGCGCACTTCGCGCGCAAGCTGGGCCCCGGGGGCCGGGAGCAGCTTCTGCCGCTTCTGTGGAAGCTGGTGGAGTAGTGAAATGAAGGCGCGTGCCTTCACCCTCGCCTTCGACAGGCTCAGGCGCCAAGCGCCCTCGTGGTTCGACAAGCTCACCATGAGGGCTACTGGAGACTCGGCGCCCCTTCGACGCCGGTCCAAGGAGGGGAGATGAGCGGAGAGTTTCCCTATGAGCAGGAAGGGGCGACCTCGCAGTAGCCCTCATGGTGAGCTTGTCGAACCACGAGGGCGCTTGGCGCTTGCCTTCAAAAAGCCCTCACCTGAGCCCTGAGCTTGTCGAGGGCCAACCATGAGGGCGGGATGCCGGTCACCGTCTTATGCGAAACTACCCGACCCGCCGTCCCGTTTCCGGGTCGAACAGATGCACGTGCTGCGGCGCGATGGTGAGCCCCACGGTCTCACCCGGTCGCACCTCGGTGCGACCCGCATGGAAAACCGTCAGCTCCGGTTCGCCGGCCGACGAGAGATAGCTCGCCGCACCCGTGAACTCGACGACACCGACGCCGACGCGGATCTGGCTCCTGTCCGGCTCCCCGAGGCTCAGATGCTCCGGCCTGAGGCCGGCGACCACCCGCCGTCCCGGCTCCAGCTTGCGGCCGAGCGGCAGCACCGCGCCGTCGTACCCTTCGAGCGCCACCGCGTCGCCCGTCTCCGCCACCGCCGCCTCGACGAAGTTCATCGCCGGCGAGCCGATGAAACCGGCGACGAAACGGTTGGCGGGGTGGTCGTAGAGATCGAGCGGAGCGCCGGCCTGCTCGATCACGCCCTCGCGCATCACCACCACGTGGTCGGCCATGGTCATCGCCTCCACCTGGTCGTGCGTGACATAGACGGACGTCGCGCCCAGCCGGTCGTGCAGCGCGCGGATCTCCTTGCGCATGTGGACGCGAAGCGCGGCATCGAGGTTCGATAGCGGCTCGTCGAAGAGGAAGGCCTTCGGATGGCGGATGATGGCGCGGCCCATCGCAACGCGCTGGCGCTGGCCGCCGGAAAGCTCGCGCGGGTAGCGGTCGAGCAGGTTCCCAAGGCCGGTGATCTCCGCCACCTCCTTGGCGGCCTTGTCGCGCTCCTCCCTCGGCTTGCGCTTCAAGCGCATGGAATAGGTGAGGTTCTCCTTCACCGTCATATGCGGGTAGAGCGCGTAGGACTGGAACACCATGGCCACGTCGCGCCGGCGCGGCGGCACGCCGTTCATCGTCTCGCCGGCAATCTTCATCGTGCCGCCGGTGATCGATTCCAGCCCCGCCAGCGAACGCAGGAGCGTCGACTTCCCGCAGCCCGACGGCCCGACCAGGGCGACGAACCGGCCCTTGCCGATCTCGAGGTTGATATCCTTGAGCGCATGGAAATGCCCGTAATGCTTGTCCACATGCTCCAGTTCGATCTGCGGTGAGGTCATTTCAGGGCTCCCGCGGTCAGTCCGCTGACGATGCGCCGCTGCAGCAGCACGAAGATGAAAAGGATCGGCGTTACGTAGATGGCCGAATAGGTCATGACGCCCGACCAGTCGCTGGTGTTGGGTCCCATGAAGGACTGCAGGCCGACGGTGGCCGGCTGCAGCGCCCGTTCGCCGATGAGCGAGCGCGAATAGACATATTCGCCGAAGGACAAGAGAAAGACGAGCACCGCCGTCACGAGGATGCCGTTGCGCGCCAGCGGAATGGCGATCTGCAGGAAAGCGCCGAGCCGCGAATTGCCGTCCACCAGCCCCGCCTCCTCCAGTTCCCGCGGCACCTGCATGAAGGCCGTGCGGCACAGGACGATATAGAGCGGCAGAAGCTTCGCCGCCTGCGCCAGCACCACCGCCAGGCGCGGATAGTCGAGCAGCCCGACATGATTGAACGACACGAAGATCGGCGTGATCATCAGCGAGGACGGCAGCACCTGCATCATCAGCGTCGTGAACATGGCCACATCCATCCAGATGGAGCGCACCCTGGCCAGCGCATAGGCACAGCCGGTGCCGACCGCCACGATGATGGTCGTGGTGCCCGCAGCGATGATCAGCGAGTTCGTCAGGAACCGGTCCATGCGCAGCCGCACCCAGACGTCGGCGACGTTGAAATGAAGCGTCTCGGGCCAGAAGGTCGGCGGGAAGCGGAAGATCTCTGAGCCGGACTTCAGCGCCGTCACATACATCCAGTAAAGCGGGAAGAGGTAGAGCGCCACGAACAGGATGGCGAGCGCCAGTAGAGCGTATTTTCTCATGGCCGCTTTTGTCATGGCCCCGCTCCTCAATAGCTCTGTTCGTGCCGCGTGGAGCGGGTATAGACCGCCGCCACCGCCACCACGAAGACGATCATCAGCACCGACACCACCGAGCCGTAGGAGATCTGGTAGGTCTGGAAGGAAAGTTGCCAGGACCAGTACTGAGCTACGTTGGAGGCGTTCGACGGCCCGCCCTGGGTCAGCGCGGCGAAGAGGTCGAACTGCTGCAGCGTGAAGATGATGCCGAGCGAGATAACGGCGCCCAGCGGCGCGCGCATCAGGGGCAGCGTGATGGTGAAGAAGCGCTGCCAGGCGCCCGCCCCGTCTAATTCGGCCGCCTCGTAGACGTCACGCGGGATCGCGGCGAGGCCGACCGACAGGAGGATCATGTTGAAGGGAATGCCGAGCCAGATATTGGCGATGATGACCGAATAAAGCGAAACGTTCGGATCGGAGAGCCAGAAGATGTTTCTGTCGGTGATGCCGAGCGAGCGCAGCACGTAGTTGAGGACGCCGAAATCGCCGGCAAGAATCCAGCTCCAGACCGCCCCGACCACCAGCGCCGGCATGATCCAGCCGGCCAGGAACAGCCCACGCAGATATGTGGCGCCGGGAAAGTCCTGCTGAAAGAACAGCGCCAGGCCGAAGCCGATCGCGAGCTGGAAGACAACCGACAGCACCACGAACTGTATCGTGTTCCACAGAACGGTGCCGGCGACCGGATCGCCCAGCACGTCGCGGTAGTTCTGCAGTCCGACGAAGGGCCGCTCGAAGGAGGCCAGCGAGAAGAGGTCCACCGTCTGCAGCGAAATGACGATGTTGTAGACCAGCGGAAAGGCCGAGAAGACCCCGAGATAACCGAGCGCCAGCCACACCAGAACCGCATCCAGGCCGCGGGCGTCCCGCACGGAGCGTATGAAACGTGCCATGAACGATCCTCCTTGGCGGTGCCATCACGGCCGCGCGCCCTTCCCTCCCTTTGCGGCAGGGCTATCCCATATGCCGGCTTCGCCGGTACCCCCACCCCTTACCCCTCCCCTCAAGGGGGAGGGGCCGCCGACGTCCCAGAATCCCCCTCCCCCTTGAGGGGAGGGGTGAGGGGTGGGGGTCCGATCAAGGACTCAGAACCCATATGCGATAGCCCCGCCCCTTGCGGGGAGGGAATGGGCGCACGGCCACTGCCTTACCTCAATCCCCCAGCACCCCGTCGATCTTCTGCTGAGCCGTTTCAAGCGCGGCTTCCGCCTCGGCCTGCCCGGTCAGCGTCGACTGGATGGCCTGCTGGATCGCCTGCGAGATGCGCGGCCATTCGGGATGCGGCCCGCGGTTGCGCGCATATTTCATGCTCTCCTCGAAGACGGCATAGATCTCCGCGTTGTTGGGATCGCTGACCTCCACATCCGAGGCCGGCAGGTAGCCGAACTCGTTCCACACGCGCGGCATCTGCTCGTAAAGGAACTCGACGAACATAAAGGCCTCGTCCGGATTGTCCGTGCTCGCCAGGATCACGTTGTCGCCCTCACCGAGCGCGGAGGCCCGTGTCGCCCCCTCCTCCGGCACCGGCAGGAGTGCGGCCCGATACTCGAAGTCGGCCTCTTCGCTCATGCGCGGCAGTTCCCAGGGGCCTGAGATCGACATGGCGGCACTTCCGGCGTTGAAGGTGCCGGTCGAATCCCACTGCCCGCGGATCAGCGTGTCGGGCGAGGCCAGCCGCTCGTCGAGCAGGCGCTTCCAGAAGTTGAGCGCGCGGGCGCCGCCCTCGGTCGCGACGTTGTCATAATCGCCTCCCGTCATCTGCAGCCAGGGCAGGAACTGGAACGTGCCCTCCTCCGTCGCCACCGCCGAGAAGGCGATACCGTAGACATTCTCCTCCGGCTTGGTCAGCGTCTTCGCCGCCTCGTAAAGCTCGTCCCAGGTCTTGGGCGGATTATCCGGATTAAGGCCCGCTTCGCGGTACATGTCGGCGTTGTAATAGAGCGCGATGGTGTTGGCCCCGCGCGGCAGGCCGTAGATGCCGCCCTCGTAGGTTACCGAGGCGAGCGGGCCGGGATAGATGTCCTCGACATTCACGATCTCGGACTTGTCGATATAGGGCTTCAGATCCATCAGCAGCCCGCGCGAGGCGAACAGAGCCACTTCCGGGTTGTCGATATAGGTAATGTCCGGGCCGGTCCCCGTCGCCACGGCGCGGGCGAGGTCGTTGACCATGTCCTCGAACTGCACCGTGCGCACGTTGATCTTGATGTCCGGGTGCTTCTCCATGAACTCTTCGGCGAGCACGTAGTGGTATTCGCCCGGATCGTCGATCGTCCAAAGATCGAGGCTCACCTCTTGTGCCGACACGATGGCCGTCGAGGCCAGAAGCCCGGCAACGGCATGGATACATGACTTCAGTCTCATCTTCTCCTCCACTTGGCGGACCCTTCGCCCGCATTGTGCCGCCTGCCGGCCATTCCCCCCGGCCGGCACGGCTCGTCATCCGGCTGCGACGAACGCGCCGCCCCGGCATCTCTTCAGATATTCCAGCGCACGCATCTGCCCGGTCATCTCCAGCGCGTCGCGGTAGACCGGGTCGTGCCAGCCCTCGATGTCGATGGAGCCGCTCCAGCCGGCGAGCCGCAGTTCGGAGATGATGTCCGTCCAGTTGCTGTCGCCGAAGCCCGGCGTGCGCATGAAGACGAACGGGTGCTTGCCGAAGATCCCGTGCTCGCGGATCACGTCCCGGCGGATGGTCGCGTCCTTGCCGTGGATGTGGAAGAACTTGTGCGCCCATTTGCGGATCTGCGGCAGCGGATCGATGAGATAGATCATCTGGTGGCACGGCTCCCATTCGAGACCGATATGCTCGTCCGGCGTCTCGTTGAAGATCAGCTCCCAGGCGTCGGGGTTGTGGGCGATGTTCCAGTCGCCCGTCTGCCAGTTGCCGTCCATCGCGCAATTCTCGAAGGCGATCTTCACCCCTTTGTCGGCAGCGCGCCTTGCAAGCTCGGACCAGACTTGCCTGTAGCGCGGAAGGCTGTCCTCGATGGGCATGTTGCGGATGCGCCCGGTGAAGCCGGCAACGCATGTGGCGCCGAAATGATGGGCGTTATCGATGCACTTTATCCACCCTTCCAGCGTCTCCCGGTCGAGCGGCCGCTCCTCCAGCGGATTGCCGAACATGCCGATGGTGGAGATGGTGATGTCGCGGTCACCGATCGCCTCGCGGCACCGCCTGCCGAGTTCCGCCAGATCCTGCCCCTCCGTCGTCTGCCAGAAGAAGGGCTGGAAGCTTTCGAATCCGTGGTCGGCGATGGCGGCGATGGTCTCGTCCGCGCGGGCGCGGTTGCCCTTGATCATGGTGCCGATGCGGATGGTCTTGGCTGGATCGCTCAACGTCTTTCCTTCCCTCATTCCCTGATTTCGACACGGGCGTGGGTCGCCGCGCTCTCGATGGCCGCGAACACCATGGCCAGGCTCTTGATGTTGTCGGTTCCGTCGGTCTCGGGCCTGCGCCCTTCCTCGATCGCCGCCAGGAACTCGGCGATGACGCTGGCATGCCCGTGCGTCTTCGCCGCCTCCGGCGCTTCGGGAACGTCGACCGGCGCAAGGTCGTTCAAGAATTTTCCTTCGCTCGCCACCACTCGCGCATCAAAGCCTTCCGCCCCGTCCCAGAGGAGCGAGCCTTTCGTGCCGGTAAAGCGCCACGCCGCCTCCCAGCTCGTCGGCGCCCCCTCCGCGCACCACGAGCCGCGATAGGTGAAGGTCACATTGTCGGAGAATTCGAAGATGGCGCTCGCCGCCGCCCCTTGCGCATACCAGGAACCCGTCGGGTTGGTCTCGAGCGCGTAGACCGCCAGCGGCACCTTGCCCGCCATGAAGCGCGCAGCGTCGAAGGTGTGGATCGCCATGTCGAGCAGCAGCGGATGGTCCATCTCCTCGCGGAAGCCGCCGAAATGGGGGCCGAGGAAGAAGTCGCAGTGGAGCCCGGTCAGGTCCCCCAGTGCCCGGCTTTCCAGAAAGGCGCGGATGCGCCGTACTCCGGAAATGAAGCGCCGGTTCTGGACGACGGCGTGGAGGCGTCCCGCCCGCTCCGCCGCCTGGATCAGAAGCCGCGCATCCTGAAGCGAGGTCGCCATCGGCTTCTCGCTCAGCACATGGCACCCGTGCTCGAGCCCCGCCAGCACCACCGGCTTTCGCGCCGCCGGCGGCACGACGTCGAACAGAAGGTCGGCGCCAGCCGCCTGAAGCATCGCAGGAAGGTCGGAGCCAGTGCGCGCCGGGAGCGCAAACTCGTCCACCAAGGCGCGGGCCGCGCCCTCGTCGACATCCACCAGCCCGGCGATCTCGATGCGGCCGGCAAGCGCGGGTGTCTCCCGCACGGCCCTGAGCCAGCCCTTGGCCATGCCCCCGCATCCCACCAGAACGGCCTTGAATGTCACGCAGCTTCCTCCTCCCGAACGTCTTCCGGCCCGACCTCCAGCCCTCCCGGCTGCGGCCGCTCTTGCCCGTAAACGTTTACGACGGTAGAATCGGCCGCGCATTCGTGTCAACAGGGAATCGGAAACGTTTACGAGGAAAATGCTGCGGGCGGCTCCAGCCATCTCCAACGCACCAAAAGTGAATTCAGCTAAATGGAAAGCATAACGCCCCTTCGCGCCCCCTCTGCCCTGCCGGGCATCTCCCCCACGAGGGCAGGGCTATCGCATATGAGTAAAGAGCTCATGGAAGAAGTCTCTATTCCAGTTTGCGCGGCGCATTTTACTGGCG
>NZ_WQNH01000044.1 GCF_009812055.1 Chelativorans xinjiangensis | reverse complement strand
TGGGTTCTCATCGCCAGCATCCGCATGCTCACGCGGCGGCTCGCAAGACCATGAAATCCAACCGATCTTTATGATTCAGGCACTCAGGCTTGTCCGCTTCAGATCCCGCCGCCCGCAAGGCGGTCGGCCAGGCCTTGCGCGAAGCGTGCCTTGACAAGGGGTTCTTCTATTGCGCCGGGCACGGCATCCCGCAGGGCCTGATCGATGCCGCCTTCGAGGAAACCCGCGCCTTCTTCAGCCAGCGGGCGGAGGTCAAGGAGCGGGTGTCGAAGTCCCTTTCCTTCTGTAATCGTGGCTACGAGCCGCTCGGCGGCCAGACGCTGCAGGCCGGCGCCAAGCCGGACATGAAGGAAGGCTACTATATTGGATTGGAGTTGCCCGAAGACGATCCCCGCGTGCAGGCACGGAAGTTCAATCACGGACCGAACCAGTGGCCGCAAGACCTTCCCGGCTTCCGGCCTGTCATGCGCGCCTATCATGCCGCCATGCTCGATCTCGCCGAGCGGCTGATGCGCGGACTGGCACTATCGCTCGATCTCAAGGAGGACCATTTCGCCGGCTTCTCGCGCGATCCGCTGGCGATCCTGCGGCTGCTGCACTATCCGCCTCAGCCGGCCCAATCGGCGCTCGACGAACTCGGCGCCGGCGCGCACACGGATTTCGGCGGACTGACCCTTCTTCTCCAGGATGAAGTGGGCGGCCTGCAGGTTTTCGACAACGCGACGCAAAGCTGGATCGAGGCCACACCCATACCGGGGACTTTCGTCGTCAGCCTGGGCGATATGATCGCCCGGTGGACGAATGACCGCTATCGCTCCACGCTGCACCGCGTGATCAACAGGTCCGGAAGGGAGCGTTATTCGATCCCGTTCTTCTTTACCGGCAATCCCGATCATAAAGTCTCCTGCATCCCCACCTGCTTGTCGCCCGGAGAAACGCCCCGCTATCCGCCGATTACGGTGGAGGAGCATTTGCAGGCCATGTACCGCAAGACCTATGCGGCCGCCTGACAAAGCCGGCGCCAGCACCGTCATCCTGATCCACGGCGCATGGCAGGGCAGCTGGGTCTGGACAAGGCTGATGCCGCTGCTCGAAGATGCAGGGCTTGCGGCAATTGCTGTAGACCTGCCGGGAAACGGCCACGACGACACGTCTCCGGAGGCCGTTTCTCTCGACCTTTATGTACAGCACATCGAAAAGATCGTCGCGGCAACAAAAGGCTGCGTGAGCCTTGTCGGCCATTCTGGAGGAGGCGTGGTGGCCACCGCTGCCGCAGAAGCGCTCGCCGGGAAGGTCGACCGCGTCGCCTATATCGCCGGCATGATGCTGCCGTCCGGCATGCGCTTCGCGGAATTTCTGGCCGATGAGCGCGCGGCCGACCGGGGGCTCGCCGGCATCGGCCCGCATCTCGTGTGGTCGCCTGATCGCCAGTCCACTGCCGTTCCGACGGAAGCCGCAGCGGAGATCTTCCTGAGCGATATGGCGCACGATGCGGCGCTTGCAGCCCTTGCCCGGCTGACGCCGCAACCCCAGGGTGGGCGCGACGTCGCGGTGCGCTGGACGGACTCCCGCTTCAACAGGCTCCCGCGGCTTTACATCGAATGCCTGCGCGACCGCTCCGTGGCGCACGAACTGCAAAGACGCATGCAAGAACTCGTGCCGGGCGCCGAGCGGGTAATGCTCGATGCAGGCCACGTACCTCACATCAGCGCCCCCGCGCAACTCGCGGGGGCGCTGATCCCGTTTCTCACGCGCCAGAAGCGGGCCTGAGGGCCGCCTCCCCGAGTGCAAGACTAGAGGCTGTTCGCTACGATGCGTTGCTGAAGATAATCGTGCGCGGTGATCGGGTCATATTTCTTCCCCGGTCCCTGGATCACGGCATCCTTATTGGCCTGGCAGAAGAAGGGCAGCGAATAGCGCGGGCCGAGATATTCGTCCTCCCGCGGCATGCGCACCCGGTGCAGCGTCGATTGCAGCTGATCGTCGCTCCAGCGCATGAGCATGTCGCCGATATTGCAGGTGACGACGCCCGGCAGTGGCGGGACGTCGGTCCACTCCAATTCACCCGACCCCGCTTCCTTACCTGGGCATAGCTGCAGTCCGCCCTGGCCGACGCGCTGGTGCAGGAGGGTCAAGCAATCGAAGTCGGTATGGGCGCCGGCTCGCCAACCCGTAAAGTCTTCCGGCTTCGCGTTCTGCATCGGCAAATAGTGGATCAGCCGCTGCGTGCTCTGGTATTCCGGCGACATCGGATCATGCGCGTCGGTGAAGAAATCGGGCGCAAAGCCAAGCTTGAGCGCAAAGCAGGACAGCACCTTCATGCCGAGCGCCCAGTTGGCGCGCTCGAAAGCCAGCATGACGGCCTTGAAGCCAGGGAGTTCCTCGCCCGTCGGCCAGAGATCGGCCATGCGCGGCAGGGTGATCTGATAGCTTTCCTTGTTGTCGGCTGTCCCGGTGGAAGGTCGAACTTGCGCCTTGTACTCCCATCCCGCATTCGTGCCTTTGCGCAGCGGATATTTCGCTTTTACCTCGGCTGCGAGATCGAAGAAGCGGGCCGTGAACTCGAAGGCCTCGTCGATCTGTGCTTGGGGAATGCCGTGATTGACGAGCTGGAAAAAGCCGATCTGCGTCGATGCTTCCCAGAGCTGGTCGGCGATCTCCGCCTTGCGCCGCTCGAAATCACTGAGGTCGACTTGCGGAACGGCCCGTTCTTTGACCCGGCCCATGCCGCCGAAAGTCGCTTCCTTGTTGAGTTCCGCGAGCGCGTAGTCCTTCTTTGCTGCTGTGGTTTCCATTGTTCACTCCGTTTGAAAATTGCAGCGATTGCCGCGTGACAAAGAGGAGCAATGACCGGCGCCGATGGCGTTGACTGCTTCTACTCCGATGTATGGCTGGGACGGCCACTCCCTCAGCCGATGGCCCGGGTTTTCTCCTCCGTTTCCGACGTCTTCTTTGCAATCTTGCCGACGACTCGGGCGGCATCGGCATCGAGCTGAGCGAGGTCGAGCCAGGGTATCCTGTAGTTTTCCACCAGCGCGCGTCCGCCCACGAAGCTGTGACGCACCCGCGCCTCGCCGCCAGAGACGATCGGGCCGACAACGCGGTCGTGCTGACCGAAATAGCGTGGCGCGCCCAAGTCGAAGATGGCGATGTCGGCGTGCTTGCCGACCTCGATCGTCCCGATGGCGTCGAAGCCCAGTGCCTTCGCCCCTTCGGCACTCGCCCAGCGCAATACCGATTCAGCCGTCGTCGCGCCCACCCCGTTTGCGGCGCGCTGGATCGCGAAGGCGGCATAGAGTGCGGAAGCCATATCGGCTGCCTCGTTCGCAGCCGCTCCATCGACGGCCAGCGACACCGTTCCGCCGAGCGCATCGAGCGTGGCCGCTGGCGCGATGCCTGAGCCGAGCCTGGCATTCGCCTGCGGGCAATGTGCCATGGCCGTTCCCGTTTCCGCCAGAAGGCGCACCTCATCCGGCGCGCACTCGACCAGATGGGCGAACCAGACATCAGGCCCCAGCCAATCGTGCTCGGCAAGCCAATGCACCGGGCGCTTGCCGTAATTGGCGAGCGTGTAGGCCACATAGTCCATGTTCTCGGAAAGATGGCTGTGCAGGCGAAGCCCCATCGCGCGCGCGGCGGAAGCGACCTCCTTCAATTCCGGCTCGCCGAGCGAGAAGGTCGGCGTCGTCGGGGCGAAGGCGACACGGCGCATGGCATCGGGAGAAGGGTCGTGCCAGCGCCGAGCAGTTGCGGCCACGGCGTCGATCATCTTGGTGAGCGACTCGACGGGAACAGGCGCGATATCGTCGCCGTCGAACTTGCGGCCCTTCGTGGCGCCGCCACGCGCCAGAACGAAGCGGACACCGAAACGCGCCGTGGTCTCGAAGAGGACGTCGCCGGGATCATACTCATAGCGGTCGGAGTAGAAATAATGGTGGTCGGCTACGGTCGTAGCGCCGGACAGTACCAGTTCCGCAAGGCCGATCATGGCCGAGACGCGCAGCGCTTCCTCGTCGATCCTGTCCCAATAGGAATAGGGGACGAGGCGCAGCCAGGCGGCGAGCGCCTCGTTCATGCCTTCAGGCACGGCCTTGAGCACGCTCTGGAAAAGGTGGTGGTGGGTGTTGACGAGGCCGGGTGTGACAACCGCGTTGGAGGCGTCGATTATGCGCTCACCCGGCAGCGGCCTGAGTTCGCCGATGGCCGCGATCTTCCCGTCGCGGACGCGGATGTCACCGGCAGCGCGCGCTGCCGTGTCGTTGAGCCCGGTAAGAATGCCCACTGCGTTCCTGATGAGAAAGCTCGTCATGTGCGGTCACCCGGCAGACTCCAGGGAAACCAGAACCGCTGGATGGCGGTGACGATCTGGAACAGGATCAGGGAAAGCAGCACCAGCACGATGAGGCCCGCCCAGGCCTGTTGGACCTGAAACATCGAAGTCGAGAACTGGATGTAGTAGCCGAGGCCCTTTTCCGCCGCGACGAACTCGGCCACCACAGCGCCGATGATCGCCAGCGTGATCGAGATCTTGAGTGCGGAGAAGAGATAGGGAACGGCATAGGGAAGCCTGATCTGGGTGATTTCTCTGAAGACGGGGGCGCGCAGGCTGCGCGATAATTCTATCAGTTCGGGCGGCGTCGCCATCAGGCCCGTGGTGGTGGAGACGACGAGCGGGAAAAAAGTGATGAGGCACGTGATGACCACCCTCGGCAGGTCGCCCGAGCCGAGCGCGACGATGATGACGGGTGCGATGGCGACAACGGGCGTCGCCTGGATCACCACCAGAATGGGGTAGATCGCGCGCGACAGGATTTCCGAGCGCGACAGCATGATCGAAAGCGGCAGCGAGATCGCGATCGAGAGGAAATATCCGGTCATGGCCACGCGCAGTGTCGCCCACACATGTTCGAGCCAGCGCGCGGTGTCGACGGCGCCAAACCCGCCCAGGACGCGCGTCGGCGCCGGCAGAATGAAGGAAGGAATGGCAAAGACGCGGCAGGAAGCTTCCCAGACCAGCAGAATGAGCACGAAGGTCGCGGCGGGCAACACGCCCGGCGCTCGGATCGCGCGGGCCATCACCTGGCGCCGGGTCTCGCTCCGCTCAGGCCGCACGCTTAAGGAGGAGGCCTCTGAGGTATCCGACATAGTCATGCATGGCCTTGTTGTTGCTGGTGTCGATGCCGCGCGGACGCGGCAGCTCGATACGGAGGTTTTCCACGATGTGGCCGGGGCGCTCGCTCATCACCAGAACGCGATCGGCGAGCAGCACCGCCTCGCCGATCGAGTGGGTGATGAACATCACCGTCTTTGGCTGGGCTTCCCAGATGCGCAGAAGCTCGAACCCCATCTCTTCACGCGTGAGCGCATCGAGAGCGGAAAAGGGCTCATCCATGAGCAGTATGTCGGGGTTCATGAACAGCGCGCGGGCAATGCCTACGCGCTGCTGCATGCCGCCCGACAGTTCGGCGGGCAGTTGCTTCCCGAAACCCTGCAGTCCGACCCTTGCTATGAGAACGCGGCCCTTCTCGCGGTCATCGCCTCCGACGCGTCCGGTCTTATGACGCGCGGGGAAGACGATATTGTCCTCCACCGTCGCCCAAGGCAGCAGGGTCGGCTTCTGGAAGACGATGCCGATATCGTCACGCGGTTCGCTGACCGGGTGGCCGAAGACCTCAACCGTCCCGCTCGTCGGCCGGATCAGGCCGGAGGTCAAACGCAGCAACGTGGACTTGCCGCAGCCCGATGGCCCGAGGACCGCCACGAACTCGTGGCGGCCGACTGTCATGTCGATGCCGCGCAATGCCTCAAGCGTGCCGGACCCCGTGCGGAACACCTGTCCTATGCTGGAAAAGCGGATGGCTGGCACCGCGGTGCTCATCGCCGTCAGCTCCCCGCTGCAAAGCTGCGGTCGACGATCGATTCGGGATCGAGCGCTGTGGGATCCAGGCCCTGCGCCTTGGAGACACGCTCCCATGTGGCTTTCAGCCGCTCCGGCTCGAACGCGCCGAGACCGTCTTTCTCGGTGACCTCGTTGAAGACGAGCACCATGGCGTCCTTCAGCGAGCCCTCGACATTTTCGACCGAAAGCTCGGGCACCGCGGCGGCGACGGCCTCGGCAGCCTCCTTTGGGTTCTCATACGCAAACGCGATCGACTTCTTGTAAGCCTCGATGAAGCGCCGCGCGACGTCCGGGCGCTCCTTGAGGAACTTGTCCGAGGCGACGAGCGAGGCCGAATAAAGCTCCAGGCCGGCCGCGGACCACGGGAAAATGACGAGTTCCTTGCCTGCTTCCTTCGCCTGGCCGGTGTAGCGGCTGACATCGGTCAGCCAGGCGATGATCACGTCCGTTGCCCCAGTCATCAGCATGGGGCCGAGCGCGCCGGGATCGGCCTTGGTGAGTGTTATGTCGGTTTCCGCCATGCTCATGTCCTGAAGCACAAGCGGCAGATAAATATTGGACTCGGTGAAGGGCGATGTCGCCACGCTCCTGCCCTTCACATCCTCGATTTTTTCGACGCCGCTTCCGACGAGGGCGTAAAAGGCATGTGGGCCCTTGTTGAATAGCGACATGACCGCGGTGACCGGCACCCCCTCACCTGCCTTGGCCGACATCAGCGCACCGATGCCTGCCGAGCCGATATCGGAGACGCCGGTGGCGAGCTTGGTGATCGCCTCCGAAGAGCCGCGGCCGCCCTCGATCGTTACCTCAAGCCCCTCTTCGGCGCAGAAGCCCGTCTGGATACAGACATAGATAGGGGCCTTATCGCCGCCCGGCAGCCAATCGAGCTGGTAGACTACCTTGTCGGCGGCCAGCGCGGCCGAGATGGCAGCAGTCGCGGCGAACGCTCCGCCAAGCAAAGTCTTCACGATCATTCTCTTCATCTTCGGATGATCCTCTCAGGCAGGTTGCGATGGCCGGCGCACCCCGCCCAAGGACTTGGGCGCCGGCGATGAACGGTTTGCAGGGAATTCACACAGAGCAGAAAGAAAGCCGGCATGTACGCCCCTCATCTCAGGATCGCTTTTGTGCCGAGCAATGTCCCGGGCCTTTCGCCCTGACCGCTTCTACTCACGAACAGCCATGCAGGAAGCGTGCCAAACGGAAATATGCCTGTTTTCCCGGCCTTTGCCGGGACCGGGGGTTCTGGAATGCCATCGCCATGAGCAAGCGGGCTTTGTCGTGATTAAATAATGAGCATTGATTCAAAATGCCTACGCTGCAAGCAAATCTCTTGCTGCAGGTTGGCTGGAACATTAGGAATTCGGCGAAAGGAGCCGCCAATGACGATCGAAAGCACGCGCGAACTTGAACTTCTCCGCCGCACGATGGAGCTTGCCGAACAATCGAGAGCCCGCGGCGATCATCCCTTTGGCGCGCTCCTGGCAGATCCCGACGGCAACATCCTCTTGGAGGCGATGAACACCTGTGGCACGAGGGGCGACCGCACCGGACATGCGGAACGCAACTTGATGACCGAAGCTTCGTTGAAATACGACGCGGATTTCCTCGCCGGCTGCACCATGTACACCAGCGCCGAGCCCTGCGCGATGTGCGCTGGCGCGGTCTATTGGGCGGGGGTGGGACGGGTCGTGCACGGGATGAGCGAGAAAGCGCTCAAGGAGTTGATCGGCCCCGATCCCGAGAACCTGACGATGGACCTGCCCTGTCGCGATGTCTTCGCCGCCGGGCAGCGGCAAGTCGAGGTTATCGGCCCCCTTCTCGCCGAAGAATCCGCGAAGGTGCACAAAGGCTTCTGGACCCCATCGCCGCGGAATACTTCTGCAAAGCCCGTCCTTTAATCGCAGCATTCAGCCGCCGCCAAGCCCGCGTGCCGGACCACTCGTCACTGCCCGGGCGGCCAGCGCCATTGAGCGAAAGCGTGCTCGTCGCCCTGTGTGGATCGAGCTTATCGATGTCGTCGTAGCGCCCACACGATATCGCGCGCCTCCGCCGCCGCAGTGCAAAGGGTGAGCGCTGCGGCAAGGACCAGCCCGTCACCGGGTCCGCCTTTCCAATCGTTCAACTCAGTGTCGCCCGTTCAATGTCCCTCTGGTTCGCGATCAGGCAATGTTCCCCGAAGCCGCTTTGTCGGGCGCTGCGTCCGGTACGTAGCTGTCATGCCAGTTCCACCACTTGTAGGTCGGGGTCTGAGGATAGCCCTCGGGCGAGTCCTCCCAGACCTCCTGCCGGCCCAGCGGCGTGATGTCGAGGTAGTTCCAGGTGCTCCCCATCTGCTCGTCGCCGCGGTTGTTGATAAAATAGGTGCGAAACACGCGGTCGCTGTCACGGTAGAACACGTTCGTGCCGTGCCATTCGTCCACGCCGAAGTCGGCGTCGAAGTTGTCCGTGATGGTGAACCACGGCATCTCCCAGCCCATCCGCGCCTTCAGCCGTGCGATGTCCGCCTGAGGCGCACGCGAGACGAAGACGAGGGTGGTGTCACGGGCGTTCAGGTGGGCGACGTGGGCGACCTGGTCGGCCACCACGGAGCAGCCCCGGCAGGCGTGGTCGGGCCAGCCGAACACTCCCGGCTCGAAGAAGGCGCGGTAGACGATCAGCTGGCGCCGACCGTCGAACAGGTCGAGCAGGCTGGCCTTGCCCGCAGGCCCCTCGAACGCATACGCCTTCTCCACCGCCATCCACGGCATTCGCCGGCGCTCGGCGGCAAGCGCATCACGGGCGCGGGTCTGGGCCTTCTCCTTCACGAGCAACTGCTGGCGGGCCGCCTCCCATTCCTGCAGCGACACGACCGGTGGTGTGTGCATGGCAGGCTGTCCACCTTTCCGTCCGTTCTCGGTTGATGTGGTCATGGCTTTTGAAACCTCCTGATTTGGGCGAACTCCCGCGCCCCGTGGCTGAAGCGCGGTTCCATTTTCCGCTCACCGCTCGTTGTTGGTCGTGAGACAATTTGGCACCGGAAATCGAATGATGGGAGTAACAAACGTGGCGGTATTTCGGTGGCATGGCTGATGACAGCCGCGGCGTGTGCGCTCGAAGCGGGTGATCCCCTCGGCGCCTTGAACCGTGTGGCGTTGCGCAACGATACTCCTGTGCTCGCGCTTCGAGGTATCGCGATGGTCCAGCACGGCCGCCTTCCAGAACCCCGATCCGATGAGCGCGAGGTCTGGATTGGGTCATGACTTCCGGTTCCAGCCGGCATCCCCTCACACCTATGGATCGCGCGGTATGCATGCTCCGGACCCGTAGCTGTTGATTTTTTTGGCGAAAACTCTCCAGAAATGAGCTTTCTTTAAGCGATTCAGCCAAAAGCCACTGAAACAACCGTGGAAATTGGCTCCTTCAGCCTGCCGCTCTCTCCTAAGGTCGGGTCGCAACGGAGGGAATTTCCATGTCCGACACTCGCCTGCCCCCCCTCTCCGCGCTGGAGCGGAAGGTCCTGTGGCTCTCCGCGTGGATGATCCACTATGCCAACCATATCCGTCCGAACGAGGACGGGCTGAAGGTGGGCGGGCATCTGGCCTCCTCGGCCTCGCTGGCGACGATCATGACGGCGCTCTACTTCGCCGTGCTCAGACCCGAGGACCGGACCGCGGTGAAGCCGCATGCAAGCCCCGTCTTCCACGCGATCCAGTATCTCTTCGGCAACCAGACGCGCGAGAAGCTGGAAAACTTCCGCGGCTACCGGGGCGCGCAATCCTATCCCTCGCGCACCAAGGACACGGACGACGTGGACTTCTCCACCGGCTCCGTGGGCTTGGGCGCCGCGCAAACGCTGTTCGCCTCGCTTGCGCAGGACTATCTGCGCGCCCGTGGCTGGGGCAGCGATCGCCCCGAGGGGCGCATGGTCGCCCTCATCGGCGATGCGGAGATGGACGAGGGCAACATCTTCGAGGCGCTGCTGGAAGGCTGGAAGCATGGCCTGCGCAACACCTGGTGGGTGGTCGACTACAACCGCCAGAGTCTCGACGCGGTGGTGCGGGAGGGCCTGTGGGAACGGTTCGAGGCGATTTTCCGCAATTTCGGCTGGGACGTGGTGATCCTCAAATACGGCTCGCTGCTTCAGGCGGCCTTCGCCGAGCCCGGCGGGGAGGCGCTGAAGGCGTGGATCGACGCCTGCCCCAACCAGCTCTATTCGGCGCTCACCTTCCAGGGCGGGGCGGCTTGGCGCAGGCGCCTGATCGACGACATTGGCGACCAGGGCGATGTCTCGCGGCTGATCGATCGGCGCAGCGACGATGAGCTGGCGCGGCTGATGGCCAATCTCGGCGGCCACGACCTGCCGTCGCTGCTTTCCGCCTTCGAGGAGGCTCGGCAGCATGACCGGCCGGTCTGCTTCATCGCCTACACGGTCAAGGGCTACGGCCTGCCACTTGCCGGCCACAAGGACAACCATGCCGGCCTGATGACGCCGGCACAGATGGCAGCACTTCGAGAGGCCATGAACATCCGCGAGGGCCGCGAGTGGGAGCCCTTCGAGGGCCTGCGTGAGCAGGAAAAGACGCTCAGGGACTTCATAACCCTGGCACCGTTCAACGCCGGCGGCCGCAGGCGCTTCGCAGCGCCCGTGGTCGAGGTGCCCGAAAAGCTCGACATCCAGCTTGCACCGACCATGTCTACGCAGCAGGGCTTCGGGCTCCTCATGCACGGGATCGCCAAGCAGGACGGCACCTTCGCCGAGCGCGTCGTCACCACATCGCCGGATGTGACCGTGTCGACCAATCTCGGCGCCTGGGTGAACCGCCGCGGCCTCTTCGCGCGCGATGCCCGGGCCGACGTCTTCAAGGCCGAGCGCATCCCCTCGACCTACCGCTGGGCGTTCTCGCCGTCCGGCCAGCATCTGGAACTCGGCATCGCCGAGATGAACCTGTTCCTCATGCTCTCCGCCCTCGGCCTCTCGCATTCGCTCTTCGGCGAGCGCCTCCTGCCGGTGGGCACGCTCTACGACCCCTTCATCGAGCGCGGGCTCGATGCGCTCAACTATGCCTGCTATCAGGACGCGCGCTTCATCCTAGCCGCCACGCCCTCCGGCATCACGCTCGCGCCGGAGGGCGGGGCGCATCAGTCGATCGCCACACCCCTGATCGGTATGGCGCAGGACGGGCTGGCGAGCTTCGAGCCGGCCTTCGTCGACGAGCTCGCCGTCATCCTGCGCTTCGCCTTCGACTACATCCAGCGTTCGGGCGAGGACGAGCCGGACGCGGTCACCTGGCTGCGCGATGCGGTGGGCGGCTCGGTCTATCTGCGGCTTTCGACGCGGGGCATCGAGCAACCGCGGCGCGAGATCGACGGCCGGCTGGCCGAAGCGATGATCAACGGCGGCTACTGGCTACGCCCGCCGGGACCCAACACGCAGGTGGTGGTGGCCTATAGTGGCGCGGTGGCGCCGGAGGCCATCCAAGCGGTGGGGCTGATGGCCGAGGACCGCCGCGACGTCGGACTTTTCGCGGTCACCTCGGCCGACCGGCTCAATGCCGGCTGGACGGCGGCGCAGCGGGCGCGCGAGCACGGGCTGGTGCATGCGATGAGCCACGTCGAGCGGCTCCTGGCCGACGTCCCCTCCCATTGCGGGCTCGTCACCGTCGTCGACGGGCATCCCGCCACGCTCGGCTGGCTCGGCGCCGTCCATGGCCACCGCACGCGCGCGCTGGGCGTGGAGCATTTCGGCCAGACGGGCACGATCGCCGACCTCTACCGGCACTACGGCATAAACGCGCAGGCAATCGTCAGGGCCGCGGAGGCCATTTCGCCAGGTAAGCCGATCCGGCATCTCGCGCAGGTCGGCTGACGCCCCGGCCGCCCAGCTTCCGGACCCCGACAATTCCACCACGCGCCCGTCCCCTTGACGAGCGCGTGCTTTGCTGCTCCTATAGTCGAAATAAGGAACACTATTCCATTTTAAGGAACAATACCTATGTCGGGCAATCTCTCGCTGGAGCGCGGACTGGCGGCCCTGGATGTCTTGAGCAACGCGGACGAAGCGCTCGGCGTGCGCGAGATCGCCCGCCGCCTGGGCCTGAGCGCCCCCGCCGTGCAGCGCATTGTGAACACGCTGGCCCACAAGAACTATGTCGAGCAGGAGCCGGACACCCGGCGCTACCGTCTCGGCCGCTCCGTGCTCGCGCTCGCCCGGCATATCCTGCACAAGGACCGCCTGGTGGGGCGCGCCGAGCAGGAGTTGCAGGCGCTGGCGGCGGAGAATTGCTTCAACGCCTTCCTCGGCGTGCGGCGCGGCGACCGCGGCATCTATCTGCTCACCGTGCAAAGCAGCGGTCCGGTGGTTATCCGCTCCGCACCCGGCGAGAGCTTCCGCCTGCATTCCACGGCGCTCGGCAAGGTGCTGCTTTCCGGCCTCGGCCGCGAGGCCATTGCCGGCATCCTCGGCAGGGGACCGTTCGAGCGCCTCACGCCTGCCACCATCACCGACCCGGGCGCACTGGCCGCTGAGGTCGGGGCCGCCGAGGAGCGGGGACACGCCATCTCGGTGGACGAGAACTTTGTCGGGCTTGTCGCCGTGGGCGCGCCGCTGCGCGACGCCTCCGGCGCTGTCGTTGCTGGCATCAGCGTGGCCTATCCGCGTTCGGTGGGGCCGGAGGTGAAGATCGAGGAGGCGGCGGAGACCGTCATGGCCGCCGCCGGCCGCATCTCCGCAAGCCTCGGCTACAGGCAGGAGGCGGGCGGCGCGCTTGTGGAGGTGCCGTCATGAGCCGCATGATCGGCTACTCGTGTATCCGCTGCGGCACCCGTCACCCGGCCGATTATGCGATCGATTCGCGCGGCTGCCTGCGGTGCTTCGACAAGGCGCCGGCCAACCTGCAGGTTGTCTACGATGAGGCCGGTAGGCATGCTGATGGCGGCGGCCTCTCGGCACGCGTGCCCACCCTCTGGCACCACGCTGACATGCTTCCCTGCGCAGCCGGCGAAGCGGTGTCGCTTGGCGAGGGGCTGACACCGCTGCTTCCCGTGCCCGCGCTGGGGCAGGAACTCGGCGTTCCCAATCTGCTCGTCAAGGACGAGGGGCGCAATCCCACCTGGTCGCACAAGGACCGGTTCTCGACCGTCGCCGTCTCCATGGCACGGCTTCAGGGCGCGCGCGTGGTGGCGACGGCTTCCTCCGGCAATGCCGGGGCCTCGCTCGCGGCTTACGCGGCGCGCGCCGGCCTCTCCTGTGTGGTGGTCACCTTCGCCGGCACCGCCGGACCGATGCTGACGCAGATCCGCAAATATGGCGCGACGGTGGTGGCGCTCTCCGAGAAGGCCGACCGGTGGCCGCTGGTAGCTGAAGGCGTCCGGCGCCTCGGCTGGTTCGCCACCTCCCCCTTCCATGCGCCGGTGGTGGGCAGCCATCCGATCGGCATCGAGGGCTACAAGACGCTCGCCCCGGAAATCGTCGAGCAAATGGGCGGGAAGGTGCCAGACTGGTGCGTGCTGCCCGTCTGCTACGGCGACGCGCTTTTCGGCCTCTGGGAAGGCTTCAAGGAGCTGCACCGCCGGCGCACAATCGACCACCTGCCCAGGCTGCTCGCGGCCGAGGTTCACGGATCGCTTGCCGCCGCCCTGGCGGCCAAGGAAGACCCGATCCCCGACATGCCTGCGCGTTTCGACACGCTCGCGGTATCGATCGGCGCGACGCGCAGTACCTTCCAAGCGCTCAAGGCCCTGCGCGAATCGAACGGCGCGGCGGTACCGGTTAACAATTCGGGCCTCATCGCGCTCCAGGAGAGGCTTGCCGCCCGGGAAGGCATCTTCGCCGAGCTTGCCTCGGTCACGCCCTTCGCGGCCATCGCCGAAATGCGGCGGAGGAACGTCATCGCCGCCTCCGATAGTGTCGTAGCGCTCGTCACGGCGAGCGGCCTCAAGGACGTCGACCGCTCGAGCGATGCGGCCGATGCGCCGCCCGCCTTCCGCTCGCTCGCCGAGGCCTGGGCGTATCTTAGCCGTGACGAAGCGCTGTGCGCAGCCAAAACCGCAACGGCCTGAAGGGAAGGCCACAACAATGGGAGACCGACATGCATAGAAGGCTCGCCCTCGCCGCCGCGCTCCTTGCCGGAACGCTGTCACTGCCGGTGGCAGCACAGGAGAAGCCCGACAGCATCACCATCTTCACCTCCGTCTCCGGCAGCAGCTGGTACGGCATCGGCGCCGGCATGGCCGAGATCTTCGGGAAAAAGGGCGTGCAGTCGAATCCGGAACTCGGAGCGGCCCTCTCCAACATCGCCAACGTCGCCGCAGGCAAGGGCGAGCTGGGCTTCACCATGTCGCCGGCCGTCACCGTGGCAAGGAACGGCCAGGCGCCCTTCGACGCGCCGATCGAGAATGTCGCCGTCATCGCCCGGCTCGACGACAGCATCATGCACATCATCATCGACGGCACGGAGGAGATCTCGACCGTGGCGGACCTGAAGGGCCGCCCCTTCGTGACGCAGCCGCCCGGCTCGATCACGGCCGTGGTGTTCGACCGGGTGCTTTCCGCCTACGGCCTGTCGGAGGGCGACCTGCGTCTGTCGAAGGGCAGCCTGACCGAGCAGACCGAGGCCATGAAGGACCGGCGCTCCGACGGTATGGTCTCCATCGCCACCTACCCGTCGAGCTGGGTTGCGGAGCTTGCAAGCACCGTGCCGATCCGGCTCGTGCCGATCCCGGACGATACTTTTGCAAAGGTGGCCGCCGAGATGCCGACAGTGGGGCGGGCGACGATCCCGGCGGAAAGCTACGAGGGACAGGGCGAGGACGTGCCCACGCTCTCCGCCAGCATGCTGGTGGTGAGTGCCGCCGACATCCCCGAGGAGGAGGCCTACTGGATCGCCAGGGCACTCGCGGAGAACATCGACGCGGTGCGCGCGCTGCATGCCTCATTTGCCGAGCTTACCGTCGAGGAAATGGCCGATGTTCCCGGCGGCGGGCTGCATCCGGGTGCGGAGCGGTACTACCGTGAGGTCGGGGCGCTGAAATAGCGCGTGAGCGGGCGCTGCCCGCCTCCGCCTCCAATTCCTTTCAAGGATGACGGCACGCATGACGCATACGGCATCGCATTCTGGCGTTCCGGCCGAGGCACACCGGCTCTCGGCCGCACTGGTCCATCTCGCCAAGGCGATCGCAATCGCCATGACCGCGTACCATCTGGCCGTCGCCGTCGTCGGTCCGCCGGTGACGGAGGTGCATCGCGCCACGCATTTCATGCTGGGCGTCTCGGTCCTGTTCTGCCTCGGCGCCGTGGACGCGCAGAGGAGGACGCTGCGCCAGGCGCTTGCGGACATCCTTCTTCTGGCTGCCGTCGTCGTGCCGAGCGGTTACATCATCCTGTTCTCGCACTACGTGACGAACCGCATGCTCTATGTCACGCCGGTGACGGTGACGGAGGGGGTGCTGGGCATCACGGTCGTGCTCGCCGTGCTCGAAGCGACGCGGCGAACACTCGGCTGGCCACTGGTCGTGCTCGCGGTGCTGTTCGCAGTCTACACGCAGGTCGGCCCCTATCTGCCCTACCCGCTCTGGCATCGCGGATATCCAGCCGACCAGGTCATCGAGCATATCTATCTGAGCCTGGACGGGCTCTGGGGCACGCCCATCGGCGCGTCGGCCAGCTACATCTTCCTGTTCGTGCTGTTCGGCGCGTTGCTGGTGGCCTCCGGCGCCGGCTCCTTCTTCAGCGACCTCGCCAACGCGATCGCCGGCCGGTTCGTGGGCGGACCGGCCAAGACGGCGGTCATTTCCAGCGCCTTGATGAGCACGCTCTCGGGCAGTTCGACCGCCAACGTGGTTACAACCGGCTCCTTCACCATCCCCGCCATGAAGGCGTACGGCTACCGCAAGGATTTCGCCGCCGGCGTCGAGGCGCTGGCCTCCACCGGCGGGCTCATCACGCCGCCGGTGATGGGGGCGGCCGCCTTCATCATGGCCGACTTCCTGGGCGTCTCCTACGCCGAGATCATGCGCGCGGCCCTTGGGCCCGCCATCCTCTACTTCACGGCGATCTTCGTTGCCGTCGATCTGGAAGCGCGCAGCCGCGGGCTGCGACCTGCCATGGCCGCGTCTGGCAGGCAGCTCGGCGCCATCCTGCGCGACGGTGTCTTCATGCTCATGCCGCTTGCGGCGATCGTCTATTTCCTTGTGCGCGGCTACACGCCGGCCGTCGCCGGCTTCTATGGCGTGGTCGCCTTTGTCCTCGCCATGCCCGTCCTGGGGCGGAAGGGCTTCCGTGACATCCTCCGCACCCTGTGGGAGGCATCGGTCGAGGCGCCCAAGCTTCTGGCGCCGGTCGTGGTGGCCTGCGCCATCGGCGGCTTCATCGCCGGCATCATCTCGCTGACGGGTCTCGGCGTGCGGCTGACCGCCATCATCGCGAGCCTGGCCGGCGACAGCGCCTTCCTGTTTCTCCTCCTGACGATGGTCGTCTCCATCGTGCTCGGCATGGGCATGCCCACCTCCGCCGTCTACATCGTCCTGGCGGCGATCCTCGCCCCGGGGCTCATCAAGATCGGCTTCGAGCCGCTCGCCACGCACATGTTTATCTTCTTCAGCGCCGTGATGTCGAACATCACGCCGCCGCTCGCCATCGCCTCCTTCGCGGCGGCGGCGGTCGCCAACGCCGACCCGTGGAGGACCAGCCTGCAGGCTGCCCGCATGGCGGCGGGCGTCTTCCTCCTGCCCTTCGTCTTCTGCTACGCGCCGGCGCTGCTCGGGATGGGAAGCGCGTTCGAGATCGTCCATGCAACGGCCTCCGCGCTGATCGGCATCCTCTGCATGTCGGTCGCCGCGATCGGCTGGCTTGCCGTCCCCCTCGCGCCTTGGGCACGAGCGATCTTCTTCGCGGCCGCTGTGGCGCTGATCGTGCCGGGCTGGACGAGCGACCTTGCAGGACTGGGAGCCGGGCTCGTCGCCCTCGCGCTCATCCTGGCGGCGCGCCGCCGGCGACGGAAACAAGACCAATAGGAGAGTACCCCACGTGACCCTGCTGAACGCCGACAGGCTCCATCGCAAGATGGAGGAGCGAAAGCTCGACGCCGTGATCGCCACCTGCCCGGAAAACGTGACCTACACAAGCGGCTACTGGGCGCTGTCGCAGTGGATCCGACGGGGACCACAGACTTATGTGGTCATGCCGCGCGCTTCCGCGGGAGAGCCCTTCATCGTCGCGAGCGCCGGGCTCCTCGACCTGATCATCGACCAGCCGGTCGCGGTCCACAATGTGCGCAAGTTCGGGAAATTCGTCGTCGAGGTGGATCGCAGCGCCGCGCTCTCCGATATGCAGCGGCGGCAGGCCACGCTCCAGGACCTGCCCGACGACGGCACACCCTTCGATGCGCTGCGCAAGGGGCTCGAGGCTCTCGGCTTTTCCTCCGGACGCGTCGGCGTCGATGAGGCGGGCATGTGGCCGACCGTGCTCGCCGAGCTTCGGGCCGCCTTTCCCGGCATCGCCTTCGAGCCTGCAGCAGACCTCTTCCGCGCGGTCAGGGCGGTCAAGACGCCGGAGGAGATAGCGCGCCTCAAGCGCGCCGCCGGAATCGCCGAGCGCTCCATCGAGGCGGCGCTGAAGATCGCCGCACCAGGTGTCACGGAGGCCGAACTCGGGATCGCCTTCAACCTGGAGACGGTGCGGCTGGGTGGCGAGCCCGTGCTGTGGTGCATCGGCGCGGGGCCCCGCTCGGCGATGATGAACGTGCAGCCGGGCGAACGCGCGCTGCGGATGGGCGACATCATCCGCTTCGACGCCGGCGGGCGCTACCGGCACTATCGCGCCGACATCGCCCGCATCGCCGTCCTGGGCGAGCCGACGGCGAAGACACGCACCTATCACAAGGCGCTCCTGAACGGGGTGGAATACGCCTATGAGGCGATCCGGCCCGGCGTGACGGCCCGTGACGTCTTCCACGGCATGGTGGACGTCGTCCGCCGCGCCGGTATCCCCCACTACGACCGTTCCCATGTCGGGCACGGCATCGGGCTCGACGGTTACGACCTACCGGACCTCACCGCCGGCAGCGCGGACGTGTTCGAGGAGGGCATGGTGCTGTGCGTGGAGACGCCCTATTACGAGCTAGGGTTCGGCGGACTTCAGGTCGAGGACATGGCGGTCGTCCGACAAGACGGGCTCGAGAGCCTGATGTCGTCCGATGGCGCGCTCAAGGTGCTGAGTTGACCCTGCTCAGCCGAGCGGCAGCACCTCCGAGCGCTTCACCTGGTCGAGCGCGAAGCTCGTCTCGATGGAAGCCACGCCCTCGAGGCGCGTCAGCTTGGTCTTCAGGAAACTCTCGTAAGCGGCGAGATCGGCCACCACCACGCGCATCAGATAGTCGTACTGGCCCGTCATCAGATAGCAGTCGACCACCTCCGGCCAGCGCGCGACGGCCTGCGCGAAGCGGTCGAGATATTCCTCGCGCTGGCGCTCCAGCTTGATGGAGGCGAAGGCGCTGATGGGCAGGCCCACTTTTGCCTGATCGATGACGGCGCTGTAGCCCTTGATGATGCCGGCCTCCTCCAGCATGCGCACGCGCCGGGCGCAAGGGGAAGGCGACAGCCCCACCTTGTCGGCGAGTTCCTGGATGGTGATGCGGCCGTCCTGCTGGATGGCGGCGATGATCTTGCGGCCGATCTCGTCGATCTGGCTCATTTGCGGGAATCCTTCAAGCAACCGTCTTCCATTGAAGGATACAGCCAAAATCCGAGCATGAACGCAATGGCTACACTGGCTTCTGAGCCTGACGGCCAGGCTGTACGACTTCGTTCCGACGCGTCCCGCAGCGGCTCAGCAGCCCGAGAAGGTCCCGGGCGTCTCCACGGTGCAGACGCTGGACCGCGCGAATGAACTCCGACATTTTTCCTCGCGAAAGAAGACCTTCGCCGAGGTCGATCAGTTTCTCCTCCAGCGCCTGCTGGCTCAATGGATTGGTATAGTCGCCGAGAGGGATTTCGACGAATCTGGAGAGAGCGCGTTCTCTGGCGGTGATAGTCACCCGAGCCGGCGTCTTGGAGATCTTCGCGGGCTTCAGGGAAGATTTGGATTTCGAGACGATGGATTTCGCCCGCCTCGATGCCTTCCTGCGCCTTCATGTCCAGGATGGCATCGATCACCGGGTGCGTGTAGCGGCAGGAGGCGTAGGGCTTGATATAGGTCTCCGTGATCAGCCACCGCTCGCCGAGATCGGCGGCCATACGGGAAACCTCGTAGACGCGCTCCCGGTCCAAAAGGTCGAGCGACCCGGTCGCGCCGGCTGCAGCACCCCTGGGCACCATGAACCATACGCCATTGAAATTATTATTTTTCGTCTTTCCCACCCGATCAGATGATCGTTTCAGGGCGAGAGCAGCGATTGTCCGAGCACGCACTCTGCTTTTCCGAGAGTTGGCTGATGGAGCGCAATGGATAGGGCGATCCGATCGCAGGAGCTAATATTGTACTTGGCAGACCAGCTCGACGTTGTTGCCGTCCAGATCGAGCACATAGGCCGCGTAATATGAATCGTGGTAGCGTGACCGGATGCCGGGCGGGCCGTTATCGCGCCCGCCAGCGGCAATGGCGGCCGTGAAGAAGGCATCGACCGTCGCCCGGTCGCGTGCCTCGACTGCTATGTGGATCGGGCCTGCCGGTGTCTCTCCGTCATGTATCCATAGCCGCGGCTAGCCGTCCCGCCCCAGTCCGTGACGAATGCCACCGGACTGGGTTTGATCGGGTCTCAGGCTGACGATGCAGGCAACGCCGAGCGGCGCAAGCGCAGCCTCGTAGAAGCGGCGGGACTTGTCCGCGTCGGAGACCGAAAACTCGATGTGGTCGATGATCATTGAGAAACTCCTCTTCAGCTTTAAAGGCCGGCGGTTTTGGTGTCGGCGATCGTCTCGGCAAAACCGTTGCCGAACAGGGAGGCAGGAGTCTGGAAACCCGGCCGAATTTCTCCTTGAAGCACCCGCCTTGCGGCTTCGGTCGCCGCCATGGGCGTGAACGTGTAGCCGTTGACGGTATCGAGCCGCGCCCTGACGATCTTGCCGTCGGTGCCGATGACTTCGACCGCAGCCTGATAGCGATTGGCATTTCGCTCCTCAGCGGTCGGGCCGTCGGGCAAGGCGGAAAGATCACCTGCGGAAATGCATCTGCAGAGACATGCACATAGGTTTCGATGTTCGGTATCTTCGTCGCCCGCCAGATCGCGATGAGGTCTGGAAGCGTAACCGGGAAACAGGTCACGAATCCATTGCCGAAATCAAAATCCCGGAGCTCGTCGGGACGACGCGCCTGCAGCACGCCTTCGACGCGTCCCAGGCATTCGGTCGTCAGGTTCTCGGTCGCGCTGATGGCCGACCCGCGTGACATGGAGCCCGAGACATGCAAGGCAATGCTGACTTTGCGAGGCTCTGCGACCCGCTGCGCTGCCCGTCCGGTAAGAGAGCCGAGCATGGCCACGCTCCCACCGCTGCCCGGCAGCAGCATCACGCCGGCAGACCGCGCTCTCTCGTCCAGTTCCTCCGCCAGATGGTAGCTGTTGAGTTCGGCAGCGATGTCGAGGTAGTGGGTGCCGGTTCGGATCGCGGCCCTCATCAACGGTCCGGCCGTACGCAAATAGGATCCGGCGCAGTTCAGGAGAACCGCCGCATCCGCAAGCGCCGCGTCAATTGCCGCATCGTCCCTCAGGTCGAACACACGGCTGGCGCAGTTAAGTTCGATGGCGAGGGGTGCGAGCCGCGCCGCGTCGCGTCCGGCGAGGATGAGATCGAGCGCGGCAGCCTTGGCATGTGCGGCGGCCATGCGCCCGGTATAGCCGCTCGCTCCGTAGATCATCAGTGTCTTCATGGTCAGTGCTGCCAGCTCTTGTAGACGAATTCGAGACTGTAGCCGTCCGGGTCCAGCACATTGGCTGCATAGTATCGTGGATCGTAGTGAAGCCTCGCACCGGGCGGGCCGTTGTCCGTTGCGCCTGCCGCCATCGCCGTGGCGTGGGCAGCGTCCACCTCCGCCTCGCTCGCGGCCACGAAGCCGACATGGACGGCCCGGCCATCTACCGGGCCTTCACGCAGCCAGAAGAACATGCGCCCATTCGCGCCGAAGCCTTTCAGGTCGGGGTGGCCGGGCGGTCCATCTCGTCCGTCGTAGTCCAGCCGATCGGTTATGCCGAGAGGCACGAGCACTGCCGTGTAGAACGTGATCGATCGTGCGATGTCGCTGACCGACAGAAAGATGTGGTCGAGCATGTCACTTCTCCTCGCGTCAGACTATGTAGCCGCCCGCGACTTCGATATTCTGAGCGTTGATCCAGCGGTTCTCACTGGACAGGAGGCTGGCGACGACGCTCCCGACCTCTTCCGGTTCGCCGACACGGCCGAGCGCGGTCTGGCCCGCGAGCAGTGCCTCGAATTCGTCATTCAGCCCACCACCGAGTTCGGTGCGGACCGCGCCAGGCGCAATCGAATTGGCGCGGATGTGCCGGTCGCCGAATTCCTTGGCCATATAGCGGGTCAGCACTTCGAGCCCGCCCTTGAACGAGGCGTAGGGCGCAACGCCCGCAGTCGCAACGCGGCTGGTGGCGCTGGCGATATTGACGATATGCCCGCCATCCTTGATCAACGGGAGAAGGGCCTGCGTCAGGAAGAACGGCCCCCTGAGATGCACCTTGAACAGGCCGTCGAATTCTTCCTCCGTCACGGTCGCGATCGGGTTGTAGAGGCCGTAGCCGGCGTTGTTGACGAGGAAGTCAAAGTCGGTGCGTCCGAAGACCTGATCGAGCGATACTGCAAGAGCATCGCGAAAGGCAGGAAAGGATGCACTGTCGGCGACATCGAGCTTAAGCGCGACTGCCTTGCTGCCGATGGCTTCGATGTCATTGACAACCGTCTCGGCCGATTGCGGATTGTTGTTGTAGGTTAAAATCACACCCATGCCACGACTGGCGCACTCGAGCGCGGCTGCCGCGCCGATGCCTCTGCTGCCGCCGGTGATGATGACGATGTCCATGTGCCTGTCTCCTTCATTTGCGATGGAATGATGGATAGGCCGAGCGCCTCGCGGCTGCTCACACGATCCTCTTCAAGGCTTGCCTATTTCTGCTTTTGTGCGACCGAGCGGCTTGTTGTCGTCGGCACCACGTGACACACCAACTGGATGGACACACAACTCCAGGAATTGCGGCGGCTGGCGTCGCGTGCCGAAAACCGCCGGACGGAGACCGGCATTCCGCGCGTCGCCATGGTGCAGGGAGAGATCCCCGAGCACGAACTGTCTGCCGTTTACGAACCGATGGTGAACCTTATCCTGACGGGTTCGAAGACCATGACCGTCGGCGACCGGACCTTTCATTACGATCCGGCGACCTATTTCGTCATGTCCGTCGATCTGCCCGCAGTCGGATCGGTTCACGCCGCGGATACAGGAGAACCCTATCTGGCGATCAGCCTGACACTCGATCCGCCGGTCGTCGCCAATCTGCTTGCGGACCTGCCAAAACCCGCAGGCGGTGGCTTGTACGGTTCCGGCTTTTCGGTCGCCCCCGTGACTTCCGATCTTCTGGACGCGTGGCTTCGCATGCTGCGGCTGATGGAACGGCCCGACGAGATCGTCGCGCTTGCGCCCGCCTATGAACGCGAAATCCTGTTCCGTGTGCTGCAGGGGCCTCTCGGCTGGATGCTTCGCGATACCGCAATGCCTGACACCGCGCTTTCAAGGATCGGGGTAGCGATCCAGTGGATACGCGAGAACTTCGCCCGGCCTCTGCGTGTCGAAGCATTGGCCGAAATGGCGGCTCTCAGCGCTTCTGCCTTCCACCGGCATTTCAAAGCAGTCACCGCGCTCAGCCCCTTGCAATACCAGAAGCGCATCCGTCTGCTTCGTGCCCGTTCGTTGCTCATTGCAGGCGAGGGAAATGCCACCTCGATCGCGTTCGGCGTCGGCTATGAGAGTCCGACCCAGTTCAGCCGGGAATACGCTCGGCATTTCGGGCTACCACCGTCCAAGGACGCAGAGAGATTGCGCCGGCGGGTGGAGTAAGGCCTCGCCGCGATAGCAGCTTTGGTGCGCTTTGAGCACCGGCATAGGAACTTCCGCTCCCACACAAGCGAGAAGTTCAGCACACTATCCGTCTACCGTTTCGTGTTCGCATTTTGATCTCAGTTGGCATCGTTTAGCGGGAACCCAGCGCGACGCCCTCAACATCGCCGATGTCATCGAGGGTCGTTCCCCGGCGGATGGTGTGCAAACACACTAAAATCGGCGCGAGGGCTTATTCAAGCGCGGTCACTAGGGCCGGAACCTGACGCTCGAAGAAATCCGAGAAGGAGGATATTCGTGGCGGCAGTTTCTGATAGGGCGGATAGTAGAGCATGAGCCAAATCTGCGACGGAGACCATTCCGGCAGGATCGGAACCAGGCGACCCGTTCTAAGATACTCCGCGACAATAAACACCGGCAGCAGCGCAACGCCGGCTCCATCCGCAGCCATACGTGCAAGAACTTCACCATTGTTGGAGCTGATCGCCCGCCCCGCCGGAATCGTCACGCTGGAATTTCCGTCCGAAAGCAGCCAGCCTTCACGGCGGCTTTCCGAACTGTATCCAAGACAGGCGTCGGCGCTCAGGTCATTCGGGTGCGTCACATGCGGGGTTCCCGGCGCGGCTACGAGTATGCGCCTGATTGCGCAGATCTTCCGCCAGATGGTGAACTTGTCCGACGGCGGGCCCGAAATTCGGATGGCAAGATCGAAATCCTCATCCACCATATCGAGCAACTGATCCGTCAGCGTGATTTCGACATTGATCTTTGGATAAAGCTCCCGGAAGCCGCAAAGGATCTGCGGCAATACACGTCGCCCAAATGACATCGGCGCATTGATCCGAAGGCGTCCCTCGTCTGCCTTGTGAGCATTCATCAAATCCGTGCGCGCGGTCTCAAGCGTGCGCATCGCCGGATCAATCCGAGCGGCAAAGACCGCACCATCGGCCGTCAATGAGACCTGCCGCGTTGTCCTGACGAAAAGCTGCACCCCGAGTTCAGCCTCCAGCGCCGCAATCGCGCGTGTGACGGATGCTGGGGTCGTATCGAGTTCGCGCGCGACCTGCGCGAAGTTCCGCTTTTCGGCCGCGAGCAGAAAGGTCCGAAGGGCTTTGAGCTGGTTCATCCGTATAATTACACAATCCGCAATACAGTCGTTAAGTTTCCTGCAATTCTCCGCAATAATCAACCGGTCTATATATGAGCAGCAGATTTGCAGCGCGGCTATGTCGCAGAAAGGCAAATGCCATGATCAAAGAGATCAAAGGCCTGCACCACGTCACGTCTATGGCGGCGGATGCCCGACAGAATAATAAATTCTTCACCGACACTCTCGGCCTGCGTCGGGTGAAGAAAACTGTGAACTTTGACGAGCCGGGTGTCTATCATCTCTACTACGGCGATGAAGTGGGCACGCCCGGCACGGTGATGACCTATTTCCCCTTCGCTCATATGATGCGCGGGCGACCCGGAGTCGGCGAGGTCGGAGAAACCCAGTTTTCGGTGCCGAAAGGATCCCTGGCTTCCTGGAAAGAGCGGCTGGCCGCCCAAGGCGCAACCGACCTCGAGGTCGACACAACCTTCGGCAGCGACAGGCTGCGGCTCCAGGGGCCGGATGGCGATGGGTTCGCCCTGATCGAAACGCCGGACGACACCCGCACTCCCTGGACTGGGGCCGGGGTTTCCGAGAACGCCGCCATCCGAGGCTTCAGCGGTGCCAGGCTGCGCCTGCACGACATCGCCGCGACAGCCGAATTGCTCGGATTCATGGGATATGAGCGAGCTGAGACCGAAGGCAATGTCACCCGTTACGTCATTCCTGGCGGCAACGGCGCTGACACGATTGATCTCGAAGCATTGCCGCAGGCTGCATTCGCGCGCCAGGGAGCGGGCTCCGTCCATCACATCGCCTTTGCGGTTGAAGATCGCGCAGCCCAGCTCAAGGTGCGCAAGGCGCTGATGGATACGGGCTATCAGGTCACGCCTGTGATCGATCGGGACTATTTCTGGGCAATCTACTTCCGCACGCCCGGCGGCGTGTTGTTCGAGGTGGCGACCAACGAACCCGGCTTCGATCGCGACGAGGATACCGCACATCTCGGCACGGACCTGAAACTGCCGACCCGTTACGAGCCTTACCGCGAAAAGATCGAAGCGCAGCTTGTCCCTCTCACTGATTGAGGACGCCGCATACCCTCCTCGGCCAATGCTGGCCGTAGGAGGGGTTCGGCGAGCGTGAATCATGACTGACAGTTCCTATCACAGCTTCCGCCACGATGGCGTTCCCGGCGCACCGGTTGTCATGGCCTTTCATGGAACCGGAGGAGACGAATACCAGTTCCGCGACTTGCTACGGCAGATGCTCCCAGACGCCGGCATTGTTGCGCCACGCGGCGACGTATCGGAGTTTGGAGCAAACCGATTTTTCCGTCGTACGGGCGAGGATGTCTACGATATGGAGGACCTCGCGCTTCGAACCCGGAAAATGCTAAAATTCGTTGCAGAGGTCCAGGCAAACTACACCGGCCGGCCCATCCATGCATTCGGCTACTCCAACGGCGCCAATATTCTCGCCTCGATGCTCTTTGCGGAGCCCCGGATGTTCGAGCGCGCGGCTCTGCTCCATCCGCTCATTCCCTGGACGCCTGATCCGCAGCCCGGCCTCAAGGGTAAGCCAATCTTCATCAGTGCCAGCCTGAACGATCCGATCAGTCCGCTGCCGCAATCAGTCGCGCTGATCGAGTGGTTCAGGTCGCAGGATGCGGGTGTCGAAACACTGATCGAGGCGGGCGGACACGAGATCCGATCCTCCGAGGTGACCGCCCTGCATCGCTTTATGGATGCCTCAAATTCCCTGGAGACGATCCGATGAGCCACTTCCAACCTTATCTCATCTCTCTCCTCGCGGGTCTCGGGATCGGCGTCGTGTACGGGATGCTGTCGGTCCGCTCCCCGGCGCCACCGATCATCGCCCTCCTAGGCTTGCTGGGTATGCTGGCAGGCGAGGCCGGCATTCAGTGGCTCAAGGGCCATTCGAGTTTCGTGCAGGCCTGCCTGCACGAAAAATCCTTCGCGCTCAACAAGCCCGACCAGGCGGTGAAGGACAGCGATGCGATCTGACCGCATCAGAAAAATTATTCCGACGAGGCATCAGGAGAAAACCATGTCCGGCAAACTCGAAGTCCTTACCCCGCAGAACAGTCAGGTTATTTTCATTGACCATCAGCCGCAGATGGCCTTCGGCGTCCAATCAATCGACCGCCAGGTGCTGAAGAACAACACCGTGGCGCTCGCCAAGGCAGCAAAGGTCTTCGGCGTGCCGGTGGCCATCACCACGGTGGAGACCGACGGATTCTCCGGCCCGACCTACCCGGAACTGCTCGATGTTTTCCCGGAGGCTCCGCTTCTGGAGCGGACCTCGATGAACTCCTGGGACGATCTGAAGGTGCGCGAGGCGTTGGCCACAAACGCGGCGAACGGACGCAAGAAGGTTGTAGTCTCGGGCCTCTGGACCGAAGTCTGCAATCTGTCCTTCGCGCTCTCCTGCCTAAAGGACACCGATTACGAGATCTACATGGTGGCCGACGCTTCGGGTGGTACCTCGGTCGATGCCCACAAATACGCCATGGACCGCATGATCCAAGTCGGCGTTGTGCCGGTAACCTGGCAACAGGTGCTGCTTGAATGGCAGCGTGATTGGGCCCGCAAGGAAACTTACGACGCGACGCTCGCTATCGTGAAAGAGCATTCGGGCGCCTACGGTATCGGCGTCGATTACGCCTATACGATGGTACATAAAGCGCCGTCGCGCAGCATCCACAACGCGCCGCGCCTCGATCCGAAGCCCGCCTAAACAAGGCCAACCGTGGCCTGGCTCAATGGCGGGTCACCGCTCCACCCTTCGCCCGAGGAACAAGTGATGCCCCAGAATGCCGTGCGGATTTCCTATGAAGATCAAGATCGCAAAGGGCGCTACGTCGCGCGCATCGACGGGGTGGAAGGCGAAGGGGAACTGACCATCTCGAAGGTGTCGGATGTGTTGATCATCGCCGATCACACCTTCGTCCCCGATACCATGCGAGGCACCGGGGCGGCCGCGGCCCTCGTCAACCGCCTGATCGGAGATGCCCGCGCAAAACGACAGCGCATCATTCCGCTTTGCCCTTTTGTGCGCGCCCAATCGCTCAAACACCCCGAGTGGGCCGATGTCATTCAGAATTGAGGAGAGCAACCAGCCCTTCGGCGCGATGCGGTTCGTCGCTTATCTGGGACTGTGTGCCGCTTACATTCAGGGCGCTCTGATCAAGCTCACTGATTTCTCGGGCGCCACGGCAGAGATGGCAGATTTTGGGCTGAACCCACCGGCACTGTTCGCTGCGCTGGTGATCGCGCTGGAACTCGTCGGCTCGGCGATGGTCCTGACCGGATTCCTGCGGTGGCTCGGGGCGCTTGCCCTTGGGGGATTCACGTTGCTCGCGACCGCAATTGCACTGCGGTTTTGGGAACTTCCCCCAGGACAAGAGCGGTTCATGACCGCCAATTCCTTCTTTGAACATCTTGGGCTGGTCGGAGGGTTCCTTCTCGTGGCCTGGCTCGATCTCAAAGAAAATTCTCGCGCTACCTCTGAAAGAAAAAGGAGCGCATTGTGAGACTAAATCGCATGGACGCCGCGGCAAGTGCCAGTGTCGGCCCATCTGACGTCGGACGGCTGAAATGTCGTTGCGAAAGCCCGGTCTTCATCCCGCATGCCTGCGAAGAGGAATGTGATGCCTGAAAATGACCTGATTATCGTCAATGCCAAGGTGACGACCCTCGACCGACAGAAACCGGCGGCGGAGGCCATCGCGATCCGTGACGGGCGCTTTGTCATTGTCGGCTGCGAGGCAGAGGTCCGCGCCGCGGCTCCTGATGCGACGGTCATTGATGTCAAGGGGCGCCGTGTCATTCCGGGGCTCATTGACAGCCATACGCACGTCATCCGTGGTGGGCTAAACTACAATATGGAGCTTCGCTGGGACGGGGTGCCGAGCCTGTCCGATGCCATGGCGATGCTGAAAGCACAGGTGGAGCGCACGCCCGCACCCCAATGGGTGCGCGTCGTCGGCGGTTTCACCGAGCACCAGTTCGCCGAAAAGCGCCTGCCGACCATAGACGAATTGAACGCTGTTGCGCCGGATACCCCGGTTTTCATCCTTCACCTGTATGATCGGGCCTTGCTGAACGCCGCCGCGCTGCGCGTTGTCGGCTACAACAAGGACACGCCCAATCCTCCGGGCGGCGAGATCGTCCGAGACGCAGCCGGCAACCCGTCCGGCCTTTTGCTCGCACAGCCGAATGCGACGATCCTTTATTCGACCCTGGCAAAGGGGCCGAAGCTATTGCCCGAGTACCAGATCAACTCGACGCGCCACTTCATGCGCGAGATCAACGCCCTGGGCGTCACCAGCGTGATCGACGCCGGCGGCGGCTTCCAGAACTATCCCGACGATTACGAGATCATCGAGAAGCTGCATGCCGAGGGCCAGATGACGGTCCGCGTCAGCTACAACCTCTTTACCCAGAAGCCGAAAGAGGAAATGACCGACTTTTCGTCCTGGGTGAAACAGGTATCGCCCGGGCACGGCGACGACACCTACCGTCACAATGGCGCAGGCGAAATGCTGGTCTACTCCGCCGCCGACTTCGAGGACTTCAGGGTCGAGCGACCAGACATGCCACCGGAGATGGAAACAGATCTGGAGCCTGTCATCCGTCTGCTCGCGGAGAACAAGTGGCCCTGGCGCCTGCACGCCACCTATGATGAGACCATCAGCCGAGCACTCGACGTGTTCGAGAAGGTCAACCGCGATATTCCCCTCTCGGGCATCAACTGGTTCTTCGACCATGCCGAGACGATCAGCGATCGCAGCATCGATCGGACCGCGACCCTTGGCGGTGGTATCGCCGTGCAGCACCGCATGGCTTATCAGGGCGAATACTTCGTCGAGCGGTATGGGGCGAAGGCAGCCGAGCGCACGCCACCAATCCAGAAGATGCTGTCGGCGGGCGTCCCGGTGGGCGCCGGCACCGATGCAACGCGTGTGGCGAGCTATAGTCCCTGGGTCTCGCTCTCCTGGCTCGTGACCTCTTACACAGTAGGCGGGATGCGCCTCTATCCGCAGGCCAATCGTCTCGACCGCGAAACAGCACTCAGGCTCTGGACCGAGGCCAACACATGGTTTTCGAATGAGGAGGGCAAGAAGGGGCAGATCAAGAAGGGGCAGCTCGCCGACCTTGCCGTCCTGTCCGACGACTACTTCGCGGTCCCCGAGAAGGATATCGTGCACCTGCGCTCGGTGCTGACAGTGCTCGGTGGCAAAGTCGTGCATGGTGACGGCGACTATGCACCGCTCGCGCCGGAACTGCCCGCGCCGATGCCCGACTGGTCGCCGGTCGCAACCTTCGGCGGATATTTCAAGACGCCAGAGACGCGCCAGAAGCTCTCGGTGCATTGCGGCTGCACGAACGACTGCGCGGTTCACGGCCACGATCATGCCGCCGCTCTTGGCACAAATGTTCCAGTCTCCGACGCTCGCACTTTCTGGGGTGCATTCGGTTGCGGATGCTGGGCCGTCTGACAGGCCGGCGGAAGCGAACCGGAGCATGAACGACGCACGCGTCGCCCTATCAAACCAAGCTGACCACCTTCGGGATGGCGACAGGAGCGGAGATGATGGCATCAGAGGCGAAACTCGGGAGCGCCGCGGGTCCGCTGAGTTTCCCGGTCTTCCGGGCGCTGTGGATCGCGACAATCATCTCAAACATCGGCACATGGATGCACGATGTGGGGGCAGGCTGGCTAATGACTTCACTGTCGCCTAGCCCTCTGCTCGTTGCTCTTGTCCAGGCAGCAACGACATTGCCGATGTTCCTGTTCGCTCTTCCTGCGGGGGCGCTCGCTGACATCATCGACCGCCGCCGTATGCTGCTGGCCGCGCAGGCCCTTGGGCTCATTGCCGCCGCAGTCCTGGCTCTTCTCACATGGCAAGGGCTTACGACGCCCTATGGGCTGCTGGCCGCGACCTTTGTGCTCGGTACCGCAGCAGCGCTCAGCGCTCCAGTGTTTCAGGCCATCGTCCCGGAATTGGTCGACCGGTTCGCTTTGCCGGATGCGGTGGCGCTCAACAGCCTGGGCGTCAATATTTCGCGCGCCATCGGCCCGGCACTCGGTGGAGTGATCGTCGCACTCGCCGGGACGCCCGCCGTTTTTGCGCTAAACGCACTTTCAGTCGTTGCGGTGCTTGCGGTTCTGTTCACCTGGAAGCGTCCGGGAACCATGCGCAGCTTGCCGCCCGAGCATTTCATCGGCGCGCTGAAGGCCGGCTATCGCTATGCCCGCCACTCTGCCGCGATGCGCGTCGTCCTGATCCGTGCGGTCGGCTTTTTCGTGTTTGCCAGCGCGCTCTGGGCCATGCTTCCACTGGTCGCCCGGCGCGGGCTTGGGCTGGACGCGGCCGGTTATGGTGCGCTTCTCGGTTGCATGGGGGCCGGCGCAGTCATTGGTGCGCTTCTTCTCAAGCGGCTGCGCAAGCAGGTTCCCGCCAATACGATATCCATTGGCGCGACACTCTTGTTCGCCGGCGCCACCCTGACACTGGCGCTTGTGTCGGACGCATGGATCGCGGGCGCCGTAATGTTGATTGCGGGCTTCGCCTGGATTGGGATGCTTACCTCCCTCAATGTCGCCGCGCAAATGGCCTCGCCCGGCTGGGTCAAGGCCCGCGCGCTGGCCGTCTATCTTCTGGTGTTCCAGGGAGGGATGACGGGTGGCAGTGTCCTTTGGGGCTCGATCGCAGCACGTACCGGCGTCGGCACCGCACTGACCGTGGCGGCCGTTGGCCAGGCCGTGGCGCTGATCCTGGCCCATTATTGGCGTCTGCCGAAGGATTCCACGACGGATCTGACACCGTCGCACCATTGGGCCGAGCCCGTGGTTTCGGTCCCGCCCGAGGGCGATCGCGGCCCGGTCCTGATCGAGATCGAGTACCGGGTCGATCCGGCCCGACTCGCGGAGTTCGTGACAGCTCTTCGCCGATTTCGATCCGTCCGACAACGTGACGGCGCCATCCGCTGGGATGTCTGGGAGGACGTGGCCGAGCCGGGACGGGTGGTTGAGTCCTTCATTGTCGAAAGTTGGATCGAGCATCAGCGCCAGCATGCGCGGGTGACCCAGGCCGACCAACTCGATCAGGTGACGCTGAACGCGTTCCACGTCGGGGATCAACCGCCGATCGTTCGGCACTTGCTCAAGCCAGTCTAAATATCTGTGTCCAAGCACACCAACGAATAACCAAAGGAACCCGACATGAGTTGGAACCCCACCCAATCCCCGGACTGCCCGCAACAGGGTGGCATTGACGCCATCGAAACGCTCATTATTCCCCGCGCTCGCGACCTTGGCGGATTCGAGGTTCGGCGTGCCTTGCCGGCGCCGGCCCGGCAGATGGTCGGCCCATTCATCTTCTTCGACCAGATGGGGCCAGCGGAATTCGTCACCGGCAACGGCATCGATGTGCGCCCGCATCCGCACATCGGCCTTGCCACGGTGACCTATCTCTACAAGGGCGAGTTCCAGCATCGCGACAGCCTCGGCACCGAACAAATGATCTACCCTGGCGAGGTGAACTGGATGATCGCCGGCAATGGCGTCACGCATTCCGAGCGCACGAGTGAAGCGATGCGCCATCAACCCGGCGCGCTTTACGGTATTCAGACTTGGGTTGCCCTGCCTGAGCGGTACGAAGAGACGGAAGCCGCCTTCGAGCACCATGGGCGCGAGGCGCTGCCCTTCCTTGAAGAAGGTGGCAAGCAGATTCGTCTGATCTTCGGCTCCGCCTGGGGCGAACGTGCCCCGGTCAAGACCTTCACGGAAACCTTCTATGCGGATGTCCTGCTGGCTGCGGATGCGAAATTGCCGTTGCCCGACGATCATGAAGATCGCGGCGCCTATGTCGTCGAGGGTGCCGTTGTCGTGGCAGGCGAAACCTTTGAGGCCGGTCGGATGATGGTATTCCGCCCCGGCGACCGGATCAGCCTGACCGCCGGAGAGCAGGGCGCCCGACTGATGGTGCTCGGTGGTGAGACCATGAACGGCCCCCGCTACATCTCCTGGAACTTCGTCGCCTCTTCGCAGGAAAAGATCGATGCGGCGAAAGAAGCCTGGCGGCAAGGCGATTGGGAACACGGACGCTTCCGCCTCCCCCCGGGCGATGACGCCGAATTCATTCCGCTACCGGATAACCTGAAATAACGTCGGAAGAATAATCAGGTTTGCGGAAATTTACTGTCTTCAGGCCGCTTCCGGCTAACGGCTTGCAGACAGCTGAAGTTGGTAATTCGTGACATCATCCTTCCTCCATCTCAAACCAAAAGCAAAGGAATGACTTCCATGATGCAAAATTTCATCAAGACTGAGGATGGCATCGAGATCTTCTACAAGGACTGGGGCTCCGGTCAGCCGATCGTGTTCCACCACGGTTGGCCGCTTTCCTCCGACGATTGGGACGCGCAGTTGCTTTATTTTCTAAGCAAGGGCTACCGTGTCATCGCCCACGATCGTCGTGGGCACGGACGCTCGACGCAGGTTAGCGACGACCACGATATCGCCCATTACGCCGCCGATGTCGCGGCGCTTGCCGCCAAGCTTGACCTGCGTGACGCCATCCATATCGGTCACTCGACTGGCGGTGGCGAAGCGGCGGCCTACGTAGCACGCCACGGTGCCGGCCGCGTCGCCAAGCTCGTAATGGTCGGCGCCGTGCCACCGATCATGCTGAGAACGCCATCGAACCCCGGCGGGCTTCCGATCGAGGTCTTCGACGGCTTCCGGGCACAGCTCGCCACCAATCGCTCACAGTTCTACCTCGATGTTGCGAGCGGACCTTTCTATGGCTTCAACCGGGCCGACGCGAAGGTCTCGACCGGAATGATCCAGAACTGGTGGCGGCAGGGCATGATGGGCGGCGCCAAGGCACATTACGACGGCATCAAGGCCTTCTCCGAAACGGACTTCACCGAGGACCTCAAGAAAATCGACGTGCCGACGCTCGTGATGCACGGCGATGACGACCAGATCGTGCCAATCGACAACTCCGCGCGGCTTGCCTTAAAGCTCCTGAAAAATGGTGCGCTGAAGATTTACGAAGGCTATCCGCACGGCATGCTGACCACACATGCCGACGTGATCAACCCTGATCTGCTCGCCTTCATCGAGGGCTGAGTCCGCGCTTGAAGATCGCAGTCAGGAGGATTTAAGCCTAAAGAGTACGCTCCTTGGCGCAATGCACACGTATGGCGCCAAGGAGCTTGCATTATCCAGTCGGAGTGGTCTCGCTCAGTCAACGAGATACGTCAGATGTGCGATTGCTTCGCGTCGTCAGTGCACTCGCCGCCTTTCAATGAAAACGCGAACTTTTTGTGGAACGAATTTGCTACTTGTGCACCGTCGCGCGGCAATCTGGCCCGTTCGCAGCCACGGACCAGTGGGGGAGGAGGTGGGAGTGGCCTTGATGGGATGCATGCGGTTCTCCGTCTGCTCGAACATCACCGAGGCGGGAGACTCGAACACCTCATCCGTCATCTAGCTGTTTAAACGCACAGGTTGCGCAGGGCTTCCGGCTTCATGATCTCGACCACCCGCGCGCCATGGAGGCGGATACAGCCCTTCTCGCGGAACTTCGAGAAGACGCGCGACACGGTCTCTATGGTCAGCCCGAGATAATCTCCGATATCGGTGCGTGACATGGCAAGCTCGATCTGCGGCAGACCGCCCTGACGCTCCATCAGGTCGAGCAGGAAGGCAGCGACGCGCTCGGGGGCGTTCTGCCGGCCGATGACCAGGAGATGCTCCTGGGCACGCACCAGCGCCTGCAGTGCCACGGGAAGGATCTCGCGCGACAGGTCGATGCCGATCGGCAGGCGGTAGACGCGGATCGCCGAGTTGCAGATCGCCTCCGCGAAGAAGTGATGTCGGCCGTCCGCTTCAAAGCCGAAAACCTCTCCTGCGACGTGGAAGGCACTGATCTGGCGGCGGCCATCCGCCAGCAATCGGTAGATGCGCACTGCGCCGAACTCCACCTGGTAGAGCGCGTTCGCCCGCTCTCCCTGCCCGTAGATCTCCTTGTTCGGCTGGCAGAAGACGACCTGATATGGCTGTGACGGCACAAAAACCGCAGGTGTCTCATCCGCTCCGCGACCGCGCCGGGTTGCAAGGGGAATTCCGGGGCGGACGGTCTTCGAGGGCTGAAGGGCGTTGTGACCAAGCATCTGAATTCTCCGACTTGCTGTTGGAGTATGAATGGCCTGGAACGGTCACAGAGAAAATTCGGTTATGTCCCTAGGGGAAACTACCTAGATGCGGACCCGCGCAGGTCGTTCCGCCCCAGCGCGCCGCGCACCGTATCGATGAGTGTCCGGCCGAGGAGTGGCTTCTCCACCAGGACTATCCCGTCTTCTTCGGCCATGCCCTGCCGGCGGTCGACCAGAAGGATGACGGGCCTGCCCAAGGCGGCCAGCTCCACGGGGACACCGTTCTTTCGGGCATTCGAGTAGTCGATCACGACGCAGTCATAGCCCGCCAGCGACGCTCCAGGCGGCGACAGTCGCTCCACCGTGTGCACATCGCACCCTTCTGCTTCAAGGACGAAGCGCAGGGACTGCCGAAAGGTGGGATCCGACGCAACGATGAGTATATTGGCTTCGACAGGCAATTTCGGGTTCTCTTTGGGCGGCGTCAACGCGCCTTGGGCCAGCCTTCGCCCGCAAAGGCAGCGGGTACCTTGCGCTGGATCAAATCGCCTTGGAAAATCAGCTCTTCAGGCTATTCGTCGCTGGCTGCCAGGACCATCCGTACAAGTTCCGGCAGGTTTTTGGCGCTCATCTTGGCCATGACGTTCGCGCGATGGACCTCCACGGTGCGCGGGCTGATGTCGAGGTCGTACGCGATGGTCTTGTTCGGCAGACCGGCGACGATTCCGGCCATCACCTGCCGTTCGCGCTCGGTGAGCTGATCGAGCCGCCGCCGGATCGCGGCGACATTGTCGCTATCCCGCGGCCGCTTCTCAAGCTCGGCAACCGCACGGCCGACTGCCTCCAGAAGAACGTCGTCCTCAAATGGCTTCTCGATGAAATCCAGTGCGCCCGCCTTCATCGCCTCCACCGCCATCGGGACGTCGCCATGGCCGGTGATGACGATCGCCGGCAGCATCGCATCCTCCTCGTGCAGCCGCCGCAAGAGATCGACGCCGCTGAGGTCCGGCATGCGCAGATCCGTGATGAGGCAGGCGTTGTGCAGATCCTTCGCGACCGCCAGGAACGCAGTCGCAGATTGGTGTACGCGCACGGCGTAGCCGGAGACGGTCAGGAGGAAGGCCAGCGACTTCCTGACCGGCTCTTCGTCGTCGACGACATGGATCACGACATCAGTTGCCATCCTGCAACTCCTGCTCCTTGACGGCCGGCAGCGTGAAGCGAAACGTAGCGCCGCCTTTTGTGTTGCGCCGCATCGTCAACTCGCCCCCGTGGGCTTCGACGATCCGCTTCGAGATGGACAGGCCTATTCCCATACCGCCGGGCTTGGTGGTGATGAACGGTTTGAAGAGCTGCGCAGCTACCTCCTCTGGCACGCCGGAGCCAGTGTCCGAGACCTCTACCATGGCCCCGTTCCCGTCGCCGGGCGAGGTCCTGACCACCAACTCGCGAAGCTCGCTTTCCCTCATCGCATCCATGGCATTGCGCATAAGATTGATGAGGACTTGCTGGATCTGCACGCGATCCACCATGACCTTTTTCGGGCCTGTCTCGAAATCGAACACCGTCCGCACACCCATTTCACGCGAGCCGACCAGAGCCAGCGCTCCGGCTTCCTCGATGAGCTTATGGATGTCTTCCGGCTGCTTTTCGGTTTCGCCCCGGGTGACGAATTCGCGCAGGTGACGGATAATCTGCCCAGCGCGCAGCGACTGGCGCGCCGTCTCCTCCAGTGCCTCGCGCATACGCGAAGACAGCGCGTCGTCCATGTTGTTCAAGAGCCGATTGCAGCCCTGGACATAGTTGGCGATGGCCGAAAGCGGCTGGTTCAGCTCATGCGCCAACGTCGAGGCCATCTCGCCCAGCTCGTTGAGCCGTGCCAGGCGAGCGAGTTCCGCCTGGATTTCCTCCAGCCTCGCCTCCGATTCGGCCCTTTCCGTGAGATCGCGGATGAAACCGGTGAAGAAGGTCTCACCACCGCTCTCCATCTCGCCCACGGCGAGCTTCATTGGAAACGTCGAGCCATCCTTCCGCCGCCCGACGACAACGCGGTCGATGCCGATGATCCGCCGCTCGCCGGTGGTCAGATATCGTTGGATATAGCCGTCATGCTCGCCCCCATAGGGCTCCGGCATCAGGAGGCGCACATTCTGCCCCACCGCCTCTGCCTCGGAATATCCGAACTGGCGGACGGCGGCGCGGTTGAAGGAGATCATCGTGCCCCGGCTGTCGATGACGATCGTGGCATCGGGGACCGTATCGAGAATGGAGCGCAGATGCGCCTCGCGGGAGTCGAGTTGCTTTTGGGCGCCGTGGACCGCTTTCCTGACCTCGCGATATCCCGCGCCGACGAACGCCAACGCAGCAGAAAGCAAGAGGGACAAAGCGATGGCGGCGGTATAGGAACCGGACGTGGCTGTAAACGCACTGGCCAGAAGAAGCGTGGTAGCGAGCGCCAGCGCCACAAGCCCTGCTATCCTTCCAGCGAAAACGGCAGCACCGAGCACTGCCAATGGCAGGAGCAGCAAGAGCCACGTCTCGTCCATTCCGTCGAAAGTCACTTACCGCCCCGAGAACAGAACCGTATTGCCACACGCGCCGCCACTGTAGGTCGGCTGCAGAGAATAGCCAATGGCGGGCTATGCGACCCACCACCGCGCTACCTGAAGCAAGACGGGAAATCAGAGAGCCTTTCCGCCGAGCGCACGCATCCGGTCGAGCCATGTGCGGCGGCGGTCGTCGCTGGCGCCCTCGATCATGCCGAACAGGGTCTCGCGCACCGGGCTCAACCCCACGAATTTGAGGATGCTGCGCCGCATGCCGCGCAGCCCGTGGCCGAGAAACCACCAACGGTAGGCGAAGGCCGGCATACCCATGGTGACGACGATCCGGGCCGAGCGGCCCTTAAGCAGCGCCTCTGGAAAGCCTTTGCTGCCATAAGCGAAAGCGACGCCCGGTCGCATCACTTGTTCCAGGAAACCCTTGACCAGCGCGGGCATCGTCCCGAGCCATAGCGGGAACACGAAGACCAAGTGTTCGGCCTCGAGGATCGCCTCCTTCGCCGGCACGAGCGCCTCGGGCATCGACCCGCTCAGGAAGTCCTCCTGGCTCCGCAACAAGGGAAAGTCGATCCGGGCAAGGTCGATCCGCGTCACCTTGTGGCCCGCCGCCTCCGCTCCCTCGGCATAAGCGTCGGCGAGGGCCCGGCAGAAGCGGCGGGGATCGGCGTCGGGATGCCCCTGAATAATGACGATGCGGCTCGTCACGGCGTATCCACGACCCGCACTTGGTAGGTGTGCATCGCGCTGCCGCTGCGGATCGACACGTATTCGCCGGGCACGAAGCGCTCGTCGCCGAAGCGGAATCCGGTCTCGTCATCCTCCTCGCCTTCCGCATAGTCGAAATACCATTGCCCCCCGGGCTTGCGGCGCAGCCGCCCGATAAGGTCCTCATGACCGGAGCGGAAGCGGCGCACGCGGCAAGCCGCTTGATGGCTTTTCCATTCAGCCGCATCGAGACGGCCCTCGACGTCGAGCGGAACCAGGAGGTCGTAGCCGTCCGTCCGGTCGCCAAGGGGATGGCCCTTTTCCCGCGCAAGTTCGAGTCGCACGTGGCGAAATTTGGTGGTCGGTTTGGCAGTGGTGGTGTCCATGATGCTTCTCCTGCTCATACGTCATCGGCAATAGCCCTTTCGGCACACGCGGCCTTGACCGAGATCAAGCTGCGCATCGCCCGCGATCGCCGGTGACGGGGCGAGCGGCAACGCCATGCCGATTGATCCGTGTCAACGCGCCGCCGCGAGAGCACTGACAAACTTTAAAGCAGAGATGACGCGCGGGATCGCGCGAAAGGAAGACGATCATGACCAGTCGACCCAAATGCGTTCTCGTCGGGCTTGCAGCCCGCGAGGCTTTCGCTGCCAGCCCTGCTCTGACCTACGCCATCGCCCTCGCAAGACACCACGGCGCCTGCCTCACGGTCTGCGTCCTTCCACCTGCCTTTTATGTGCCGGTCACCAGGACGGGCGGTTCTGCCTCCGCAATGCTGAGGGACGAAATCGAGCGCCTGGAGGAGACAACGCGCCAGACGGCGCGCAGCGCTGCAGAACTCGTCGGCAAGGCCGGCGTCTCATGCGTCGCCGAGCACACGCTCTCGCCCTTGGAGCCTCGTACGGACCGTCTCGTGCGGCTGGCGCGGGTGAACGATGTCGCCATTTTGGACGCCGCCGACGCGGGCGACGACCTCCAGAAGACCGCGATCGAAGACGTGCTCTTCGACAGTGGCCGCCCGGTGCTGATTGTGCCGCCGGTTGGCGAAAGCGCCATCCCCCGGCGCATGGCCATCGCTTGGGACGGGAGCGCCCGATCGGCTCGGGCCGTGGCCGACGCCCTGCCCATTCTTCAGGATGCGGAGGCCGTCTTCGTGGTCACTGTTACGGACGAGAAGGATCTTTCGCGGATGGCCCCAGGCGCCGACATTGCCACGCACCTTCTCCAGCACGGCGTCGGCGAGCCGAGGCTGGAGACGCTTGCGGCCATCGACGGCGATGCGGCTGCAAGACTGCGCAAATTCGTCAAGGATGAGTCCATCGAGATGCTGGTTATGGGCGCCTTCGTCCATTCGCGCTTTCGTCAGGCGATCCTCGGCGGCGTCACGCGCTCTCTGCTCGACGACGTGCCGGTTCCGCTCTTCATGGCGCATTGAGCGTGACCAGCGTGCCGGCATGGCCTTCAATGATGGGCCCGCCTATATCCAAACCCATTTGCCTGCCCTGAACTTGATCCAGCGCAAATCGCGCCGAAGGAGATACTTGGCGTCATACGAAAAGTACTTTCCGGCATTTTCCCCGTGCCGAACGAAAGCAAACGTATTTGCGCCAGAGCAAAGAATTCCCACGGCAAGATGCGTATCGTTTCTTTATCGACAACCGAACACGAGAAGGAAAACGAAAGATGTTCACGCGTCGCGAAGCACTGCTGGGCGTGGCTGCGGCCGCCATGCTGAGCGCCTTGCCCCTGATGGCCGCGCCTGCGCTGGCTGACGCGGCAGATGCCCTTCCGCGCGAGAAGGTCGCGCTGGTGGCCCCACCCTTCGTGCACCCGCATGAGCAGGTGGCGAGCAGCGGACCGAAGGTTGTCGAGTTCACCATGACGATCCAGGAAAAGGAGATCGTGATCGACGACGAGGGCACCACGTTCCAAGCCATGACCTTCGACGGCTCGGTGCCCGGACCGATGATGGTGGTGCACGAGGGCGACTATGTCGAGCTGACGCTCGTCAACCCGGAGACGAACGGGCTGGCGCACAACATCGACTTCCATGCCGCCACGGGCGCCATGGGCGGCGGCGAGCTGACGCTCATCAACCCGGGCGAGCAGGCGACGCTGCGCTTCAAGGCGACGCGCACCGGCGTCTTCGTCTACCACTGCGCGCCTGGCGGCCCGATGACCCCCTGGCACGTGGTCTCGGGCATGAGCGGCACCATCATGGTGCTGCCGCGTGAGGGGCTCACGAACGAGAAGGGCGAACCCGTCCGCTACGACCGCATCTACTACATCGGCGAGAACGATTTCTACGTCCCGCGCAATGAGGACGGCACCTTCAAGACGTACGAATCTGCCGGTGACGCCTATGCTGACACCGTGGAGGTCATGCGCGGCCTCGTGCCCACCCACGTGGTCTTCAACGGCGCCAAGGGCGCGCTTACCGGCGAAAACGCACTCACGGCAAAGGTGGGCGAGACGGTGATGTTCGTCCACGCGCAGGCGAACCGCGATAGCCGACCCCACCTGATCGGCGGCCATGGCGACCACGTGTGGGAAGAAGGCAAGTTCGCCAACGCCCCCGCCAGGGATCTGGAGACCTGGTTCATCCGCGGCGGCTCGGCGGGTGCTGCGACCTATACATTCCTGCAGCCTGGCCTCTATGCCTACGTCAACCACAACCTCATCGAGGCGATCGAGCTGGGCGCCGCGGCGCACATCACGGTCGAGGGCGAGTGGGACGACGATCTGATGAAGCAGATCGATGCCCCGCGGCCGATCCTGACCAACTGAGCGGGAGGCTCGGACAATTGGTGACGGCTCGGCGCGAAACGCCGGGCCGCTCTTGTTCGGACAAACCGCGCGACCTGGGAGAGAGCAATGGGAAATCTAGCGGATCGGATCGGCGCGAAGGCGCGCAACATGAGTGAGATGTTTGAGCGGTGCGGCGTGGCACCGGCGGCGCTAGTGATGGACAGGCTGGGCTTTACCCTCGCCGCCGCTGCCCGCAGTTGCATGCTCTGCCCGGCGGAAAAGGAATGCCGGTTGTGGCTCGACCTGCAGGGAAACAGGGGACGGGCGGACCCGCCCTCCTTTTGTCCGAATGCCGGCCGTATCCATCGAGCGCGGGAACTGGCACTCTAAATACGCGGCAGCAGCAGCGCACGGCCGTAGATGACGGCAAAGCCCAGGAAGGCAAGAGCCCAAGCAGCCCCTGCCGCTTGGATCCACACCATCTGCGGATCGAAAGCAGCCAGGATCCGCAGCAGCGCTGCGATAAACACAGCGGCGAATATGAACACGGCGCCACCGCCAGCCTCGAGCGCGCGTCCCGTATGGCCGAGGGTCGCCCGCACCATCACCGACAGCGTCATGGCACCTATGGCGCCGCCGCCTAGTTGTTTAGTCCCGGCATTTGATAGATTGGATCGAGCCTGAAGCGTTCGGGCTCCTTTGTCCAGCATTTGCAGATGTATTCGTAG
>NZ_WQNH01000043.1 GCF_009812055.1 Chelativorans xinjiangensis | reverse complement strand
TCCACCTCCGTCAAAATGGAGGTTGAATCAGAACAAAATGTCGCCGTCACATCACAATCGATTCATCGATCACAGGACATGCTCTAGAGAACGTCGATCGGTCGGAACCGCTTGCGAGGCCGCCTCCTCGCCACTGCCATCCATGCCGCAAATCGCCATGACGCTGGATACGCAGGCATGAAACGCTCCGAGGGGGCGTGACGCGCGGTGCGTCTCAGTCCTATGACGGGGGCGGCCCGATCCGGTCAGGATGGGCAGCCGCGAAGGCGGCGATCTCGGAGCAGTTCCGGCCGATCCTCTGGATCCGTTCCAGCCCGGACTGGTCCACCTCCCAGCGGTGGGCGTTGTAGAGCTGTGGCACGAGGCAGAAATCCGCCATGCCCGGCCTGTCGCCGTGGCAGAAGTCGCCGGCAACGCCCAGCATGGCCTCGAAGGCGCGCAGGCCCTCAGCGATGAACTTCTGCATCCAGGCCTTGCGAACCTCCTCCCCTCCACCGGTCAGATCCGCCACATGGGCGACGACGCGCAGGTTGCACACGGGGTGGATTTCCATGGCGATAGCACCCGCCAGCGCGCGGACATGGGCACGTCCCGCGGCATCCTTGGGCAGGAAGCCGGCCGAACGGGTCTCGTCGAGGTATTCGATGATGGCGAGCGACTGGGTGAGCATGCGCCCGTCGATCTCGAGCGCCGGCACCAGCCCCTGCGGGTTGCGCGCCAAGTGCTCCTCGCTCCTGTGCGCTTGTGCCAGGAGATCGACAGGCACGATCTCATAATCCTCGCCCAGCATGTTGAGCGCGATGCGTACGCGGTAGCTCGCGGAAGACCGCCAGTAGTCGTAGAGGACCGTAGCCACTATTCCTTGCTCCTGCGCGCGGCGGCGAGCGCCGCCTTGAGAGTTTCGAGATCGCCTATGCGGTTGGCGAGGATCAGCACCAGCCGCGCGTTGAGGGCCGCACCCTCCTCGAAGCTCAAGCCCTTATGCGCCTCCAGCAGCGCTTCGTAGAAATCGTCGCCCGCTGTCCCGAGCCGGTCGTCCGCGAGATCTTTCATGGCCGCCTCACCTGCCAAGTTCCTTGTCGACCGCCGCCCGGACGCCTTCCGCCGTCGGCTCGCGGAGGACCGCGCATATATGCTGATCCGGCCGGAAGAGATAGGAGAAGCCGCTGCCGTAGCGTTCGAGCGCGAACCCTTCACGGTCAAGGAGATCGCCGCCATCTGCGCCGACACGGAGGTGCCTGATACCGTCGATTTCTCGCTTGGCCTCGTCGCCGAAGGTGACCAGCGTGAACCCGTCGTCGAGTTGGTTCAAGAGCCATGTGCTCTCGCCACGCTTTTCTAGCGGCGTGTCGACCGCGACCCGGCCAGGCGGAAGCGGTGGTGGGTTCGCGATGGCCTCGATGTCGTAGAACCGTTCCAGCGAGCACGGCACCGAAAGGCGCCCGGAATTGATGAGCCGGCGCGCGAACGGCATATCGGCGGCGAGGTCGAGCACCGCCCGGCGCATCATCTTTTCCATGTCCGATTTCGGCGTCATGAAGGTGGTGGTGCGCGCCGAATTCCTGATGTTCTCGTCGGCGCCATGCGCGCGCTCAGCGTTGTAGCGCTCCAGGATGCCTTCCCGCGCCTCCCCTTTCACCACGGCCGCAAGCCGCCATCCGAGGGCGTCGACGTCCTGGATGCCGCCATTGCCGCCGCGCGCGCCGAAAGGCGAGACGACATGCGCGCTGTCGCCGGCGAAGATGACGCGCCCGTGGACAAAGTGCTCCAGCCGGCGGCACTGGAAGGTGTAGACCGAGACCCAGTCGATCTCGAAGGGCCGCTCGCCGACGATGGACTTTATGCGCGGGATGACGTTCTCCGGCTTCTTCTCCTCTTCCGGGTCCGCGTCCCAGCCGAGCTGAAGGTCGATGCGGTAGATGCCGTCGGGCTGCTTGTGCAGGAGGGCGGACTCCCCCTCATGGAAGGTCGGCTCGAACCAGAAGCGCCGGTCGGCAGGGAAATCCGCCTGCATCTCGATATCGGCGATGAGGAAGCGCTCCTCGAAGAGCTGCCCTCGGAAGTCGAGCCCCAGCATTGAGCGGATGGGCGATTTCGCGCCGTCGCAGGCGACGATGTAGCCGGTATGCAGCTTATAGGCACCGTCGGGCGTTTCCACCTTGAGCGTGGCTCTGCCGCTGCCGTCCTCGATGCCGACGACCTTGTTCTTGAAGCGCAGGTCGATCAGTTCGGGGAATTGGCGTGCGCGCTCGACCAGATACTCTTCGACGTAGTATTGCTGCAGGTTGATGAAGGCCGGCATCTTGTGCCCCGGCTCCGGCAGGAGGTCAAAGGCGTAGAGCTCGCGCTCGCGGTGGTAGACCCGGCCCACCTTCCAGATGATACCCTTTTCCACCATGCGCTCGCCGACGCCCAGCCGGTCGAAGATTTCGAGCGTGCGCTTAGCCCAGCAGATGGCCCGCGAGCCGATCGAAACGACGTCGTTGTCGTCGAGCACGATCGAGGCCACGCCCCTGAGCGCCAGGTCGATGGCAAGAGAAAGGCCGATCGGTCCCGCGCCCACGATGGCGACCTTGCAGTCGCGCCGGGGCCCGCCGGAAAGCTCCGGCGGAGCCGTGTATCCGAAGCGCCTGTACCGGTAGCGCGGCATACGTCCTCCCCGAACGCCGGTCTGCGCCGGCGCATGTCAGCCCTGCAACGCCTCCCACATTTCCTTGTCCCGCGCCGCCGTCCAGATGCGGGGCGTATCGATACCCTGCGCCTCGTCATAGGCGCGCGCGACATTAAAGGGCAGGCAGTGCTCGTAGATCGCATAGCTGGAGAACTTCGGGTCGCAGGCGGCCCGGCAGGCCTCCCACGCCTCCTTGAGCGGGCCGCCGCGCACCGCCGCCTGGGCCACCGGTCGATAGGTGGAGCAGATGAAGTCGGCGGTGAGGTCGAGAGCGCTGTCCACCTTTTCGCGGCCGACCAGCGCATCCCCCCTGCCAGGCGCGATGGCGTCGAGATCGAAGGCTCGGATGGCCTCCAGCGTCGCCGGCCAGTCGCCGAAATGCCCGTCGCCGCAATAGCAGGCGGAATGGTACTCGACGATGTCGCCGGTAAACATCACGTTGGCGTCCGGCACATGGGCGACGATGTCGCCCGCAGTGTGGGCGCGGCCGAGGAACATGAGGTCGACCCGGCGCTTGCCGAGATAGACGCTCATGCGGTCGGAAAACGTGGTGGTCGGCCAGGTCAGCCCGGGTATGCTCTCATGCCCCTCGAAGAGGCGCGGGAAACGCCCGAACTCCGAATCCCAATCCTCTTTTCCGCGTTCGGCCACCATGGCGCGGGCCTTCTCGCTCATGACGATGTTCGGCGCATCGAAAGCCGAGGCGCCAAGCACGCGCACGGCGTGATAGTGGCTGAGGACGAGATGGGTGATCGGCTTGTCCGTCACCGAACGGATCTTCTCGATTACCTTGCCGGCGAGCCTCGGCGTGGCCTGCGCCTCGATGACCATCACGGAATCATCGCCGATGATCACGCCGGAATTGGGATCGCCCTCCGCGGTAAAGGCCCACAAGTCACGGCCTATCTCCGTGAAGGAGATCGTCTTTTCCGTCATGTCCCCTTGGGATGCGAATTGTTTCGCCATGATTCCTTCCCGGTTGTCGCCGGCCTTAGCTTCTGCACTCGCCGCTGTCCTGTCCGCTTCGTCCAGCGTCGCTTGCACCTCCTCTGCAATCCCGCTAATGCAGATTTCGTTACGGTCGTAACGGTTGATTTTGCAACTATCAAGACCAGGAAATGGGGGCCGGCATGAGCGGGGATTTCGACCTTGGAGCCTTTCTCCCCTATCGGCTCAACAGGGCGGCAGAGCTGGTCAGTCTCCGCTTCGCCGCCCAGTACAAGGCAAAGTACCGGATGACGCGGCCGGAGTGGCGCGCCCTTGCGGCCCTCGGCTTCCATGGCCGCATGACGGCAACCGAGATCGGTGCGCATTCGACCATGCACAAGACCAAGGTCAGCCGCGCGGTCAAGGCCCTGGAAATACGGCGCTGGCTGCGCAGGATCGAGGACAAGAACGACCGCCGGACCGAGCATCTGGAGCTAACCGCTCTTGGCCTACACAGCTATCGCGACTTGGCGAAAATGGCCCAGGACTACGAAGAGGAACTCGCGTGCCTTCTCGGCGCAAGCGGCCTGAAGCAGCTTGAACGCGGCCTGACCGCGCTCGAAGACGCAATGTTGAGCGGGACGGAAGATCCGAACTCTCAGAGCAAGCCCATCGCCAAGCACAGCGAGAGATGATGGCGAGCGTGCCGCCGCTGCCCATCATGACATAGGCGATACCGCAGCACGTCAGGATATGAGTTCAGCAAAGAGACCTGGATCGACATTCCCGCCGGATAGAACGGCGACAACCGTTTGGCCCCTCACATCGATGCCCCTGTTCAGCAAAGCAGCAAGTGCAGCCGCTCCGGACGGTTCCACGACCAGCTTCAGCTCACGGAATGCGAAAGCAACGGCCCGCTTTACCTCTTCCTCCGAAACGACCAATCCCCCCATGACATGCTGCTTATTGATCGAAAACGTGAGTTCGCCTGGCGTCGAGACCAACAGTCCATCGCAGAGTGAGCCGGAGGCCTTCTGATTGGCAAGCCGCTCGCCTGCGATGAACGATCGCGCGTGATCGTCAAATTCTTCCGGCTCGACGGAGTAGAGCTTTGTTGACGGTGCTTGTTCGTGGATAGCCAGTGAATTCCCCGCGAGCAGTCCGCCGCCTCCGCACGGAAAGAGAACCGCGTCCGACGTGAGGTTCAGCTTGTTCAGGTCTTCGACAATCTCGCGGCCGACCTTACCCTGCCCGGCGATGATGAAGAAGTCGTCGTATGCGGGACGACGACGGCACCACGCTCCTCGGCGATAGCGCGGACCATGGCAACACGGTCGTCCTCTTCGCGGTCGAACAGAATGACCTCCGCGCCGGCCGCAGCCGTGCGCTCCCGTTTCGTCGCGGGGCTGTCCGTCGGCATCAGGTTGATGGCTCGGATGCCGAGCAACTTGGCAGCTGTGGCAACGCCTAGCGCATGGTTTCCAGAGGACATTGCTTCGACACCGGCCGATTTACGGTCGTCGGGAATGCGTGAAAGCCGGTTATAGGCGCCACGGAACTTGAAGGAACCGGTTCGCTGAAGCGTCTCCGCCTTCAGAAAAACCCTGGCTCCAGTGATGGTGTCGAGCTCGGGTGAGGCTAGAAGTGGCGTCCGAAACGCCACGCCAGAGATCATACAGGCTGCATCGCCGACATCGACCGCAGTGGGCAGTTCAAGCACTGTATGAATCCTGTTCCAAGTACGAATTTCGCCCACAGTAAGAGGCTGTGTTCCGATAGCAAGCCAGATTGAGTCGTTACGGCAGTAGCTATCACATTGGTTGAAAGGTCACGCCGACCTCCACGCGCGCGTTATCCCCCACAGATGTCTGTCAACTTGACTTTGTTTCGCTCGAACGCTCAGCATCGCTGAGTTGTCGCCGGGCCGCAGCTGCCTCGAGATCGAGATGATCGCGCAGCCCGTCCGGCATTCCCAGCTGACGCGCCAGTTCGTCGAGATAGCGCCGCTCCTCGGCCGTGTCCGGATCGACGGCCAGTGCGGAGGCGAGATAGAGTTCGGCGCGCTGGGCGTCGGTTCGAGCAAGCTGCGCCACTTCGACGGGATCGGGGGAAGCCGAGAAATAGTCGAGCAAGGCTGCCTTCTCCTCTGCGCCGAATCCCATTTCCTTGATCTGATCGCGAATGTGGCCGTGCTCCGCTTGGTCGATATGGTCGTCGGATTTTGCCGCCGAGATCACCGCGCGCATCAGCGCGAGCCGAAAATCCTGTCCCTCGTGATCCCGATCATGGTCGACGTCAAAGCCACTGCCATCGGGCGGTTTCGGCAGATTGAGCGGCTCGGCCTCGTTGCCCGACGGCTTGTTCTGCTTCCAGTCCTGATAGGCCTTGTAGGCGAGACCGGCAACGACGGCCATACCACCGTACTTCAGCGCCTTTCCGCCAAGCTTGCGTCCTGCTTTCGTGCCGAGCAAGAGCGCGAGCAATCCACCTGCCGCAGCCCCGCCTGCGAGCCCCCCTGGAAGGCCCGATCGGATTTGATCGACCGGCAAGGGTCCCGGTTGTTTGGGGGGATGCACACTCCTTGGGGAGCCCAGAAAGCCTTCGAGAAGCTTGTTGATGTCCATGGAGAAGAGTCCTTCGCTGATGCATCGGCCGGTGACCTGCATCTAAGGACGTTGACGCAAGATTTCCAGGATCGTTCGGTTGCCGGACACGCTCCCTGCTGCGGACGGGGCGAAGAGCGGCTGGGCGGTCTTCAAGTCTCGTCCACGTCTTCTCCCGGCAGCTCCACCGCCTCATGAAGGCTGTTTCGGACCCAGAGCTGTTTCACCGCGATGAGCATGAGAACAGCAAGCGGCGTTGCCAGAACGACGCCGAAGGGCCCGAAAAGAATTCCAAAGGCGAGGAGCGCAAAGAGAGTCACCGCGGGCGGAAGCGTGACCACCTGCTCCTGTATCAGCGGAATCAGGAAATTCCCCTCGATCTGTTGAATAAGAAGGTACAAAGCGCCAACCCACAGCGCGAGTTGCGGCCCCTCGGCCAGAGCGATGGCGATTGCCGGAGCCGCACTCAGGACGGGACCCGCGAAAGGAATGAATTCAAGCACCCCCGCGATCACGGCCAGAGCGAGGGCCGACGGGACACCAAGAAACCGAAGACCGATGTAGGTCAGCACCCCAACGACCAGCATGGCAAGCAGTTGCCCCATCAGCCATCGCCGCAGGCCGATGTCCATCACATCGAGAGTTTCCTCCGCAAGCGAGCGGTAACGCGGAGGAAATAGAAGGAGCAGACCGTATCGGTACAGTTCCGGGCGATAACCTATGTAGAGAGCGGCGACAAGAACAAGGACGACGTTCGCCAGCAGCCCCACCGCCGCCGACGACAGTCCCGCAATGCGGCCGAGCATGAAAGTCTGGGACATCATCGCCTCGGCGCGCTCCGCAAGCCAGGCTTCAGTGTCGCTAACACCCAGCCATCTCTCTAGGGGCCTGATGAGTTCCGGTAGCCGATTCCATAGCTGCGCCAGTTGCTCCTGGAGTTGGGACCCAAGCACAATGAAGAATACTACAAATAACGCAACGATTGCCGCCGATACTATTGTGAACGATGCACTTCTGTTGAGACGTGCGTTTCTCTCTACGAAAGAAGCCAAGCTCGTTAGTGCAATCGATACAATAATTGAAGAAAAAACAAGAAGAACCAGATCCCGCAATTTCCAGACTGCCAATGCCGCAGCTATGACCAAGCCAACAGTTAACAACTGCCAGTGGACAATCGCGAAATCCCTACTGTTCTTTTCTGCCATCCAATATCACATCAGAAAAACGCTCAAACGATCCATCCGCGGAAAGCGTCGATTCCCGCAAGCGTGGCGACGTTAGATGCACGAACACAAACAGCAACGTGCACGGAAAAGTTCCGTGTCGCCGATCTGCTTCACCTCTACCTGCGATGGCCAGAGTGGCGGGAACAATCCGCGAGGTTGTGGGTTGCGGTGAATGCTCATGATGACCGGCCTCATCACCCAACACATGATCGCGCACATCGTCGCGATGAACATGGTTGCCCCCGTTGTTGCGCTCTTCGCTCAACGAAACAGGCTCATATGGCGTAAGGCATCGTCATCGATCGGCGCGGCTACGGCGGTGCAACTGGCGCTGTTGTGGGGATGGCATCTGCCGGTGCCCATGGCTTATGCAACGGCCTCCGCCGAAGGCATGTTGCTGATGCACACATCGCTCTTCCTCGCAGCGCTCTGGTTCTGGGCCAGCGTCGTCGACGCGGCGATTAGAACCGGCTGGCGTGCCTTGGCCGCACTGCTGGTGACAGGGAAGATCTTTTGCCTCTTGGGCGTCATCATCGTCTTTGCGCCACGACCGCTCTATCCGACCATGCCCTTGCACACGCAACGCGGCCAATTTGCCGATCCTGCACTTCAGCTGGCCGACCAGCAACTTGCCGGGTTGCTCATGCTCATAGTCTGTCCCCTCACCTACGTTCTCGCCGCAATCGTCATCGCCGCTTATTGGCTTTCCTACATCGATCGGCACCCTGGTTGGACGCATCGAGCGGCGCCGCACCTGCAAGACCCGCTGTAGGATGTGGTGGCGCAGAAGCTGGGTGGCGGGCTTGGTAATCGCCGTAGCCGGCGGACTGGCGTTGGCTGCGGGAATCGTCTTGTCGGGCGTCTACAACGTCAGTGCTTCGATACCCCATTTTGCGGTTACGGACGCCATTTTAAGGCTGGCACTACGCCGATCCGTCGCGACACATGCCGCTGGGGTGGAAACACCGGATCTTACGGACGAGGGGCTGGCCGAGCTTGGCTCCCGGCACTTCACACTCGGATGCGCACCCTGCCACGGCACGGCGAATGCGGAGCCAAATCCGGTCGCGCGTGCAATGTATCCCCCACCTCCCGCCCTCCATCATGCCGCGGAAGACTGGAGCACCGAGGAGCTATACTGGATCATCGCAAACGGGCTCAAATTCACCGGCATGCCAGCCTGGTCCGGCGTGGGCCGCGACGACGAGGTGTGGGCGCTCGTGGCCTTCCTCTCGCGTCTTTCAGAAACGAATGCAAACGACGGCCGGCCAGTGACCTGGCGGGAAACGCCCAGCGATGCCGGATCAGCCTTGCGGTTCCTCGTCCCCGAGAGAAACAGCGTCGACTTCTGCGCTGGTTGTCACGGAGACGCCGGCGCGAAACCGGTGGATGGCCTGGTCCCCTCTTTGAACGGACAGCGACGCGCCTATCTGGAGCGTGCGCTGGTCGAATATGGACGCAACCAGAGGCAGAGCGGCATGATGGAGCCCATCGCCCGTGCGCTCGATGAGGATGAGCGGCAGGCGCTTGCCCGTCGTTTCAGCGACAAACTTCGCGCGCCGCCGGAGAATGGCGACAAACAGCAGATCGCACGCGGCCGCGCAATTGCCAAGGCCGGGGCCGCACGCGCCCAGATTCCTCCGTGTCTTGCCTGCCACTCCGAGCGGTCATCGGACCGGTTCCCGCGGCTCGACAGCCTCTCCAGCGACTATATCGCCCGCCAACTGGCGCTGATGCGCGACGGTCGGCGCATGGGCACCACCTATGGCCGCATCATGACCACCATTGCGCGCCGTCTCAGCCAAGCCGACATCGACGCGGTCGCTGCCTACTTCGCCTCTAAGCGCGAAACGCCGGTGGACACTGCCTCGCATCCCGCCGACGCAACGGGTGCTCCATGAAACGGGTGCTGGAACGCTGTTCGGGCGCGGCTTTGCTGCTGGTTCTCTCCGCCTGCACGGGCGAGCAATCTGCACTTGTCTCGCGGGGCCGTGAAGCCAGCGAAATCGGCTCTCTGTTCTGGATCGCAACCGCGGTCAGTGCAGCGGTGACGATCCTTGTCATTATCGCCATCATGTTCGCCTTGTGGGGGCCGCCAACGTGGAAAGACCTGCTCAGCCGGGAAAGGGCGGTGCTCCTTGGTGGCATCGTCCTGCCGGTTCTTGTGCTGACCTACCTGTTGGTGCAGGGCTCCACGCTGCTGCAGGCCGGCGTAGCCAGAACCCAGCGTTCGGGCGAGCCGAGCATCACCATCGTCGGCAAAAGGTGGTGGTGGGAGGTGATCTACCATCTCCCGAACGGCGAGACGGTCGCAAGCGCGAACGAACTGCGCCTTCCGGTCGGTCGACCCATTTCCGTGCGCCTCGAAACGGCGGACGTGATCCATAGCTTCTGGGCGCCGCAATTGGGCGGCAAGTTGGACATGATTCCCGGCCGCTCCAACGTCATCACGCTTGAGGCCACGGAACCGGGCACCAGCCGCGGCCAGTGCGCCGAATATTGTGGCGGCGCCCACGCACTGATGGCGTTTTACGTCGTCGCTCTTCCGCCAAAGGACTATCGGGCGTGGCTGTCGAGGGAAGCGGCAGACGCACGGACGCCGCAAACCGAGCAGGAACGCCTGGGAGAGCGGCTATTCATGACCAGCGGTTGCGGCGCCTGCCACACGGTGCGCGGAACCGAGGCGCGGGGCGTGATCGCACCCGATCTCACCCATGTCGGCAGTCGAAGATCGCTGGCGGCGGCCACGTTGCCCAACGATGAAGAAGCTTTCGCCCGCTGGATCGCGGAAAACCAGCACATAAAGCCCGAGAACCTCATGCCGGAGTTCGACGTCTTCACGCCGCAACAACTGGAGGCTCTCTCCGCCTATCTCTCCAGCCTGAAGTAAGATGAATGTTTGACTTCACCGCGCTCAGCCTCCCTCTCAATTTCCTGCTCTTCGCGAGCGCGGCGGTCGCGGTGTGGGTGGCGGGCGCTCGCCTTACCCACTATGCCGACGCCACCACAGACACTACCGGCATCGGCCACGCTGCTATCGGGATGCAGTACGCGTTGAGGCAGTCGTCATGACAGCTTCTGACGAAAAAAGTCTACCCAACCCGGCACCGAGACCGCAAAGCGAGGTGGATGACCTGTTGCGGGCCTGGGCTACACCCAAAGGGTTCCGCATCGTAACGGCCGTCAACAATACGGTCATTGGCCTGATTTACATCGCGGCTGCGCTTCTCTTCTTCCTGCTGGCAGGCGCTTTGGGCGTTCTCATACGCACGCAGCTTGCGGTGCCGGAAAACACGTTTCTGAACCAGGACCTCTACAACCAGATCTTCACGGTTCACGGCACCACGATGATGTTTCTCTTTGCCGTACCGGCCATGGAGGCGCTGGGCGTGATGCTTCTGCCGCAGATGCTGGCCGCCCGCGACCTGCCCTTTCCCCGACTCAGCGCCTTTGCCGTCTGGGCGTATATTATCGGCGGTCTCGTGTTCTTCTCGACTGTGTTCTATGGCCTGGCGCCCAGAGGCGGCTGGTTCATGTACACGCCGCTCACGCTCAAGGAGTTCTCCCCCGGCGATAATGCCGATTTCTGGCTACTTGGCATAGGGTTCATCGAAATATCGGCAATCGCCGGAGCGATCGAGATTGTGGTTGGGACCCTGCGCACGCGACCGCCCGGCATGTCGTTGGCGAAGATGCCCATTTTCGCCTGGGCAATGCTCATCTTCGCGGCGATGATCATGCTTGCCTTTCCGGCTGTGATCTTCGGAACCATGCTTTTGGAGATCGAACGTTCCTTCGGCTGGCCCTTTTTCACCGCTGCCAAGGGCGGCGACCCGCTCTTGTGGCAGCACCTCTTCTGGTTCTTCGGCCATCCCGAGGTCTACATCATTTTTTTGCCGGCGGCCGGCCTTGTCTCCATGATCGTGCCGACCATGGCCGGCCGGCCGCTGGTCGGTTACCGGCCGATCGTCGTCGCCTTGATCGGAACCGGCTTCTTCAGCTTCGGGCTGTGGGTACATCACATGTTCACCACCGGCATCCCCGCTCTCAGCCTCGGTTTCTTCTCCGCCGCCAGCATGGCCGTCGCCATCCCGTCCGGCATACAGATGTTCGCTTGGATCGCCACAATCGCAGGCAGCAAAGGGCGTTTTCGTATCACCACGCCTTCCCTGTTCGTCCTCGGATTTCTGTTCATCTTCACCATCGGCGGGCTTACCGGCGTGATGGTGGCGCTGGTACCGATCGACCTCCAGGTTCACGACACCTACTTCGTCGTCGCCCATTTCCACTACGTGCTGATCGGCGGCATGGTATTCCCTCTGTTCGCCACTTTCTACTATTGGGCACCGATGGCCAGCCGGAAACAGCTTTCCGAAAAGCTCGGACGCTGGGTCTTCGGGCTTATGTTTGTCGGTTTCAACGTGGCGTTCTTCCCCATGCACCTGACGGGATTGCGCGGCATGCCGCGCCGTGTCTGGACCTACCCCGAGGGCGTCGGATGGGACACACTGAATATGATCTCCACTGCGGGTGCCTACATGCTCGCCGCCGGCGTCCTGCTCTTCCTGCTGGACCTGGCACTTAATTTCAGGCCGACATCTGCAGGTGGAGAGGGCAACCCGTGGAAGGCGGGTTCACTCGAATGGCTGCCCAGCGACATCTACTCGACGCGCAGCATACCTCTGATCACCAGCCGTGAACCGCTTTGGGAGCAGCCAGGCCTGGAACGCCAGGTCGAGGAAGGCCACCACTTTCTGCCCAACGCGCCGACCGGCGGTCGCGAGACCATCGTGACGAGCCCGATCGAGGCGGAACCCGAATATATCCTCCGCATGCCAGGGCCGAGTTGGACGCACGTGACCGCGGCGGTCTTCACCGCCGGCTTTTTCCTCCTGCTGACCATCAAGCTGGTCGTTCCCGCGATCATTTGCGGGGTCGTTGCCATTGCCGCCTGCCTCGCCTGGACGTGGAGCCTCGACCCCAGCCCGGGACGGAAACCGGTCGACATTGGCGGCGGGATCAGCCTTCCCACCTACATGGCCGGGCCCCGGTCCCATTCCTGGTGGGCGATGGTTGTGCTGATCATCGTCATAGCGTCTCTCTACACCGCCTATGTCTTTTCCTATCTCTATCTCTGGGTCGTCTCGCCGGAGGTTTGGGCGCCCGTGGGATCGCCGATGCTGCCGGCGCCAAGCTGGCCACTCGGAAGTGCGGCACTTGCCGTCGCCGGGACCGCAAGCATGGTTGCGGCAACGCGCCTCCTGCCGGAACCGGGTGGAAGGAATGCCGCGCTGCCCTGGGCGATCGCCGCCGCCGCCATCTGTCTGACCTCGGCGATAGCGCTGGAGATCGCCGGCCACTGGCTCACCGGGCTGCGGCCGACAGAGAACGCCTATTCGGCCATGGTTTTCATGGGCAGCGCGCTCAACGCCCAGCTCGGCTTTGCCATCGTTGTCCTGCTCGGCTTTGCCACCGCACGCTATCTCACCGGCAAGCTCAACCGCGAGCGCCGCGTCAGCATCGAGAACGGCGCCATCCTCTATTACTACACGGCCGCCCAGCTCGTGGCCGGGCTCATTCTGGTGCATGGCTTTCCCAGGGTGGCCGTATGATCGATTTTCAGGGATGAAGTCATGCGGACAAGGCAATCTTCAACGCTCGGCACCCTCTGCTACCTGCTCGCCGGACTGCTCATGTGGGGGATACAATTCACTTTCGTCTATGTCGTCCATACGCTGATGTGCAGGTTTGGTGCCCCGCCGTCGCTGGTCTCCGGTCTCGTCCTTGCCATCACTGGCGTAGCGGTGCTCGTCGTGCTCGCGTTTCTGGTCTGGCAGAAGCCCACAGCGCGACTGCTGGGGCTGCCGGCGGACGTAGAAGATCGCGCGACCTACGACTTCATAGCGCGCCTCATGGCCGTACTGGGCATGGCGGCGGTCATCTGGACCGGTCTAACGGCCTTCTTACTGAGTGCCTGCGCATGACCGGGCGTTCATCGGCACGCGCCTAAAAGACGTAGCGATCCCAGCCGCCATAATGTTCTTGGCTCCGGGCGCCGCGCGGCAAGCTTAGCGCGATCAGGATCAAGCCGGCGAAGACGCCGTGCGCCGCTGCCAGCGTGCCGCCGCCGGTCAGGAGCCAGGGGGCCGCGATCAGCCAGAGGCCGAAGGCGACGTTGATGAAGCGCAGCAGCCGCGCCACCTCGGCCATGGCCATGACGGCAACGGTGGTGACCAGCGCACCCACCAGGTGATCGCTGTCGGCCATCGGCGGTTCGGTGCCGAAGACCAGTCGGCTGAACATCAGCCAGGCGCCAAGCACCGAGCTGGCGACCAGCGTCCAGGGCACTGTAATGCCGCGCGCGGCCGAACGGACAAGTTCGCCAATCGGCACGTCGAAGCCGGGCCGATCCGTGTCCTTGCCGCTCCCCGGCAGGGCGTCGCCCATGAAGAAGGAGCGCCAGAAGGGACGGCCGCGGCGGGTGTTGGCGACCTGGAATTGGCCCATCGCCACCAACTCGTCGAGCGCGAAGGGGATCATGATCAGCATGGCGAGCGCCGCAGCGAGGCATAGTGTGCAATAGGTGCCGATCATGATCGGCTGGACGATGATGAAATAGATGGAGACGACGCCGAGCGGCACCACGACGATGCCGAACAGAAGCACCATCCAAGGCATGGTGCGCCAGCGCGACCGCCCGCCCATCACCCCCATAAGGATCTCGAACATGTAGCTGGTCGCGCCCAGACCGCCGTCGGCGATCGGCCAGGCCTTTGACACGTCGGACGTGATGATGAACTCTGTGCCATTGCGGTCGCCCTCTCCCGCAAAGAACGGCTCCCACACATAATCGATATGCCCAAGCTGATAGGCGGCGAGCGCGCGTGCGATGACGAAGCCGATGGCGCCTAGCGCGATGATGGGGAGGCGCTGCAGATAGGTGGATGGGCAATATGTCCAGCCGGGCGGCATGTCGGACTGGTCCATCATGCCCTCGTGGCTCATGCCCGGCATCATCGGCACCAGGATGGAGAAGGTGATGACGAGCGCGCCCACAAAGGTGTCGTTGGCATAGACGGCTGCACTCGGCGCCCAGAAGAAGAGCGGCGCGAACAGAAGCCATATGCCGACCGCGGTGTTGGCCCATGGCGCCCAGCTCAGGCGTGGCGAGAGCGCAAGCGCGGAGAATCCCATGATAAGGATGCCGCTCAAGAGGTCGCTCCAGGCGGTGAGCGAATTGCGCAACGAGGGATCCCAAAGGCCGCGCTCCTCCGTTACGCGCATGACCGCTTCATTGAAGGTGTCGGCACCGAAGGTGCCAAAGACGAAGGGGCTCGTCGCCAGCCAGAGGCCGAGCAGCATGTTGAGGAAGTGCACCCAGAGCATGTCGAAATGCATCATGCGCATGTGCTGCATGTGCTCGCGCATGGCCCCCTGATGCTCGGGGCCTGCCTCTTCTTCTCCTTCTTCGCGCTCCTCCGTCTCGACCTGCTCTGCCGCCACCGAGGCCGGATTGAGCTTGTTGGTCTTGTACCAGCGCGCAGGGTCGGCCTTCAGCGCGTCGATCATCCTCGGCAGGGTGTCGCGCAGGGAATGCGTCGGTTCCCAGCCCAGGAGTTTTCTGGCGCGCGAGATGTCTAGCTCGTAATGGTCGTCCGAGATGTCGACCATCCACGGCCGAATGAACGGATCCTGATCCAGCACCTCGCCCTGCACCCACGCCCCGGTGCGGGCGAGGCTCTTCGGGATCTGCCGCGTCTCCCACTCTTCGCCATGGATCAGACGGCCGATCTCGCACTGCAGTTCGCCGAAGGTCGGCGTGTCTGTCTCGCCGATGAGAAGCGGCAGCTCCGCCGGCAGCTCTTTCCTGCGCTCCACGATCGCAAGAAGCGCGTCCAAGAGATCGTCGAGATGGACGAAGGGCTGCCCGGTGTCCAAGTCGCCTGGATAGACATGGCTGATGAGCAGGCGCTCGTGGATGCGGGCGATCTGATGCGCCAGAAAAGTCGCGCGGCACATGTCGTCATAAACCCCGGCCGGTCGCACCATCACGGCCGGAATGTGGCCCCGCTGCTCGCGGATCAGCTTTTCCGTCTTAACTTTCGAGGCACGGTAGGGGAGCTCCGGATCGAGCGGCCAGTCCTCATCGATCGGCTGGCCCTCTTTACCCGGGGCGTGGACGAGCATGGTGCTCGAGAAGACGAATTGCTCGACCTCGAAATCCTGCAGTGCCCGCAACAGCCGCTCCGTGCCGCGCACGGTCACCGCTTCATATTTCGGGTTCGGTTCTCCGGTGAGGTCGAAATAGGCGGCCAGGTGGATCACCGAGGCGATGCGGTCGCCATAGCGCTTCCGCACTTGCTCCAGCGTTTCGTCGACGCTCTCGTCGGACGTCAGGTCGATGCGGATGTACTCCGCGCCTGCCGGTGGATGCTCCGGCACAAACAGGTCGAGGCCGACCGGCACGAAGCGGTCGGCCAGCTTCTCGATCAGTACGGAACCGATGAAGCCGCTGCTTCCCGTGACGATGACTACGTCTTGCCTACTATCCATTCGACACCCCGTTGACGACACCCCGTGGCGAGCGATGCACTCATCCTACGTTTTCAGTCACTTGATGAGCGCGGCGATCACGGGATCACGGGGGTGTTTGTGGATCACCACTAGGGTTGCTGGGCTCGATTGCCACGCCGTAGATTTCAGCACCCCACCATACGAGCCCCGCAAGCAGCAGCCCCACGATCAATATGATGAGAACGGGGAAACCGCGGCGGCCCTGTCTCGCTTTGTTCCTGGAGAGCTTTTTGGGCATCAGAACCTCTCCCGTATATGGCGGACACGGCACATGACACGTAGAGCGTCTTGCCATGCAACCTGCCGTTGGGGGCCCATCTCCTCCATGGTTTCATCGAGCCAGATGTTGGTGGTCTGCAGCGTCTTGTCGAAGACCTCCAGCCCCGTCGCGCTCATCAAAACCTCCTTGTTCAGCCGCATAGCCGACCTCTGCAGCCCTCAACCAAATCACTCGCCGAATGTTCCCGTCACACTGGAAAGGGAACATCGCTGTGTGTTGGGAGTTGCTGTGAAGGGTTGCTTTGTCAGTGAGAAAGGAACCTTCCAGATGGCAACCACGACCAGGAAATCCCGCAAAACGGAGGGAAAGATGGGTGTATCGACGCGCGATATCGAAAGCGATATCCAGCAACTGCGTACCGACGTGGCTCAGCTCATGGATCACTTGAAAGCGATGGGTGAGCAATCCGGGCCCGCTGCTCGCAAGGCCGCGGGTGACGGGTTGGACCAATTGCGTGCGCAGAGCGAAGCGGCGATGGAGAACGTCAGGAATAGCGCCGAGGAACTGGGACAGGGAGTGTCTCAAATGATCCGCGAGCGCCCGGTCAGCTCTCTGGTGCTCGCAGGCGGGCTCGGCTTCCTGCTTGCACTTGCGACGAGGCGGTAAGGCGCCCGGCGATGCTGGTGCGATCACTCACATCCATGGTGGCGGGGGAGATGTCAATCGCCGCAAGGAGATTGCGTCTCATAGCGATGCTCTATGCCGCGGCGGCTTTGCTGGGGCTCGTTGCTGTGGGCTTCCTTGTCTTCGCAGCCTACATCCTGGCGTCGGCACGTTGGGGGAATGTAGCTGCGGCGGTTGGCTTTGGCGCGGCATTCGCAGTCCTGTCTCTCGCGACCGTTGTGACCTTGAGAATTTGGGCGAGACAGCGCGCCCGCCGCTTGCGTCAACGGCAGAGGGCCAACGCGGATATGGTCGCGGGGAAGGTAGTTCTGACCTTGCTACCCGCGCTTCTGGCTCGTCCCGGCGGTGTTCGAGCTTTGGCCCTGCCGTTCATGGCATTGGCCGGATACGCAATCTACCAGGAAAACTTTCAGTCAGGCGACAACTGAAGAGGAGGTCCCCGAGCCGGGAGGTGACAGTGGAACCGCTGATGAACTATCTGTGGCTTTTCGTCGTCGCCGGCGGCCCTGTCATCCTTGCGGCTGCATTCATATTCGCCCTTCTGAGGCGACGGCGGCTGAAAAGGGAAGAGCGTAGAAGACGCGACGAGGCTACCCGCGAACTCTATCGCCGCTAGACTCAAACTTATCGATTTAATTTGAGAGGCGGGGGAGCAATTGCCGGCAAGCCGCCATTTCATAAACTATTTGGCCGCGGCGCCCGATCCTCTAAGATGCCGCCATGAGCAAGGACGAATCCAAAGGCGGAAAGTATACAGCTCCTGACGTCTACCCGCGGGACATACAGCTTCTTCTGACAGAGATCGAAAAGGAGTCTGTTCCAGAGCGGGTTCTGGCCTTGGCCATGGAACTGCAGGCGGCACTCGCAGAACGTCGACGCCGGGAGACCGCAAGGCGCCGATAGCATCCGCCACTCTCCCCCAGTCCGAGGCATGAACAAGTATGACCGCGCCGACTGACGCGGCGTTCCGTGCGCCAAGGCGTGTTGTGGAATAACGTCACTCCACGAAGGAGCTGCTCTTTATCGAAGCTACGGGATGTTCGTCAGTTGCCTCCACGGTCGCACGGGGAGCATTCTCGCCCAGCTCATCGAGAAGCCGCAGGCGGGCGCGATTGAGGCGGCTCTTGACCGTTCCCATTGCACAGCCGCAAATCTCCGCCGCCTCCTGATAGCTGACACCGAGAACGCCGACGAGCACAAGCACCTGGCGTTGCTGCTCGGGAAGTCGCTGGACCGCTTCACGCACCTCGATCCCGCGCACCGACCATTCCTGTTCCGGGTCGACCGCCGGGCGCAAGGAAGCACAGTCCTCAATGCCGGGCACCTCACGCCGGGCGATCTTGCCGCGCGTGTAGAACGTGTTGCGCATGATGGTGAAAAGCCAGGACTTCATGTTGGTGCCTGCTTGAAACCGGTGGATGTTCGCCAGCCCCTTGGTCAGCGTCTCCTGCACCAGATCGTCCGCATCGCAACGATTACGATATAAGGTGCGGGCGAAGGCTCTGAGTGCGGGAATAAGATCGACTATTTCGTTGTCTGACTGGGTCGGAACGCCATTTTGCGGGCGCGGTGACGGCAGCATACCGTAACCTCCTGTGGGTTCGAGTAACAACCAAACCTCAGGCCCCCGGTCTCACCCCTTCCCGTTAATGCGTTGTGAGCGATAGCGTTCCGAGGAAGTAACACACCGTGATAGTGGGCCGCGGCCCGGGGGCGGAAGAGTGACAAGTTCCGCTCCACCACTCCGCCTCCGGAACATTTCCCGCAGCATCTTGTTCGGCTGAAACGGAATCAGTGAACCGAACGAACGAAATGGCATCCGCTCCCACCGTGCTATCTGGTCGAATACCTTTGCCCCGAGCCAAGAAAACGATGCGCGGCGCTGTCGTGACGGAGCCCGGCAGGGTGGCGATCAAGGAGGTGCCGATCCCGAAACCCGCAGCCGGGGAGGTGCGGGTGCGCCTGGAAGGCTGTGGCGTCTGCGCCTCCAATCTTGGGCCGTGGTTCGGTCCCGACTGGATGCAGTTTCCCACTGAGCCCGGCGATCTCGGCCATGAGGGCTGGGGAGTGGTGGATGAAGTCGGACCAGACGTCGAGGGACTAAGGCCTGGCGACCGTGTGGCCGCGCTCTTCTATCGCAGCTATGCGGAATACGATGTCGGACCGGCAAGCTCGGTCGTGCCGTTGCCACCGGCCTTTGCAGGTCAGCCCTTTCCCGGCGAACCGCTCGGCTGTGCCATGAACGTCTTCCACCGCAGCGGCATCGAGCCGGGTCAGACGGTGGCGATCGTCGGGATCGGCTTCCTCGGCGCGCTGCTCACGCAGCTCGCAACGGCAGCCGGTGCGCGCGTGATCGCCATCTCCCGACGTGCGTTCGCACTGGAAGTGGCTCGCGAGATGGGAGCATCCGAAACGATGGCCACGGGTGACCCGGCTGCCGTCATCGGCCGGATCTCGGAGATTACCGGTGGCACGCTGTGCGACCGCGTAGTCGAGGCGACGGGGCTGGCGCGCCCGCTGGAGCTTTCCGCGGAGCTGACAAGGGAACGTGGCCGTCTCGTGATCGCCGGCTATCACCAGGACGGGCCAAGACGGGTCAACATGCAGCTCTGGAACTGGCGCGGTCTCGACGTGATCAATGCCCATGAGCGCAACCCGGCGAACTATGTCCAGGGCATGCGCGCGGCCGTGGAGGCCGTTGCCGAGGGGCGCCTCGATCCGGCGCCGCTGCTCACGCACGCCTATCCGCTGGAGCGCCTCGATGCGGCACTGAACGCGACGCGGGACAGGCCGCACGGCTTCCTCAAAGCCATGGTGGTCATGTGAACGACGCACTGGCAAAACATCCACGCCACACCCTTGCCAAACCACGCGTCGGCTTTCTCGGCGTCGGATGGATAGGGCGGCACAGGATGCAGGCGATCATCGAAAGCGGTATCGCGGAGACCGTGGCGATAGCCGATCAGTCGCCGGAAATCGCCGCGAGAGCAGCCGAACTGGCGCCGGATGCCGCGATCGCGCGATCGCTCGACGACGTGCTCGATGTGGGCGTCGACGGCCTCGTCATCGCCACACCGAGCGCCCTGCACGCGCCGCAGACCATCCGTGCCCTCAGGCATGGTGCCGCGGTTTTCTGCCAAAAGCCGCTTGGGCGCACGGCTGATGAGGTGCGCTCCGTCATCGATACCGCACGCGCGGTCGACCGGCTGCTCGGCGTCGACATGTCGTACCGCTTTACGGAGGCTGCGCGGCGGGTCCGCAACGTGGTCGCTTCCGGTGGGATCGGACGCGTGCATGCGGTGGAAATGACGTTTCACAATGCCTACGGGCCGGATAAGCCCTGGTTCCATGATGCCAGGCTTTCGGGCGGCGGCTGTGTCATGGATCTTGGCGTTCATCTGGTCGACCTGGCGCTGTGGGTCCTGGATTTCCCACGTGCCCACGGGGTGTCGAGCAGGCTGCACGCGCGCGGGAGGCCGCTACGCGACGGCACTGGGACCGTTGAGGACTATGCGGTCGCGACGATCGATCTCGAAGGAGACACAGTGGTCCGGCTCGCCTGTTCCTGGCACCTTTCGGCAGGCTGCGATGCCGTCATTTCCGCCGCTTTCCATGGGGCGGAAGGCAGTGCCGTACTGAGGAATATCGATGGTTCTTTCTATGATTTCACGGCCGAACGATACCGCGGCACCGCGCGTGAGACACTTGCCCGGCCGCCGGATGCGTGGGGCGGACGCGCCGCAGTCGACTGGGCGGCGCGGCTGGCCAGGAGCGATCGCTTCGATCCCTCCGTCGAAAGACTTATGGACGTGGCCGAGATTCTTGACCGCATCTACGGACGAGATGGGTGACATTGGCTGGCGCAACGCGTCACGCCACTGGAAAATATATCCTCTTCCCCGAACAATCTGTACCGTTTGGCGGTTGGGCAGGCATGCAGTCCCGACCCCGCAACAACCGGCCTACGGTCGAGCAGCTTCGCGACGACATCGATCACGGGCGGGCGGGCGACAAGGTCTCATATCCCGACCCCGCCGCAGCACCGCTCGGTGCCGACGACGAGGCGGGCGGTCACCCGCCGACCGCCGATCAAGTGGCCGAAGCGATGCGGCATGAGCTCTCGCGGCTTGGCGGCGAGGAGCAGAAGATGCCGCGGTCCCTGCGCCTGCTCATCAGGGAGACCATAATGGAGCTGCTCCCGGAACGGCTGCTCCAGTTGGCGCGCCGCCTCGAGAGGGCGCTTGCCGCGCGTCGACGTGACCGCTGAGTGCGCTGACGGTTGAAATGCTATCCCTCGCCGAAGCGACCTTTCTCCTGCGACGGATTGCGCAGAAGGTTTGACTCTTCCTCCGAGCCGGGAAGTGCTTCGCCCGGCCTCTGATAAGGATTGTCGTCTTTCTCTTCCAGCGAAGGTGCCGCGATCGGCGTCTCCATGGAGCGACCCGAGGCATCGACCTCGACGTCTGCCAACGGTAGCGGATCCTCGCCTTCGGTTGCCGACACCGCGTCAAGGAGGGCGGCGCGCGCGCTGCCGACGAGCATGCCGCTGCTCTCTCTAACCTCATCGTCCGACTGTGGAAGACGGACGACAATGGTCTCGCCTCTGGTGCCGCGAAAGGTCACCACCGCCCAATAGCCGTCGCCGGCGTCGAGCCGCTGCACCTGCACATCGTTGAACTGCATTGCCCTGTTCCTTGTGCCTGTTATGGACGGAAACGGGAAAGCGGGGGAGATTGTTTCAAGAGTATCCAGGGCGTCAAAGCGGCGGCGGCTCGACCATCTCCGGCCGCTCGCCGCGCCGGCACAGATAGACCTCGCGCTCCGGATGCTTCTCAATGCAGAAGCCGGCACTGCGCAACATGGCCTCCACGGCGGCACGATTGGGAATGAACCAGTTCGTCGGGTCACCGGCATAGCGGTGCTCGACGAAGTGGAGGCGCGGGAAATCTTCCTGCTCGAACACTTCCCATTCCGAGAACGGGTAGTCGCCGTGGACCTCCGGCACGGTGTCACTGCCACGCTGGAGAGACTGCATGAGAAGCAGGTCGCCCGCCACATGCTCATGGATGAGGTCGAGCGCCAGAAGCGGGTGGCGCAGGTGGTAGAGTACCCCCAGAAAGAGGACAAGATCGAACTTGCGACCCAGCTTGCCGACGTCGTAGACCGACATCTGGTGCAGTTCGAGGTCGATGCCGGCCTGTGTGGCGGCGAACTCCGCCTGCGCCAGATAGCGCGGGTTCGAGTCGATCCCGACGACGAGACCGGCACCGCGCCGCTTCATCTCGATCGCGTAGAAACCGGCATTGCAGCCGATGTCGAGGACGCTGCAGCCGGCGATATCCTGCGGCAGGACATGCGCGAATTTCTCCCACTTGCAACGCGGATAGTCGCCGAGGAAATGGTCGGGGGCAGTCGCCACGCCGCCGATGGTCATGTTGTGAAACCACGGCGCCAGCTCCTCGATGCGTTGGCGGATCGACGCCTTCCGCTTCGGATGGAAGCCTACATTCATTCGGCTCTCCTTCAAGTCAGCAGATGAGCGGTTCCGTTGCGGGCCGCTTGGCCGGCCGGCGTCCGCCGTGCCGGCGCGTCGTAAGCTGGAACCACGAGATGGTTCTGCGCAGTCCTTCCTCGAGCGGCACGCGCGGCTCCCACCCCAGGATGGCTTGTGCGCGGTGGATATCCGGCCGGCGCCGCTGCGGATCGTCTTCCGCCATCGGCAATTGCATCACTTCGGGCCTTGTGCCGATCTGCCGCGCCAAAAGATCGATGAGCTCCTTCACCGTGAACTCGCCCGGATTGCCGAGATTGATCGGCTGGCCTGGGTTTTGCGGCTTGCGCATCAGGAGGATGAGGCCGTGCACGAGGTCGGAGACATAGCAGAAGGAACGCGTCTGCTCGCCGCTGCCGTGAACGGTGATCTGCGCGCCCGACAACGCCTGACAGATGAAGGTGGAGACGATGCGTCCGTCGTCCGGCTGCATGCGCGGCCCGTATGTGTTGAAGATCCGGGCAACGCGGACATTGGCGCGGTTGAGGCGCAGAAAATCGAAGCACAGCGCCTCCGCCGCGCGCTTGCCCTCGTCGTAGCAGGCGCGGGGGCCGGTGCAGTTGACGTTTCCGCAGTAGTCCTCGTTCTGCGGGTGTTCTTGAGGATCGCCATACACCTCGCTTGTCGATGCCTGGAGAAAGGTAGCGCCCTTGCGCTCGGCAAGCCGAAGCAGATTGTGCGTGCCCAGAACGCTGGACATCATGGTATGGACAGGATCGGCACGGTAGCGCGGGGGCGAGGCGGCACAGGCGAGATTGTATATCTCGTCGATCCTCTCGCCGATTTCGATGGGCATGCAGATGTCCTTCTCGATCAGCTTGAACCGGTCGTTGGCGCGCCAGGACACGACGTTGGCGCGCGCCCCGGTAAGAAAGCTGTCGACGCAGATGACGCGATTTCCCTCCCGCAGAATCGCTTCGCAAAGGTGGGAGCCGAGAAAACCTGCGCCGCCGGCGATCAGTACGGTCTTCATAACGGCTGACCTCCGCTTCTGACCGCGGGCGCATGCCGCATTGGGGGGCGCTCGCTCCGCATCCGGGCCTCGCTCAGCGTTTCAATGTGTCTGGCAAGTTCGTTCGCACGTGCGACCGCGGTATGGCCTGCCAGAACGCGCTCACGCGCACTTCTGGCAACCCTGCGACGCACGTCGTCGGGAAGCTGCGTCAGTGTCTGAACGACGTCTTCCGGCGTGTCGGCTATGATAACCGCCTCGCCCTCGGGCAAGAGCGCGCCCAGTCCCGGCCAGCGATCGCTGATGATCGGTGTCGCACAGGCGGCGGCCTCAAAGATGCGCACGCTGGGCGAGAAACCGGCGGCGACCATATCGGCACGCGTGATGTTCAGCGTAAAGCGGGACCTGCTGTAGAAGGACGCATGCGCGGAAGGCGGCAAGTGCTCGATCCGTTCGACATTTTCCGGCCAGTCGATATCCGCCGGGTATTGCGGGCCGGCGACCGCGAAGCGCTTCTCCGGCAGCCGCAGGGCGGGCTCCATCAGAAGCCGTTCGAGCGCCGGTTGCCGGTCCGGGCTGTAGGTGCCCAGATAGCCGAGGTCCCAGCGTGTGTCCTCGCCGGTAGGGAAATAGAAGTCGGGATCGACAGAGCAGAACAGCGGCTCAGCGCGCCTGGCGCCATAGCGGCTTTCAAGAAGCTCGAGCACGCGGCCGCCCGTGAAGGAGAGGTAAAGGTCGAAATACGGCACTTGATGGCGTGCCAGATAGTCCTCCTCGCCGGCCTCCAGCCGCGCGATGGTGACCGGCGTGTCGATATCGTAGAAGCAGAGAAGCGGTGGGTTCATCGCGCGGACGCGGTCGATCACCGCAACCCCCTCCGGCACAAACGAGCCGATGATGACCGCGTCGGCTTTGCGGATTTCCGGCAGGAACGCACCGAACTCATCGAGGCTTCGGTAGTATTCGAGGTGGCAGAAATCAGGTGCGGCCAGGTCGCGATTGTCGGCATACCACGGCACGTCGCGTTCCAGGAAGAGAACGTCGTGGCCGTTGGCATGCAAGCCCCTGAGCAACGACCGATACGTTGTGGCATGGCCGTTGCCCCAGGAGGACGACAGCGAAAGGCCGATCACGACGATGTTAAGCCGGCGGCTCATTCGGCAGCCTCCGTTTGCGGCTTTGGCAGAAACCCGGAAAGTATCTGGTGCACCTGCTCGGCCCGATGGGCATAGGTGTGCTGGCGCATCACGCGCTGCCGCGCCGCCCGTCCGATCCTCTCAGCTTCGGCCGGCGTCAGCGAGCACAGTATATCGGCGACGTCCTTGCCATCGTGTGCCACCAGCGCCTCGCTGCCTTCGGCAAGGAAAAGATCCAGCCCGGCCCAGCTATCGGTGATCAGGCACGCGCCGGCGCCCGCCACCTCGAAGACGCGGGTGGCCGGCGAGAAGCCATTGCTGGCCATGCTCTGCCGGTTGATGTTGAGGACGGCCTTGGAGGAAACGTTGAAAGCGTTGTGGTCGCGCGTCGGCACGTGGCCGAGATAACGCAGGTTGTCCGGCAGACGCCGACTGGACCAGCCGGCCCCGCCTAGAAGAAATATTTGATCTGGAAGGAGCGAGGCCGCACGGAAGAAAAACGTCTCCACCCTTTCCTCGCGGTCCGGCAGACGGTTGCCCAGGAAGGCAAGGTCGGCCGCAAAGCGTGGATCGGGGGCGACGGGGTGATGGGTGAGAGGGTCGAGCGCGTTATAGACGGGGATGCAATGCGGCGCGCCGAGCGCCCGGTACCCGTAGACCACCGGGTCGCCGCCGCCGTAGGTGAGAATGAGATCGATCCGCGAAAGATCGCGGAGCAACGGATGCTCGCGGTCGCGGTCGATCTGGGCGAGTGTGGCAGGCGCATCGACATCCCAGAAGATTGTAAGCGCTTCGGGTCGGGCCGCGTTCAAAACCAACTGCAGCAGCGCGTTATCTTCGAAGCCGACGCCGCTTGCCTTGACGACGACATCGGCTGCCGCCGCGTACGCCGCGGCTTGCTTCATCGATGCGCTGTCACAGTCGTAGACGACGACGCGGCACCAGTCGGGCGGTTCCATGTCCCGGTTCTGCTGACGCTCGCGGATGTTGGGCTCGTAGAAGGTGATGTCGTAGCCAAGCTTGGACAGCGCCTGCAGCAGGCCACGGTAGTATGTTGCCGCTCCGTTCCAATAGGAGGACAGGAGGCTTGACCCATAGAACGCGATCTTCATTCCGCAGCCTCCCTTCGTATTGAGGTTTCCGTGCGCGCTCCGCCCAGAAACGATACGATCGACAGAAGTTCGCGTGCCCTGTGACGGCAGGTGTGCCTCGCCCGAATTGTCTCCAGCCCAGAGGCCGCAAGGACGTCCGCGGGGCCGCGATCGGCCAGAATCTCGCGCAGCAGTGCGGACATCTCTGCACCGTCGCGCGCAAAGAGGAAATCCTCACCGGGGCGAAAGAGATTTTCCGCATCGTCCCAAGGCGCCGAGATCAGGGGGATTCCGCAAGCAAGAGCTTCGAAGACGCGGATCGTCGGGATGCCCGGTAGCGCCTTGACATAGGGGCGCCGGGGAATATGCATCGTTACACGGTGGCGTGCGAAGGCGGCCGGAACATCCGCGTTGGCGATCCAGCCGCCATAGTCGAGCCCGGCCTCGGCAAGTGCCTCCAACGCGCGGCGCGGATAGCGCACGCCACGCACGGTACCTGAAAGGCCAAGCCTCGCCGCCGGCTCGATCAGGAATTCACGCAGCGCGGCGGTGCGCTCATTGTCACCCCAGTTGCCGATCCAGATAAGATCACGGCGGTCGCCTTCATGCGATATGGGCTTGAAGAGAGCGGTGTCGGCCGCCTCGTGCCAGGTGAACACGCTGCGGCCCCATCCTGCCTCCACATAGCGCTGACGCAGAGATTCGCCAAATGCCAGGACGCCGTCATAATCTTCAAGGTGAAGCGCCTCGATATCCCGGCGCGCCGAGACGGCACGGTGGTGCGTGTCGTGAAAGAGAAGCGTGAAGCGCCCCATGCGACGCGCCCGGCCGATGCGCTCGACCAGCGAGCGCTCCGTCCACTCGTGGACGATCACGATATCGGCGTCCTGCAGCACCTCCTCATGAGGGAAGCCGGGACCGTAAGTGACTGATCGCAAACCGGGGAAGGCGCGCGCGAAGCGGTCGACGGCGGCAGAACTCTGCTCGGCCTTCAGGTTCGTGCGGCTCCAACCATTGGCGGGCTCGAGCGCAAGCACCTCATGCCCGAGCGCCATGAGCTCGCGCATCACGCCACGCAGGAAGTGTGCGTTGCCGTGGTTCCAGTCGGACACGAGCGAGTGGGTATAGAAAAGAAGGCGCATGGTCACGCTCCCGCCGCGCTGTGCCGGCGGCTCGCGGCGATCATCGAGCGGTAGATCCCGCTCATCGCCTCGGCCTGCGCCCTTGGGGTGAAATGCCGCGCGCGCTGGGAGGCCCGCATAGCCAAGTCCCGCTGCAGCGCCCTATCGGCAACCAGGTGGTCAAGTGCGGCAACGAGGCTCGCGGCGTCATGCGGGTCGAAGAAAAATGCGGCGTCCGGCCACAGCTCGCGATAGGTGGGGATGTCGGAAAGAACCAGTGCGCAGTCTGCGTGAGCGGCCTCGAGCGCCACCAACCCAAAGGGCTCATAGAGCGAAGGCGAGACAACGACGGCGGCTCGCCGCATGTGCTCAAGAACCTCGCGGTTGCTGAGCTCGCCGCAGTAGTAGGCGTGCTTGGGCATGAAGTGCTGGCCGTCGGGAGCGGAGAGAGGGCCTGCCATAAGAAGCGGCCAGGACGTCTGCTGCGCCGCAATGTCGAAGATTTTGCCGTTCTTGCTTTCGTCCCACCAGCGCGCCGCAGCGAATACGAACTCCTCCTTGGGCCCCGGTTCCGGAGCGACCGCGAGCGCATTCGGGACCACGGTAAGGCGGGGCAGCGCGCCGTAACAGTTTTCGAGAGATTTGGCGTGGCTGCGGCTTGGCGCCACTATGGCGTCCGCGCGCTCGAAGCCGGACTTGTTGCGTCTCATGTGCCATTGCCACTCGTCGGGCAGCGGCTCTCCGCGCATCGTCCGCCACCAGGTCGGGATGCACGAATGGGAGACGACGAGGATGGGAACGTCGACCTCCAAGCCGCAGGACTGGGAGGGAAGATTGAGGTGAATGAGGTCAATCCGGTATTCGACTGCCAGATGCCGCAGCAACTCCGGCAAGACTTCCAACTCGGTTTCGCGCTTGCACGTCCAATCGAGCGGCGCATCGAGCCAGACAAGCTCGCCGAGAACCTGCGCTTCGGCGCGCTGCTCCGCCGTCGGGCCCGGTCCGAGGCCGGCGAAGACGATGGAGACTCCGTCGGGCGCAAGTGCACGCGCCAGACCCATCGCATAGCGCCACACGCCGCCCACGGCATCCACTGTCATCAGCAGGCGCACCGGTGCGCCCGGCTGCGGATGCCGATGTGTCGATATAGCGGAAACAGCGTGCGTCATCGCGCGATCCTTCTTGCCGTGGCGCGGTCGTCGGGCACCGACACCCTTTCCGCGCGCAACCAGGCCATGAGATCCTCCAGGCCATCGCTCCAGGGCACCTTGGGGCTCCAGCCGATACGTCGTTTCAGGCAACGCGTGTCGGCCACGAAATAGAGCTGGTCGCCGGCCCGCCAGTCTTCGCGCCTGACGTGCGGCTTGCTGCCCTTCAGGTGTGCGATCTTCTGCAGGACGACCTGCAAACTAACCGCGTTGGCTGAGCCGCCACCGAGGTTGAAGGCTTCGCCGCGAAGCTCCGCGATATCGCGCAGCACCTTCCGATAGGCAGCCACGGCGTCGCTGACGTGCAGTACATCGCGAACCTGCTTGCCGTCGCCGAAGATGGTGATGGGCTTGTTCTCCAGCGCGCGGATGAGGAAATGAGCGATCCAGCCCTGGTCCTCCGTGCCGAACTGGCGCGGGCCGTAGACGCAGCTCATACGCAAGACCGCCGCCGGCAGGCCATAGGAGGTGGCGTAGTCGAGCACATATTGATCCGCCACCCCCTTGGAGCAGCCGTAGGGCGTGCAGAACCGAAGGCGGCAGTCCTCGCCGATGCCGTATTTATGCACCTGTCGGTCGGCCGGCATATAGCGGTCTTCCAGCTCGATCATCTCCAGGTGTTCGAGTGATCCGTAGACCTTGTTCGTGCTGGCGAAGACGATCGGTATGCGCCGCCCCGACTGGTGGACCGCCTCCAGCACGTTCAGCGTTCCGCGGCCGTTGACCTCGAAGTCGTCAAAGGGCTGCAGGAGACTGCTCGTAACGGCTGTCTGAGCTGCTAGGTGAAAGATCGAGCCGGCGTCGGCGACGGCGGGGTAGATCGTCATATAATCGCGCACGTCGGCAAGGAACGGATGCACGCGATCGCCGTGCCTCTCCTTCAGCCAGCCGAGATTCTCATCGACACCGGGACGGCTCAGATTGTCGAGAACAATCACCTCCTCGCCGTCGTCGAGCAGGCTGTCCGCAAGATTGGCGCCGATAAAACCGCTGCCGCCCGTGATCAGAACGGGCTCGGTTCTGGCGCCGATCGAGGGAGCGGCCAGGCGTGCGATCTCCGCCACCTTCTCAACACCGCCATCGGTCAGAAGCCGCGCCAGCAACTTCGGCCGACCGGAATTATCGACAGCACCCAAATGATAGTGGCGGACGTCGAACCATAGACCTTCCTGCACAGCCACGTCGTGCGGCACGTCGCGCCAGCTGTACCAATACATGCGGTCGGCCGGCACATCGAGTGCGCTGATGAAGCGCCGCGCCTGCTCGACCTCGTCGTTGCGCCAGGTCGAATAGCCGGTTTCGGTGATCCATATCTCCGCCGCTTTATTGTAGCGGTCGACGATGCGCCGCATCTCGCCGATATGCAGATCCCAGCCGCCCCAGCTTCCTTTCTCGCTGTCCCACGTACCTGGAAAACCATGGAACCCAACGGCACTGACGCGGTCCAGGACGCCTCTTTCGCCCATCAGGTCGAGCCAGTATGGATCGAAAGGCGACGGCCCTCCGAGAACCGGACTCCAGCCGCGTTCCTGGGCCCAATGGGCGGCGTCACCGATCATCTCGCAAAAGAGCTGGAAATCGGTGTCTTCGCGCCAGTCCCAGTCGAGAAGGTTGTTCGGTTCGTTCCACAGCTCGATATGACGGAAGAGGTGGCCGTAGCGCGTCAACACGTGGTCGACGAAATCGGCATAATCGCGGAGGCGGCGCGGCGCGCCCGACGTCTTGCCCGTACGTGAGATGGAGGGTGGGGTATAGTGGATGCACGGCAACACATCCAACTTCTCGGCCAGCCTTGGCAGGAGCCAATCGAACCACTCCGGGCCCCCTGGCGCGAAATACTCCGCCCAGGACAGGTGTGTGCGAAGATAGGAGGCGCCGGAAGCGATAATTTCGGGAAGCACCGTTTCCGTGCGCTCGTACTCGCCGGGGCGGAACCACTCGACGAACCCGAATTTGCGCTCGCTGTAGGAGGGGCGTTTCGCGCCGGTCATGACACGAGCCCTCTTTCTTCGAGGTGACGTTTCATTTCCGCACCCCGGTCGACGGCGCCCGACAGCCGCACCCAGTCGGCCAGTTCCACCAGAGAATCCTCGAGCAGGTGCTCAGGCTCGAAGGCGAGCAAGGCACGCGCACGGGAGATATCGGCGAAGCAATGGCGGATGTCGCCCGCGCGTGCCTTGCCGAGAATCTCCGGCTCGACATCCGGCATGCCCATCGCTTCGGCCAGCAACCGCGCGACGCTGCTGATCGTATAGGCGCGACCGCTGCCTATGTTGATGACGTTGCCGCGCGCTTCCGGCTTGCGCAGGGTCAAGGCGAAAGCGCGCGCGACATCTTGCACATGCACGAAATCACGCCGCTGCGCGCCATCCTCGAAGATGAGTGGGGGCTCGCCGTTGATCAGGCGCGCGGCGAAGTTGGCAAGCACGCCTGTATACGGGTTCGACAGTGCCTGGCCCGGCCCGAAGACGTTGAACAGCCGCAGCGCCACCGCATCGATGCCATAGGCCTCGGCGAAGATGAGAACGGCACGCTCCTGTGCGAATTTGGTCAGCGCATAGATGGATGCAAGCTCGACCGGCTTATCCTCGTTCGTGGGGATGGGCAGGAGTGGCTGGCCGTCGCGGGTGGCCGGGTCCCACAACCTGGCCTTTATACGCGAACGGTCCCTTCGCACATCGTCATGGACACCGCCGGCCGCATCCCAGTAGAGCCCCTCGCCGTAAACACTCATCGACGAGGCAACGACGATGCGCCGGACAGGCTGGGCGGCGATCTCCTGAAGCAGGACGGCCGTGCCGTAGTCGTTGGCGCCGACGTAGCGCTCGATCTCATACATGGATTGGCCGACACCGACTTCGGCCGCCAGATGCACCACCAGGCCCACCCCATTCAAGGCATGCCGCACTGCATCGGCATCGCGGATGTCGCCGCGTATGAACTCGGCTCCGTCGGGCAGGACGGCGGGCCGGCCACCGTGCACCTGATCGACGAGGCTGTCGAAAACGCGCACTTCGAAGCCGTCGTCCAGCAGTTCACGTGCCACATGGCGGCCGATAAATCCGCCGCCTCCAGTGATCAGTACGATATCTTTCACTTGCTCCTGCCTATATCGAAGATGGGCTCTTCAGTGTCTTCCAACAGCAGCAGGAAGCTTTTGTTCCTATCGGCCGCATTTGGAACAGAAGGCCTTCTCGCGTGTTTGGCGCTCCAAAACACATGCAGGAGAAGGCGAATGAGCGCGGCAGTAACCACAACCGACCACGACGAGATCAGGAAATGGGCCGAGACCAGGGGCGGCCAGCCAGCCCGTGTGAAGGCGACCAAGCCGGACGGAATATTGAGGATCGATTTCGGCGAGCCGGAAGAGGAGCTGGAACCGATTACCTGGGCCGACTTCTTCCGTATATTCGATGAGAACAACTTGGCGTTCCTCTATCAGGAGCCCACGGACGACGATCGTATCAGCCGTTTCAATAAACTGGTCGAGCGTGGCTGAGGCGACGTGGCAGGGAGACCAGCGTAGGCCGTAGAGCCCGGTCTGATGGGCTAGTCGCGCGCCGGCGCGGCTACGCGTCGGCGTGTACCGGCCAACGCCGACACGCGCCCTCTCGTGCTTTTCCCGGCTGGAGAAACGGGAGGGCGGCCAAGGCTGAAATAGATCAATCCGTGCGCTGCGACCGCCCGTGGATCGAGCAAGTTCCGATAGTCGAAGACGACACGCTGGGACATCGTGCAGGCGAGGCGGCCAAGGTCGATGTTCTTGTACTCCTCCCATTCCGTGAGGACGACAACCGCGTCCGCACCGTGTGCCGCCTCATAGGCGGTATCCGCCCATTCGACGTCGCGCAGCCACTGCCGCGCATTTGTCATGGCCTTCGGGTCGTGTGCCCTCACCCTAAGCCCTGCCTTTTGAAGGATGGGGGCGATCGTTAGAGCGGCGGACTCGCGGACGTCGTCAGTGTTCGCCTTGAAGGCCAGGCCGAGCACCGCGACGACGGAGCCTTTCCGCAACCCGCCTTGCGCGATGACCCGCCCTGCCAGCGCAGCCTTACGCTTTTCGTTTCTTTCGATCAGCGTCTCAATCAGAAACTGCCGTGCGCCACGGTCACGGCCGGTGGCAGCGAAGGCGCACGTATCCTTCGGGAAGCACGACCCGCCGTAGCCCGGCCCCGGCCGCAAAAAGCTCGGGCCGATGCGCCGGTCGAGGCCGATGCCTTCGGCGACGGGGCCGACATCCGCACCTGTCTGCGCGCACAGGTCGGCCACTTCGTTGATGAAGCCGATCTTGAGAGCCAGGAACGCGTTTGCCGCATATTTGATCAGCTCGGCATTTGGAGTGCTCGACAGCACTTTCGGTGCGCCTCGTTCCGTCAATGGTCGATAGACTTCGGACAGCAACGAAGCGGACCGGCGGTCGTCGCAGCCGATGACGATCCTGTCCGGACACAGGAAGTCCTCGATCGCCGATCCCTCGCGCAGGAACTCGGGATTTGCCGCAACGCTGAAATCGAGCGACTGGCGCTCCTCCGCCATGATCTCGCGAACACGGCGACATGTTCCCGCAACGACCGTCGACTTGATAGCGACCACCGCGCCTGGCTTCAGCCAACGGCTGACGAGCCGCGCCGCGGCTTCCACTTGCGACAGGTCTATACCTCCGTCGCGCATGGCGGGTGTACCGACGGCCAGAAAGACCACATCGGCGCCACTTACGCAATCAGCGCCAGAACGTGAAAAACGCAGTTTACCGGAGGCTACTACGCGCCGCATGGCCTCTTCGAGACGGGGTTCATAAATGGGTAGTTCGCCCGTTTCGAGCTGCCTGATGCGTTCACTATCCGCGTCATGACAGGCGACCTCGTGGCCTATCTCGGCAAAACACGTTGCCGTCGTAAGGCCCACATAGCCTGCCCCGATCATTGCGATTTGCATAAGCGGCTCCCACTCGGTTTAGGTTCTGCCGCTCCTAACCGCAGCAGGTAGCCGATGTTCCCGTAGACGCTGAAGATGAAACCATGATGCTGCCGCAGCTATAGGCGAGCCAACGGAAAGACGGGTCTAGCCTATCTCTCCGACTTTCGGTCGTGCATCTCCCGAATGACGTCTTCGATCGCCACAGGTTCGATCCCGAGTTGCTGAAATCCGGGCAAATCGGCGGCGGTGACATTGTCGCGCCGCATAAGCTCGACCTGGTTTCGCGTGAGGGGCACGCTCGGCACCTCTTCCGCCAGCCGCGCCATCATGCTCCACAAAACGAAAGGCATCGGTACCGTGACGGTGTGCGCAGAAGACTGCTGTGCAATGGTTTTGACGAGATCGCGATAAAGATAGACGCGCGGCCCGCCCAGTTCATAACAGGGAGCGCTGTCCCCGTTATCCAACACGCGCACAACCGCCTCTGCCACGTCCTCCACATGGACCGGCTGCAGCCGCGTCTTTCCGTTGCCGAACAACGGATAGACCGGCAACAGCCGAACGAGGCGGGCGACGGTGGTCAGGAATGCGTCATCCTGCCCAACCATGACCGCCGGGCGGACGATCGTCGCACCGGGAAAAGCTTCCCTCACAGCGTCCTCGCCCCTGCCCCGGGCACTGATATAGCCGGATCTGGAAAGCGGATCGGATCCGATTCCCGATATATGAACCAGTTGCCTTATACCGACGTCACGCGCCACCCGCGCGAGGCGCGCGGCGGCCCTGACATGGATCGCATCGAAGGTTTGCTCGCCGTGCTCGACATATAGGCTGACGGCATTGACGACATTGGCGGAACGCGCAAGCGCCGCGTTGAGCGAGAGCTCATCCGTCACATCGGCACGGATAGCCTCGACCGCCGCCCCGAAGATGCTGCGCGCCCGTTCAGGATGGCGAGATCCTGAACGGACTTCGAAGCCGTGTCTAAGCAGATGGCGAACGATGCGGCGGCCGAGAAATCCAGTCCCGCCGAGAACAACCGCGGAACGTGTTTGCCTCTTGGTGCGGGCCATACCTCAGGCGTGCGCATCGCCCGATTGGCAATGAATACCGCCCGGACGCGCTACGCCCCGAAGCGCCTCACCGGCAGGCGCCGGCCCTTCCTTAAGCGCCAGGTCGCCGAGTGAGAGGATGCCGACCAGCCGCTTTTCCCGGTTCACGACCGGAATGCGCCTGATCTGCTGGTCGCCCATATTGTGCGCGACGTGATCAGTATCCTCATCTTCGAAGCAGTATTTGATATCGCGGGTCATCACCTCGCGGACCTGCGTGTCGGAACCGCGCCCCTGCGCCACTGCCCGAACCGCCAGGTCGCGGTCGGTCAGCATGCCGACCAGACGGTCATCTTCACCGACCGGCACGACGCCGACATCGATCTCGGCCATGATCTTCGCCGCCTCGAGGATGGATTGGTCAGGGCTCACGGTACGGACATTGGGCGTCATTGCTTCGCTTATTTTCATAGTGCCTTCTCCTTCCTGCCAGTGGTCATGCCAGTGCTCTCCAATCCTGCTCGTGAAAGGTAGCGGCCGTCTCTTCGTGAATGCGGAGGCTGCCTTCTTTCCTCCGGTCCCGGGTTGGCAGGATTTCTCTGCCCGCTTGAACCCGTCGGGAGGCAGATTGTTCCCGGCCGGAGCGTGCGTACACCGCCACAGGCGTCGGAACACGATCACAGAAACGGCGTTTGGAGGGAAACGGGAAGGGCCATGCCCAGAAAGGACCTTTACGTTCTCATCGTGACAGGCGCGGTGCTTGCACTCGTGTTTGCGGGGTTCCTCGCCATCACTGGCGGCTGGCCGGCGGCGGGCAATGTCGCCCCGGATTACCACGCGCTCGAGGAGGAGGCGCCCGAGGACGTCCAGAGGCCGGTTCCGAGCGAAACCGGAGACGCTACTGAACCTTGAGGTTTCGCAGTCGCGAAGGAGTAGAGTGATGGCGGATCCGCAAAACGACAGGAACACGGAACTCGTAGAGGAAGGAGACATCTTCTTCTTTTATCGCCCGCGTGTGGAGGAAGAGGATCCGAAGGGCGGCGGTGATATCCAACGCTTCGGCGTGATCTTGCGTCCACGCGGCGGAGAGAAGGTTCGCCTGATGATCGTCGGGCGAAAACGAATGCCGGAAGCGAAGGAGCATGAGCGGCACTGGGGCTTCGTCGATAAAATTGCCGACTCGGCCAAAGACATCGAGAAAGAGCTGCGCGGTGGCACCTATGAAACCCAAACGCGCGGCCAACGCACGGCGCCGGCCGCGCGGCCCGCGGGCGAAGGTGTCTATGTCATCACGCTGGAGGATGGCCAGATGCATCTGTCGTACGAGCTCGAACTGCCCGAGCGCCGGGGGGATGTACAGAAGGAGCTCCGCATTCTGGCGCAGGCGAGCTACGTCCTTTCCGTCAAGAACCCGGAGAAGGGAAGCCCTGCCTATGCGGGCCTGCGAGAGCAGGATCAGGCCGACTACCCTGACAAGTTGCAAGAAGAGTTTCGCGGTCGACGCTTCGGCCGGGAAGATGTGGAACTGCTCGACTACGAGGGTGCCGAATTCCTACTCGTGGGCGCACGTACCGACCCGGAGAAGGCCTACGGCATCGATCTGGAGGCCGAGCACGAAGAGTACCAGGATGCCGACGCGATACGGCGGTTGCGCATGGTGAAATCACGGCATCCTGTAAAGCCGCTCTTTAAAGGCCGTTGGAACTGACTGCGGCAGCCAAGGGGCGGATGAAAACCTCGTCCGCGCGCCCATATCCACCGTCGGGCACTTCTTCGATGAGAACCATCGTGGTTGGACGCGCAACCTCCCCGAAGTAACTCACCATGAGTTCGGTCGTCTTGTGGATCAGGTCTTCCTTCTGCACCGTCGAGAGCGATGCCTGGGGCAGTTTGTAATTCGCGAAAGGCATGGTGTGTTCCTTGGTTTGAGGGGTGCGATTACACCGCGCCACCATTGGCGCGGATGGTTTGGCCGTTGATCCAGCCGCTCTCCGGCCCAGCCAGGAAAGCGACGGCGCTGGCGATGTCGTTGGGACGGCCGAGGCGACCGAGCGGGATCATCCGCATGATGCTGGCCACCAGCTCCTCGGACTTGCCCCGCATGAAGAATTCGGTCTCGACCGGACCGGGCGAGATCGCGTTCACGGTGATCCCGCGCGGCCCCAATTCCTTGGCGAGCACGTGCGTCAGGGCCTCGATCCCGGCTTTCGTCGCGGCATACAATCCGTAACCGGGCTGATAGAAGCCGACCACACTCGAGGAAACGCTGATGATCCGCCCGCCATTGCGCAGCCGCTTCGCGCCTTCGCGCATGCCGCGGAAGGTGCCGCCAAGATTGATTGCACAGTGGTCGTCGAAATCCGTGTCGGCTGCTTCCGCCAGCGGGGACAACCGCATCATGCCTGCATTGTTGACCAGAATATCGACCGGACCGAAGGCGGCTTCGGCTGCGTCGAACAGCGCGGGCATGGCGGCGGGGTTCCCGACATCGGCCTGTACCGCGACCGCCTTGCCACCCGCCCGTTCGATATCCTGCACGACCTGACGGGCGGCCGCCTCGTCGCGTGCGTAGTTCACCGCGACGGCACAGCCGTCATGGGCTAGCCGGCGCGCAATTGCCGCGCCGATGCCCTTGCCGGCGCCGGTCACGACTGCGATTTTGTCATTCAGTGTCATTTTGACCTCCATTGCCTGGCATGGAGGTAGAGGCTTCTGATTTCCGGATAATCCCCCTTTTACTGACAATAAAATTCGGATATCTCGAACAAACATGGATCGCCTCGACGCAATGCGTCTTCTTGTCCGGGTCATCGACCGTCGCAGCTTCACGGCCGCGGCGGCCGATCTGGACATGCCACGTTCGACGGCCACCGAAGCGATCAGGCGGCTCGAGCGCGATCTCGGCTGTCGCCTGCTAGAGCGGACCACGCGGCATGTGGCGCCTACCCCGGATGGAGAAGCCTATTACCGGCGGTGCCTGTCGATCCTTGCCGATATTGACGAGGCGGAGGGCGCCGTGCGCGGCGGCGCGCCGGCTGGGTTCCTGCGGATCGATGCCCATGGTGCTCTGACGCGGGCCTTCCTGCTGCCGCGCCTCCCGGAGTTCATGGGGGCGTATCCTGAGATCACGCTGCAGATCGGCCAGGGCGACAGGCTGGTCGATTTGGTGCGCGAAGGGGTGGATTGCGTGATCCGGGCGGGCGAACCGGACGACAGCGGCATGATCATGCGCAGGCTTCCCGATATTCCCGAGCAAACCTGCGCCAACCCGCACTATCTGAGCCGTCATGGGCTGCCCGCCTCAGTCGACGACCTCGACGGACACCAGATGATCGGCTTTGTGTCGTCGCGCACGGGGCGTGTGATGCCCTTGGAGTTTCAGACCGCCGAGGGGATCAGGGAGGTGACGCTTCCCTGCCGCGTGACCGCCAACGAGGCGGAGACGGCGCATCATCTGGCGCGGATGGGCTACGGATTGATTCAGGCGCCGCGCTACCGATTCCGGGACGATCTGGCGCGAGGCATCCTCGTCGAGGTTCTGCCGGGTCATCCGCCGCCGCCTTTGCCGCTCGCCGCCTACTATCCGCAGAACCGCCAGTTATCGCCGCGTGTGCGGGTTTTCCTCGATTGGGTCGCCACAGTTCTTGACGCGGCAGACCTGTAGTTCGATGCGTTCTCTTGCGGCCGAAGCCAACGCGCCTGCGCCGCTGCCGCATTCTTCGGATTTCGCACCGTCTGAATCACTCCCACTCGATTGTTCATATATGCCATAAGCCATTGATATAGCTGGAAATTCTTACTGACGAGCGCGACAAATCTGACAACCATGCCGTCAAAAAGTTACGCTCTTGATTTTAAAGGGAAAATCGGCTGAAAAATTTTTTTGGGGCTTCAGAGACTATCGGCGTCGATCGGCCCTTTCAACCTCGGAAGCGACCCTTCGCTGAGCACCTGTGAGCATACATAAAATACCGTCATTCGCCGGGAGCGCGACACATTGGTGACGCGGCTTGAAGAGGTCTTGGCGAGGTAGCCAAAGCGATGGCAGAGAGATTATCCCGACAAGAGCTATATGACTGCGTCTGGAGAGAACGGAGTCTTTACTAACGGCAATCACTAGTCAAGGAATCGTCCCTACCCCCTCTCCCTGGACACGTTCCCATTCCTTCGACAGGAACGCGACCTTGATGATGTCCTTCCCCCCGCTCTGAGAGTCGCCAAGTATTGCCGACAACGCACTCCCTTCGAGAGCCCCGGACCGCGGGGTCATCGACCTGAAGGTAATCGAGGACCATAGATCACTGCTTCCGCGGGTGAGGGCGGGATGTGCCTGCCGTGAGCGAGCCGGACACCACGCTCCACGGCGGCGAAGCGCCCGGCCTCTCGTTCTTGCTTATTGCCAGGCATGTTCTAAGCTGGAGTTTGCGGCAGAGAACCGAGCTATCGCTTCCTCAGTATGATGCCGATTCTGCCGCTCCTGTGGAGCTTGCATGAGCATGTCCCTTGCTCTGCCAAAACTACTGCTCCCCGGTCCACGGCACATGCGAGCGGACAGGGAGAAAGCTGACCTTCACCAGGAGCCTGTTCAAGCACGCTCCACGTCGACGCACCTGTTGAGAATGGCGGGAGTTCTCATTCTGCCGGTGCTCATATTCGCCGGCGTCCTCACGTGGTACTATGTCGTCGCCCAGCGCGAGCGCGTCGACGAGAGCGCGGTCTCGGCAGCTCGTGAGCTTTCGATCGCGCTCGACCGCGAGCTCGGTTCCTACATTCTCATGTTGAACGCACTTGCAACATCGATCGAGTTGCAGACGGGTGACATCGAGGGTTTTTATCAGCGTGCGAGCGACATTTACACCGCTTTGGACACGAACATCGTTCTCCGCGCGCCTGGCGAGCAGCTTCAGTTGATGAACACTTCGGTGCCATGGGGAACGCCGCCCGCCGGCGGCAACCCCGAGATTCCCCTTTTCGAACGGAAGGTTCTTCGAACCAAGCAGCCGGTCGTATCCGACTTGATCAAGGGACCGATCAATCAGCAATGGGTGGTTGTGGTCATGGTTCCCGTGCTGAAGGACAGCGATGTGATCTATTTCCTTTCTGTCGGGATTCCAGCGGATCGGCTCGCGCAAGTGTTTGGACAGGTTGACCTCCCGGCAGAGTGGTTCGCCAACTTCGTCGACGGCAAGAACAGGGTGGTCGCCCGCTCCGCACAGCATGAGAAGCTCGTCGGGAAATCAGCGCCGGCTGGAACGATCGGGCAGACATCCGGAAATGAGGGAATACGGACAGGGCGGAACCTGGAAGGAATCGAGGTGCGCACCGCTTACGCAAGACCTCAAAATGCGGAGTGGATCGTAGCCGTCGGAGCTCCGACGCACCTCCTGAACGCTCCCTTGCGCAACGCACTGCTGACGCTTGCCGGCATCGGCTCGGCCCTGGTGGTGCTGGCAACCATTCTGGCCTTCCGAATAGGCTCCACGCTTTCGCATGCGATTCATAGCCTTGAAAGCGCAGGAGCAGCAGCCGGCCGCAAAGAGGAAATCAGACCCGTGAGGACGGCCGTCGAGGAGGTGAACCAGGTGGGGCGAGCGCTCGCGGCCGCCGCGGGCAGAGCACACGAGCGGGAAGCACATCTGCAATCGATCCTCGATACCATGCCCGACGCGATGGTCGTCATCGACGAGCGAGGAAACGTGCACTCCTTTTCCTCGGCTGCCGAACGCCAGTTCGGCTATGCGGCCGGCGAGGTCGTCGGCAAGAATTTGTCCATGCTGATGCCGTCGCCTTACCGCGAAGAGCACGACACCTATATCGCCCGCTATCTCGCCACGGGTGAGCGGCGCATCATCGGCATAGGCCGGGTCGTCTCCGGCGAGCGCAAGGATGGCTCGACGTTTCCCATGGAACTCAACGTCGGCGAAATGCAGAGTGGCGGTCAACGTTTCTTCACGGGCTTCATCCGCGACCTGACCGAGCGGCAGGACACCCAGACAAGGCTGCAGGAACTGCAGGCAGAACTCGTCCATGTCTCGAGATTCACGGCCCTTGGCGAAATGGCATCGAACCTCGCGCACGAATTGAACCAACCCATGGGGGCGATCTCGAACTATCTGAAGGGCTGCCGGCGCCTGCTCATGGCCGATCGTCCTCCGCGAAAGGAAGTGCTCGTGGAGGCGTTTGACCTCGCGGCCGAACAGGCGATCCGAGCGGGACAGATCATCAACCGACTGCGTGAATTTGTGAAGCGCGGCGAAAGCTCACGATCGATTGAGAACATCTCCAAGATAATCGAGGAAGCAGGGGCGCTGGCTCTCGTCGGAGCCAAGGAACGTGCGATCAATGCCCGCTACAGGCTCGATGCGACCTCAGGCGTCGTGGTCGTGGACAAGATCCAGATACAACAGGTGATGGTCAATCTGATCCGAAACGCCGTGGAGGCGATGGAGGGATCGGAAAGACGCGAACTCACGATCTCCACGACGGCTCGCGACAGCGAATCCATCGAAGTCAGCATCGCGGACACCGGCCCGGGTCTCGACGAAGTCGTGGCCACCCAGCTCTTCCAGCCCTTCGTCACCTCCAAGGCGCATGGCATGGGTATGGGCCTGTCTATCTGCCGCACAATCGTAGAGGCGCACGGCGGGCGCATCTGGGCTGAGCCAAACTCGCCCGATGGCACCGTCTTTCGCTTCACGTTACCGCGCATGTCGGAGGGCACCAGACATGGCTGAGGCAAAGCGTATCCACGTCATCGACGATGACGACGCAATGCGCCGTTCACTGGTGTTCCTGCTGAGAACCGCAGCGTTCGAAGTTGATGCTCATGAAACGGCGGAGTCCTTCCTGGCCACCCTCCCCTCCTCGGAAGTGGGCTGTGTTGTGACCGACATGCGAATGCCCGGAATGAATGGGCTGGCTCTCGTTCGCCGCCTCCGTGAGATCGGCAAGGAACTGCCCATCATCGTCATCACGGGCCAATCGGACGTGAGCCTGGCGATCGAGTCCCTGCGGGCGGGTGCGTACGACTTCATCGAAAAGCCGTTCGAGGATGAGCGCATTGTTGCCGCTGTGCTATCCGCTCTTGAACATCCGGCCCGTTCTTGGGAGGCGGATCAAGCGGAAGCGCTCGCGCACCTGGAACTGCTGACCGAACGCGAAAGACAGGTGCTGCAAGCCCTGACCGAGGGGTATCCAAACAGTGCCATAGCCGACCGGCTCGGCCTCAACCCGCGGATGGTGGAGGTGGATCGCGCAAATGTGATGGACAAGCTCCACGCCTCGAGCCTATCGCAGGTCATCCGAATAGCACTCGCCGCCCGCGGCGGAAGCAGCCGCAACTCAGCCTAACACCTTCCCGCGGCTCATTCGGATGGTGATGAGGCTCAGTGTCTGATCGACTTTACTGCTGTCAGCAGGGCATCGATATCGATCGGCTTGTCGAAAAATGCGAGAGCATTCAGGTGCGCCGCCTCGGCCTGCAGCGCGTCGGATGCGCGGCCGGAGACCAGAACGGCCGGAACGGATGAACCCGCAGCGCGCAGACGACGGAGCGTCTCCAGACCGCTCGCCCCGGGCAAACTGATATCGAGAATCAGAAAACTGCGAGGATCCAGCGGCTCTCGCGCAAAATCCTCCGCGGAAGCGAAATCCCGGACCCGGTAGCCATAGGTCTCCAGCACCATTTTCAGCGAATGGCGGGCTGCCGTGTCGTCTTCAATGATCAGGATGGTCGGCTTCAAGGCAAGCACCTCGCATTGCAAGATGCAGAATCGGACCTTTTCGCCTGTTGGGACCATGATCCAGATCAACACCTCGCTGCAAAAGGACCCGTGACTCGCGGCATGCCGGATCCAAGCTGCGTTCCGAAATCCCTGGCAAGAGCCATCGACGCGCAGAGTCTCGGGGAGATGAGGAGCCCCGCATCAGAACCTCAGTATGCGCTGCGGGCCGATATATTCGGTTGACAAACCATCCTGGCGGGAACCGTGGACGAGTAAATTGACGCCGGCAAGATCGGTCTGGATGAAACCGCCGTTGTTGTTGAACACCGGAGAGCGCGCGTTCTCCCTTGCCCATTCGCTTGCGCGTTGCGACACGATTGCGATCTGCCATCCGACGGCTGTGGAGTACTCGACACGAAAATCCGGCTGCAAAGTACGGTTCTCGCCACTCGCCTGGTCTGAGACGCGGCGAGATCTCGCAGAAATCTGGTTCATGACCCATCCCTTCTTCTTGCGCCCCGCCGCCGTGTAACGGCTGTCATGTTTAATTGAAGGGTGGAGCCGCCATCATTGATCTTCGTCAACGCTGGGGTCTTCACGCTGATGCAACGCGTCATCTGGCTGTATCACCTGCCCTCAGTGCCGCTAGGACACCGGCCTTGATCCGCGTCAATGAAGCCACCGGCGCAATGGGCTTTGATGAGAACCTCTTCGAGCGGAGCAGGCAAGGCAAAGCGTCACCTTGGAAACCGGGCAAGCGACGGGCCGGCCACAATGCTCGGGAGGGTGACCCGCATCCCCGCTGCCTGAAGTAACCCCAAGGCGAAACGCGCGGGAGCGGTGCCCGCGGGATCAACACCAGGAGATGAAGCCATGGCCGAGGCCGCTACCAAACTGCCGGTGAAGACCGAGAAGAAATCAGCGAGGACCAAACGGGAACTCTGGTCCCCCTTCGATCCGTCCGTCCCTGTTCGACCTGGAGTTCGACTGGCCGCGCGTGGCAACATGGGAGATCGCGCCGGCGATGGATCTGGCCGAGAAGGACAACGCCTACGAGATCAGCGCCGAATTGCCGGGGCTCGATGAAAAGAACATCGAGATCAAGCTGTCCAACGGCACGCTGACGATCAAGGGCGAGAAGACCGAGGAAAAGGAAGAGCGCGAGAAGGAATATTACCTGTCGGAGCGCCGCTACGGCTCCTTCCACCGCAGCTTCCGCGTTCCCGAGGGTGTCGACACCGACAAGATCGACGCCAGGTTTGCGAAGGGCGTGCTGACCGTGACGTTGCCCAAATCGGCGGAAGCGAAGAAGAACGAGAAGAAGATCAGCGTGAAGGCCAACAGAAACCGCGCTCGAGCGCGGGCATCAGGCAGGACGATCACTCAAGCTATTTGACTATGTAGTCTAAATCATCAACAACTCGTGCGACATATTGATTTAGTTTACTTTTATACCCTCCTCTACTCCCACTCAATCGTCCCCGGCGGCTTTGACGTCACGTCGTAGACGACGCGGTTGATGCCCTTTACCTCGTTGATGATGCGGGTTGCGGCGCTGCCGAGGAAATCCATGTCGTAGTGGTAGAAATCCGCGGTCATGCCGTCGACGGAGGTTACCGCGCGGAGCGCGCAGACGTATTCGTAGGTGCGGCCATCGCCCATTACGCCGACAGTCTGTACCGGCAAGAGGACGGCGAAGGCTTGCCAGATAGCGTCGTAGAGGCCGGCTTTGCGGATCTCGTCGAGGTAGATCGCGTCCGCCGCTCGCAGGATGTCGAGCTTTTCGCGGGTCACGCCGCCGGGGCAGCGGATGGCGAGGCCCGGGCCGGGGAAGGGGTGGCGGCCGATGAAGCTGTCGGGGAGGCCCAGTTCCTTGCCGAGCGCGCGCACCTCGTCCTTGAAGAGCTCGCGCAGCGGTTCGACCAGGCTCATCTTCATGCGCTCGGGCAGGCCGCCGACATTGTGGTGCGACTTGATGGTGACGGAGGGGCCGCCGGTGAAGGAGACGCTCTCGATGACGTCGGGATAGAGCGTGCCCTGCACCAGGAAAGCGGCCGGTTCTCCGTCCTTGGCGAGCTTTTTCGCCTCGTCCTCGAAGACCTCGATGAAAAGGCGGCCGATGGTCTTGCGCTTCTTCTCGGGATCGCTTTCGCCTTCGAGCGCGCCCAGGAAGCGGTCGGACGCATCGACGAGGATGAGCGGCACGTTGTAGTGGCCGCGGAACATCTCCACCACCTCGGCGGCCTCGTTCTTGCGCATCAGGCCGTGGTCGACGAGGATGCAGGTGAGCTGCTCGCCGACGGCCTCGTGGGTGAGAAGGGCGGCGACGGAGGAATCGACACCGCCCGAGAGGGCGCAGATCACCTTGCCCGAACCCACCTGCCTGCGGATGGCGTCGACCGCCTGCTCGCGGTAGGCGGCCATCGTCCAGTCGCCTTTAAGTCCCGCAATCTTGTGCACGAAGTTCGACAGAAGCTTCGCGCCATCGGGCGTGTGCACCACTTCCGGGTGGAACATGATGCCGTACATCTTGCTCGCTATATTGCCGAATATGGCGAACGGAGCGCCTTCCGACCGACCGAACACCTCGAATCCCTCAGGAAGCGAGATGACCCTGTCGCCGTGGCTCATCCAGACCTGATGGCGCTGGCCGGTCGCCCAAAGGCCTTCGAACAGTGGGCACTCTTTCTCGATCTGAACAAAGGCGCGGCCGAATTCGCGATGATCCGAGCCTTCTGCCTCGCCGCCCATCTGTACGCACATCGTCATCTGCCCATAGCAGATGCCGAGCACCGGCACGCCTGCATCGAAGACGATCTGAGGGGCGCGTGGTGAGCCGATCTCGGTTGTGGAGGCGGGACCGCCGGAGAGGATCACCGCCTTGGGCTTGAGGCGCCGGAACGCCTCCTCGGCGGATTGGAACGGAGCGATCTCGGAGTAGACGCCGGTCTCGCGCACGCGGCGCGCGATGAGCTGCGTGACCTGGCTGCCGAAGTCGACGATGAGGACGGTGTCGGGATGGGTCGTGATACTCATGGCGAGCCTTTAGGGAAGGAATCGATTCCGTGCAAGGGGCGTGTTTCATCGTTGCCACGCCCGGTATTCACCGTCTGACCTCTAAGCTTGTTGAAATGCTCCGCCGAAAGCCGGCGTGCGCCGCCCGTGTCATGAGGTATCAGGGCTCTCCAGCGCGTACAGGGCCAGCGAATGGGCATGCGCAAGGATTTCGTCGACCTCACGGACGTTGCGGGGTGCTTTTTGTCCTCGCGCGCCTGCGGCGTCGCGCCAGGCGGACGGGTCGAAGCGAGACAGCCGGCCGCCGGGCGGCCGTCCGCCGCGCAGCGGTGAGGTACGGCGCCCAAGCCCCAGATCGCGGCGCGCCTTCCAGCGGGCAAAGCGCATGGCCTGTCCCGGCAGATCGTCAAGCGCGGCGACCAGTGCCGCGAGGCGCTGGCCAAGGCGCGCGGCGCTGACGGGATCGTCGCGGGAGGGTGGCTGCGGGAGGGCAGACGGCTCGGTGACGCCGGGAAACAGGATGCGCGGGACAGCGCGCGCGGGCCCATGGCGGCCGCGGCCCCCTTCGGCAAGCTCAGGGCTCAGAGAAAGCCGCAGCGGGTCGAAGAGCGGCAGGCTCAAGCTTCGCGGACGGGCGGGCGCGGCGGCGCGCCTGGCTTCCGCCTTCGCCCTTCGGGCTTCGGCGGACAGGTCGGCGGGCGAGGCCATCACGGCGATGCCGAGGCTGCGCAGGAGCGGCGCCGGGCTCACGGGTTTCGGCTTGCGCGGGGGCGGCAGACAGACGGCCAGAC
>NZ_WQNH01000042.1 GCF_009812055.1 Chelativorans xinjiangensis | reverse complement strand
GACTTAAAAACGCCGGACGGGCGGCCCGAGGGTCGCGAAAAAAATATGACGAGCGACACGAAGGCCGCCCGTCTTCCCGGTTCTTTGAAATGGCCAGACGGTGTCGAAACCGGGCGTGGCGAGGATGAAACGCGCCCCTGCCTACCCAAGGGGTGAAGGAGAAGCGACGACCATGAGCCCGCATTTACAGCCCCGGCCGGCCGTCCGCGCCGCCTCAGCGCGTCACCCTTTCCAGAAAGCGCTCGACGGCGGCGGTCGCCGCGTCGCCGGGCCGGCCGAGCCGGCTGGCGATGGAGCCATGGGTGTAGCGGCCGCCGTCGAAGACCTCGACGCGGGCGCCGCGGCTTCTCAAGAGATTGGCATAGCCGTTGGTGAGCGCGCGGCGGCGCGCGCCGTCGGAGCCCGAATGCAGGAAAAAGTGCGGCGGAAAGCCGGCACTGCGCCTGGCGTAGGTGACCGGCGACCAGCGCACCCAGTTGTCCGGATCGGAGCCGAAAGCGTCGAGATAGGGATAGCCGAGCGAGCCGCGCATGCCGGCATAGGCGACCATGTCGTAGGCCTGGACGTCGTTGGGGATGACGCCCCGCACCGCGCCCACCATGCCGCGCGCCGCCGTCAGCGCCACCAGATGGGCACCGGCCGAATGGCCCATCAGAACGATGCGGTTGGGATCGCCGCCATAGCGGCGGATATTCGTGCGTACCCAGGAAACGGCATCGGCAAGATCGCGCGCCTGGCCGTCGATGGTGGTGGCCGGCACCTTGCGGTAGTCGATGGCGACCAGCAGATAGCCCCTGGAGTTCAGCCATCTGGGCAGGGAATAGACCCTCTTGCGGTCGCCCTTCACCCAGCCGCCGCCATGGGCGTAGATGACGACCGGCCTCAACCCGGCGGACGCGTTGAAGAGGTTCAGTTGCAGGACGCTGGCGCGGACGGGCTCCTCGGCGGGCGTGTGGATATCGAGCTGCAGCCCGCCGCTATAGACCACGCCGTCGTGCAGCATGGCGCCGCTGGCCGGCAACGCCAGCGCAAGGAGTGTCAGAAAACCCGTCACGGCCAGCTTCAGCGCCGACCGTCGATTGATCGCGTAAGGCATGGTCCCCCTTTAAATCAATCGGCGTTCATCATGATTTGCGTCCGCAAATTGACACAGGAAAGGCCGCCAGTCATCTTTCCGGCGGAATATTACCTGACATAAACAGAAGTTACCGTAACCGCTACATGGGGAACGCCGCATGGAACGCCACCGCCTCTGCCTGAAATCCGCAATCCTCGCCGGCGTCCTCGCGGCGGTGAATGCGCCGGCCGCCTTCGCCCTCGAGGCGGAGGAGGTGGGCGAGCGCATGAAGGCGCTGATGGCCAAGCAGCAGCTCGAGATGAGCTACGAGGGCGCGCGCATGGATGGAGCCGACGTGACGCTCGAAGGCGCGACGATGGCATACATGGATCGCAGCGCCGCCCTGCCGATCGGCGATCTCACCTTGCAGAACGTCACCGAGGAGGCTGACGGGACCTTCCGGGTCGACCGCATCGCCGTGGACGAATTCGAGCACCGCGCCGGCGGCTCGACGCTCTCGTTCACCGGCTTCACGATGACCGGCCTGTTGCTGCCGGAGGATATCGAAAGCGCCCCCTTCGAGGGTGCGGTGCTGCGCTACGACCGCACCGAGCTTGCGCGCCTGGATGTGAAGAGGGACAACGGGCTGACGGGTTCCCTGGAAAACATCAGCGCCGAGATCACGGTCTCCGACGACGATGCGGTAATGGTCGACGGCGGGGTCGAGGCCTTCTCGTTCGATCTGCGGTCGATCGAGAGCGGTTCGAACGCCGTCAACGTGCTGAAAGAGCTCGGATACGGCGAGATCAACGGCAACATGCGCATGACGGGAAGCTGGCGGCCCTCCGACGGGCGCACGACGGTGTCGCGTTACGAGGCGACCGTGGACGAGGCGGGAACGTTCGCCCTGACGGCGGATTTCGACGGCTATACGCCGGCGTTCATCCAGGCGATGGACGACATGAGAAAACAGACGGAGGAGAATGCCGGCGGCGGGGAGAACAATACCGCGCAGGGCATGGCCATGCTCGGCATGATGCAGCAGCTCACCTTCCACGGCATGACGCTGCGCTTCACCGACGATTCGCTGACAGGCAAGGCACTCGACTATGCGGCGAAAGAGCAAGGCAGCAAGCGGGAGGACATCATCGCCCAGGCGAAAGCGGTCATCCCGATGCAGCTCACGCCCTATCTCGGCTCCGAGCTGACCCAGAACCTGACCCAGGCCGTCGGCACTTTCCTCGAAAACCCGGACACTCTGGAAATCAGCGCCAAGCCGGAGAACCCGGTTCCCTTCGCCATGCTGATGGGCGCGGCCATGGGCGCGCCCGAACTGCTCATCAAGCAGATCGGGCTCATGATCACGGCGAACCAGTAAAGGGGGCCTCAGTCCTTCCTGGACGGCGCGAGCCTGATATGCAGATCGCGAAGCTGCTGGGGTGTCGCCTCCGACGGTGCGCCCATAAGCAAGTCCTGGGCCTGCTGGTTCATGGGGAACATGGTCACCTCGCGCAGGTTCTTCGCGCCCACCAGAAGCATGACGATGCGGTCGATGCCGGCCGCCATGCCGCCATGCGGCGGCGCGCCGTACTGGAAGGCGCGGTAGAGGCCGCCGAAGCGCTCCTCCACCGTCTGGCGGTCGAAGCCGACGATGCCGAACGCCTTCACCATCATCTCCGGCAAGTGGTTGCGGATACCGCCGGAAGCGATTTCGAAGCCGTTGCAGACAAGGTCGTACTGGTAAGCCTTGATCGACAGCGGCTCTTGCGTCTCCAGCGCCTCCAGCCCGCCCTGCGGCATGGTGAAGGGGTTGTGGCCGAAGTCGACGCGCTTCTCGTCCTCGTCCCACTCGAAGAAGGGAAAGTCGACGATCCAGGCAATCTCGAAGCGGTCGCGGTCGACGAGGTCCAGTTCCTCGCCGGCCCGCGTGCGTGCGGCGCCCGCGAAGGCGGCGAACTTCTTCGGATCGCCGGCGACGAAGAAGCAGGCGTCGCCGTCCGCAAGGCCGAGCTGGGTGCGGACCGCCTCGGTGCGCTCCGGCCCGATGTTCTTGGCGATCGGCCCGGCGCCCTCGAGCGCCTCGCCCTCCTTGCGCCAGAAGATATAGCCGAGGCCCGGCTGTCCCTCGCCTTGCGCCCACGCGTTCATGCGGTCGCAGAAGGCGCGGGAGCCGCCGGTCTTTGCCGGGATCGCCCACACTTCGGCCTTGGGATCGTTGGCGAGAATGTTGGCGAAGACCTTGAAGCCGGAACTGCGGAAATGTTCCGACACGTCTTCCATGACGATGGGATTGCGCAGGTCCGGCTTGTCGGTGCCGTATTTGCGCATGGCCTCGTCATAGGGAATGCGGCGGAAGGTTTCGGTGACGGGCTTGCCGTCGGCGAAAGTTTTGAAGATGTCGCGGACGACCGGCTCCATCGTCTGGAACACGTCCTCCTGCTCGACAAAGCTCATCTCCAGATCGAGCTGGTAGAACTCGCCCGGCAGCCGGTCGGCGCGCGGGTCCTCGTCGCGGAAGCAGGGCGCGATCTGGAAATAGCGGTCGAAGCCGGACACCATGATGAGCTGCTTGTAGATCTGCGGCGCCTGCGGCAGCGCATAGAACTTGCCCTCGTGCAGCCGCGAGGGGACGAGGAAGTCGCGCGCGCCCTCCGGCGAGGAGGCGGTGAGGATGGGCGTCGAGAATTCGGTGAAGCCGGCTTCCGCCATCCGCGCGCGCATGTCGGCGATGATCCTGGTGCGGGCGACGATGTTCCTGTGCAGCGTCTCGCGGCGCAGGTCGAGGAAGCGGTATTTCAGCCGGATGTCCTCGGGATAGTCCGGTTCGCCGAAGACCGGCAGCGGCAGCTCGCTTGCCCGGGACAGCACTTCGATCTGGCGCGCGAAGATTTCCACCTCGCCGGTCGGCAGGTTCGGGTTCACCGTCTCCTCCGTGCGCGCCTTGACCTCGCCGTCGACGCGGATCACCCACTCGCCGCGCACCTTCTCGGCGGTGCCGAAGGAGGGCGAATCCGGGTCGGCGACGATCTGCGTGATGCCGTAATGGTCGCGCACATCGATGAAGAGCAGGCCGCCATGATCGCGCACGCGGTGGACCCAGCCGGAAAGGCGGACGGTCTCGCCCACGTCGGATTTTCTCAATTCTGCGCAGGTATGGCTGCGGTAGCGGTGCATTATCTCTGGTCCGTGTCTGAAGGCAACTGTGAACGGGCGCGGGCCGGCCTCGTCAAACCGGCGCGAAAAGCGCATGCGCGCCCCATTTTGTCAAGGCGGGGCGGCGGCGCGGCGAAAACCGGGCGATACAATTTCTTCACATTTCGGGCAGCAGCGCCTAAAGAGGGTGCATGGAACTCATCAAAACCCACAAAGAGCTGGAAAAGGCAGTCGCCGCGCTCGAAAAATCCGATTTCATCACCATCGACACCGAATTCATTCGCGAGACCACGTTCTGGCCCGAGCTGTGCTTGATCCAGATGGCGGCGCCAGGCGTCACGGCGATGGTCGATCCGCTGGCCCCCGGGATGGACCTTCAGCCCTTCTTCCGCCTGATGGCGGACGAGAAGGTGACGAAGGTCTTCCATGCCGCAAGGCAGGACATCGAGATCATCTACAAGCTCGGCAACCTCATCCCGCATCCCATCTTCGATACGCAGGTGGCGGCGATGGTGTGCGGCTTCGGCGACAGCGTGTCCTACGACCAGCTCGTCTACCGCATCACCGGCGAGCACCTCGACAAGGCCTCACGCTTCACCGACTGGCGCCATCGGCCGCTGTCGCAGAAGCAGCTCGACTATGCGCTGGCCGACGTCACCCACCTCATCCCCGTCTACGAGCATCTCGAGGCGGAGCTGGAGCGCGAAGGCCGCGCCCACTGGCTGAAGGAGGAGATGGGCGTGCTGACGGCGCCGGAAACCTACGATCCGCACCCCGACGACGCCTGGAAGCGGCTGAAGCTGCGTGTGCGCAAGCCCATCGAGCTCGCCGTCCTGCAGCATGTGGCGACCTGGCGCGAGCGCGAGGCGCGCGAACGCAACGTGCCGCGCGGCCGCGTGCTGAAGGATGACGCCATCTACGAGATCGCCCAGCAGCAGCCGGAGGATGCAGCCGCGCTTGGCCGGCTGAGAAGCACGCCCAAGGGCTGGGAGCGTTCGGCCCCCGCGGCGGGCCTGCTCAAGGCCGTCAACGCCGCCCTCGCCCTGCCCAAGGAAGAGTTGCCGAGGCTGCCCAGGCCCCAGCACGCCCCGGAAGGGGCGGCTGCCGCGGCCGAGCTCATCAAGGTGCTGCTCAAGCTGGTGGCCGAGAAGGAAGGCGTGGCCACCAAGATGCTCGCCTCCAGCGACGACATCGATCGCATCGCGGCCGACGGCGAGAAGGCGCAGGTGCCCGCCCTTTCGGGCTGGCGGCGCGAGGTATTCGGCGAGGAGGCGCTAAAGCTCCTGCGCGGCGAAATCGCCCTCAGATTCGCCAACCGGCGCATCGAGACGTTCTCGCCTAGCGAGCAGGCGGCGCGGGCGGCGGAGTAGCGGCTGCGTTTATCGCCTACTCCCCCACATCCAACACCAAATTCAACCCCGTCACCCTGGCCAGATGCGCCATGCGGCCGTGCGGGCGCTCGCCCATCAGGGCGGCGTGGGAGCGCGGGACCAGGAGGGCGATGGATCCATCGTCGCGCTTTTCCCACCTAAGCTGCGGGATGATGCCGGGCATCGAGGCCGTGAGCAGATAGACCACGCGCAGAAGCCCGCCCAGGAGCCGCGCCCGCTCCACATAGCGCGGCGTGGCGAGCTTGCGCATCTCCGGCGAAAGCGCGTCGTCGAACAGGCCTTCGTGGCGGAAGAGAATGGCAAGCGCGATGAAGGCGCGGCCGGGATGATCGACGCCGATGAAGGAGCCGTGGGAAATGATGTTGAGCGACTGTGTGCCACGATATTCCGGGTGGGCGCGCCAGCCGATATCGGCCAGAAGGCAAGCCGCGCGGCGGTAGCGCTGCTCCTCCTCCGTTTCCTCGATGCCGAAGGCGGCAAAGGCGGTGCCCGACCACTCGGCGAGCTCGCGCGCATGCGTGACGGAGCGCGAGCGCAGAACGGCCAGTTCCTCGGCCGCCGCGAGCAACGGGTCGGCCTGCCGCTCCTCCTCCCCAAGCAGCGAATGGACAAACCCCTCGCGCACACCGTTCGCCGAGATGACGATCTTCGCCGGCTTGGCCGCGCGGATCACCTCCAGGAGCACGGCAGCGCCGTAGGGCAGCAGCGCACGGCGGTTCTTCGATACCCGCTCGATGCCCTTCATCTTGTCGATGTCACCCTTGGCGACGCGCTTCAGGAAGGCGGCGTCCTCCTTGGGGTCGATCTCGTAGTGGTGCATCACCGGAAGCGGATAGCCGGTGACGTTCATGTGGAGGCGGGCGAGGTTTCGCCACGTGCCGCCGACACAGTAGAAGGCACGCCCCTCCCCCTTCCCCAGCCATTCGGCGCGCGCAAGCTCGCTGCGGGCGATGCGTGCGACATCGCTCATCGAGCCGCCGGCCATCTCACGCAGTTTCAGGCCGCCGAGGGGGGTCGTGATCCCTTCCCCCATCGTCTCGCCGCGGACGTCGACGAGTTCGAGGCTGCCGCCGCCGAGATCGCCCATGATGCCATCGGCGTCATGGAAGGCGGCGATGACGCCGAGGGCGGCGTAGCGCGCCTCCTCGCGGCCGGAGAGCACGCGGATCTTGGTGCCCAGGATCCTTTCGGCGCGTTGGATAAAGTCTGGCCCATTGGTCGCCTCGCGCGCGGCGGCGGTGGCGAGCACTTGGAGCGATGCGGCGCCCGCCTGCTCTGAGAGCGCGCGGAAACGGCGGAACTCATCGACGGCGCGCGTCACGCCGTCGGGATCGAGCTCGCCTGTCGTCACGATGCCGCGGCCGAGGCCGGCCAGCATCTTCTCGTTGAACAGCACGGTCGGCGAACGGGCGACGCCCTCGTAGATCACCAGACGAATCGAATTCGAGCCGATATCGATGACCGCAATGGGACGCCGGTTCGGCAACCGGCCCTGGGATACGGCTGTGCCCACCACCGCTAGCCGGCGGCGGCCTTCTTGGGCCGCTTGAAAGCGGCGATGCGCTTGGGCGCGTGCGACTTCAGCGCAACGCCACGGCCGGACAGGCTGGGATTGGTCATGAAATATTCCTGAGCGTTGAAGGCTTCCTCTCCATCCTGCGGCGCGATGCGCCGCGAGGTGCCGTCAGGCAATACTTCGAAACTCTGCTGATTGTCCATGATGTTTCCCAGCATGATCTGGCCCAGCACCTGCTCGTGCACGGTCGGGTTGGTGATGGGGACCATGGTCTCGACCCGGCGATCGAGATTGCGCGGCATGATGTCGGCCGAGGAGATGTAGACGACCGCGTCGTCCGACGGCAGGCCGCGGCCGTTGCCGAAGCAATAGATGCGGCTATGCTCCAGGAACCGGCCAACGATGGACTTCACCCGGATGTTCTCCGAAAGGCCCGGCACCTGGGGGCGCAGGCAGCAGATGCCGCGCACCACAAGATCGATCTCGACGCCGGCGCGGCCGGCCTCGTAAAGCGCGTCGATCACCTGCGGGTCGACGAGCGAATTCATCTTCATCCAGATCTGCGCCGGCCGGCCCGCCTTGGCATGTTCGATTTCCGCCTGGACATGCTCGATGATGCGATTCCTCAAGCTGAACGGCGAGACCGCCAGTTTCATGTCCACATCCGGCTCGGCGTAGCCGGTGATGAAGTTGAAGATCTTGGCCACGTCATGGGCGATCGCCGGATCGACGGTGAAATAGGAAAGGTCGGTATAAATGCGTGCGGTGATCGGGTGGTAGTTGCCGGTGCCCAGATGCACATAGTTGCGCAGGCGCCTGCCCTCGCGGCGCACCACCAGAGACATCTTGGCGTGCGTCTTCAATTCGATGAAGCCGAAGACGACCTGCACGCCGGCGCGCTCCAGGTCGCGCGCCCAGCGGATATTCGCCTCCTCGTCGAAGCGGGCTTTCAGCTCCACCAGCGCGGTGACCGACTTGCCGGCTTCGGCCGCGTCGATCAAGGCGCGCACGATGGGGCTGTCGTTGGAGGTGCGATAGAGCGTCTGCTTGATGGCCACCACTTCCGGGTCCTGCGCGGCCTGGCGCAGGAACTGCACTACGACATCGAAGCTCTCATAGGGATGGTGGACGACGATATCCTTTTCCCGGATGGCCGCGAAACAGTCGCCGCCATGGTCGCGGATACGCTCGGGGAAGCGCGGGTTGTAGGGTGGGAACTTCAAATCGTCGCGCGGTAATTTGACGATTTCGGAAATCTGGTTGATGGCGAGCGGCCCGTCGAGCACGCTGATGCGCGAGGATGGCACGCCGAGCTCGGTCGCCACGAAATCGCGCAGGCCCTGGGGCATGGTGCTTTCGAACTCGATACGGATCACCGAACCCCGGCGCCGGCGCTTGAGCGCGCTCTCGAACAGCCGCACCAGGTCCTCCGCCTCCTCCTCCACTTCGATATCGCTGTCGCGGATGATGCGGAAGGTGCCGGAACCGTTGACCTTATAGCCGGGGAACAATTTGCCGATGGACATCTCGACGATGTCCTCCAGCGCGATAAAGCGCACCGCCTTCGGCCGCTCCGGCAAAGCGACGAAGCGCTGCAGCGTGACCGGCAGGCGCAGAAGCGCCGTCATCCTCTCCTTGTTGCCCAGATGCTGCAGGTCGAGGGCGATCGAAAAGCCGAGATTGGGGATGAAGGGGAAGGGGTGCGCCGGGTCGATGGAAAGCGGGGTGAGCACCGGGTAGATGGCTTCCAGAAAATGCTCCTCGACCCACTTCCTGTCGTCGCGTGTCAGCGCCTCCGGGCGCACGATCTCGATGCCTTCCTTCTTCATGAGCTCCAGAAGGCCGGCGAGGCTTGCATGCTGGTCCACCTGCAGGCGGCTCACCTCGCGCAGTACGTGCTCGAGCTGCTCTTCCGGCGTGCGTCCGTCGGCGCTCCTGGTGGCGATCCCCTCGCGCACCTGGCCGGCGAGCCCGGCCACGCGCACCATGAAGAACTCGTCCAGATTGTCGGCCGAGATCGACAGGAACCGCACGCGCTCCAGGAGCGGGTGGCTGGTGTTCTGGGATTCCTCGAGCACCCGCCGGTTGAACTGCAGCCACGAGAACTCGCGGTTGACGAAACGATCGGGGCTCGAGCGCGCAATCTCGTCCACCGTCCCGGGCTGGGTCGGGAATTCACTCTTTACCGGCTTCAGTTCGTTCATGGCCTGCTCGCTTCGATTGTCCTACCTCCGGGCGGCCCGATCCACCCCATACTACGTCGTGACAGGGTTTTGCGACAGTTTCATATCACGGACTTGCAAAGAAGGTATTTATGCTTCAAACGCACCCGGATAGACGGCGACAGCGGGAGAAAAGGAATGGCGGGCTTTGAAACACCCCATTTCCACAACACGAACGGCTACCGGACGATTGAAATCGGCGTCAAGGAGTTCATGTGCGTGGGCGCCAACCCGCCGAACGACCATCCGCATGTCTTTCTCGACATGGGCGACGACGAGGAGCGCATCTGCCCCTACTGTTCGACGCTCTATCGCTATAACGCCAAGCTGAAAACACATGAAACGGTGCCCGAAGGCTGCCTTTTCCGTGAGGAAGCGGTCTAGGGTGTTTCGATATCGCGATACGGCCGGGTTCGCCCCTCGCCGCTCATCCGATGAACCTCGACAAGACCTCGCCGGCAGTCCGCTATGACCGGCCGCCCGATCGCCATCGCCGGCGCGGGGATTGCCGGGCTTACGGCAGCGCTTTGCTTTGCGGCAAAGGGTTTTTCCGTCGCCGTTTTCGAGCGTGCCGAAACGCTCCAGGAAGTGGGCGCGGGTCTGCAGCTTTCGCCCAATGCCACCCGCATCCTCGCCCGCCTCGGCGTGCTGGAGAGCCTCGGCGAGAACGCGGTCCGGCCCCGCGCCATCCTCCTCAAGGACGCCGCAAGGCTTTCCACGCTGGCCGGTGTTACTCTCGGCCAAAAGGCGGAGCGGCGCTGGCAGGCGCCCTATCTGGTGGCCCACCGCGCCGACCTGCAGAAGGCGCTGCTGCGGCAGGTGCGTGCCAACCCGGCGATCCGCCTGGAACTGGGCACCGAGGTTCGGGACGCCGCCTTGCGCGACGGCGAAACCATCGCCACCGTGGAGAAGGCCGGGCAGCCCGGCGAGGTTGCCTGCGACCTGCTCATCGGCGCCGACGGGGTGTGGTCGCAGCTGCGGACGCGTGTCGGCGGACGGCAGAGCCGCTTCACCGGCTTTGCCGCCTTCCGGGCCATCCTGCGCGACGCCGCGGCGAGCGATCAGGCGGTGGGTACGGTCGCCCCCGACGCCGTCACCGCCTTCCTGGCGCCCGATTTCCACCTCGTTGCCTATCCGCTCAGCGGCGGGGCGGACCTCAATCTGGTGCTGGTGACGCGCAGCGCGGAGATAGGGCGCGGCTGGGCGAACGCCGCCGATATGGCGCACCTCCTGGCGGCAACCCGGCGGGCTGCCCCTGCCCTGTCCGACATTGTCCGGCTGGCCGGGGCCTGGACGGCCTGGCCCATTCACGAGGTGCAGATCGGCGGGCCCTGGACGAATGCGGGCCTGGCCCTGATCGGCGATGCGGCGCATGCGCTCAGCCCCTACGCCGCCCAGGGCGCAGCCATGGCCATCGAGGACGCCGCGCTCCTGGCGGAGCTGACCGCCGGCGGCGGCGACATGCCGGGCGCGCTCGCCACCTACGAGCGCCTGCGCAAGCCGCGCCTTGCCCGCGTGGCCCGCCGCGGCGCCTTCAACCGCTTCGTCTGGCATGCCGGCGGCCCGGCCGCGCTGGCCCGCGACCTGGCACTCCGGCTGAAGAGCGAGGAGAGCCTGGCGGCGGATCTCGACTGGCTCTACAGCTACGACGTGGAGATGATCGGAGCCGCCCCTGCGACCGATACGTAAAGATCCAAAGACGTAGAGCGTCCTTTGTGCCCGTTCGGGCGCACGGCGCCCTAATGCAGGATCTGCGACAGGAACAGCTTGGTGCGCTCGTGCTGCGGGTGGTCGAAGAATTCGGCCGGCGTGTTCTGCTCGACGATCTGCCCCTGGTCCATGAAGATCACGCGGTTGGCCACCTGCCGCGCAAAGCCCATCTCGTGGGTGACGCAGATCATGGTCATGCCCTCCTGCGCCAGGTCCACCATGGTGTCGAGCACCTCCTTGATCATCTCCGGATCGAGCGCCGAGGTCGGTTCGTCGAACAGCATGATGCGCGGGTTCATGCAGAGCGCGCGGGCGATCGCCACGCGCTGCTGCTGGCCGCCGGAGAGCTGGCCGGGATACTTCTTCGCCTGCTCGGGAATCCTGACGCGCTCCAGATAGTGCATGGCGATCTCTTCCGCCTCGCGCTTCGGCGTCTTGCGCACCCAGATGGGCGCCAGCGTGCAGTTCTCCAGAATGGTGAGATGCGGGAACAGGTTGAAGTGCTGGAACACCATGCCGACCTCGCGCCGCACCTCGTCGATCTTCTTCAGATCGTTGGTGAGTTCGATGCCGTCGACAACGACCCTGCCCTTCTGGTGCTCCTCCAGCCGGTTGATGCAGCGGATCATGGTGGACTTGCCGGAGCCCGACGGGCCGCACACGACGATGCGCTCGCCGCGCATGACCTTCAGATTGATGTCGCGCAGCACATGGAAATCGCCATACCACTTGTGCATGTCGACGATCTCGATCGCCACGTCCGTGTCGGAGATATGAAGTTTCTTCGGGTCGATCTTGATCTCCTGCGGGTCGACCACGTTGATGTTCTGCGCTGCCATCGCCTTTTCCCCTGAAGGGCCTTCAAGGCCGGTTTATCGGTTGTGGCCGGTGTGAAGCCGGCGCTCTGTATAGATAGAATAGCGCGACATGCCGAAGCAGAAGAGCCAATAGACGAATGCCGCGAAGACAAGGCCTGTGGCCGCCGTCGTCGGGGTGATCCAGTTGGGATCGGAAAAGCCGCGCCGCACGGTGCCCAGAAGGTCGGCGAGGCCGATGATGTAGACCAGGCTCGTGTCCTTGAAGAGGCCGATGAAGGTGTTGACGATGCCGGGGATCACCAGCTTGATGGCCTGCGGCATGACCACCAGGCGCATCATCTGCCAGTAGCCGAGGCCAAGCGCCTGGGCTCCTTCATACTGGCCCTTGGGAATCGCCTGCAGGCCGCCACGCACCACCTCGGCCATATAGGCGGCCGAAAACAGCGCCACGCCGATGAGCGCCCGCAGGAGCTGGTTGAAGCTGACCCCTTCCGGCAGGAATAGCGGGATCATGAAGGCCGACATGAAGAGCACGGTGATCAGCGGCACGCCGCGCCAGAACTCGATGAAGATGATGGAGAACAGGCGCACGGCCGGCAGGTGCGAGCGCCGCCCGAGCGCCAACAGGATGCCGAGCGGCAGCGAGGCGGCGATGCCGGTGAGCGCCACCACCAGCGTCACCAGAAGCCCGCCCCACCGATTGGTGGCCACCGGGCTCAAGCCGAAATCGCCGGCAAGCAGCACCACGAGCGCCAGCACGAGGAGCGGCGGGGCGAGCGTGCGCAGAGCCAACGCCCGCCCGTCCTCGCCGGACCACGCTGCAACGAGGCTCGCGGCGATCGACGCCAGCGCCGTCAGGAACGCCAGCATGGACAGGACCGAGAAGCGGAAGACGAGCAGGGTCATCTGCCCGCTCCAGACGATGTTGGAGACGAGGAGAAGGACCATCGCCAGCGCCGCAAGCCAGGTCGCTGCCCTCAGGAGCTTGTGCGAGGCCGTGACATTGCCGGCCGCGAAGCTGGCGGACGCGAAGGCGGCCAGCGCGAACAGAAAGGCGATCCAGCCGCCGCCGATGTTGAACTGACCGCCGGTCAAAAGGACGAGGGCGACGAAGGGGAAGGCGACCATCAGAAGAAGCGCGTTCAGCCGCTTTTGCGGCACCGACGGGATCGCCAGCGGCAATGCCAGGGCCACCAGGAGAACGATGACCAGATCAACGCGCCAGCGCTCGCCGAGCGGAAAGAGCCCGTACATGAACTGGCCGAGCTTGGCATGGACGAAAGCCCAGCACGCGCCCACCGCCTGGCCTTCCCCCGCCAGGCAGGCTTCCCGGTTGGCGCCGACGAAAACCGCCGTCACGAGCGCCCACTGGATCAGCTGCCACGCCGCCCAGATCGAGAAGAGGCCGAGCACCACGGTGAGGGCCGAATCGAACGGCGTCGCGAAAAGGTTCTTGCGCAGGACGCCGGTGAGGCCGACCTCGCTCGGTGGCGGCGGCAGCGGCTCCTTCTGCTCCTTGGCGACATAGGCTGCAACTTGTTCTTCCACGGCTCGCCTCCTATCGCTCGATCAGCGCCATGCGCGCGTTGAACCAGTTCATGAACGCGGCCACAGCGATGCTCAGGCCCAGATAGACGACCATCCAGATCGCCACCACCTCGACCGACTGTCCGGTCTGGTTGAGCACGGTCGAGCCGACGGCGACCAGCTCGGGATAGCCGACGGCAAGGCCCAGCGAGGAGTTCTTCGTCAGGTTGAGATACTGGCTCGTCAGCGGCGGGATGATGACGCGGAAGGCCTGCGGCACGATGACCAGCCTCAGCGACTGCCGGCGCGTCAGCCCCAGCGCCGAAGCCGCCTCCGTCTGCCCCCACGAGACGGCGAGGATGCCGGCGCGCACGATCTCGGCGATGAATGAGGCCGTGTAGAAGGAAAGCGCCAGGAACAGGGCCAGGAATTCGGGCTTTACCTGCAAGCCGCCGACCAGGTTGAAGCGGGTCGCTTCAGGATACTCGAAGACAAAGGGGAAGCCCGTCAGCGCAAAGACGACCAGCGGCAGGCCAAGGATGAGGCCGATACTCGGCAAGAGGGTCGGCCGCTGCTCGCCCGTCCTCATTTGCCGCTGTCTGTTCATCCGGGAAAGGACGACGGCGCCGGCGATGCCGACGAAGAAGGCGATCAACGCCAGAACGGCCTCCGGATCGAACCGCATTGCCGGCGTCTGCAGGCCGCGGTTGGAGAGAAAGGCTCCGAACGGCAGATCGATGGCCTGCCGCGGCAGCGGCAGCACGGACAGAACGCCGAAATACCAGAACAGGATGACCAGAAGCGGCGGGACGTTGCGGAAGACCTCGACATAAATCGTGCTCAAGCCGCGCACCAGATAGTTGCGCGACAGGCGGCCGATGCCGACGATGAAGCCGACGATGGTCGCCAGAACGATACCGGAGCCGGCGACGATGATGGTGTTGGTGATGCCGACCAGCAACGCTCGGCCATAGCTCGAATTGCTGGTGTAGTCGATCGGCACCTGGCCGATGTCGAAGCCCGCCCGCGTCGACAGGAAACCGAGGCCGGAGGCAATATTGGCCTGCGCGAGGTTGCGCACGGTGTTGTTGATGAGCCATGCCGCGAACGCCAGTATGGCGATGATCATCACGATCTGGATGATCAGCCCGCGTGTCCTGGGGTCACGCATGAGCGCGACGCGCGGCTCGCGAATGCTTTGGGTGTCAGCCGTCATTTGATCCGCCATAGGCAATGGCGAAGGCCCGGCCGCAGAGACCGGCCCGCCGTTGCTTTGTCAGGCAAGAGAGCCGCACCCCGAGCAGGCGCGGCTCCTCGCTCATCCGATCAGCGGATCGGCGGCGCGTACTGCAGCCCGCCCTTGGTCCACAGCTCGTTCTGGCCGCGCTGGATCCTGAGCGGCGTGTCCGGGCCGACATTACGTTCGAAGATTTCGCCGTAATTGCCGACTGCCTTGATCACGTTGACCATCCAGTCGTTGGTCAGGCCGACATCCTGGCCGAAGGTCCCGTCCGTACCGAGGAGACGGCGGATATTCGGATCGTCGGAGTTCATCATCTCTTCGACATTGTCTTGGGTCACACCCAGTTCCTCGGCGTTCAGCAAGCCGAAATGCACCCACTTGACGATGTCGAACCACTGCTCGTCGCCCTGGCGGACCACAGGGCCCAGCGGCTCCTTGGAGATGATCTCCGGCAGGACGATATGCTCCTCCGGATTGGCAAGCTCGAGACGCGTGGCGTAGAGGCCCGAGGCATCCGTCGTCAAGACGTCGCAGCGGCCCTGCTCGTAGGCGGCATTGACGTCCGACTGGGACTCGATGACGACCGGGTTGAACTCCATGTTGTTGGCGCGGAAGTAGTCGGTCAGGTTCAGTTCCGTCGTCGTGCCGCTCTGCACGCACACGGTGGCGCCGGAGAGCTGCAGGGCCGAGGTCACGTTCAGCTCCTCGCGCACCATGAAGCCCTGGCCGTCGTAGTAGTTGACACCGGCGAAGTTGAGGCCGAGGGCGGTGTCGCGGTTCATCGTCCAGGTCGTATTGCGTGCCAGCAGATCGACCTCGTTGTTCTGCAGGGCGGGGAAGCGCTGGACCGCGGACAACGGCGAGTACTGCACCTTGCTGGCGTCACCCTCGAACACGGCGGCTGCCACCGCCTTGCAGTAGTCGACGTCGAGGCCCTGCCATTCACCCTGGTCGTTCTGGGACGCAAAGCCCGGCAAGCCGGTGTTGACGCCGCAACGCAGGGCGTCTCTGTTCTTCACATCGTCGAGCGTGGCTCCGGAGGCCGGAACCGCTACCAACGCGATCACGGCCGAGCCGAGCAGTGCCTTGATGGAATTGTTCATGATTATTGACCCTTTTTTTCGTACAGGGTTCATCCCCTACTGATTTTTGTGCGGAAGCCGGCGCTGGCCATCTGTCGGGACGACATCGGGATGCACCCTTCCTTCTCCCAAGCACGTCAACCATCGAATGCCATAAATCAGCGCGGGTCAAGAGCCAATGCCGCACATGCGAGATGCCGGTATCTGTCTGGCAGTCTTGAGAAACCGGCGCGAAGCTTCTATGCCGGACCGGTGCCCGGCGAGGCATGACGATGGACGAGGTTTACGGCATGGCGCGAGACGGGCGGAAAGACGGCATCAACACGAGGCTCGCCCATATGGGCAACGATCCGGGCGATTTCTTCGGCTTCGTCAACCCGCCGGTGGTGCATGCCTCGACCGTGCTTTTCCCCGATGCGGCCACCATGGCCTCGCGCAAGCAGAAATACACTTACGGCACGCGCGGCACGCCGACCACCGATGCGCTGGCCAAAGCGATGGACGAACTGGAAGGCTCGGCCGGCACCATCGTCGTGCCTTCCGGGCTTGCCGCCGTCTGCGTACCGCTCCTGGCGTTTCTTTCGGCGGGCGACCACGCGCTCATTGTCGATTCGGTCTATCACCCTACCCGGCGCTTCGCCGATACGATGCTGAAGCGGCTGGGCGTGGAGATCGAATATTACGATCCGCTCGTCGGCGCGGAGATCGCGCGGCTGATGAAGCCCAACACCAAGGTGGTCTTCACCGAATCGCCCGGCTCCAACACCTTCGAAATGCAGGATATCCCGGACATCGCCGCAGCCGCCCGCGAAGGCGGCGCCGTCGTCATGATGGACAATACCTGGGCCACCCCCCTTTTCTTCCGCCCGCTCGACCACGGCGTCGACATCTCCATCCACGCGGCGACCAAATATCCGGCCGGCCATTCCGACATCCTGCTCGGCACCGTGTCGGCCAACGAAGCCTGCTTCGAGAAGCTCTACGATACGTTCCTCACGCTCGGCACTTGCGCCGGTCCGGACGACGTCTACCAGGTGCTGAGGGGCCTGCGCACCATGGGCGTGCGGCTTGCCCGCCACCAGGAGAGCGCGCTTCAGATCGCCTGCTGGCTGGAAGCGCAGGAAGGCGTGGCGCAAGTCCTCCACCCGGCCCTTGAATCGCACCCCGGCCACGCGATCTGGAAACGCGACTTCTCCGGCGCCAGCGGCATCTTCTCGTTCGTGCTCAACGGCGGCGGCGAGCGCGAGGCCCATGCCTTCCTCGACGCCCTCGACATTTTCGGCCTCGGCTACTCCTGGGGCGGCTTCGAAAGCCTTGCCGTCCACGTCTTCCTCGGCGACCGCACGGTCGCAAGGGGCGTCTATGCCGGCCCCGTCATCCGCCTGCAGATCGGGCTGGAGGACGTGGAGGACCTGAAAAGAGATATCGAGAAGGGGCTGCGGGCGGCGGGGTCTTGATCCCGAAACCTACTCTCCCGGATGAATTTTGTCGTTCGGCGCAGAGCGCTCATGGAGATAGGCGGCAAGCCAACCGGCCGCCACGATCAGAAGCGGCAGAATGACAAAGTAGAACAGCTCCATGCCGGTCATGGCTTCAGCCCTCCAAGGACATGCCTCGCCACCAAATGTAGTGCAGTCGCGGCCGAAAGCCAAATCACCAGACCGACGAATGAGCCCCATGCCGTGCTAACGCCATCACCGACGACCGGCGCGATAAGGCCGACGGCCACGCAAGCGGTCGAAACTCGGTCGAGCGCGCTGGCCAGAAGCTTTGTCCGTTCATTGTGAACGAGACTCATGCCCCCTCTAAAATACGAGATGGCGACCCCGGCAGGGCTCGAACCTGCGACATTCGGTTTAGAAGACCGATGCTCTATCCAGCTGAGCTACGGGGCCGGGCGCTGACGAGACGGGTTCAGTGCGTCCACGGGATTTTGCGGTCATAGCGGAAATTTTCCGCATAGGAAACCTGGCGCCGCTTCGGCGCCTTCGCCTCCTCGAGCCGGAACGGGATGCCGTGCTTCTGCGCGTAGGCCACGGCCTCCTCCTTGGTGGCGAAGGTCAGGTGCACCTGGCTCTTGGCGTCCGAGGTGCTGGTGTAGCCCATCAGCGGATCGATCCGGCGCGGGGTTTCGGGCTCGAACTCCAGCACCCAGTGGCCGGTCTTGGCGGTGCCGGACTGCATGGCGGTCCTGGAAGGGCTGTAGATGCGCGCGGACACTTTGGCGACCCTCACTCTCGGTTCTATTCGTTCCATGCCGGCCTCAATGGCCGGGAAATCCTGGTCGGAGCGGCAGGATTCGAACCTGCGACCCTCTGGTCCCAAACCAGATGCGCTACCAGGCTGCGCTACGCTCCGAGGCGCTGAATTCCCTATAGTCTCACGATGTGCGGAGCAAGTCCCCGGTGCGGCTTTCTTTGAGCTGGAATGCCCGCACACGCGCCTGGCCGGTAAAAAGCCACAGGGCTGCCGCCAGTTCCGCGAGTTCCTCGATGAGCATCGAGTGGCCGCCGATCCAGCCGTTCAGCACACCGCCGTGGCCTTCGGCAATGGTCGCGACGGCGATGCACACGAGCGCCAGCAGCATCTCGAGCCATGGCGCTGCACCGGCGCGGATCACTTCGCCGGCCTTATCCACAAGGCGATGGCGCAAGACGATATAGACGATCGCCACGCCGATCAGGGCGACAAGGGGATAGACCACCGGTTTGTACCACAGGTGGTCGGAAGAGAATATCGGCCCGTCAATGGTCATCTGGGTGGGCGGATAGAACGCCGCGCCCCAGCTCAATTCGCGCGCCAGAAGGATAAGCCAGAGGGGCGCTGCGGCGCGCCACAGCCATTTCCACTTTCGCTCTTCCGACCGGTGCTGGTAAAGGAGCGCGGTCACCATGCCGACCAGAAGGACAAGCGAGCCGGCGTTCTCGACGGGCTGGTTCTCCCAGGCCATCCAGTCCGGCAAGATTCGCGCAAGGGGATACACCGCCACCGTCGCCAGAACGGCCACGGTGAAGGACAGCCTGAGACAAAACATGGTTTCATCTAATCGACGGCCGCAGCCCGTTCAAGCGCGCGGCGAGGGAATCAACCGCGAAATCGCATCACCCTGTTTCCATGGCGCCGACGACGTCTGCCGCTAGCGCCCGCGTGATGCGCGTCTTGCGCTCGAGCGCAGCGCGGTCGAGGTGTTCCACGACCTGCTGCGCCGTCGAAAGCGAGCGCTCGATGCGGCGCACCAGAAACTGCACCACATGCGGCTCCACCGCCACCTGACGGTCGGCGAAGAGCTTCACGATGACGCCGGCAAGAAGCACGTCGTCCGGCTCGTCGATCTCCACCAGCGCCGCCGCCTTGAGGCGCGAGAGAAGGTCGGGCAGGCGCACGCCCCAGCCGGTGGGAAAACGCCGTGCGGTCAGAAGCAGATGGGTATCGGCCCCCTTCACCGTATTGATGAGATGGAAGAGGCCGGTCTCGTCGCGCGTGGTGCTATCTGCGTCGTCGACGAATACGGGCCCATGCTCGGCCGCGGCAAGGGCTGCCGCATCGATCTCGTCGGCGGCCACCTGCCGGGCGCCGGAATGAGCGCGCCAGATCGCGGCCAGATGCGACTTGCCCGCCCCCGCCGGCCCCGCCAGCACGGTGACGGGCGACGGCCAGTCTGGCCAGCTTTCCACCAGCGCCACGGCGCGCGCGTTGGCCGGCGTGACCACAAGGTCGTCGCGCGAGCGCGCTTCTTCATGCGCAAGGTCGAGCGGCAATTGCCGTGGCGGAGGCCCTCTGCGTGTCATTTGCCGCCGTTCTTCGCATCCGCTTCGGGCGGCTTGCCACCGCTGTACAGAGGAGAGGCCATGTAGCGCCCCAACGCGAAGCGCACGAGCACGGCGATCGCGGCGGCGGTCGGAACGGCGATCAGAAGCCCGGCGAAGCCGAACAGATAGCTGAACGCGAAGAGCGAGAACATCAGCCACACCGGGTGGAGCCCCACGCTGCGGCCCATCAGCCATGGATGGAGGAGATTGCCCTCGATGAACTGTCCGGCGAAGAAGATCGCCGCCACCGCCGCCACCCAATACCACTCCGGCCAGAACTGCACGACGGCCACCCCCACCGACAGGGCCAGCCCCACCAGCGAGCCGACGAAGGGAATAAAGCTGATGAGCCCGGCGAAAAGCCCGATCAGCAGGCCGAAATTGAGGCCCACCGCCGTCAGTCCGGCGGCATAGAGGACGCCAAGGATGAGGCACAGCGTGCCCTGCCCGCGCACGAAGCCGGCGGTGGCGGAGTTGATGTCGCGGGCGATCTGGCGCACCGTCTCCAGGTGCTCGCGCGGCACCCAGCTGTCCACCTTCTCGATCATGCGGTCCCAGTCGAGCAGCATATAGAAGGCGACCACCGGCGTGACGACGAAAAGGCTCGCCAGGTTGACCAGCGCCAGGCCGGAGCTCCAGATCGACCTGAAAAGGGTGGCGAGGAAACCGGTGCCTTGCGCCAGAAGCGAGGTCAGCCCCTCCTGCAGGGCCTGCGGATTTACCCCCACTGCCTCCTCGAACCACCCGGGATCGAGGCTCGTGATCAGGGCCTGGAGGCGGGAAAGATAGTCCGGCAAGCGCTCGGCGAACTCGATCAGCTGGTTGCCCAGTACCGGGATGACCACCATCAGCGCCAGCGCCAGCGCAACGACGAAGGCGACCAGAATAACGATGGTCGCGACCAGCCGCGACAGGCCGATCCGCTGCAACCGGTCGGCCACGGGGTCGAGGAAATAGGCCAGCACCATGCCGGCCAGGAAGGGCAGCAGGATTGAGCTGAAGACATAGAGAAAAAGGACAAGAACGCTTGCGGCGATGAGCCAGAAGACGGCCTGCCGGATAAGTCCGCCACGCTCCGGCCCACCACCCTTGGGCGCCCTGTCAGCCTCGTCCTTGTGGGGTGCCTGTGTCGACATAACCGCCCATATGCTTGATCCAGGACACGAGATAGGCCGCGCCGGAAGCTGCGGTCAAGAGCCCGCAAAGATAGACCAGGCCGTCATAGAAGATGCCCAGCGTGAAGGAGAGCGACAGGCTGGCCAGCACCAGCGCGGCAAGCAGCAACTGCGCCAGCGTGTTTGCCTTCGACACGAGGAGCGGCTTCATGGCCACCGGATTTCCCATGACGGTCGACAGCACCACGCCTCCGACGATCAGCGCATCGCGCGAGACGGCGGCCACCACCAGCCACAGCGGCAGGTGGCCCATATAGCCGAGCACCACGAAGACGCTGACGAGCAACAGCTTGTCGGCGATGGGGTCGAGATAGGCGCCGAGCTCGCTGCGCTGGTCGAACTGGCGGGCGATGAAGCCGTCGACGCCGTCGGAGACGGCCGCGGCCAGGAATCCGGCGAAGGCCCAGCCCACCTCCTCCGTCAAAAGCGCGAAGACGACCGCCGGCACAAGCAGGAACCGGAAAAGCGTGATGATGTTGGGAATGGTCAAGCCTCTGTCTCCACCGTCTCCCGGTCCCGCCGTTCCTCAAGCCTTTCGTGGGCATAGATGGCCGGCCGTTCCCGCCGCTTCAAGAGAAAAGAATTGGTCCACAGGCAGGTACGCGGGGTATATCTTGCCTGTGCGCCGAACGCCACGCTCCTTGCGGTCACATGCTGCTTCGTGCCAATAGCCGGGAGAAGTGCCAATGGGGCAATCGATGAGCGACAGGAAGAACGGACTGAGCTACGCCGATGCCGGCGTGGACATCGATGCGGGCAACGCCCTCGTGGAAAGGATCAAGCCGCTGGTGCGTTCCACGCGCCGGCCGGGCGCGGACGGTGAGATCGGCGGCTTCGGCGGCCTGTTCGATCTCAAGGCGGCCGGCTTCTCCGACCCCGTCCTGGTGGCCGCCAACGACGGGGTGGGCACCAAGCTGAAGGTCGCCATCGAGGCGGACAAGCACGACACTGTGGGCATCGACCTCGTCGCCATGTGCGTCAACGACCTCGTGGTGCAGGGCGCCGAGCCGCTTTTCTTCCTCGACTATTTCGCCACCGGCAAGCTCGATCCGGACCAGGGGGAAGCGATCGTCTCCGGCATTGCCGAGGGGTGCCGCCGCGCGGGCTGCGCGCTGATCGGCGGTGAGACGGCGGAGATGCCGGGTATGTACCGGGACGGCGACTACGACCTTGCCGGCTTTGCCGTGGGTGCTGCCGAGCGCGGCCGGCTTCTGCCGACCGACGACATCGTGGAGGGAGACGTCATCCTCGGCATCGCCTCCTCCGGGCTGCACTCCAACGGCTTCTCGCTGGTGCGCAAGATCGTCGCGCAGAGCGGCCTTTCCTGGGGCTCTCCCGCTCCCTTCGACACGGATCGGACGCTCGCCGAAGCCCTTCTGGAGCCGACGCGCATCTACGTGAAGCCACTGCTTGAGGCGATCTCCGATACGCACGGCATCAAGGCGCTGGCGCACATCACCGGCGGCGGCTTTCCCGAAAACCTGCCGCGCGTCCTGCCGGAGGTCTACGCGGCGGAAATCGATCTGTCCGCAATCGAGGTGCCGCCGGTTTTCTCGTGGCTGTCCGCCGAAGGCGGTGTGCAGGCGGAGGAGATGCTGCGCACTTTCAACTGCGGTATCGGCATGATTGCCGTGGTGGCGGCGGGCCAGGCCGCGCAGGTGGCCGCCGTGCTGCAGCAGGCGGGCGAGCATGTGGAAACGCTCGGCAGCGTCGTGGCGCGGCGCGAACGAGGCGTGATCTACCGCAGAGAGCTCGATCTATGACGAAGAAGAAGACGGCGATCCTCATTTCCGGCCGCGGCACCAATATGAGCGCCCTCATCCGCGCCTCTGCCGAGAGCGACTATCCGGCCGAGATCACCGGTGTCATCAGCGACCAGGCGGACGCGCCGGGGTTGGCCGCCGCCGAGGCTGCCGGCATCCGCGCAGTGGCGGTGCCGCGCACGGAGCATGCCGACAGGGCCGCGCACGAGGCGGCGCTGGACGAGGCGCTCGCCGCCCAGGGAGCGGAGATCATCTGCCTGGCCGGCTTCATGCGGCTTTTGAGCTCCGATTTCGTCGCCCGCTGGCAAGGCAGGATGATCAACATCCATCCCTCGCTCCTGCCGCTCTTCAAGGGATTGTCGAGCCACGCCCGGGCGCTGCAAGCGGGCATGCGCGTCCACGGCTGCACGGTGCACTTCGTCACTGCGAAGACGGATGACGGCCCGATCATCGCCCAGGCGGCGGTTCCGGTGCTTCCCGACGATACGGAAGAGCGGCTCACCGAGCGTGTTCTGAAGGCGGAGCACCGGCTCTACCCCCTCGCCCTGGCGCTGGTCGCCTCCGGCAAGGCGCGCATGGAAGGCGGCAAGACGGTGTTCTCCGCAGCCGGGGACATCGGCTGGGGCGGACGCGCCAGCTTGCTGGTGCCCTCCTCGGTGGAAGAAGCGGTGAACCTTGAGGACCTGGCGCGGCGCACGCCATAGGCAATACTTGGTTCCGCCTAAACGCGTCCCGCTTCAACCGCATCCTCAAATGCGCGCCTTCCTCGGCAGGTGCCTCAGCAAGCGGGCGGGATCGACCTCGTCCCAGCTGCCGTCCAACGCCTCGTAAATCAGCTCCGGGTCGAAACCCATGTCGCTGATGAGGCGCGGGTCCAGACGCGAGATTGCGACCATCGCCCGGCGCTCTCGACGATGGAGCCGCATGGCGCGCCAGCCTGCCAGCAGCGTGCCGAGAAGATCGTACCTGACACGTTCTTTGCGTAATTTTGCGGAAATAGCCGTCGTGGACATTTTGCACACTCCTTCCCCGGCGATTGCACTCCTTCCAGCGCAATCACATGTTGGACCGGTTCAAACCGTAGATGCATCGGATCTTGGACCGGTTCAAATGATATACGTCCCCAGGCGTACGTCAAGCAAAATTTGAACCGGTTCAAGGTCGGTGCTATATCAAGAGCTTGGAAATCGGCTGAAAGAGGAAGCATGGCGAAGATCGATTTCGCAAAGGCACCCACGCTGCACGACGTGGCCAAGGCGGCGGGCGTTTCCAAGGGTACGGCCTCCAACGTCTTCAACAGGCCCGACATCGTGCGGGAGGAAGTTCGCGAGCGGGTCCTGGAGGCGGCAAAGTCGATCGGCTATCGCGGCCCGGACCCGAAGGGGCGGATGCTCAGCGCCGGCAAGGTGAACGCCATCGGGGTCGCCACGGTGGAACCGCTCGCCTACTTCTTCGAAGACCCGTATGCGCGCGTCCTGATGGCGGGCATCACCGAGGCCTGCGACGCCAACGGCACCGGCATTTCGCTGGTCTCGGCGGCGAACGAGGAGGAGCTCGCCTGGAACGTGCACAGCGCGCTTGTCGACGGCTTCATCCTTTTTTGCCTCAAGGGCGCGGAGCGGCTGATCGCGCTGTCGCGCGAGCGGCAGCTGCCCTTCGTGGCGCTGGATTTCGGCACCAAGGACGATGCCATGTCGGTGGTCAGCATCGACAACATCGAGGGCGCAGGCCGCGCCGCCCGCCACCTGGCGGAACTCGGCCACCGCCGCTTTGCCGTTCTCTCCATGGAGTTCATCGAGGGCAGCTCGGGCAGAGCGACGATGGAGCGGGTGAACGCTGCAAGCTATTCGACCTCGCGCGACCGCGTGAGGGGCTATTTCGAAGCGCTGGAGGCGTTCGGCATCGACACGAGCAACGTGCCGATCTTCGAGACGCTGTGCGACAGGGAGACCGTCCAGTCGGCGCTGGAGGAGATCTTTGCCTCGCCCTCCCCACCGACGGCGATCCTCGCCCAATCGGACCGGATCGCATTCTTCGCGCTCGACTGGCTCAAGGCGAAAGGGATCTCCGTGCCCGCCGACGTCTCCATCATCGGCTTCGACGGCGTGCCGGAAAGCGCCACCTCCACCCCTCCCCTTACGACGATCCGGCAGCCGATCGCCGAAATCGGCCGCCGGGCCGTGCGGGCGATCCTGGATCACCACGGTGAGACCTGGCGGGAGAAGATCGACACGGAGCTCGTCGTCCGCGGGTCGACGGCGCCGCCGCGGGATTAGAGCAATTCCAGGAAAAGTGGAAGCCGGTTTTCCGTCCGGAATTGCGACAAAATAATGAGTTAGGGAGCCGCCCTCACCCACACCTTGGTGTCGTGAAACGCAGCGCCGCCGTGCGGCGCGACGGCGTCGGCTCCCGTCAGCACGTTGATGCCCTCGCCGCGCTCGTGGGCACCGTTGGGCCAGATGCCTTCGGCGATGACGACGCCACGGCGCAGGCCGTCGAAGAGCTTTGCATGCAGCACCACCTCGCCACGCTCGTTTCCGACCTCGACGCGGTCGCCCGCGGCGATGCCGAGCCCCGCCGCATCGTCGGGATGCAGCATCAGCTCCGGCCGTCCCTCGCGCTTTTTCGAGCCGGGCGTCTCGGTGAAGCTCGAATTCAGGAAGGTGCGGGCCGGCGAGGTGGCGAGCCGGAAGGGATGCGCGGCATCCGCTGCCTCGATGAAGTCCACATGGTCGGGAAATTCGGGCAGGCGCGCGTAAGGGCCTTGGATACCGATCGATGCCGGCGGGCGCGTCGGGCCGGGCGTACCCGTCCAGTCGGGGCGGAAGCGGAACTTGCCGCCGGGGTGGGCGAAGCCGCCGATGAAGTGCGCCGTGTCGAAATCCGGCTGCACATCGGCCCAGCGGTCGTGGCGGAAGCTGTCGAAGGTGCCGAGACCGCGCCGGCCGAGCATCCAGTCCAGATGCTCGCGTGCCGAAAGGCCGAAGCCCGGTTTGTCCGCGACACCCAGGCGCTTGGCGAGCTCCTCGATGACGAAGAGGTTCGGCCGCGCCTCGCCGGGCGCATCGATGAGCTTGGGGCCGAGCAGGATGTGCTGGTGGCCGCCGCCGCGATAGATGTCGTCATGCTCCAGGAACATGGTGGCCGGCAGCACGACATCGGCGAACATGGCCGTGTCGGTCATGAACTGCTCGTGCACGCACACGAAGAGGTCGTCGCGCAGGAAACCCCGCTTCACGAGCCGCTGCTCCGGCGCCACATTGGCCGGGTTGGTGTTCTGGATCAGCATGGCGGTGACGGGCGGGCCGCCGTGGAGCGCCGCCTCCTCGCCGGTGAGAACGCGGCCGATCTGCGACTGGTCGAGCGAACGCACGGAAGGATCGCGCAAGGCGTGCCCCTCGATAAGCGACTTGTCGAGGCCGAAGATCGACGAGTTGGAGTGGAAAGCGCCGCCGCCCTCGTATTTCCAGCAGCCGGTGACGGCGGCAATGGAAAGCGCCGCATGCATGTTGACGGCGCCGTTGCGGTTGCGCGTGAAGCCGTAGCCGAGGCGGAAATAGGTGCGCCTGGTCTCGCCCACCAGCCTCGCGAAAACCTCGATCTCGGCCGCCGGCACGCCGGTGATGGCTTCTGCCCATTCGGGCGTGCGGGTGGAAAGATGCGCTTCGAGCCCCTTCGGGTCGTCCGTGTATCTTTCCAGATACTCCCGGTCGGCGAGATTGTCGCGGAAGAGCACGTGCATGACCGCGCAGGCGAGCGCGCCGTCGGTGCCGGGATTGACGATCAGGCCGAGATCGGCCTGCTTCATGGTTGCGTTGTCGTAGACGTCGATGACGACGATCTTCGCCCCGCGTTCCTTGCGCGCCCGGATGGCGTGGGTCATCACGTTGACCTGGGTGGCGACCGCGTTGGTGCCCCAGATGACGACGCAATCGGCCTTGACCATCTCGCGCGGGTCCGGCCCGCGCAGGTCTCCGGTGCCCATGACGTAGCCGGCCCAGGCGGGGTTTGTGCAGATGGTGCCGAAGAAATCGGAATAGCGCTTGGCGTGGCGCAGGCGATGGATCGAATCGCGCTGCACGAGGCCCATCGTGCCGGCATACTGATAGGGCCAGACGGTCTGGCTGCCGAACCTTTCCTCGGCCTTCAGGAACGCCTCGGCCACGCGGTCGAGCGCGGCGTCCCAGCTCGCCTCGCGCCACGCCCCCTCCCCCTTGGCCCCAGTGCGCACCAGCGGCTTCAAAAGGCGGTCTGGATGATGCACGCGCTCGGCATAGCGCGCCACCTTGGCGCAGATGACGCCGGCGGTGTAGCTGTTGTCCTTGGCGCCGTGCACGCGGCCGATGCGGCCATCAACGATCTCGACATCGAGCGCGCAGGTGGAGGGGCAGTCGTGCGGGCAGGCCGAATGGCCGATCTTTACGTTGGCGTGTGTGTTCATGGGCGAGACACTAGCCGTTTTGCGCGGCGGCGCGTAGGCCCAGTTCGGCCAAAAATGTTTGCGCCACCCATTCATGCCGTTGATGTCCCTCCCTGCGGGCGTGCTTCATCCGCGCCACGCCCGGCTGTTACACCGTCTGGCTATTGACCCTTCGACTGTTCGACAAGCTCACAGCTCAGGGTGGGAAGCGGGGCGCGTCTTCGGCACCGCACGAGGCGCCTTTGGAGCGCCTCAATAAGGCGCGTCCAACGCGCCCCGCCGGAGTCTGTCCCGACGGTCGGCCGGTCACTCGGCCTCCCCGTCCTTCCCGGCTGCACCCGATTGGGGAGCTTTGCCGGGCCGGACGAGAAGCCCTGGCGGCTTCTCCGCAATGCCGGCGACGCTGTCACCAGCGCTCCCGGCACCGCCGGCCTGTCGCGGGCCCCCAGGCCTCCGGGTACCGAGCCCGAAGGGAGAGGTCTCCGCCACTCTCCCTGATCCCCGGTCCGGACCCGGTTCCCGCGAGAGCGACGGGGAGGATTTTAAGGGCAGGCTGGGCAGGGGGGCGTATTTTCCTGCGAAAAAAGTTGGAGAAATTATTCCGAAGCGAAGGAAACCAATGGGTTGGTGGGGAAGAAAAAATCTTTGTCGCCACATTTTATCCCCGCGCAGGCGAGGCATCGCCGGCTGAGGTGAAGGGGCGCCCGCCGCCTTTCCAACGCGCGTCATCCCCATCCCCACCCGCGCGCGTCATCCCGGAAAGCCGAAAGGCTTGTCCGGGACCCATTCCGTGACTCGCCCACCTTCCGGAATGGGTCCCGGACAGTCTCCGCTTCGCTCCGACTTCCGGGATGACGCGCGCGCGGGTGGGTGGGGATGGGCACGTAGTACACACATGTCGTCGCGCGGTCGGGATGACGCGCGCGGGTGGGGTGGGGATGATGCCCCGAGAGGGCTGCCGCGACCCGTCCACGAAGCCTGAAGGGCGAAGGTAGAGCGGGGTGGGTTGACGGATTCTGGCCGCCGGATTTATCCCCGCGGCAAGGTTGGCGCGCCTTGGGCCGGAAGGGCTGCACGGTTCCTCCAACGCGCGTCATCCCGGAAGCCGGAGCGAAGCGGAGACTGTCCGGGACCCATTCTCGCCTCGCTGAAGCTCCGGCGAAGCGGGCCGGAAGGTGGACGAGCCACGGAATGGGTCCCGGACAAGCCTTCAGCCTTCGCCCTGCGGGCTTCGGCTGACACGTCGGCTTTCCGGGATGACGCGGGCGCGAGAAAAGTTTTCAGGTTGTTTGGGATCAATGGGGTTGGCGGAAATTGGCCGATGAATTTATCCCCCGAAAGTTGGTGCCTGGGGCTCGGAGGTTTCCTGCGGCCCAAGTTGCGCCGTAGCATCGGGATAACCGCATCGGGGTCGATTTTTAGCGTTCATTCAGTGTCGTAGAGGGGTGGTGAGCGGAAGTTGATGGGAGCGTCGAGTGACGGCACTGCAGGACGAAGTTGCCTTTTTGATCAGAGGGCTCTGGGCTTTTGTGGATTGCTCGGAATCGTATCAATGCTAGGTTGCTGATGACATGCGCCAGTGTCGTGCGACGGAAGTCGGACCGATCGAGGTGTGAGGTATTTCCAGAAGGAGAATGACATGAAGCGAAGCTTGTACGGTGTTGCTGGAGTTGCCGTTATTGTCGCGGCGGCGGGTTTCTTGCTGCTCAGGTACGGGCCGCTCGCGGCGCAGGAAAGCAGCCTGCAGACCCCTCCGGTGGATATCGCGATCAAGGAAAGCTTTGACCTGCCGGCTGCCGATGCAAAGACGGGGGCAATCGTCGCAGCCGCGGATGCGTTCCTTGACACATTGGACGAAGAACAGAGAAAGGCCGCGGTCTACCCGTTCAACGACAACACCCAACGATCCAACTGGTCCAACTTCCCGGACGGCCCCGTTCAGCGTGGCGGCGTGATGCGCGGCAACCTCTCCGACGAGCAGAACGCCGCCCTTGAAGCCCTTCTCGGCGAGGTCCTGAGCGAGGATGGTGTGCGCAACGTCGCCTACCAACTGGCAGCGGAGGACATGCTGGACAGTGGTATTGGCGGCCCCAATTTCGGCAGCGATTTCTACTATGCCTCCTTCCTGGGCGAACCTTCGACATCCGAGCCGTGGATGTTTCAATTCGGCGGCCATCACCTTGCGATCAACGTCACGGTCTTCGGACCGGAGATTTCCTTCTCGCCGATGCTGACGGGCGGAGAGCCACTGAACATCACCTATGAAGAACAGGACATCTACATCACAGAAACGGAGACCGCAGCCGCGCAAGCTTTCATGGACGCCCTCACGGCCGAGCAGAAGGAAGTGGCCATCATTGGCGATCAGCCGATCAACCTCCTGCTGGGCCCCGGGGAATTCGGAACCGTGCTCGCACCGGAGGGGATCAAGGGCAGCAACCTGACCGATGAGCAGAAGAAGCTGCTTCTGGATGTCATCGAAGCGCGGCTCAATTTCATAAACGACGACGACTTCGCCGCGAAGATGGAGACGGTCCGCAGCGAGATCGACGACACCTACTTTGGCTGGTGGGGTCCGGTCGGGACCCTGGGCGCAGCCTATTTCCGCGTCACGGCGCCGTCGCTGGTCATGGAATACGCACCGCAAGACATGGACGGCGATCCGACCGATCACGCGCACAACATGTACCGCGATCCCGAAAACGACTATGGCGTGGCATGGATCGGATCCCATTGATGCGCGGGCTTTTCATCGCGGCGCTCGTTGCGCTTCCCGTTGCGGCGGCTGCGCATCCGCACAGTTATACGGACCAGCAGGTGCAGCTTTCCGTTGGTCTCGAAGTCGCTGACGTGAGCGTCGTCATCGTGCCGTCAACGGGAGACGGCGCCGCCATATTCTCCCACATCGATCTCGACGGAGACGGCACGGCCTCCAATGAGGAAGCGCAGGCGTTTGGCGCCGATGTCCTTGCGACCGCGGAATTGACGGTCGACGGCCGGGCATTCGCTTTCACCGAAGCCGACGTTACAATCCCGAGTGCCGATGAGGCCGCCAAAGGCGCGGGCGCAATCGTCATCAAGGCATCGACCCCGATCAGTCTGTCTGAGGCCGAAGCGCATCAAGTGGATTTCGGCATCGGGTACGGGGTGTTCTCTCACGACTGGTTCGTCCAGCCGTTCTTCCATCCCGACCTGATCGAAAAAACGTCTTCGCGCTCGGTGGATCGGACGAAGGCGGACGGCAAAGTTGTCATTCGCTTCAATGGTCCCTGAACTCCGGATCGTCGAGCACGTCAGAATTGCGAGAGCGGCCAACCCCGTTCCTGAAGCGAGGTCTGCATAGGAAGCGGTCCTTGACTCATCGTAGGATGAACGGCTGGAACGCGTCGAAGGCGGCTCTTGACTTCGACCAGATGGACGCGAGGGCGACATGGGCGGGTGTTGGGCGCCGGGTTCGGCCGGCGACCGTCTTGACGGCTCTTCAACAAGCATGCATCGGCGCGTGCTGCTCGTTCCGGGGCGAGACAAACGAGGGCGCGCGGGCTACAACGGGCACGGCGGCATCTTGACCGCCGTGCACGGGTGGCGGAAACTGCCGCCGGCGCTCAAAGAGTCACCATCGGGAGAGATTCGCTCATGGCACGCCTACCGGCCCTCCTCGCAGGCCTTGCCGCTTCGATGGCGGCCACCATGCCGCCGCTTCCGGCGCAAGCTGCCGACGCTATCGGCATCTACGCCGCGGACGACCCCATCTGCGCACATCAAAGCGTGCGCGGAGCCATCGTGCACCGCTTCCGCTATCAGGTGACCCACGTGCCGAATCTGCCCGATGTCGGCATCGCCGATTTCTACGGCGCCCGGGGGACACGCTATGAGCCGGCAACGGCGGACAGCCCCATCGAGCGGCGCTACTGCGCGGCGACCGTGCGGCTGACCGACGGGCAGGACCGGCCGATCTGGTACCTGGTCGAATACGGCCAGGGCTTTGCCGGCCTCGGCGACAATGTGGAATTCTGCGTCTCCGGCTTCGACCGCTGGAACGTGTACAACGCCGAATGCAGCGTGCTGCGCTAGCCTCGCGGTTGCACTTGAAAAGTGCGAGAAATGTGCGCGCGGTTCGGCTGGCGTCATACCCCCACCTTCGATCCCTCCCCACAAGGGCAGGGCTATTGCATATGGATTTTGAGTCCTTGGTCGGCCCCCCACCCCTCACCCCTCCCCTCAAAGGGGAGGGGGATTCTGAGGCGTCGGCGCCCCCCTCCCCCTTGAGGGGGAGGGGTTAGGGGTGGGGGTATGACGTCGGCCGAACCGTGCGCTTTTCAAGGGCAACTGTAATGCTAGGCGTGCGCTTTCTTCGCAGGGCAATCACGGCGGCCCTTCTCGCCATCGCGCCCTCCCCCGCCGTTTCCGGCGAGCGGGATGCCGAGCCGGGGGCCTTCGACTTCTACGTCTTGTCGCTTTCCTGGTCGCCCAGCTACTGCGCGGCGGAAGGCGCCGGGGCGAACGAGCGGCAATGCGGCGGCGCCCGGCCCTATGCCTTCGTCGTGCACGGGCTGTGGCCGCAATACGAGCGCGGCTATCCCGAGTTCTGCCGCAGCCGCCAGCCGGACCGGGTGCCGGACCGGCTGGTGCAGGACCATCTCGACATCGTGCCCTCGGCGGGGCTGATCGGCCATCAGTGGCGCAAGCACGGCTCCTGCTCCGGCCTTGGACAGGCGGACTATTTCGCGCTCACGCGCGCGGCGCGCGAACGGGTCTCCGTGCCGGCAGAATTTTCGCGGCTTGCGGCGCCGCGCATGGTGGCACCGGATGCAGTGGAGGAGCTGTTCATCGCCGCCAATCCGGGGATCGAGCCGGAGGGCATCGCGGTTATCTGCGACCGGCGGTATCTGCGCGAGGTGCGCATCTGCCTGACGCGGGACCTGCGGTTCCGCGCCTGCCGGGAGGTCGACCGCAAGGCGTGCAGGCTGGACACGGCGCTGATGCCGCCGGCACGGGGCGGATAGGCTCTAGATCATGATGTCGCTTCGTTGGTTCGTCATCATGATCCAGCTGTTTGTTTTAGCATGATCTTATCCGAAAACCGGGATCCGCTTTTCCTGGAATTGCTCTAAAAGAAAAAGCCGGGCACGAGGCCCGGCTTTCGTGTCGGCGGTCACGCCAACGCGTTGTCTTGTCGCAGTTGCGCTAGAACTGCATACCGATACCGACAAGGACCTTGTGGCTGTTGGCGTCGACATCGTAGTCGGCGCCGCCGACCGTAAAGGTCTCGCTGCCCAGATCCGTATAGCGGTACTCGAGCCGCCCGAAGGCCTGCTCGGTCAGCTTCACGTCGGCACCGGCACCGGCCGTCCAGCCCCACATGGTCTGTTTGTCGGAGGAGGCGCCGTCGGACAGTTCATGACGACCACCGGCACCGCCGGCAGTGGCGTAGAGCAGGATGTTGTCCGTGGCCGCGACACCGAGGCGGGCGCGCAACGTGCCGTCGACGCCACCTTCCGTATCGAGACCGGCATCGCTGCCGTCCATGCCGTTGTAGCCGATGTCACCCTCGACACCGTATACGAAGGTGCCGGACTGCCAGTTCCAGCCGGCGAAAGCGTTGCCGACGAAGCCGTCCGTGTCGATGTCGGTGGTCACGCCACCGAGCTCGGCTTCCGTGCTGCCGCCGAAGCCGTAGCCCGCAGCGACACCCGCATAGGGGCCGGCCCAGGTGGCCACAGGCGCCACTTCCATGGGCGCAGCGGGCGGTGCCGGAGGCTGCTCCAGAACCGCGTCAGCGGCAAAGGCCGGGATGGCCACCGCTGCAAACAGGCCGGCCGCAGCCGTGCCTAGCATCAAACTCTTGACTCTCATCGTGTGAACTCCTTGCCACATCTGCAGTTCGGGGAGGCGGTGTCTGCCGGGAAGTCGGCAAAAACGCCCCGATGTGCCCCAACCGCCGGCTTACAAACATCTTGAACGGCCAAGCGGTTCCGCCATGGCGACGGAGAAAGACGCCAAAGATGGCCGCATGATGGCTTTCGGCGAGAACAGCCTCCTCGCGGTCTTTCGCTGTTGCCGAAAGGACACATGAACAGAACGAGCCCGGCCATTCAGGCCGGGCCCGGTCGTCCAATCCGCGCCGGCAAGGTGCCTGGAACTAGAAGGAGATGCCGAGGCCGACCAGCATCTTATGCTGCTTGGTGGTGTCGGTGTAGGAGGTTCCACCGATATCGAACTTCTCCTTCCCGAAGTCCGTATAGCGGTATTCCAGCTTCGCGAAGGTGCGCTTGGTGAGCTTCACATCGGCACCGACGCCGGCGGTCCAACCCAGCATGACCTTGGAATCGGAATTGCCCGCACCGTCGTAGTAGCTCTTCGGCTGCGCGGCTCCTCCCGCGGTGCCGTAAAGCAGGATGTTGTCGGTGACGGCATAGCCAAGGCGCGGGCGCAGGGTGGCGGTGTCGATGGCCCACTTCTTCTTCCCACTCCGCAGGTCCTCGCTTTGCTTGGCAACGCCGACGTCGCCTTCCACGCCATAGACGAAGTTGCCGGACTGCCAGTTCCAGCCGGCGAAAACGCCGCCGACAAAACCCTTTTCGTCGCGCTTTCCGGAAGCATTGCCGTCGGTCACTTTCGATTCACCGGAGAAGGCATAGCCCACGGTAGCACCGGCATACCCGCCGTTCCAGTCCGACGGCGCGGACGTGATGGGCGGCACCGCGATGTCGGCCGGGGGCAGGATAATCGCATCCGCAGCAACGGCCGCGTTTGCAAAGGCAAGGAGTGCTGCGCACGGAAGCAGCGTACGTACGATCTTCATCAAATCACCTATTGATCAAAATATTAGTGAAAACCATCAAACTTCACCAAAAAAAGCTCAACGGTGAAGCACTGTTCAATAACAGCGGTGAATACGGCAGAAGTTCGACATTTTGTTATTTGTAAAAACTGTATCGTCCCCCGCCACCTACCCTTCCACTGCTGCGGCAAGGCCGTCTGGAAGGTGCTATAAATACGCGGTGCGAGGTCATATATAAGCCGCGGAGAACGGGTGAACGGATGCGGCAGACAGATAAGTGCGCCCTCGTGACAGGCGGGGCGAAAAGGATCGGCAGGGCCATCGCGCTCGATCTGGCGGCGCATGGCTTCAGGATCGCTATCCATTGCGGCATGTCCCGCGAGGAAGCCGACCAGTTGGCGGCGGCGATCATTGCCGAGGGCGGCGAGGCGTGCGTGCTGCAAGCAGACCTTGCCGATACGAAGCAGGTCGAGATGCTGGTGGACGAGGCGGCGGTGGCACTGGGATCGGTCGGGCTCGTGGTCAACAATGCCTCCGTCTTCGAGGAGGATTCGGTGACCGACTTTACCGATGAGGTCTGGGACCGGCACTTCGCCATCCACGTGAAGGCGCCCGCCATCATCGCCAGGAGTTTCGCGCGGGCACTGCCGCAGGGAGAGGAAGGTTTGATCGTCAACATGATCGACCAGCGCGTGTGGAAGCCGACGCCGCGCTTCTTCAGCTACACGCTGTCGAAATCGGCGTTGTGGACGGCCACGCGCACCATGGCGCAGGCGCTGGCCCCGCGCATCCGCGTCAACGCCATCGGCCCGGGCCCGGCGCTGCCCAACGACCGCCAGGACGAAGAGGATTTCCGGCGCCAGACCAGGGCGCTCATCCTAGAGCGGGGGCCGGAACTGCCGGAATTCGGCGCCACGATCCGTTATCTGTGGGAAACGCCGTCGGTGACCGGACAGATGATCGCGCTCGACGGCGGGCAGCATCTGGCCTGGCAAACGCCGGATATCGCCGGAGTGGCCGAATGAGCACACCCGATCTTTCCCCGGAAATAAGCCCCCTGCCCGGCAAGGCCGTCGAGTGGGACAGCGCGGGTGCAGACAGTGCCGCCGTCGGCGCGGAGGTGATCCAGGCGGTCGTCAAGCGCCTGCCCAACGCGCCGGGCGTCTACCGCATGATGAACGCCGAGGGCGACGTGCTCTACGTCGGCAAGGCGCGCAGCCTGAAGAAACGGGTGACGAACTACGCCCAGGGGCGCGGCCACACGAACCGCATCACGCGCATGATTCGCGAGACGGCGTCGATGGAGTTCGTCGTCACGCGCACCGAGACCGAGGCGCTTCTTCTGGAAGCCAACCTCATCAAGCGCCTGCGCCCGCGCTTCAACGTTCTCCTGCGCGACGACAAGTCGTTTCCCTATATCCTCCTGACCGGCGACCACCCTGCCCCAGGCATCTTCAAGCATCGCGGCGCACGCTCGAAGAAGGGCGACTATTTCGGCCCCTTCGCCTCGGCCGGCGCGGTGGGGCGGACCATCAACTCGCTGCAGCGGGCTTTCCTCATCCGCACCTGCACGGATTCGGTCTTCGAAAGCCGCACGCGGCCTTGCCTCCTCTACCAGATCAAACGCTGCTCCGGCCCTTGCACGGGCGAGATCAGCGAAGAGGACTATGCGGCGCTGGTGGCGGAGACGAAGGCGTTTCTTTCCGGCCGCTCCAGCAAGGTGAAGGCGGATATCGCCACGGCCATGCAGGAGGCCTCCGAGGCGCTCGACTTCGAGCGGGCGGCGGTCTACCGCGACCGGCTTTCCGCGCTCAGCCATGTGCAGGCCCACCAGGGCATCAACCCGCAAGGCATCGAGGAGGCCGACGTTTTCGCCATCCATCAGGAAGGCGGGCAGAGCTGCATCCAGGTCTTCTTCTTCCGGACCGGGCAGAACTGGGGCAACCGCGCCTATTTCCCCAAGGCGGACCCCGCGCTCGCGCCCGGAGAGGTGCTCGGCTCCTTCCTCGCCCAGTTCTATGACGACAAGCCCTGCCCGCGCGCCATCCTCCTGTCCCACACGGTGGAGGACCAGGCGCTGCTGGCCGAGGCGCTGTCGACGCGGGCGGGACGCAAGGTCTCCGTGTCGGTGCCGCAGCGCGGCGAGAAGAAGGACCTCGCCGAGCACGCCCTGCGGAACGCGCGCGAGGCGCTGGGGCGCAGGCTCGCCGAAACCTCGTCGCAGACGCGGCTTCTGGAGGGATTTGCCGAGACCTTCGGGCTGGAAGCCGCGCCGCGGCGCATCGAGGTCTACGACAACTCGCACATCATGGGCGCCAACGCCGTCGGCGCGATGATCGTGGCGGGCGCGGAAGGTTTCGTGAAGAACCAGTACCGCAAATTCAACATCCGCTCGACCGACATCACGCCCGGCGACGACTTCGGCATGATGCGGGAGGTGATGCAGCGGCGCTTTTCCCGGCTCATCAACGAGCAGGGCCTGCCGGAAAACGGCACCGACAGCGAGGCCGATGCCTTTCCCGCCTGGCCGGACGTCATCCTGATCGACGGCGGCAAGGGGCAAATGTCGTCCGTGCGGCGGATCCTCGACGATCTCGGCATCGCCGATCTCGTCACCGCGATCGGCATCGCCAAGGGGCCGGACCGGGACGCCGGGCGCGAGCGATTCTTCATGCAGGAAAAGCAGCCCTTCTCGCTGCCGGTGCGCGATCCCGTTCTCTATTTCGTGCAGCGGCTGCGCGACGAGGCGCACCGCTTCGCCATCGGCACGCACCGGGCACGGCGCAAGAAGGAGATGGTGAGGAACCCGCTCGACGAGATCGCCGGCATCGGGCCGGGGCGCAAACGGACGCTTCTGCATCACTTCGGCACGGCGAAGGCAGTCAGCCGGGCGGGCGTCGAGGACCTGATGGAGGTCGACGGCATCTCCGAATCCATCGCCCGGCTGATCTACAACCACTTCCACGAGGGCAGATAGTGCTTTACCGAGCGAAGGCCCCGCCCATATGTCAGCTAGTGGTCTGACCCAAACAGATGGTACCCATCTGTTTGGAAAAGTCAGCCCACAAGCTAATAATCCGGTGGGGCGATTTGTCCTGACAGATGGGTGCCATCTGTCAGGACAAATCGCCCCACTAGACCGCACACTACGGCGTCTGATTTGAAAGGCCATCCATGAGCCAGCAATCCATGCAACAGCCGCAAAGCGCATTCAATCTGCCCAACCTGCTCACCTATGCGCGCATCATGGCGGTGCCGCTGATCGTCCTGTGCTTTTTCCTCGAAGGGCGGCTGCAGTCGAGCGACTTCGCGCGCTGGACGGCGCTCGGCATCTTCCTGGCGGCCAGCATCACCGACTATCTCGACGGGTATCTCGCCCGCACCTGGCAGCAGACCTCGAATATCGGCAAGATGCTGGACCCGATCGCCGACAAGCTTCTGGTGGCCACCTGCCTTCTGCTTCTGGCCGCCGACACGGACCGCACCATCGCCGGATGGACGCTGTGGGCGGCGATCATCATCCTGTGCCGGGAGATCCTCGTCTCGGGATTGCGCGAATATCTGGCCGCGCTCAAGGTGAGCGTGCCGGTGACGCAACTTGCCAAATGGAAGACGACCATCCAGATGCTGGCGATCGGCTTCCTGCTTGCCGGCCCCGCCGGCGACAAGGTGGTGCCCTATACGACCGAGACCGGCATTGCGCTTTTATGGTTCTCGGCGCTGGTGACGCTTTACACCGGATATGATTATTTCCGTGCCGGGCTGAAGCATATCATCGAGGAATAACGGCCATGAAACTCGTCTATTTCGCATGGGTGCGCGAGCGCATCGGCCGGGAGATCGAGACGGTGGCCCTGCCGCAAGAGGTGGAGACGGTGACCGATCTCCTGACCTGGCTGAAGGGGCGCGGCGACGGCTATGCGGCGGCGCTGGAGTATCCGGAGGTGATCCGCGTCGCGGTCGACCACGAGCATGTGGAGCACGAGGCCAAGCTGCCGGCCGACGGCGAGGTGGCGCTGTTCCCGCCGATGACGGGAGGCTGACCGTGGCGGAGCGCTGCCAGCCCCTCGTGCGCGTTGAGGCCGAGGATTTCGACATCGCCGCCGAGATCGACCGGCTGACGGCGGGGCGTAAGGACGTCGGCGCGGTGGTGACCTTCACCGGGCGCTGCCGCGATGAGAGCGGGCGGCTCGCCGCGCTTGAACTCGAACACTATCCCGGCATGGCCGAGGCCGAGATCGGCCGCATCGCGGATGAGGCGGTGGAGCGCTGGCCGCTCACCGGGCTTACCGTCATCCACCGCTTCGGCAAGCTCCGGCCGGGCGAGAACATCGTCCTGGTGGTGGCGGCGTCGACGCACCGCAAGGCGGCGCTGGAAGCGGCGGATTTCCTCATGGACTACCTGAAATCCCGCGCGCCCTTCTGGAAGAAGGAGCATCCGGCCGGTGGCGAGGAAGGCCGCTGGGTGGAGGCGAAGACGGAGGACGAGAAGGCGCTTGGGCGCTGGGGGAAGGTTTGACGGGAGGCGCCGAGCGCTGCCCTCGTCATCCCGGAAAGCCGAAGGCTTGTCCGGGACCCATTCCGTGACTCGCCCACCATCCGGAATGGGTCCCGGACAGCCTCCGCTATCGCTCCGGCTTCCGGGATGACGCGCGTCGCGTGGGGTGAGGTGGCTGCCTTTCCACCCTCGTCGTCCGTGGTCCCCAGGTTTAACCCGAGGATGACCCGAGGACCCATGCCTGAACGGTCAAGCCGGCAAAACGCTCAAATAAAAAGCCGGAGGCGTGCCTCCGGCTTCTCGAATCTTCTCAACCGCTTGCAGCCGAAAGCTGCAAGATCGATTCAGCCGACCAGCTCGACGTCGGAGAACCAGTAGCGGATTTCCTCGGCCGCCGTCTCCGGCGCGTCGGAGCCGTGGACGGAGTTCTCGCCGATGGAGTTGGCATAGAGCTTGCGGATGGTGCCCTCGGCGGCATCGGCCGGGTTGGTGGCGCCCATGATCTCGCGGTTCAAGGCGATGGCGTTCTCGCCTTCCAGCACCTGCACCACGGTGGGGCCGGAGGACATGAAGGCGCACAGCTCGCCGAAGAAGGGCCGCTCCTTGTGGACGGCGTAGAAACCTTCGGCCTGGTGGCGGCTCATCCACACGCGCTTGGAGGCGACGACCTTGAGGCCCGCGTCTTCGAACATCTTGGTGATGGCGCCGGTCAGGTTGCGTGCCGTGGCGTCCGGCTTGATCATGGAGAAGGTGCGTTCAATCGCCATTTCAGGTCCTTGCGTTTAAGGGGAAAGAATTGAGATGGCGGGTCTATAGCGGTGCGGGAGGCCCGTGTGAAGAGCGATCACGCCGCGGCAGGCACGCCGCGGCCGAGGCCACTGTGAAGGTCGAGGCAGCGGGCGAACCACGCGGCCACCGGATCGTCTGGCGCCAGGAAGGGAAAGGGCGAGGCCACGCGCGCCCATTGCAGGGCGCCGGCGACGATGTAATCGGCAAAGAGCGGGCCTTCGCCGCCGATGAAGGGCTGGTGCTCGAAGAGCGTGCGCAGCGGCGCGAGGCTTGTGCGGAAGCCTTCGAGCTTCGCCTCGCGGCCGGCCGGCACCTCTTCCAGCACCTTGCCGAAGCGCGCCTCACGGCTTTCCCGGAAATAGGCCTGGTCGTTAGCGCCGAGCAGGCCATGGATATCCGTCAGCGCCGCCTCGCCGATGAAGGCGTGGAGCGTGAGCTGCGACCAGCGCTCGACGAAACGCGCCATCGCCTTGCCGCCCTCGCCTGCGAACAGCGTCGGCCGGTCCGGATAGGCTTCCTCCAGGTAAAGGGCGATGGCGAAGGAGTCCCTCACCACGCGGTCGCCGTCGCGGATGAGGGGCACGGTCCTTGTGGCGCCGTTCTCGATACCGGCGATCTCGGTGAAGCGGGTGGGAACGGCCTTGAAGGAAAGGCCCTTGTGGGCGAGCGCGAGCGCCACCTTCCAGCAATGCGGGCTGAAGGGGCGGCGCTCATCGCTTCCGACCAAGTCGTAGAGCAGGATCGTCATCGGTATCTCTCCATTCGGGCCTTCGGCTTACCGCGCACCGAGCGAAGGTTCCAATCGCTTTTTTGCAAGGCAAGGATGTATGGAATTGATAGGTGGCGGCGGGGAGGATGCGCTAATCATGGGGCACTGTAAGAGCGGGCCAAGAGCGGGGAAGCACCATGAAGCAACATTTCGAGATGATGGCGGCCTATAACCGGTGGGCGAACGGCCTCATCTACGAGGCCGCGGCCGATCTGAGCGAGGAAGATTATGCGCGCGACGTGGGCGCCTTCTTCAAGTCCATGAAGGGCACGCTCAACCACATTCTGGCGGCCGACCGCATCTGGATGAAGCGCTTCACCGGCAAGGGTGGGGCGCCGGCACGGCTCGACACGATCCTTCATCCGGCCCTGCCGGCGCTGAGACAGGCGCGCGAGGCGGAGGACGAGCGCATCGCCGACTGGATCGCCGGCCTTGACGAGGACGCGCTGCAAGGGCGGTTCACCTACATGACGGTCGTCAACCCGCGCACGATCTCGCAGCGCCTGGCACCGGCGCTGACGCATTTCTTCAACCACCAGACGCACCATCGCGGCCAGGCGCATATGATCCTGTCAGTGTTGGGGAAAGAGCCGCCGTCGCTGGATATGATCTATTTTCATAGGACGCCGGAAGGCAGGGGGTATGCCTGAGGGGGCGCTTGGGAGTTTGATAACTCGGCACCCGTCGCGTCGACCCCCCTCCGCCTGCCGGCACCTCCCCCGCAAGGGGGGAGGAAAGCCGTCGCGGCCGCCTTCACCAATCTCCACTGTTGCAGAAGCAGCGCCGGCGGCCGGCCTGCCTCCCCCCTTGCGGGGGAGGTGCCGGCAGGCGGAGGGGGGTCGACGCGACGGGTGCCGCCCTTTTAGGCGATTACTCTGCACTTCACCAGCAAGGGGCTTGCAAGTGGCGGCGGCCTCGTCCTAAACCCCGCGGTCATGCTTACGATCAACGACCTTTCATTACGCGTCGCCGGGCGGCTGCTCATCGAGCATGCCTCGCTCACCCTGCCGGCTGGCACCAAAGCGGGGCTTGTGGGCCGCAACGGCACCGGCAAGACGACGCTGTTCCGCGCGGTCACCGGCGAGCTTGCGCCGGAGACGGGCGCGGTCGGCCTGCCGAAGGGAACGCGCATCGGCCAGGTGGCGCAGGAGGCGCCGGGCACAGAAGAGCCGCTGATCGACATCGTGCTGAAGGCGGATGCCGAGCGCGAGCGCCTGATGCGCGAGGCCGAAACGGCTGAGGACCCGCACCGCATCGCCGAGATCCACGTGCGGCTTGCCGACATCGACGCCCATTCGGCGGAAGCGCGGGCAGCTTCCATCCTTTCCGGCCTCGGGTTCGATACGGAGGCGCAGAAGCGCCCGGCCTCCGCCTTCTCCGGCGGCTGGCGCATGCGCGTTGCACTTGCGGCGGTGCTGTTCGCCGAGCCGGACCTGCTTCTCCTCGACGAGCCGACCAACTATCTCGACCTTGAAGGCACGATGTGGCTGGAGAGCTACCTGATGCGCTATCCGCATACGGTGCTTCTCATCAGCCACGACCGTGACCTCTTGAACAATGCCGTTTCCTCGATCGTGCATCTGGAGCACAAGAAGCTCACCTTCTGGCGCGGCGGCTACGACCAGTTCGCCCGGCAGTATACGGAAAAGGCCGAGCTGCAGGAGAAGACGCGCGTCAAGCAGGAAGCGCAGCGCAAGCATATGGAGGCCTTCGTCGAACGCTTCCGCTACAAGGCCTCGAAGGCGAGGCAGGCGCAGTCGCGGCTCAAGGCGCTGGCGCGCATGCAGCCGATCGGCGCGGCGGTGAACGAGCATGTGCGGCCTTTCCGCTTTCCCAATCCGGCCAAGGCCGTCGCCTCCCCCATCGTCGCCCTCGAAGGCGGGGCCGTCGGCTACGAGCCGGGCAAGCCTGTCTTGAAGAACATGTCGCTGCGCATCGACGAGGACGACCGCATCGCCCTTCTCGGCTCCAACGGCAACGGCAAGTCCACCTTCGCCAAGCTGATCGCCGGCAGGCTCGGCCTCGAAAGGGGCACGATGACGCTGGCGCCGGGGCTGAAGGTGTCGATCTTCGCCCAGCACCAGCTCGAGGACCTTCGCCCCGACGAGAACGCGCACCAGCATGTGCGCCGGCTGATGCCGGACGCGCCGGAGGCCAAGGTCAGGGCGCGCGTTGCGCAGTTCGGCCTTTCGACGGAGAAGATGGACACGCCGGCGCGCGACCTTTCCGGCGGCGAGAAGGCGCGGCTTCTGATGGGGCTCGCCTCCTTCGAGGCGCCGCATCTTTTCATCCTCGACGAGCCGACCAACCACCTCGACATCGACAGCCGCGAGGCGCTGGTCGATGCGCTCAACACCTACGAGGGCGCGGTCATCCTCATCAGCCACGACCGGCACCTGATCGAAGCGTGCGCGGACCGCCTGTGGCTGGTCGGTGAGGGCACGGTGCGCCCCTACGAGGGCGACATGGAGGACTACCGCGCGCTGACCACCGGCGGGGCGAGCCGCAACCGCGAGAAGCGCGAGGCGGAAAAGGCTTCGAAAGCCGAGCGCCGGCGCGAAGCGGCGAGGCGCCGGGCCGAACTCGAGCCGCTGGCCAAGGAAATCAAGGCAACGGAAGGCCTGATCGAGCGTACGCGCAAGCGCCTCGAAGCCATCGAAGCGCAAATGGCCGACGCCGGCCTCTACGAGCGCGATCCGGGCAAGGCTTCCTCGCTCGCCAAGGAGCGCGCCGAGCTTGCGCGAACGATGGAGCGGCAGGAGGAGAAATGGCTGGCGCTCTCGGCGGAGTATGAGGGGGAGATGGCGGAATGAGCGCGATCGTCATCGGCTTCGACGCCGACGACACGCTGTGGCAGAACGAGCGCTTTTACCGGCTCACGGAAGCGCGCTTCGCCGAGCTTCTGGGCGATTATGCCGAGCCCGACCATCTTTCGGCGCGGCTTCTTGAGGCGGAGACGCGCAATCTCGGCAAGTACGGCTTCGGCATCAAGGGCTTTACCCTTTCGATGATCGAAACGGCGATCGAGGTCACCGAGGGGGGCGTGCCGGCGCAGACGATCAAGGGCATTCTGGAGGCGGGGCGCGAGATGCTCGACCACCCGGTCGAGCCATTGCCGCACGCCCGCGAGACGCTGGAGCGGCTTGCCGGGCAGTACCGCATCGTGCTGATCACCAAGGGCGACCTGTTCGACCAGGAGCGCAAGCTGGCGGCCTCGGGCCTCGGCGATTTCTTCGACGCGGTGGAGATCGTCAGCGACAAGAACCGTGCCGTCTACGAGCGCATCTTCGCGCAACATGGCGACGGCGCCGGCAAGGCCGTGATGGTGGGCAACTCGATGAGATCGGATGTGCTGCCGGTGATCGAGGCCGGCGGCTGGGGCGTGCTCGTGCCGCATGAATTGACCTGGGCGCACGAGCACGCGAAGGCGCCGGAAGGGGTGGAGCGCTTTCGGCAGATCAGGCATCTGGGGGAGTTGGAGGGGGTGCTTGGGGAGATTGGGCAGGGTTAGTCGGGGCTATATGGGTAGGCCGGCGCCCCTTCGCGCCCCCCTCTGTCCTGCCGGACATCTCCCCCACACGGGGGGAGATTGGCTGGCACGGTGACTTTCGCCAATCGGCAACGTTTCAAAATAGGCGCCGTAGCAAGCGGCAGGCGCAATCTCCCCCCGTGTGGGGGAGATGTCCGGCAGGACAGAGGGGGGCGCGAAGGAGCGCCGGCATCTCAATTCCGTCACCCGCCAAAGCCCCTCCTGCTTAAGCCACCCCCCTTCACCCCTTCCTCTCCCAGCGCCGGTCCGGGCCCTGCTGCCAGTAGGTGACGTCGTGGCCGGCGGCCTTCATGGCCTTCCACTGGGCACGGGCGGCGTCGAGTTGCGCCGTGTCGTGGCCGTCGAAGAGGAAGACGGCGCGCGCGTAGCCGTCGAGGGAGCCGGGCTCGGCACCGTCGACCAGGAAGCGGATCGTTGCGCCGTTCAGGTTGTCGGGGGTGGTGGTCAGGAGCACCGGCTGCTCGGCCGCGTTCGGCTCGCGGTCGGTGCCGTGCGGCACGAAGCTGTCGTCGCGGAAGGTCCACAGCCGGGCGTCAATGGCATCGCGGCGCTCCTCGCCGGCCGTCTGGACGGCGACCTTCCACCCCCGCTCCAGGCTCTTCTCCACGAGCGGGGGCAGCGCCTCTTCCAGCGTCGATTCGGTCAGGTGGTAGAAGAGGACCTCCACCCTCACCTCTCGTAGTGGTCGGCGACCAGCCGGTCGAGCAGGCGCACGCCGTAGCCCGAGGCCCAGGACTGGTTGATCTCGGAGGACGGCGAGGCCATGGCCGTGCCGGCGACGTCGAGATGCGCCCAGGGCGTGCCGTCGACGAAGCGCTTCAAGAACTGGGCGGCGGTGATGGAGCCGGCGTGGCGCCCGCCGGTGTTCTTCATATCGGCGTTCTTGGTGTCGATGAGCTTGTCGTATTCCTTGCCCATCGGCATGCGCCAGACCTTCTCACCCGTCACGGTTCCGGCCGCCGTCAGGCGCTCGGCAAGCGCGTCGTCGTTGGAGAACAGGCCGGCATGGCTGTTGCCCAGCGCAACCAGGATGGCGCCGGTCAGGGTCGCCAGATTGACCATGAACTGGGGCTTGAACTCCTCGTTGCAGTACCACAACAGGTCGGCCAAAACGAGGCGGCCTTCGGCGTCGGTGTTGATGATCTCGATCGTCTGGCCGGACATGGAGGTGACGATGTCGCCCGGCCGCTGCGCGTTGCCGTCGGGCATATTTTCGACAAGGCCGATGATGCCGACGGCGTTCACCTTGGCCTTGCGGGCGGCGAGCGCGTGCATGAGGCCGACGACGGTCGCCGCCCCTGCCATGTCACCCTTCATGTCCTCCATGCCGGCGGCCGGCTTGATGGAGATGCCGCCGGTATCGAAGACGACACCCTTGCCGATAAAGGCGACGGGCTTCTGCTTGGCCTTGCCGCCGTTCCAGCGCATGACCGCCATGCGCGGCGGGCGAACCGAGCCTTGCGCCACGCCCAGAAGCGCGCGCATGCCGAGCTTCTTCATCTCCTTCTCGGTGAGGATATCCACCTTGACGCCGAGCTCCTCCAGCTCCTTGGCGCGTGCCGCGAACTCCACCGGACCCAGCACGTTGGGCGGCTCGTTGACGAGGTCGCGGGCCAGAAGCACGCCGTCGCCCACGGAGGCCGCCTCTGCAAAGGCCTTTTTCGCGGCCGCCGGGTCGGCACACTGGATGGTGAACTTCACCGCTTTGCCGGCGGCGGGCTTCGGCGCGCCGTTCTCATCCTTGCGGGTCTTGTACTTGTCGAAGGTATAGGAACGCAGCACGACGCCGAGGGCGATCAGCGCCACGTCGCTGGCACTCGCCTCGGCGTCGGCGACCTCCGCGACGACCGTCACCTCGGTCGCGTTCCTGGCGGCGGCCGAAGCGGCGCCGCCGATCTTAAGCCAGGCCTGTTCATCGAGCGCATCCGCCTTGCCGGCGCCGACGGCGGCAAGACGGTCATAATCCGTGCCCTGCGGCGCCAGCGCCTCGACGCTTGCCGCCAGCTTACCGGAGAAATCCGCAGCTGCGAAAACCTTGGGCAGGATGTCGGCCGGGTCGCACGCCCTGGCTGCCTCGCCGAGCTTGCCGCCCTCCGGCGCCAATACGATGACACTGCCTTTCTTGGGCGCAGCGAATTTGGCGAAGGCGACGATCGGTTTGTCTGTCATGGAGCTTCCTGTCCGGTAGGGTTTGCGGGCTGGCGCGATCTTGGCGGTTTTAAGCGAATTGACAAGGGGGTGGAATGGGATAAGCCTCTAGACGATGCTTAGTGGTGGGATCCTGACAGATGGTAGCCATCTGTCAGGATCCCACCATCAGAGTAATAGCTTGTGGGCTGACTTTTCCAAACAGATGGGTAGCATCTGTTTGGGTCAGACCACCGGGGAGTGCGTGCAGGGAATCGTTAACCGCGTTCTTTTCCGCTTCGTTAGGCCTGTCCGCGACAGACTGGCACGGGGACAATCTCTGCCGAACCTTTCAAACCGGCGGGTCCGCGTTGTACCACCACGGCGTACGGGAGCCGTGCGCGCCATATAGTGGCCGTCAACACAGGTGACACATCTGCCGATGAAGGTGATCGAGCTCTACATCCTGCGGCGCACGCTGTCGATTTTCGCTGCTTCGCTGGCGTGGGTGCTTCTCATCGTGTGGACGACCCAGGTGCTCAACCGCATCGACCTGGTGACGAGCAGCGGGCAGTCGGCTGCGACCTTCTTCATCGCCGGCGCGCTGACGCTGCCGGCCGTCATCCCCATCGTCATGCCGTTTGCCATCGGCATCGCCGTCGCCCATACGCTGGCGACAATGAACGCGGATTCGGAGTTGGTGGTCATCAGCGCCGCAGGGGGCCCGCGCCTTACCGTCATCCGGCCGATCCTGCTGATCGCCATCGCCACCAGCATCGCCGCCTTCACCATCAACAACACGCTGGAGCCCTATTCGCGCCAGGCGCTGCGCCAGATCCTGGCCGGCGCGAATGCCGACCTGATCTCCACGGTCCTGCAGGAAGGCAGCTTTCAGAAGATGGACGACGGGGTGTTCGTGCAGATTTCCGAGCGCCTGCCGGACGGGCAACTGGGAGGCATCTTCGTCACTGATACCCGCGAAAAGGGCATGAAGCTGATTTACCACGCACGCCGCGGCCTGACGGTGGAGCGGGAGGGCGGCAGCATTCTCGTCATGCAGGACGGCGAGGTGCAGCGGCAATCCGGCAACGGCGACGTCTCGGTGATCCGCTTCGAGGCCTACGCCTTCGATCTGTCCCAGTTCACCCGTGGTTCGGATACGCCGACGCTTTACCGCAAGGACCATTATCTCACCTACCTTCTCAACCCCGATCCGAACGACAAGACCTTTGCAGCGAACCCGCAAAGCTATCGCGCCGAACTGCACAAGCGGTTTACCGACTGGCTCTATCCCATCGTCTTCGCGCTCATAGGCATCGCCGTGGCGGGCGATGCCCGCTCCTTCCGGGAGGCACGGGTGCATCCGATGATCACCACCCTGGCAATCGGCCTCCTGGTGCGCTGGATGGGCTTTTATGCCAATAACCAGGCGGAGACGAAGCCGTTCTTCTCCTTCGTCCTCTATGCCGCGCCCCTCGGCATGATCGCCGTCTGCGCCGGTTTCATCGCCACGAACCGCATGATGGAACTGCCGACGAGTTGGACGGAAAAACTGAACGAGCGTCTCCAGAGCGTTCGTGACGATCTTTCCCGGCGGTTCGGCCGGGCGCGGAGGCGCGCATGATCGGCAGAACGCTCGGCGGCTATTTCTTTCGCCGCTACACAGCCATCACGGTATGGAACTTCATCGGCATCGCCGCGCTCGTCTTCATCGTCACCTTCACCGAGATTGCCGGACGGGCGGGCGATCTCGAAGGCTACTCGGCGAAGTGGGCGCTGGGGCTTGCCGCCTTGCAACTGCCCATCATCATGCAGCAGGTCGTGCCCTTCGTCGGGCTGATCTCGGCAATGGCCACGCTTATCAGCCTCAACCGCAAATACGAATTGGTGGTCGCGCGCGCGGCCGGCATCTCCGCCTGGCAGTTCCTGACGCCGATCGCGCTCGGCGCCTTCATCTTCGGCTTGCTTGCGGTGCTCGTCCTGAACCCCATCGCGGCAGCCGGCTACTCCAGGGCGCAGACAGTCGAAGCCGAGGTGCGCGGCGCCAAGACCAGGGCAAACACGGGCAACGAGCGTTGGATCAAGCAGCGGACCGAATCAGGCGAGACGGTCATCGGCGCGGATGCCGCCCTTGAGGGTGGCACGGAGCTGGTGCGGCCGGTGTTCTTCATCATGGACCAGGAGGACCGGATCGTCGAAAGGCTGGACGCGCGCCGCGCATGGCTTCGTGATGGCCACTGGGAACTGAACGACGTCACCAGGCGGCGCGGCGGGAGCGCCCCGGAGACGCTGGAAACCGTAGACGTACCGACAAACCTTGAGTCCGAATTCGTCGGCCAACAGCTCTCACAGCCCGAAGCGGTATCGGTTTTCACGCTTCCGGCGAAGATCGAGGTGGCGCGCTCTTTTGGTTTGCGCGCCAATGCCTTCGCCATGCATTTTCATTCATTGGTGACGCTGCCTCCCCTCCTCGTGGCCATGACGCTGATCGCGGCGACGGTTTCCATGAGATTTGCACGGATGGGGCAATCGGTGACGGTGATTCTGGGTGGCGTCCTTGCCGGCTTTCTGCTTTATGTCGTTTCGGTTTTGGTCAAGGCGTTCGGCAGCGCCGGATTCGTGCCGCCCTTCGTGGCGGCGTGGGTGCCGGTGGTCGTAGCGATGTTTTTCGGAGTAACCTTCCTGTTGTTCAAGGAGGACGGCTAGTGGCGGGGGAAGCGGTGAAGGGGGGCCGCAAAGCCTCTCTCTTGGCGTGCCGGCGGCGCGCCAGGTTGGGCGTGGCGCTTGTCGCCCTTATCGCGACCGTCTCCGTCGCCGCCGCGCAGGTGGAGGGGTTCGATAGGAGCGAGTTGCCGCGGGACGCGCAGATGCTGCTGTCCGCCGATACGCTCGTCTACGACAACGACCGCAACACGATCAGCGCCGTCGGCGGCGTGCAGATCGAATATGCCGGCAATCGGCTGGTGGCCCAGCGCGTCACCTACGACCGCGCGACTTCGCGCGTAATCGCCAGCGGCAACGTCGAGATCATCGAGGAAGACGGCAACCGCATCTATGCCGACCAGATCGACGTCACCGACGATTTCAGCGAGGGTTTCGTCAACGCGCTCAGGGTGGAAACGGTCGACGAGACCTATTTCGCCGCGGAAAGCGCGGAGCGTTCGGGAAACAGGCTGACCACCTTCAACAAGGCCGTCTACACCGCCTGCGAACCCTGCGAGGAAAACCCGGACAGGCCGCCGCTGTGGCAGATCAAGGCAAAGAAGATCATCTGGGACGGAGAGGCCAAGACGGTGCGCTTCGAGCGCTCGCGTTTCGAGTTCTTCGGCGTGCCGATCGCCTTCCTGCCCTATTTCGAGATCGCCGATCCGACGGTGAAGCGCAAGTCCGGCTTCCTCATGCCCAGCATCAAGGGCGGCAGTGAATTGGGCTACGGGCTGACGGTGCCGTATTACCTGGCGCTGTCGCCGACCTACGATCTCACCGTAGCGGTTACCGGCTACACCAATCAGGGTTTCCTCGGCGAGGCCGAGTGGCGCCAGCAATTCGACAACGGTCAATACAACCTCAAGATTGCCGGCATCCACCAGCGGAGCCCCGAGGAATGGGGCACCAACAAGGTCGACCGCTTCGAGACCGGTCGCGGCATGATCGGCTCCACGGGCCGTTTCGATATCAATCCGCGCTGGGCCTTCGGCTGGGACGTATTGGCGCAAACGGACAAGAACTTCTCCAAAACCTACGGCATCGAGGGTTTCGCGGATTCGGTGCACCGCTCGGAGATCTATCTGACCGGCCTCAACGATCGCAATTATTTCGATTTGAGGGGCTATCACTTCCAGGTGCAGGAAAACCGGCTCGACAGCCATTCGCTTGCGCGCAATGACAAGCAGCCCTGGGTGGCGCCGAATCTCGACTATTCCTACACGCCCGACGAGCCGGTCGCCGGTGGCGAGTTGAACCTCGACGTCAACGTGCAGGCGCTGCACCGCAGCGAGGGCATGTACGGCACGAAGCTGCAGGGGCTGGAAGGCAATTCCGGGCGGCTGACGGCGGAAGCCGAGTGGAAGCGTTCCTTCGTGACCAGCATGGGGCTGGTGCTTACTCCCATGCTGCACGCCCGCGGCGACGGCATCTACAGCGACTTGTCGGCCGGCGCGGAAACGCGGATCAGCGACTTCACTATCGGCAACCAGGCGACGAACAGCGACATACGCTCCGCCTACTACAGGTCCATGGTGACCGCCGGCCTGGAGGCGCGCTGGCCGATCCTGTTCTCCACCGCCAGCGCCTCGCATGTTCTGGAGCCGATGGCGCAGATCTTCGTGCGGCCAGACGAACCCTATCACGACGATCTCGGCATCCCGAACGAGGACGCCCAATCGCTCGTCTTCGATGCCTCCACGCTGTTCGAACGCGACAAGTTCTCCGGATACGACCGCATCGAGGGCGGCACCAGGGCCAATCTCGGCATCCGCTATTCGGGCATGTTCGCGGGCGGCTGGACGGCCCACGGCCTGTTCGGCCAGTCCTATCATCTGGGCGGCGTGAACTCCTATGCCGCGCCCGACCTGGTGAACGCCGGCGCCTATTCGGGCCTAGACACGGATGTGTCCGACTATGTCGGCCTGATCGGCTTCACGGCGCCGAACGGCTTCTCCGCTTCCCTGGCGGGGCGTTTCGACCAAGAGACGTTCGAACTGCGCCGCACGGACGTGCGGGCGGGGGCCAGGCTGGGCCCGCTCAGCGTGAACGCGCAATACGCCTTCATCCAGAGCCAGCCGCTCTACGGCTTCAACGAAGATCGCCGGGAGATCGGCGGAAGCGCTTCGCTGCGCTTCAACGAAAACTGGCGTGGATTTGCGTCGGCGACCTACGATCTGGAAACCAACGTGCTCGTGAAAAACGCGTTCGGCTTCGCCTATGACGACGAGTGCTTCATCTATACGATGAGCTTCAGCCAGACGCGCAGTCGCACCACCGACGAGCCGGAGAACAAAATCGGTTTCACCATTGCGTTGCGTACGCTCGGTGAGTTCGGCAGCAGTACGGGCGCGCTCACGCAATTTTCGGAATAGAAGGATCGGCGATCCGTGCCACGGTTTTGCCTCTCGTGGCGCGTATGAAGGGAAAAGCCGAATTCGAATGGTCAGTATGTCATGAAGAATAGAGAAAAAATCCCGCTGGCGGGCAGGTCCCGCCTTCTGACGGCGGCGCTCCTGGCGGCGGCATTGTCGGCGGTTGCCATGGCGCCGACGGCCCCCGCAATGGCGGCGGAGATCCGCTATGTCGTCAACGACAAGGCGGTGACGAGCTACGATATCCAGCGCCGCGTCGCCCTTTTGCAGCTGATGCGGCGGAACGGCAATCTGAACGAGCTTGCCGAGCAGGAGATGATCGACCAGACACTGCGCCAGCAGGAGATAGAGCGGGTGCGGGTTCCCGTGACGGAGGAAATGGTCAACCAGTCCTACGCGGGCTTCGCCTCCTCCAACAATCTTTCGCAGGCGCAACTGGACCAGATCCTGGCTCAGTCGGGTGTGACGAAGGAACACTTCAAGGAGTTCATGCGCACGCAGATCGGGTGGGGCCGCCTGCTGCAGGCGCGCCAGCGCTCCGGGAATTCGCTGACCGAGCAGGACGTTGTGCACAGGATGCTGCAGCAGGGCGGACAGAAGCCGACGGCGACCGAGTACATGCTGCAGCGGGTGATCTTCGTCATCCCGTCCGCCGAGCGATCGCAGCTGCTTGCCAAGCGCAAGAGGGAGGCACAAGCCATGCGCGACCGCTTCCAGAGCTGCGATACGAGCATTCAGTTCGCCAAGGGGCTGATCGACGTAACCGTGCAGGACATGGGCCGCGTTTTGGCGCCGGAGCTGCCGGCGGAGTGGAAGGAACAGGTGCAGAGCACCAGCCCCGGCAGCGCCACGCCCGTGCGCGAGACGGAACGCGGCGTCGAGTTCATCGGCGTGTGCAGCGCGCGCGAGGTCTCGGACGATCACGTGGCGCAGATGGTTTTCCAGAGCGAGGAACAGAGCGACGGAACCGTCCAGCAGATGTCGGAGGAGCTGATGACGGAGCTGCGCGAGAAAGCGCGCATCGCCAAGCGCTGACGGCGCTCGAGGCTGCGGCTGTCTCGTGACCGGATCTGTCCCCTCCCCGCTGGCGCTGACGATCGGCGAGCCCGCCGGTATCGGGCCGGAGGTGTTGCTCGGCGCGTGGCTGGCGCGCGAGGCGTTGGGACTGCCGTCCTTCTACGTTCTGGGCGATCCGGCGCTGATCGCGGCGCGGGCGCGGCGGTTGGCGCTCGATGTCCCGCTCATCGAGGTTTCACCGGAGGATACGGCGGCGCATTTTGCGACCGCGCTTCCCGTGGTACCGCTGGAGAACAGGCTGGCCGATACGCCCGGCACGCCCTCCGGGGCCAACGCCGCCGGCGTGGTCGAGGCGATCACGCGCGCCGTGGAGGACACGCTTTCGGGCCGTGCGGCCGCCGTCGTGACCTGCCCCATCGCCAAGAAGCCGCTCTATGACGCGGGCTTCCGGTATCCCGGCCACACGGAATATCTCGGCCATCTGGCGGAAGAGGCGACCGGCAGGCCGGCCACCGCCATCATGATGCTGGCGGGGCCGGACCTGCGCACGGTGCCGGTGACGGTGCATCAGGCGCTGAGCGAGGTGGCCGGAAGCCTGACCCGGCAAGCGATCGAGACCGCGGGCGAGATCGTCGCCCGCGACCTCGTCGAGCGCTTCGCCGTCTCCTCCCCGCGGCTTGCCGTTTCCGGCCTCAACCCGCATGCGGGGGAAGGCGGCGCGATGGGCAGAGAGGATATCGACATCATCGCGCCGGCCATCGCGGCCCTGCGCGAAAAGGGCATCGACGCCTTTGGCCCGCTGCCGGCGGACACGATGTTCCATGCAGCGGCGCGGACGAACTATGACGCCGCCCTTTGCATGTATCACGACCAGGCGCTGATCCCGGTGAAGACGCTGGCCTTCGACGATACGGTGAACGTGACGCTGGGCCTCCCCTTCATCCGCACCTCGCCCGACCATGGCACCGCCTTCGACATCGCCGGAAAGGGCGTTGCCCGCCCCGACAGCCTGATCGCGGCCATCAAGCTCGCCCGGCGCCTTGCCGACAATGCGGAAAAGCGCGCACCATGACGATGGACGGGTTGCCGCCGCTGCGCGATGTCATCCGGCGGCACGGGCTCACGCCCAAGAAGGCGCTCGGCCAGAACTTCCTGCTCGACCTCAATCTGACACGCCGCATCGCCCGCACCGCAGGCCAGCTCGAGGATGCGACCGTCATCGAAGTGGGGCCGGGCCCCGGCGGGCTGACGCGGGCGCTCTTAAGCGAGGGGGCCTCGCGCGTGATCGCGATCGAGCGCGATGAACGCTGCATCGCGGCGCTGGAGGAGATCGCCGGGCATTATCCCGGCCGTCTGGAGATCGTGGCCGGCGATGCCCTGAAGACGGATTTCGCGGCCCTTGCGGCGGGTGCGGAGCCGGTGAAGATCGTCGCCAACCTGCCCTATAACATCGGCACGGAGCTGCTGATCCGCTGGCTGACGCCGGAGCGCTGGCCGCCTTTCTACGCATCCATGACGCTGATGTTCCAGCGCGAGGTGGCGGAGCGCATCGTCGCCCGCCCGGGCAGCGGCCATTACGGGCGGCTCGGCGTGCTCGCCGGCTGGCGAGGGCAAGCGCGGATCGCCTTCGACGTCCCTCCCCAGGCCTTCACCCCGCCCCCCAAGGTGACGTCGTCGGTGGTGCACATCGTGCCGCAGGCCGAGCCGCTGCCGGTCGAGGCGGGAAAGCTGGCGCGCGTGACGGAAGCCGCCTTCGGCCAGCGGCGCAAGATGCTGCGCCAGAGCCTGAAGAGCCTTGGCGGCGAAGCCCTGCTTGCGAAAACGGGGATCGACGGGACGCGGCGGGCGGAGACGCTCTCGGTCGAGGAATTCGTGGCGCTCGCGCGGTTGGTGTGAGGAGGCACCTTCCCCTCTCCCTTGCGGACAGGGCTATTGCATATGGGTCATTTTTACCGGCGAAGCCGAACAAAGACTCCTCCATATGCGACAGCCCTGCCCTTGCGGGGAAGGAAAGGGGCACCTACTCCGGCTTCTCCTCCAACAACCCAGCCACGAAGTCGAACAACCCCGGCAGGCGGTCGCGGCGGAGGCGTTCGGCGGTGATGATGGCGCGCACGCTTGAGAAGGCGCGGTCCAGATCGTCGTTGACGATGACGTAATCGTATTCCCGCCACTGCTCGATCTCGAAGCGGGCGTTCTTCAGCCGCGTCTCGATGACGTTCTGCGGATCCTCGGCACGGCGCTTCAGGCGCGCCAGCAATTCGTCCATCGTCGGCGGCAGGACGAAGATGGAGACGACATCGCCGCGCATCTTCTCGCGCAGCTGCGCCGCGCCCTGCCAGTCGATGTCGAACAGCATGTCGCGGCCTTCGGCGATCGCCTCCTCGACCGGCTTCTTCGGCGTGCCGTAGAGGTTTCCGTGGACCTCGGCCCACTCGAGGAGATCGTCGTTGTCGCGCAGCATCTCGAAGTCGCGCTGGGACTTGAAGTGATAGTGCACGCCCTCGATCTCGCTGCCGCGGCGCGGCCGCGTGGTCACGCTGACCGAGAGCTCGAAGCCCGGCACCTTTTCGAGGATCGTGCGGGCGATGGTGGACTTGCCGGCGCCGGACGGCGACGACAGGACAAGCATCAGGCCCCTGCGGCGGATGCCGTTGGATGAAAGGTCCGGTTTCATTGCCTGCTACTCCAGATTCTGCACCTGCTCCCGGAACTGGTCGACGACCGCCTTCAGTTCGAGGCCGATCGCCGTCACGGAAGCGGCATTGGACTTGGAGCACAACGTATTCGATTCGCGGTTAAATTCCTGCGCAAGAAAATCGAGCTTGCGCCCGACCGGACCGCCGGTGGCAAGAAGCGCACGGGCGGAGGCGACATGGGTCTTCAGCCGGTCGATTTCCTCGCGGATATCGGCCTTGGTAGCGAGGAAGGCCGCTTCTTGGTGCAGGCGGTTCTCGTCGAGGGCGGGCGCGGCGTCCATGAGAAGCCGTACCTGCTCTTCGAGGCGGGCGCGGATGTTGGCGGGTTCACGCGAAGCGTCCGCTTCCGCCCGCAGGGTGAGCGCCTCGATTGCCGCCAGGTGACCTTCCAGGACGACGCCGAGCGAGGCGCCCTCCTCGCGGCGTGCCGTCGCAAGCTCGTCCAGCGCCGTATCCAGCGCCCGCAGGGCGAGTTCGTCGAGCCGTGCGCGCGCCTCTTCGTCGGCGCTGACATCGGGCATCTCCATGACCCCGCGCAGCGCCAGAAGGCCGTCGGCCGTCGCCGGGGCGGCGCCGTGCTCCTGCTCCAGCCGGTGGGCGAGCTTCGCCACCTCGGCCAGGAACGCCTCGTCGACCACGGGGCGGCGCAATGCCTCGCCGCGCGTGACGGAAAGGCTGGCCTGTATGTTGCCGCGGGAGAAGCGCTTGCCAACAGCGCCTTTGGCCGGCTGCTCCAGCCGCTCGAAGCCCGGCGGCAGGCGCAGGCGCGCCTCCAATCCGCGGCCGTTGACCGAGCGAAGCTCCCAGGTGACCGCGGCCATCTCGTCGTCGAGCCCGGCGCGGGCGAAGCCCGTCATGCTTTGTAGTGCCATCTTCTTCCCCACCGCCTGCGATTCCTGCCGCGAGCGGCCGCGTCAGTTGCGCTCTTCGCCCTCTGGGGCATCGGTCTCGGCGGCTTCCGCCTCGGCGTGGGCCCTCCGCTCGCGCTCGATCTTGCGCCAGCGCGCCACGTTCTCGTTGTGCTCTTCGAGTGTCGTGGCGAAGACGTGCCCGCCCGAGCCGTCGGCGACGAAGTAAAGTTCGTCCGTCTGCGACGGATTGGCCACCGCCTCGAGCGCGGCGCGGCCCGGATTGGCGATCGGTGTCGGCGGCAGGCCGTCGACCAGATAGGTGTTGTAGGGCGTTTCCTTGGCAAGGTCGGAGCGGTAGATGGGGCGGTCGGCCGGCTTGCCCTCGCCGCCGAACAGCCCATAGATGACCGTGGGGTCGGACTGCAGGCGCATGCCCCGCTCCAGCCGGTTGAGGAAGACGGCCGCCACGCGCGAGCGCTCGTCGGCCTGCCCCGTCTCCCTCTCGACGATGGAGGCCAGCGTCACGAATTCGTCGATGTTCTGCAGCGGATGGTCCTCGGCGCGCCTCTCCCAGATGCTCTGGACCAGCTCGTCCTGCTGGGCCCTCAGCTTGGCGATAACATCCCTGCGCGGCATGCCGCGGGTGAAGCGCAGCGTATCGGCGGCGAGGCTTCCCTCGGGAGGCGTTTCCTCGGGCATGTCGCCCGAGAGTTCCTGGGTTGCGGCCACCGCCTTGAACACCTGGGCGACCGTGTGGCCCTCGGGGATGGTGAGCGAATAGAGCACGGACTTGCCGCTCTCCAGAAGCTCCATGATCTCGGCCATGGAAGCGCCGGCCTTGATCTCGTATTCGCCGGCCTTGAGGCTGGCGTCGGCGCCATGCACGCGCAGGCCGATGAGGAAGATGCGCTGGTCGCTGATGAGGCCCTGGCGCTCCAGCATCTCGGCGATCTCGCGCACGCCGGTATTGGGCCGAATGAGGATCGTCTCGGCCGCCGTCGACGGTCCCGGGCCCTCGAACTCGCGCTTGCCGAGATAGAGGACGACGCCGGTGACGATCACCAGGAAGACGACGGAGGAAACGACGAAATTCAGAAACACGACAAACTGATTGCGCGACTGGCGCGAGCGCTTGGGCGGAGGCGGCGTTCCCGCCTCGGGGCGCAGTGCCTCGCGCGCCGACCTGGCGGCGAGCGGCCTTGCCGCCTGCTCCGACCTTCTGCCGAAATTGTCCGATTCTTCCGTCATCGCGTCAGCCGTCTCCTCTCCCGCGATCAGCGGATTCATCGCCACAAAGTGAGGCACAATAGCGTCAAATTTCCGGCGTCAAAGCGCCGATCGCACGCGCGATCAGGCTTCGAAGCGCCGGAACGCCAGCGAGGCGTTGGTGCCGCCGAAGCCGAAAGAGTTGGACAAGGCCACGTCGATCCTGCGCTTGCGCGGCTTGTGCGGGACGAGGTCGATCGCCGTCTCGGCTTCCGGGTTGTCGAGATTGATGGTCGGCGGTGCCACACCGTCTCTGATGGCCAGGATCGAGAAGATCGCCTCGGCGGCACCCGCGGCCCCGAGAAGATGGCCGATAGAGGACTTGGTGGACGACATCGACACCTTGCCCGCCGCGTTGCCCATCAGGCGCTCGACGGCCTTGAGCTCGATGGTGTCGGCCATGGTGGAGGTGCCATGGGCGTTGATATAATCGACGTCGGCCGGCGTCAGGCCGGCACGCTTGACCGCCGCGCTCATGCAGCGGAACGCACCGTCGCCGTCCTCGGCGGGTGCCGTGATATGGTAGGCGTCACCCGTCAGGCCGTAGCCGACCACCTCGGCGTAGATCTTGGCGCCGCGCGCCTTGGCGTGCTCCAGCTCCTCGAGCACCACGACGCCGGCGCCCTCGCCCATGACGAAACCGTCGCGGTCGCGGTCATAGGGGCGCGAGGCCTTTTCGGGCGTATCGTTGAAGCGGGTGGAAAGCGCCTTGCAGGCGGAGAAGCCGGCGATCGACAGGCGGGTGACGGGCGATTCGGTGCCGCCGGCGAGCATCACGTCGGCATCGCCCAGCATGATGAGGCGCGATGCGTCGCCGATAGCGTGAGCGCCGGTGGAGCACGCGGTGACCACGGCGTGGTTCGGCCCCTTCAAGCGATGGCGGATCGACACCTGGCCGGAAACCAGATTGATGATATTGCCGGGAATGAAGAACGGACTGATGCGCCGGGGGCCACGATCACGCAGAATGAGCGCGTTCTCGGCGATGCCCTCGATGCCGCCGATGCCGGAACCGATCATGACGCCGGTGGCGTAGCGGTCGGCTTCGGTTTTCGGTTCCCAACCCGAATCGGCCAGCGCCTGGTCGGCGGCGGCGATGCCGTAGATGATGAAATCGCCGACCTTGCGCTGCTCGCGCGGCTCCAGGAAGGCGTCCGGATCGAACGCCCCCTCCCCCTCGCGCGGGATGGTGTTGGCAACCTTGCACGGCAGGTCGTCGACCTCGAACTGGTCGATACGCCTTGCCGCGCTCTTGCCGGAAAGCAGGCTCTTCCAGCTCTGCTCGGCGCCGAGGCCAAGCGGCGAGAGGAGCCCGATACCGGTGACGACGACGCGTCTCATTTTTACGGAATGTCCCGCCATTGTGGCAGTTTCAGCCGGGAGCCGGGCACGCCGGCGTCAGGCAGTCGCCTTGTCGATGTACTTCACCGCGTCACCGACGGTGAGAATCGTCTCGGCCGCATCATCAGGAATTTCGACGCCGAACTCTTCCTCGAAAGCCATCACCAGTTCGACGGTGTCGAGGCTGTCCGCGCCGAGATCGTCGATGAAGCTGGCCTGTTCGATGACCTTTTCGGCGTCGACGCCAAGATGCTCGACAACGATTTTCTTGACGCGTTCTGCAGTATCGCTCATGTGGGAACCCTCGACTTCATGAATTTCCGGTCTTCGTTAGCGGCAGGCTTGCCGCTAATCAAGCTGAAAAGATGACCGGATCAACGGCTTTCTCGCCCTTCACCAGCCGTCCTCGCCTTCTTTATAGACAGCCAGCCGTACCGCGCGCGCCATATCACGATGCAGGGCACGCGCCAAGCTGCTCCGTCAGATCATCACCATACCGCCGTTCACATGGATCGTCTGGCCGGTTACGTAGCCGGCTTCCGCGGAAGCCAGATAGACGACCGCGGAGGCGATCTCCTCGCCGGAGCCCATGCGCTTCATGGGAATGACACCCATGATCGCGTCGCGCTGCTTCTCGTTCAGCTTCTCGGTCATGGCCGATTCGATGAAGCCGGGGGCAACGCAGTTGACGGTGACGTTGCGGGTGGCGATCTCCTGGGCCAGCGATTTGGAAAAGCCGATGAGACCGGCCTTGGAGGCGCAGTAGTTGGCTTGGCCGGGGTTGCCGGTGACGCCGACCACGGACGAGATGTTGACGATGCGGCCGAAGCGGCGGCGCATCATGGGGTGGGTAAGCTCGCGCGTGAGGCGGAAGGCGGAGGTGAGGTTGACCTCCAGCACCGCGTCCCAGTCCTCGTCGCTCATGCGCACGAACAGGCCGTCGCGGGTGATGCCGGCATTGTTGACGAGGATGTCGACGCCTTCAAGCTCCGATTCCGCTTTTGCGGCCATGGCCTTGACTTCGTTGCGGTCGGACAGGTTGGCGGGAAAAACCTTCGTGCGCTCCCCAAGCTCGCCTGCAAGGCTCTCCAGCTTCTCGACGCGTGTGCCGTGCAGGCCGACGATGGCGCCCTGTGCGTGAAGAGCACGGGCAACGGCCTCGCCGATGCCGCCGGATGCTCCGGTGATGAGCGCCTTGCGGCCACTGAGATCGAACATGACCTGATCCTTTTTCGAATCTGCTCGGGAAATTCCTACCACAACGCTCAGGCGAGCGCCTTGATCGCCGCGTCTATATCCACCGGCGCATTGACCGCGATCGCCTCGAGATCCCGGTTGATGCGGCGGGCAAGGCCGGTCAGCACCCTGCCCGAGCCGATCTCGTAGAGCGTGCCGACGCCGTTCTCACCGAACCACTCCACCGTCTCGCGCCAGCGCACACGGCCCGTGACCTGCTCGACCAGGCGGGCGGCGATCTCGTCGGGATCGCTGAGCGGACTGACCGTGACATTGGCGAGGACCGGCACGGCAGGGGCGCCCTTGGCCACGTCGGCCAGGGCTTCGCGCATGCGCTCGGCGGCAGGCGCCATGAGGGCGGAGTGGAAGGGGGCGGAGACCGGCAGCATGATGGCGCGCCTGGCCCCCCTGTCGGTGGCAAGCCTGGCGGCCTCCTCCACGGCGGGCGCGGCGCCGGAGATGACAAGCTGGCCGCCGCCATTGTCGTTGGCGACCTGACAGACGGAGCCCTTTCCGGCTTCCGTGCAGATCGCCTCGACATCACCCGTCTCAAGGCCGATGATGGCCGCCATGGCGCCCTCGCCCACCGGGACGGCGGCCTGCATGGCGTTGCCGCGGATGCGCAGGAGGCGGGCCGTGTCGGCAAGGCTGAAGGTGCCGGCCGCGCAAAGGGCCGAATATTCGCCCAGCGAATGGCCGGCGACATAGGCGACCTTGTCTTTCAGCGACAGGCCGCCCTTCTCCATCACGCGGATAGTCGCCATGGAGACGGCCATCAGAGCGGGCTGGGCGTTGGCTGTCAGCGTCAATTCGTCTTCCGGCCCTTCCCACATGACCTTGGAAAGCCTTTGGGAGAGCGCCTCGTCCACCTCGTCGAAGACCGCGCGCGCTTCCGGAAAAGCTTCTGCCAGATCGCGTCCCATGCCGACCGCCTGGCTGCCCTGGCCGGGAAAAGTGAAGGCGATGCTCATTGCCGGCTACTCCCACGTCTTGATTGCCCGTTGGGGCGCACGTGGTGGCGCAACAGCCAAGCCGCGTCAAGCCTTTTGCCGGTGTCTGCGCCGGCGGCGGACACGAAAACTCCACAATTCGGTCCGCTAGTGGTCTGATCCAAACGGATGGTACCCACCTCTTTGGATAAGTCAGCCCACAAGCTATTGATCTGGTGGGGCGATTTGCCCTGACAGAGGGGTACCATCTGTCAGGGATCGCACCACTGGCTTTTCGCGCGTTGCCCCGTATTCGGAACCACTCTCATGTCTCAAAGCGCTCCCGCTTCCGCCGGCGACACGACCGGCCCTGCCCGTTCCACCCGTAGATGGACCCTGATGCGCGCCGTCGGTTTCGTGTCCGTGACGCTCTTCATCGCCACCGAAGTGTTCGCCGGCTGGGGAGCAAGCGTATGGGCGCTCTCCGGGCTCCTCGGCCTTGGCGCAATGGGGACGGAGGTGGTGGCCGTGCTGATCGGCCTGCCCGCGCTCTATGCGGTCTTCAAGTGCGCGCAGCTTGCGCTGATCGCCGAGTTGGACCCGGCAAACGATTGATTTTGCGGGCCGCTGCGGCGGCCGTGTCAGGAGATGTCACCCTCTCCGAAACGCCGGTATGGCAACCGGAGGCCAAGTGGCCTATATGAGACCGGCTTTGGCTTCCGGTGCCGCTCAGTGTGCCGCACCATGGCGCGTATCGAGTGCCGTTCCATTCCCCAGCCACATCGACGGTCTTCCATGCAGCACGCGATCTCCATTTCCAAGCTTTCCAAAGTTTACGATTCGGGTCTTGCAGCCCTGCAGGAGGTCGACCTCGACATCCGCAACGGCGAGATCCTCGCCCTGCTCGGCCCCAACGGCGCCGGCAAGACGACGCTGATCTCCATCGTCTGCGGCATCGTCAATCCGACCAACGGCAAGGTCAGCGTGCAGGGCCACGACATCATCAGCGAGTTCCGTGCCGCGCGGGAACTCATCGGGCTGGTGCCGCAGGAACTGCACGTGGAGACCTTCGAGACCGTGTGGGACACGGTGAGCTACAGCCGCGGCCTGTTCGGCAAGAAGCCGAAGCCCGAACTCATCGAGCAGCTTCTCAGGGATCTCACCCTGTGGGACAAGAAAGACAACAAGATCCTCGAGCTTTCCGGCGGCATGAAGCGGCGCGTCATGATCGCCAAGGCCCTGGCGCACGAGCCGAAGATCCTGTTCCTCGACGAGCCGACGGCGGGCGTCGACGTGGAATTGCGCAAGGACATGTGGCAGCTCGTGCGGCGGCTGCGCGAGGAGGGCGGCGTGACCATCATCCTCACCACCCACTATATCGAGGAGGCGGAGGAGATCGCCGACCGGGTGGGCGTGATCAACAAGGGCCGGCTGATCCTGGTGGAGGAGAAGAAGGAGCTGATGCGCAAGCTCGGCAAGAAGCAGCTCACGCTTGACCTGAACGACGTTCTGGAAACGCTCCCCGAAGCGCTCGGCCGCTACGACCTCGATCTGGAAAACGGCGGCGAGCGCCTCGTCTACCGCTACGACACGCAGGCCGAGCGCACAGGCATCGGCTCGCTGCTTGCCGACCTCAACCGGGCGGGAATCTCGATCAAGGACCTCGACACCGAGCAGAGCTCGCTTGAGGACATCTTCGTCACCCTGGTGGAGGAAACACGGTGAATTTCGAGGCCGTCAAAGCGATCTATATCTTCGAGATGGCGCGCATGCGGCGCACCCTGCTTCAAAGCGTGGTGTCGCCGGTGCTTTCCACCTCGCTCTATTTCATCGTCTTCGGCGCCGCCATCGGCTCGCGCATCGAGGAGATCAACGGCGTTCCGTACGGCTCCTTCATCGTGCCGGGGCTGATGATGCTGACGCTCCTGCAGAACTCGATCTCCAACGCCTCCTTCGGCATCTATTTCCCGAAATTCGTCGGAACGATCTACGAGGTGCTGTCGGCACCCATCTCCTTCCTCGAAATCGTGCTCGGCTATGTGGGGGCGGCGGCGACCAAGTCGCTCATCCTCGGCACCATCATCCTGGCGACGGCGCATCTCTTCGTGCCCATCGAGATCCGGCATCCCTTCTGGATGCTGTTCTTCCTGGTGGCGACTGCCGTGACCTTCAGCCTGTTCGGCTTCATCATCGGCATCTGGGCCGACAATTTCGAGAAGCTGCAGCTCATCCCGCTGCTCGTCGTCACGCCGCTGGTCTTCCTCGGCGGCTCGTTCTACTCCATCGAGATGCTGCCCGAGTTCTGGCAGAAGGTGACGCTCGCCAATCCGGTGCTCTACCTCATCAGCGGCTTCCGCTGGAGCTTCTACGAGACATCGGATGTGAGCGTGACCGTCAGCATCGCCATGATCTCGCTGTTCCTGGCGCTGTGCCTGGGGCTCGTGTGGTGGATCTTCAAGACCGGGTATCGGCTGAAGGTGTGAGGGATGGAGCCGAGCGTGATTGCCGTGATGCCGCCAAGGCTGAAACCGGGTGACACGGTCCGTTTCGTCTCTCCCGCAAGCACGCCTGAGAAGGACCAGATTCTCCGGCGTGCCGAGTTGCTGGAGAGCTGGGGCCTCAAGGTGGGGTTCGGCGCACACGCCTTTTCCAGCTTCGCCCGTTTCGCCGGCACCGATGAAGAGCGCCTCGCCGACCTCAACGATGCGCTCCGGGCCCCCGAGGTGCGGGGGATTATTGCCACACGCGGCGGCAAGGGCTCCTACCGGATCGCCGACCGGCTCGACTTCGACGCCGTTCGACGCGATCCGAAGCTCCTCGTCGGCTTCAGCGACATCACCATCCTGCATCTGATGCTTTGGAAGCAGTGTGGGCTGATCGGCGTGCACGGAGCAGTGACCCTTTGGGAGCCCTGCCGCGCCTTTATGCAAAATATTCTGATGGGGTCCGACGACATCGTGATCCAGTCCCGCGCGGAGGAGCCGACATCCGCTCTAACGACGGAAGGGCGCGCGCGGGGCCGGCTTATCGGGGGCAATCTCGACATGCTCGCGACGGCCGCGGGCTGGGCATTGCCAAGCCTGAAGGGAGCTATTCTTCTGGTGGAAGCGGTGAACTCCCGTCTGGGCCAGGTCGACCGGCAGTTGACAATGCTCCGCAAGGCTGGCCACCTGGAAGGCTTGGCGGGGGTTGCCGTCGGTCGATTCACGGGCTTCGAGCTTACAGGCGAGTTCACAATCATCGATCTGCTGCGGGAGCATCTTGGCCAATTGGATGTTCCGATTCTCGGTGGATTGCCGTTGGGCCATGACAAGGAGCCACTTGCCACCCTTGTGGGGGCGTGGGCGTTTCTGGACGTTGCGGCTGGAAAGCTTACGGCAGCCAGAAGCACAACAAATTCTCACTGAATGGCGCTGCTTACGACCACGCTATCTTAAGCAGATCAGGTGTGGGAGTTCGGTGGCAACGAGGGACCAGTTCGGCGCCCTGAACCAGATAAATCCGTCTGTTCGACAAGCTCTCCATGAAGCTTGGCAGTGCGACGAAGCCGCGCGTTAGGCTCTGGCGGATTGATGAGCGCTTCCGCGAAACGCATCTGGTCTTCGGGCGTCAGACGCAGGACATTCGCCTGCTCCAAGAGTTGGTGCACACTTTTACTGTACTTCTCCCAAATAGCCATGCGACGCCCCTCATGCGGTATACCCTTGTCATCGAAATCAGCGAACATCGCCCGAGACGAGACGGATAGGCAGACACCTTCGATCTCGTTCAGCTTTGTCATTGCCTCACGTCCGACGATAAACTTGCCAGTTCGGGCATCACGTTTGATAGAACTTCTCTCGGCCATATGCCCACAATATCACGGTTCACTCGCACTGCCAGCATTCTCAGCCGACCCGCGCCCTTGCATCCAGCCCAAAACCCTGTATATACGCGCCGTCTGCCGGTCCCAGTTGGGGGCTGAACGGAGGGCCGGGCGCTTGTTGCCCGTTGTGAAGGCAAAAAGTCTTCCGCCTCCCGTGTCTCCGCTCTCGACCGTCTCCAATACGCGCCTTTCTTCTCCGGCCAAGCCGGCAAGATAGGTCGCTGAGGCTTTAGCCGCTGGGGCCCGACGGACGGAACAGAAGAAAGGCAAGACAATGGCTCTATACGAACATGTGTTTCTTGCCCGGCAGGACCTCTCGCAGCAGCAGGTCGATGCGCTCCTTGAGCAATACAAGGGCGTCATCGAGAACGGCGGAGGCACGATCGGCCGGGTCGAGAACTGGGGACTGAAGTCCCTCGCCTACCGGGTCAAGAAGAACCGCAAGGCCTATTTCACGCTCGTGGACATCGACGCGCCGGCAGACGCCGTCAAGGAGATGGAGCGGCAGATGGGTCTGTCCGAGGACGTGCTGCGCTTCATGACCGTGCGCGTGGACGCACACGAGGAAGGCCCGTCGGCAATGATGCAGCGCCGCGACGACCGCGGCCCGCGCCGCGACGACCGTGGCCCGCGCCGTGACGACCGCGGCCCGCGCGGTGACCGCGACGACCGTCCGCGCCATGATCGCGATGACCGCCCGCGCCAGCCGCGCGACGCCAGTGAGGGAGGCCAATAATGGTCGACATCAACCAGATTCCGACGCGGCGCCCCTTCCACCGCCGCCGCAAGACCTGCCCGTTCTCCGGCTCGAACGCGCCGAAGATCGACTACAAGGACGTCAAGCTCCTGCAGCGCTACATTTCCGAGCGCGGCAAGATCGTGCCGTCGCGCATCACCGCAGTGAGCCAGAAGAAGCAGCGCGAGCTTGCCAGGGCGATCAAGCGGGCGCGCTTCCTGGGCCTTTTGCCCTACGTGGTGAAGTAAGACCGGCCGCGGGCGCATCGGCGCCCGCGCCCCCTCCCCGCGGCGGGCGCGGATCGAGGGACAGGAAAATCCCGAGTTGGGGCGAGGCCCCTAACTGCCAGAAGGGCAGGACAGCGAACCTGAAGCCGCAAGGCACCCGTTTCCTGACCTGCCTTCCATGCTCAAGCGGCTGTTGAGAGCCGCCGAAGCCAAAGCGGCTGAGAGCCGCCGAAGCCAAAGCGGCTGAGAGCCGCCGAAGCCAAAGCGGCTTATAGCCGCCGAAGAAGGAAACGGAACGATGGAAATCATTCTCCTGGAACGCATCCCGCGACTCGGCCAGATGGGCGACGTCGTGAAGGTCAAGGACGGCTTTGCGCGCAACTTCCTGCTGCCGCGGGGCAAGGCGCTGCGCGCCAACGAGGCCAACAGGAAGAAGTTCGAGACGCAGCGCGTCGAGCTCGAGGCGCGCAACCTGGAGCGGAGACAAGAAGCCGAGGGCGTCGCCGAGAAGCTCGACGGCCAGAGCTTCGTCGTCGTCCGCTCGGCCGCCGAGACGGGACAGCTCTACGGCTCCGTGTCGCCGCGCGACATCGTTGAGGTGCTGGACGGGAACGGCTTCAAGATCGGCCGCAACCAGGTCGATCTCAACCAGCCGATCAAGACGATCGGTGTGATCAACGTAGCGATCGCGCTGCATCCCGAGGTCGTCGTGACCATCAGCCTCAACGTCGCCCGCTCGGCCGAAGAGGCGGAGCGTCAGGCGCAGGGCGAGACGCTGGATTCGGCCGAGGCGATCTACGGCGAGGACGTCAACGAGAGCGCCCGGCCGGAGGAGTTCTTCGATCCGGAAGCCGAGTTCGCTGAACCGGAAGAGGCGGAGGAAACCGCTGCCGAGGAGGCGCCCGCCGGGGGCGAGGAGGAAGAGAAGGCCTGAGGGTCGATTCTTCCCTGAGCGCGCATTTGGGGCCGGGCGGCAACGTCCGGCCCCACACTTTTTGTGAGCCAATATTTCAGGCGAATTGAGCCAATTGTGTCCAGACGGCCGCCAGCGCCAGAGTGGGCGGATTGCCGCGTCTTTCGCGATGTCAGCAGTCTTTTCGCCTCGGCGCGGCCGAGCCCTCGGAACCCTTTTCAACAGTGACGCTTGTGATACATAATCGCAACATCCCAGGCTAGCGGGGTGAGTGATGAACCAGTTGCTTGCGAAACTTGCTTCCCGCCTCGTGCGGGCTGGCTCCCTGAGCATCACGGACGCGGACGGCGCGGTGCACCGTTTCGGCGACGGGTCCGGCGAACCGGTACATATCGTCATCCATTCCAGGCGGGCCGAGCGGGCGATCGCTATCGACCCGATGCTGGCGGTCCCCGAAAGCTACATGGAGGGCGAACTGGATTTCGAGCAGGGCGACGTCCTGGCGCTGCTCAAGCTCAGCTATCAGAACCTGGAGGGCGCCGGCGCGGAGGCGTTCGTCATGAAGGTGGGCGAAGGCGTGCGCTATCTTTTCCGCCGCCTGCACCAGTTCAACCCCGCCGGCCGTTCCAAGCGCAACGTCGCGCGCCATTACGACCTCTCCGGCGAGCTCTACCGGATCTTCCTCGACGAGGACATGCAGTATTCCTGCGCCTATTTCCCCGAGCCGGACACGTCTCTGGAAGAGGCGCAGCGCGCCAAGAAACGCCACATCGCCGCCAAGCTGGCGCTGGAGCCGGGCCAGAAGGTGCTCGACATCGGCTCCGGATGGGGCGGGCTGGGGCTTTATCTGGCGCGCCAGTTCGATGTCGATCTCCTCGGCGTCACCCTGTCGGAAGAGCAGCACGCGGTCTCCCGGAAGCGGGCGAAGAAGGAGAAGCTCGACGGCAAGGCGCGCTTCGAGATCGCCGACTACCGGGCGCTTTGCGGACCGTTCGACCGTATCGTCTCGGTCGGCATGTTCGAGCATGTGGGCATCAACCACTACCGCACCTTCTTCGACAAGTGCGCACAGCTCTTGAGCGACGACGGCGTGATGCTCCTGCACACGATCGGCCGCACCTCCGGACCGACGGTCACCAACGCCTTCATCCGCAAGCACATCTTCCCCGGCGGCTACATCCCTTCCCTTTCGGAGGTGATTCCGGCGATCGAGAAGTCCGGCCTCCTGATCACCGATATCGAGGTCCTGCGGCTGCACTACGCGGAGACGCTGAAGAACTGGCGCGAGCGCTTCCTGGCCAATCGCGACAAGGTTCTGGAGATCTATGACGAGCGCTTCGCACGCATGTGGGAATTCTATCTCGCCGGCTCCGAGGCCTCCTTCCGCTGGCAGGACATGGTGGTCTTCCAGATCCAGCTCGCCAAGAAGCGCGAAACGCTGCCGCTGACGCGCGATTATATCGGCGAGACGGAGAAGCGGCTGGCCGCCCCCAACGGGCGAAAGACGTTTACCGACGCGGCCGAATAGGAATATTATCCACCCTACCCAGGTGATTCGCTGTCAAGCATGGAAAACGCGGGAACGCGTTTTCCACCGTGCGTGGCGTGATTGCGTGTGGATAGCGGGATGCTTCGGCACAACAGCCTTACGCAGCGGCGCGCAAAGGTCTACGAGAGAACGGTTTTGGGGGCGCCGGATTGGTCCGCTGTTATCCGGCAGCCATAATAGCGACAACGGAAATCCGATGGCTGACGCAGTCCGCAAGCTGAACACGGCGGAAACGCCTCTTTATCGCGAGGCACCCAACAATATCGAGGCCGAGCAGGCGCTCCTCGGCGCCGTCCTCGTCAACAACGACGCCTTCTACCGCGTTTCGGACTTCTTGAAGCCGACCCATTTCTACGAGCCGCTGCACCGCAAGATCTACGAGGTGGCGGGCGAACTCATCCGCATGGGCAAGATGGCCAATCCGGTGACCATCAAGACGTTCCTGCCCGCCGATGAGAAAGTGGGCGAGATGACGGTGCAGCAGTACACCGCGCGGCTCGCCGCGGAGGCCGTCACCGTCATCAACGCCGCCGACTACGGCCGCGCCATCTATGACCTCGCCATCCGCCGGGCGCTGATCACCGTCGGCGAGGACATGGTCAACATCGCCTATGACGCGCCTGTCGACATGGCGCCGGGCGAGCAGATCGAGGATGCGGAGCGGCGGCTGTTCGAGCTTGCCGAGACCGGGCGCTACGACGGCGGCTTCGAAAGCTTCGGCGATGCCACCAAGATCGCCGTCGACATGGCCAACGCCGCCTTCATGCGCGACGGGCATCTGTCCGGCATCGCCACGGGCCTGCGCGACCTCGACCGGCGCATGGGCGGCTTGCAGCCGTCGGACCTCATCATCCTCGCCGGCCGCCCCGGCATGGGCAAGACGTCGCTTGCCACCAACATCGCCTTCAACATCGCCAACGCCTACGAGCCGGCGCCGCAGGCCGACGGCTCCTTCGCCGCGGCCAATGGCGGCGTCGTCGGCTTCTTCTCGCTGGAAATGTCGTCGGAGCAGCTCGCCACCCGCATCATCTCCGAGCAGACGGAAATCCCCTCCTCCAAGATCCGCCGCGGCGAGATCTCCGAGGCCGATTTCGAGAAGCTGGTGGGCTGCGCCCAGATGATGCAGAAGATCCCGCTCTTCATCGACCAGACGGGCGGCATCTCCATCGCCCAGCTCGCCGCGCGCGCAAGGCGGCTGAAGCGCCAGCGCGGGCTCGACGTTCTCGTCATCGACTACGTGCAGCTCATGCAGGGCACCAGCGCCCGCGCCCAGCAGAACCGCGTGCAGGAGATCACCGAGATCACCACCGGGCTGAAGGCGCTCGCCAAGGAGCTCGCCGTGCCGATCCTCGCCCTCTCCCAGCTTTCCCGCCAGGTGGAAAGCCGCGAGGACAAGCGCCCGCAGCTTTCGGACCTGCGCGAATCGGGCTCCATCGAGCAGGACGCCGACGTGGTTCTCTTCGTCTACCGCGAGGAGTATTATCTGGGCAACCGCGAGCCGAAGCCCGGCACGGAAGAGTACATCAAGTGGGAGAGCGAGATGAACGAGGCGCGCGGCAAGGCCGAGGTCATCATCGCCAAGCAGCGCCACGGGCCTACCGGCACCGTCAATCTCGGCTTCCAGGGCGAGTTCACCCGCTTCTCGGACCTTGCCGAGGATTCTCACCTACCGGAGCGTTTCGAGTAGAGGTGCCCTATTTGCCCGACATGACCGGCAGTGGACCAGCGCCGCATCTGGCCGGGGGGCGGCTGACCGTCGATCTTTCCGCGCTCGCCGCGAATTATCGCCTTTTGGCAAAACGCTCGGCGCCGGCGCAGGCAGCCGCCGTGGTGAAGGCCGACGCCTACGGGCTCGGCCTTGGCCCCGTGGCGCGCGCGCTCTGGGCGGCGGGATGCCGGCGCTTCTTCGTGGCGCTGCCGGCGGAGGGCCTGGCGCTGCGCAACGTCCTGCCGGACGCGGAAATCTTCGTCTTCAACGGGCTTTTCGGCCCGGAAGCGGCGGCCGCCTACCGCGAGGGGCGGCTGATCCCGGTTCTCAACGCGCAGAGCGACCTTTCCATCTGGGAAGCTTACGGCTGGGACGACGGCGAGACGCCGCGCCCCTGCGCCATCCATGTAGAGACGGGCATGAACCGGCTTGGCCTGGCGCCGGAGCGGGCCCGCACCCTGGCGGAAGAAAACGCGCTGACGAATGCGCTCACCCCGGTCCTGGTGATGAGCCACCTCGCCTGCGCGGACACGCCCGGCCACCCCATGAACCGGCGGCAACTTGAATCCTTTCAGGCACTTCGGGCGCTTTTCCCAGAAACCGAATCAAGCCTTGCCAACTCCGCCGGCATCTTCCTCGGCGGCGATTACCTGTGCGATGTCACACGGCCGGGCATCGCGCTCTACGGCGGGGCGCCGGTCAGCGACGCGGCAAACCCGATGCGGCCGGTGGTGACGGCGGAAGCGCGTGTGGCGCAAGTGAAGCAGGTGCGCGCCGGCGACACCGTAAGCTACGGCGCCGCCCCGCTTCATCGCGACACGATCATCGCCGTCGCCTCCACCGGCTATGCCGACGGCTACCATCGCGCGGCCTCGGGCGGCGGCGTGCCCTTGCGCGACGTGCGCGGCGGCGCCAGCGGCTTCATCCACGGGCACGAGGCGCCGGTCATCGGCCGGGTGACGATGGACCTCTCACTTTTCGACGTCACCGCGCTCGGGCCGGACGCGGTGGCGGTGGGCGACCACATCGAATTGTTCGGGCCGAACATGCCGATCGATGCCGTGGCGGAGGCTGCCGGGACGGTCGCCTACGAGCTTTTGACGTCGCTGGGGCGGCGGTATCACCGCGAGTATGTGGGGGGTGGGGTGTGAATCGATTACCGGTGTGTCGCGCCCGTCTCGCCCCCCTCTGCCCTGCCGGGCATCTCCCCCGCAAGGGGGGAGATTGGCTGGCGGCGATGTCGGCTCCTAAACCGCAACGGTCGAGGCGAGGCAGCACTGACAGCGTAATCTCCCCCCTTGCGGGGGAGATGCCCGGCAGGGCAGAGGGGGGCGAGACGGGCGCCGGCGGCAACAGGATGTTCCCCTAATGGCCAAATCCCGCGTCCAGTTCATCTGCCAGAACTGCGGCACCGTGCATGCCCGCTGGGCGGGCAAGTGCGATGGCTGCGGCGAGTGGAACACGCTTGTCGAGGAAGGCACCGTCGGCGGCATCGGCGCCGGGCCGCAGTCCTTGCGCAAGGCGCGGGCCGGCCGCGCCGTGGCGCTGACGACGCTTTCCGGCGACATCGAGGATGCGCCGCGCATCGTCACCGGCATCGGCGAACTGGACCGGGCGACGGGCGGCGGCTTCGTGCGCGGCTCGGCGCTTCTGGTGGGCGGCGATCCGGGCATCGGTAAATCCACCCTTTTGACCCAGGCGGCGGCCGCCCTTGCCGCGAGGGGCCACCGCGTCATCTACGTCTCGGGCGAGGAGGCGGTGGCGCAGATCAGGCTCAGGGCACAGCGGCTCGGCGTGGCGGAAACGCCGGTGGAGCTTGCCGCCGAGACCAATGTCGAGGACATCCTGGCCACCATCGGCGACGGCAAGAGGCCCGACCTCGTCATCCTCGATTCCATCCAGACGCTGTGGACCGACCTTGCCGAATCGGCGCCGGGCACCGTGACGCAGGTGCGTGCGGCGGCCCAGGCGATGATCCGCTATGCGAAGTCGACGGGGGCGGCCATCGTGCTTGTCGGCCACGTGACCAAGGACGGGCAGATCGCCGGCCCGCGCGTGGTCGAGCACATGGTGGACGGCGTTCTTTATTTCGAGGGCGAAGGCGGGCATCACTACCGCATCCTGCGCACGGTGAAGAACCGTTTCGGCCCGACGGACGAGATCGGCGTCTTCGAGATGGGGGACAAGGGCCTGCGCGAGGTGCCGAACCCATCGGAGCTTTTCCTCGGCGAGCGCAGCGCGGCCGCACCCGGCGCCGCCGTCTTCGCCGGCATGGAGGGCACGCGGCCGGTGCTGGTGGAGATCCAGGCGCTCGTCGCCCCCTCCCCGCTCGGCACGCCGCGGCGCGCCGTGGTGGGCTGGGATTCGCCCAGGCTTTCCATGGTTCTGGCAGTGCTCGAAGCGCACTGCGGCGTGCGATTCGCCACCCATGACGTGTACCTGAACGTGGCCGGCGGCTACCGCATCTCGGAGCCTGCGGCGGATCTGGCGGTGGCGGCCGCCCTCGTCTCCTCGCTCACCGGGCTTGCTCTGCCCGCCGATTGCGTCTATTTCGGCGAAATCAGCCTCTCGGGCGCCGTCCGTCCGGTCGCGCATGCGGCAAGCCGGCTCAAGGAAGCCGAGAAACTCGGTTTCGGCCAGGCCGTCATGCCGCCGGGAAACGAAGAGCCCGCGGGCGGCATTTCGGCGCAGGCATGGCGGCCGGAGGGACTTGCGGATCTCGTTGCCCGGATAGCCGGGTCGCGTGCGCCGTGAAGGAGAAAACCTTGGCGGATTGGCTGGCAGGATACGGGAAGAAGCGGTATTGGGCGTGCTTCCTAAAACGGAGTTGGGTTGACGATGCCAATCACGCTGCTTGACGGAATCCTCGTCGGCTTCACGCTCGTCTCGGCGATGCTGGCCATGGTGCGCGGATTCTCGCGCGAAATCCTGTCCATCGCCTCCTGGGCGCTTGCGGCGATCGCCGCCTATTTCTTCTACCCATTGGTGCTGCCCTATGTGACGCCCTATATAGGCAATGCGATGGTCGCTCTGGTGGCGGCGGCGGCAGCGGTGTTCTTTGTCGCGCTCATCATCGTGACGGTGATCACGATGAAGCTGGCCGACTTCATCATCGATTCCAGGGTCGGCGCGCTCGACCGCACGCTGGGCTTCCTGTACGGCGCGGTGCGCGGCATCCTGGTGATGGCGGTGGCGCTTTTGTTCCTGAACTGGCTCCTGGGTGCGAACCCGCCGAGCTGGGTCGCGGAAGCGAAGTCGCGCCCGCTCCTCGAGGGCGTCGGAGAGTGGCTGCAGGACCTGCTGCCCGACGACCCGGAGACATCGATCCTCGACCGCGTGTCGCCCGGCTCGAATGCGGCGGGCGAGGCGGAGACGAACAACTGACGGCCCGGAAGGCCGCCAGAAGGTAAGTTAACCAAGGCACGAGGCGGCCAGCGATGGCGGACGACACAAATTTGCCTTTCATGGGCGAAGCCGACGATCATTTTCACGACGAGTGCGGCGTGTTCGGCATCTTCGGGCGCCAGGACGCGGCGGCCATCGCCACGCTGGGCCTGCACGCCCTGCAACACCGCGGCCAGGAGGCCGCCGGCATCGTCTCCTTCGACGGTACCCAGTTCCATGTCGAGCGGCATATCGGGCTCATCGGCGACACTTTCACCAAACCCACCGTCATCGAGCGGCTGAACGGCTCCCGCGCCATCGGCCACACCCGCTATTCGACCACCGGCGGCTCTGGCCTGCGCAATGTGCAGCCCTTCTTCGCCGAGCTTGCCGAGGGCGGGCTGGCGGTTGCCCATAACGGCAACATCACCAACGCGATGACCGTACAGCGCCGGCTGCAGAAGCAGGGCTCGATCTTCTCCTCCACCTCCGACACCGAAACCATCATGCACCTGGTGGCGACCAGCAAGGAGCGCGACACCAACGCCCGCTTCATCGACGCGGTGCGCCAGCTCGAAGGCGCCTTCTCGCTGGTGGCGCTGACATCGAAGAAGATGATCGGCTGCCGCGACCCCCTGGGCATCCGCCCGCTGGTGCTGGGCGACCTCGACGGCGCCTCTATCCTGGCCTCGGAGAGCTGCGCGCTCGATATCATCGGCGCCCGCTTCGTCCGCGACCTCGAGCCGGGCGAGATGGTGGTGGTCACCGAACAGGGGATCGAGAGCTTCTTCCCCTTCAAGAAGGCCAAGCAGCGCTTCTGCATCTTCGAATACGTATATTTCGCGCGGCCCGATTCCTCGGTCGAAGGGCGCAACGTCTATGAGGTGCGCAAGCAGATCGGCGCTGAACTGGCGCGCGAGAGCCCGGTTGCGGCCGACATCGTCGTGCCGGTGCCCGATTCGGGCACGCCGGCGGCCATCGGCTTCGCGCAAGCAGCGGGGATTCCTTTCGAGCTCGGCATCATCCGCAACCACTATGTGGGCCGCACCTTCATCCAGCCGACCGATTCCATCCGCCACATGGGGGTGAAGCTGAAGCACAACGCCAACCGCCGCCTGATCGAGGGCAGGCGCGTGGTGCTTGTGGACGATTCCATCGTGCGCGGCACGACGAGCCAGAAGATCGTGCAGATGGTGCGCGATGCGGGGGCGGCGGAAGTGCACATGCGCATCGCATCGCCGCCGACGCGCGCCTCCTGCTTCTACGGCGTCGACACGCCGCAGACGGCGAAGCTGCTTGCCTCCCGCATGTCCGTTGAGGAGATGGCGGAGTTCATCCGCGTCGATTCGCTCGGCTTCCTGTCCATCGACGGGCTTTACCGCGCGGTCGGCGAAGCGGCGCGCAATAACGGTGAGCCGCAGTTCTGCGACGCCTGCTTCACCACCGAATACCCGACGGAGCTGACCGACCACCACGGCACCGACAACGTGCGCCAGCTCTCGCTGCTGGCCGCCGGCGGGCAGTAGGCGCCACGCAAGCGGGACCATTCATCCATGACCGACTCCCTCGACCTTTCAGGCCGCATCGCGCTCGTCACCGGCGCCTCGCGCGGCATCGGCTATTTCCTCGCCAAGGAGCTGGCGGCGGCGGGCGCCCATGTGGTCGCCGTGGCGCGCACCGTGGGCGGGCTTGAGGAACTGGACGACGAGATCAAGGCCGGCGGCGGCGAGGCGACGCTGGCGCCGCTGGACCTGACCGACATGGGCGGTATCGACCGCCTGGGCGGCGCCATCTACGAGCGCTGGGGCAAGCTCGACATCCTGGTGGCCAATGCCGGCATCCTCGGCACCATTTCGCCCATCGGCCATGTAGAGGCGAAGACCTTCGAGAAGGTGATGACCATCAACGTGACGGCCACCTGGCGGCTGATACGCTCGGTCGACCCGCTTCTGAGGGCCTCGGACGCGGGGCGCGCCATCGTCATGTCGTCGGGTGCCGCCCATGTCGCCCGCGCCTTCTGGGCGCCCTATGCGGCTTCCAAGGCGGCTGTCGAGGTCCTGGTGCGCTCGTGGGCGGACGAGACCAAGAACATGCCGCTCAGGGTCAACTCGGTCAGCCCGGGGCCCACGCGCACGGCGATGCGGGCGCAGGCAATGCCCGGCGAGGACCCGCAGACCCTGCCGCACCCGGCGGAAGTGGCGGCGAAAATCCTGCCGCTGGCGAGCCCGGCGCTGACGGAGACCGGGCTCGTCTTCGACGTCCGCAAGGACCGCTTCCTGCACTACCGGCTGCCGGAATAGGGCCCTTTCCCCAAAACGCGATTGACCTTGCCCGGTCTTCGGTTACCCTCGCGCGGAGCGGCCACCAGAAGCCGCGGCAGGGAGAGAGCACCGTCGGCCATTGTTGCGGTGAATCAAGTCGTGGCTCCAACTCATTGTTTATGTGAAAATTAGACCGATTGCGGAGACCGGCCTGCGGCTGGGAGGTGCGGAAGAATGACGATAGCCATTGCGCTTGTGGCAGCGATCCTGGCTTTGTGGCTTGCCGCCGCGGCCTATTGCCGAATGCGGCGGGGCATGAGCCTTCACCAGGCGATGCTCTATGCGCCGCTGAAGGTTTTCTTCCGCATCGGCGACGGCGCCATCGCCAGGGCCCGCGCGGCGGAGCCGCCCGTCATCTATGCGGTGTGGCACCGGTCGAAGCTGGAGCCGGCGCTGATGCTGGCGCTGCTGCCGAACGACACGCTGCATATCCTGGACGAGGCCTCGGCGCGCTCCTGGTGGCTCGACCCCTGGCGGGCGCTGGCGCGCACCATCGCCTTCAACGCCCGCCATATCTTCGTCAGCCGGCGGCTGGTACGCCGCCTCCGGGGCAATGGGCGGCTTGCGGTCTATCTGCCGGACAACGAGGCGCCGGACGCCAAAGCCTTCCGCCTCTTCCGGGCGATCGCCCGCATCGCCGCAAAGGCGGAGGCGCGCGTAGTGCCGATCCATGTGGAGGGTTCGGGGCGGTCGCTCTTCGCGCTGGCGCCGAACGGCGGGCGGCAGCTTCTGCCGCGCCTGACGGTGGCCACGCTCGAACCCCTGACCATCGCCGAAATGATAGCGCTCGCGCCGACCGAGGCAAAGCCGGTGGCCGCCAACGCGCTGTTCGACCGCATGCTGGCGGTCCGCCGCGCGACACCGCAGAAGATGGAAGACCGCGAGATGGCGTAGCGTAACGCCCTCAGTCCTCGTCATCCTTCGCGGCGGCGGCTTCCTCGCGCGCCGCACGGCGCGAATAGGCGCGCACGCTGAAGACGAGGAAGACGAGATAGGCGATGGCCGAGGCCGCCATGGTCTGCCAGGTGTAGCTCGCCAGAAGCAGAGCATAGAAGACGACGACGAGCATCAGGGGCATCACCAGTTCGCGGCGCACGCGGCTGCCGGAGCTTTTGCCTGAATAGACCGGCAGACGGCTGATCAGCAGGACCGCGACAGCCAGCGTATAAGCCGAGGCGACAAACGCTATCGGACGGTCCGGCACAACGCCGAGAAACCCGAGATAGACCGGCAGCATGACGAGCGCGGCGCCCGCCGGCGCCGGCACGCCGACGAAATAGTCGGCCTGCCAGGCCGGGCGGTCCGGATCGTCCAGCATGACGTTGAATCGGGCAAGGCGCAGCGCGCAGGCGATGGCGAAGAGAAGCGCGGCGATCCAGCCGATGGCCCCGGCCCTGTCGAGCAGGTAGGCGTAGAGCACAAGCGCCGGAGCGACACCGAAATTGACGATGTCGGCCAGCGAATCCATCTGCGCGCCGAACTTCGACGAGGCCTTGAGCATGCGCGCCACGCGCCCGTCCACGGCGTCGAGGAAGGCGGCGAAAAGCACCATGATGACGGCCGTTTCCACCCGCCCCTCGAAGGCAAGGCGAATACCGGAGAGCCCGGCGCAGATGGCCAGAACCGTGATCAGGTTCGGCACCATCAGGCGCAGCGGGATCTCGCGGATGCGCGGCCCCCCGCCGCCGTGCGGCTCGAAAGGCGGAAACGGCCCGGCCATCAGGAGACGCGCACGAGCGTTGGCGCTTCCTCGCTGCCGAACTCGGCGATGACCGTCTCGCCGCCGATCGCCGTCTGGCCGACGGCCACGCGCGGCCGGGCGCCTTGCGGCAGGTAGACGTCGACGCGCGAGCCGAAGCGGATGAGGCCGAATCGCTCGCCGACGGCGATCTCACCCGGCGCCTCGGCCCAGCAGAGGATGCGACGGGCGACGAGGCCGGCGATCTGCACCACGGGGACCGGCCCATGCGGGCTTTCGATGACGAGGCTGTTGCGCTCGTTCTCACTACTCGCCTTGTCGAGATCGGCGTTGAGGAAGCGGCCCGGCCGATGCTCGATCAGCGAGATGCGCCCGCGCACGGGGGCGCGGTTGATGTGACAGGAGAAGACGTCCATGAAGATGGAAATCCGCATCATCTCGCCCGCCCCGAGGCCGAGTTCGGCGGGCGGCGTGGCGGGGCCGACGGAGGAGACCGAGCCGTCGGCCGGCGCGATCACCAGCCTGTCGTCAACCGGTGTGACGCGCAACGGATCGCGGAAGAAATAGGCGCACCAGGCCGTGAGCAGCATGCCGATCCAGAAGAGCGGTTCCCAGATGAGGCCGAGGACGAGGGAAGCCACCGCGAAGCCGGCGATGAAGGGATAGCCCTCGCGATGGATGGGCACGAATGTCTTTCGGATCGTGTCGGTCAAGCTCATCGGTTCTCCGCGCCCCGGTGGATATCAGGTGCGGATTTCCTATCGGAAAGAGCGACAGGCTGCAACGCGCAGGCAACAGCCCTTAGCTTTGACCGTTTTGTTTATTGGAACGGTTCAGGCATGGATCCTCGGGTCAAGCCCGAGGATCCATGCCTGAACATCGACGCGCTAACAGCGGTCGAACATAAGGCCGCTCGTATCAGCTCAGGTTCCTGCGCCGCTCCAATTCCGCCTCGGTTGGCTGGTCGAATTCGAACGAGCCGGTCGTGACCTTTCCGGCGCGGACGTATTTGTTGGTCGTAACGCCGGAATCGGAGACCCTCGAACCGACGAGTTTCAGCGCACCGGGAAAGGCACCGCCGCCGAACAGCTTCTTGCCCTTCCCGAGCACGACCGGAAAGAACGAAACGTTGATCTCATCGACAAGATCGTTTTTGAACAGGGTCTGCAGGAAATCGGTCGAGCCTTGGGTCAACAGATCCGGCCCGTCCTCGCTTTTCAGCTTCCTGACCGCGGCGACCACGTCCTTGCCCAGCAGGTGGCTGTTCTGCCAGGTGAGCCTAAAATCCGGATTGCGGGTCGCCACATATTTGTCGATGCGGTCGAACAGCGGCCCGATCGGATCGTCGGCGTCGACATAGGGCCAATGGGCGGCGAAAATGTCGTAGGTCTTGCGGCCGAGCAGAAGGTTGAATGGCTTGGCGAACATCTCGCCCACCGCCTCTCCCATCTTTTCATCGAAATAGGGAGCGACCCAGCCGCCATATTCGAAGCCGCCGGTGGGGTCCTCGTCCGGGCCGCCCGGCGCCTGCATGATTCCGTCGAGGCTTACAAATGCGCCAACAATGATCTTTCTCATCTCTGCACTCCTTCGGCTCGCGTTATGTATCGAGGACGTCTCAAGGCCTCGCATTCCGACAGCGATCCGAAAAAGAAGGCTCGCCGCACCATTGAACGGCGGCCGGCGGCCGGCTCAGTAGCTCGGCACCTTCCTCACCACCACGCCCATCTCGTCCGTCTCGCGGGCAAGCCGCAGGCGCTCTTCGGCCTCGCTCGCCTCGCGCTGGCGGTCCCACATCTCGGCGTAGAGGCCGCGCGCGGCGATGAGCCCGTGATGGGTGCCGCGCTCGGCGATGCGGCCGTCCTTCAAGACGATGATCTCGTCGGCGCCAATGACGGTGGAAAGCCGGTGGGCGATGACCAGCGTCGTGCGGCCCCGGCTGACCAGGTCGAGGGCGGCCTGGATCTCCTGCTCGGTGTGAGTGTCGAGCGCCGAAGTGGCCTCGTCGAGGATGAGGATCGGCGGCGCTTTCAGGATGGTGCGGGCGATGGCCACGCGCTGCTTCTCGCCGCCTGAAAGCTTCAGGCCCCGCTCGCCCACCATGGTGTCGTAGCCATGTGGCAGGCCGTCGATGAAATCGGCGATCTGCGCCAGTTCGGCGGCGCGGCGCACCTCCTCTTCTGTAGCGTCGGGACGGCCGTAGCGGATGTTGTAGGCAATCGTATCGTTGAAGAGCACGGTGTCCTGCGGCACCATGCCGATCGCCGCGCGCAGGCTTTCCTGCGTGACGTCGCGCACGTCCTGACCGTCGATCAGGACGGCGCCTTCCTGGACGTCGTAGAAGCGGAAGATGAGGCGCGAGATGGTCGATTTGCCGGCGCCCGAGGGCCCCACCACCGCCACCGTCCTGCCGGCGGGGATGTCGAAGCTGATCCCTTTTAGGATCGGCCGGTCCCCGTCATAGGCGAAGGCGACATCGTCGAAGCGCACATGGCCCCGATCGACCGCGAGGGGTGCCGCGCCCGGCCGGTCCCGCACCTCGGCTGGAACGTCGAGCAGATCGAACATCTGCTCGATGTCGGTAAGGCCCTGGCGGATCTCGCGGTAGACGAAGCCGATGAAGTTGAGCGGAATGGAAAGCTGCATCAGCATTGCGTTGATGAAGACGAAGTCGCCCACCGTCTGCGTGCCGCGCATCACTTCCCATGCCGAAAGCCCCATGGCGGCGGCCATGCCGAGGCCGAAGATGACGCCCTGGCCGAAGTTGAGCCAGCCGAGCGAGGTCCAGGTCTTGGTGGCGGCCTCCTCGTAGCGCCCCATGGAGCGGTCGAAGCGATTGGCCTCCATCGCCTCGTTGTTGAAGTATTTCACCGTCTCGAAATTGAGCAGCGAATCGATCGCCTTGGTGTTGGCGTCGGTGTCGGACTCGTTCATCTCCCGCCGGATGGTGATGCGCCAGTCGCTCGCCCGCACCGTGAACCAGGTGTAGAGCCACACGGTGACGGCGATGATGGCCACATAGGCCCAGCCATAGGCGACGGCGAAGATGACCGCCGAAAGCGCGAATTCCAGGAGCGTCGGCACCGTGTTCAGGATGGTGAAGCGGACGATGGTGTCGATGCCCTTGGTGCCGCGCTCGATGATGCGCGACAGGCCGCCCGTGCGCCGCTCCAGATGGAAGCGCAGCGACAGCGCGTGCATGTGCACGAAGGTGCGGTAGGCGAGCTGGCGCACGGCGTGCTGGCCGACGCTGGCGAAGAGCGCGTCGCGAAGCTGGTTGAAGCCGAGCTGGACGACACGCACCAGATTGTAGGCGACCACCAGCATCAGGGGGCCGGCGAGGATGGCGGGCAGATAGGCGGGTGCCGTGCCCTCGCCCGAAAGAACGTTGGTGGCCCATTTGTAGAAATAGGGCACGAGAACGAGGATCACCTTCGCCAGGACGAGGAAGACGGTGGCTATCACCACGCGAAACTTGAGATCCCGCCGGTCCGATGGCCACATATAGGGCCACAGGTTCACAAGCGTGTGGAGCATGGAGCCGGATTCGGCGGAGACGGTTTTTTGGGCCAATGCGTGTTGCCTCAGATTTCCTTGCCGTTCTCGTCCGCCCGCGCGGCGCAGGGATCGAGCAGGCCGCCCACCGCCTCGGAAAGCGCCAGCAGCGCCTTACTGTCCACCGCGTAGCGTGAGCGCTGCCCCTGCGGGCTCATGCGCACCAGCCCCGCCTCCAGGAGGATTTTCAGATGCTGCGAGACGGTCGACTGGGCAAGCCGCAGCCGGCAGACCACGTCCTTGCAGCAGCAGTAATCGACACCCGAGAGATAGCGCAGGATCTCGATGCGCGCGGGATGCGCCAGGGCGAAAAGGCCGCGGGAAAGCACATCGGGCGCGCAACAGCCGGAAGCGGGCGCTGACGGTTCGGAGATGTTTGCCAAGCTATTCATCGTTCATCGTCGATATACGATGAATAGGGAATTGCCAAGGGGTGTTGCGTTTTCCTTGGGGATCGCGGGCGATCAAGGGTCTGCTCTGGTTCTCGGAACGCCGGCGCCCCTTCGCGCCCCCTCTGTCCTGCCGGACATCTCCCCCGCGAGGGGGGAGATTGCGCCGGCCGCTTGCTCAGGCGCTTTTCCCTGCAACGTTGGCGATTGGCGAAAGTCACCGTGACGGCCAATCTCCCCCCTCGCGGGCAGGGCTATCGCATATGAGTAAAGAGCTCATGGAAGAAGTCTCTATTCCAGTTTGCGCGGCGCATTTTACTGGCGATTGGCTTG
>NZ_WQNH01000041.1 GCF_009812055.1 Chelativorans xinjiangensis | reverse complement strand
TCCACCTCCGTCAAAATGGAGGTTGAATCAGAACAAAATGTCGCCGTCACATCACAATCGATTCATCGATCACAGGACATGCTCTAGCCGTTCCGCCACATTGCGGGAAGGGAGATTGGAAACCGATGTGGTCGCGGGCGCCGACGCCTTCGAGCCGTGCTCAATCGTCCTCGAAGGGATCCGGTGCCGGTTGCTGCGGCTGCGTGCCTTCTGCCTGGCGCTTTTGGTGGTGGGCCAGAGAGCACTGGATGGAGCAGAGGATACCGCGGTCGCACCAGTAGGCGGGACCGTATTCGATGCGCCCGTGGTGGTAGGCGAAGTCGGGCGTGCCCATGGCCTTGCCGCACTCGATGCATTGGTACTTTTCCGGCCGCGCGAGCATGGGCGCCTCCTCGGGAATAGCGGTTGGATGTGTCCTACCGCCTGCTTGTCGGCAGCTCAAGGCGGTTGTATTTGACGTTTACGTAAAAAGAAATTATCGATCATGTGGGGCAGGGCTGGTCGTGCGGGATGGGCGCGGCTAGGCTCCTTCCCAAGCGCCGGGTATCGAGGAGGCAAGCCATGTATCGCGCACCCGTGGAGGAGATCAGCCACACGCTCACCCATGTCGCCGGGCTGAAGAAGATGCTGGACGAGGGGCTCGCCGGCGACCTTTCGCCCGATCTCGTCGAGGCCATACTGACCGAGGCCGGCCGCTTCGCCGGCGAGGAGATCGCGCCGCTGGCCCGCATCGGGGATGAGAAGGGTGCGCAGCTGAAGGATGGTGAAGTGACCACGCCGCCCGCCTGGCCGGAGCTCTACCGCAAATGGTGCGAGGGCGGGTGGAACGCGTTGGCCGCGCCCGAGCACTGGGGCGGGCAGGGCCTGCCAATGATGCTTGCCGTGGCCGCGCTCGAGATGTGGAATTCCGGCTCCATGGCCTTCGCCATCGGCCCGACGCTCACCATGGGCGCCATCGAGGCGCTGGAAAAGCACGCCGGCGAGGACCTGAAGAAAACCTATCTGGAAAAGCTTGTCACCGGCGAATGGATGGGCACCATGAACCTGACGGAGCCGCAGGCTGGGTCCGACCTCGGCGCGCTCAAGGCGCGCGCCGAACGCGCTGCCGACGGCATCTACCGCATCTTCGGCCAAAAGATCTTCATCACCTATGGCGAGCAGGACTTCACCGACAACATCGTGCACCTCGTGCTGGCACGCCTGCCGGATGCTCCGGCCGGCACCAAGGGTATCTCGCTCTTCCTGGTGCCGAAGTTCCTGGTCAACGGTGACGGCTCGCTCGGCCCGCGCAACGACGTCTTCTGCGCCTCGATCGAGCACAAGATGGGCATCCACGGCTCGCCCACCTGCACCATGATCTACGGCGACGGAAAGTTCGGCGCCACGCCCGGCGCGGTCGGCTGGCTGGTCGGCGAGGAGAACCGCGGGCTCGCCTGCATGTTCACCATGATGAACAACGCCCGCCTCGCAGTCGGCATGCAGGGCGTAGCGGTGGCCGAGGCCGCCTATCAGAAGGCGCTCGCCTACGCGCGCGAGCGCCGCCAGGGCCGGGCCGAGGGCGCCAGGGGCGGCGAGATGAGCCCGATCGTCGAGCACCCGGACGTCAAGCGCACGCTTTTGACTATGAAGGCCATGACGCAGGCTGCGCGCGCCATCGCCTATTCCTGCGCCCATGCGATGGACATGGCCCGCTTCACCGGCGGAGAGGAGGTCGCCCATTGGCAGCATCGGGCGAACCTGCTCACGCCGCTCGCCAAGGCTTTCCCGACCGACGTCGGCGTCGAGGTCGCCTCGCTCGGCCTACAGGTGCACGGCGGCATGGGCTATATCGAGGAGACCGGCGCGGCCGCGCTTTTGCGCGATGCGCGAATCGCCCCGATCTACGAGGGCACCAACGGCATCCAGGCCATCGATCTCGTCATGCGCAAGCTGCCGCAGGCTGACGGCGCGCATGTGCGCGGCTTCATCGCCGAGCTCCGGCAGGACGCCGAGACCGTGCGTGGCGCCAACATGCCGGAACTGGGCGAGACCGGGGAGCGCCTAAGCGCGGCGCTGGACGATCTGGAGGAAGCGACGGAGCATCTTCTGCGCCTTCAGGGTGAGAGGCAGGCGGAGGCCGCCCTGTGCGGCGCCACGCCCTATCTGCGTCTTTTCGCCCTAGCCGCCGGTGCTGCCATGGTGGCGCGCGGCGCGGTTTCGGCGGGAAATGCCGCGCAGGCCTGCCTCGGCCGCTATCTCGCGGAAAACCATTTGGCCGAGACGGCGGCATTGAAACGCACGGTGATCGAGGGCGCGGAAAGCCTGATCGCGGCTGCCAGTGCGTTGGCGGAGGGCTGAGCATGACCGACCACATCCTCGTCGAGTGCCGCGATGCGGTGCAGATCATCCGCCTCAACCGGCCGGAGAAGAAGAACGCTATCACCCGCGCCATGTATGCCGCCATGGCCACCGCTCTCGCCGAGGGCGACTGCGACGAGGCGGTGCGTTGCCACGCGATCTTCGGTGCACCGGAGGCCTTCTCCGCGGGCAACGACCTTGCCGACTTCCTCGCCGTCGCTACCGGCGGGGAGGGCGGCGAAGAGGTGTTCGATTTCCTGCTGGCGCTCGCCGGCTGCAGGAAGCCGGTCGTGTCGGGCGTCGACGGCATTGCTGTCGGTATCGGCACCACCATCAACCTGCATTGCGACCTGACCTTCGCCACGCCGGAGACCGTCTTCCGGACACCGTTCGTCGACCTCGGCCTTGTGCCGGAGGCGGGCTCCAGTCTGCTTGCGCCGCGCGTCCTCGGCCCCCAGCGCGCCTTCGCGCTCTTGGCGCTGGGTGAGGCGCTGGACGCCGAGGCGGCGCTCGCGGCGGGCCTTATCCACCGCATCGTCGACGCTTCCTCGCTGGAGAAAACGGCCCTTTCCGCCGCCCGTGCCCTTGCGGCAAAACCGCCGGAGGCGCTGCAGATCACGCGTGATCTTTTGCGCGGACCGCGTGATGAGGTTTTTGCGCGTATACGGGAGGAGGGCGAACACTTTCGCGCGCGGCTGAAATCGGACGAAGCCCGCGCCGCCTTCACGGCCTTCATGAACCGGAAGCGGGACGGCGCCTGAGCGTCCGCCTTACAAGCAAGGGTCCGCTTAGGGATAAAGCCGCGTCTTCTCCCAGCCGCCCTCCACGCGCCTGAAGATCACCCGGTCGTGCAGCCGGAAGGGGCGGTCGTGCCAGAATTCGATGCTGTCGGGCACAATCCGCAGGCCCGACCAGTAGTCCGGCCGAGGAATCGCGCCAACGGCGAACTTGGCCGTATATTCCGCCACCGCCTTTTCCAGTGCAAAGCGGCTCTCCAGCGGCCGCGACTGTTTCGAAGCCCAGGCGCCGATGCGGCTGCCGCGTGGGCGCGAGGCGAAATAGGCGTCCGCCTCCTCCTCGCTCACCTGTTCCACAGGCCCGCGCACACGCACCTGCCGGCGCAGGCTCTTCCAATGGAAGCACATGGCGGCCCTCATCGAGGAGAGGATTTCCTGCCCCTTGGTGCTTTCGAAGTTCGTGTAGAAGACGAAGCCGCGCTCGTCGAAGCCCTTGAGCAGCACCATGCGCACATTGGGCATGCCGTCCGCGTCGACGGTCGCCAGCGCCGTGGCGTTGGGATCGTTCGGTTCCGAACCCTCGGCATCGGTCAGCCATTCACCGAACAGGCGGTAGGGGTCGCCGCTTTCGGTGAAATCGCTCTCGTTTAAGCCAATCGTAACCATCGTCCTGCTCACTGATGCTGTTTTGCGGAGCATGCCGATTGCGGGGGCCGATGCAAGGGGCAGATAACGGAGCCCGTTTGGTGCTGCGCCTTCTCAGAAAGGCGGCACTTCTTTTTGTTTTTGCGGCGCTGGCGCACGGCTGCGCGGCCAGCGCGCAAGACGCCGTCGGCCAACGGTCGGACGGGACCATCACCACCGCTTCCGTGCCGGCTGTCACCGCGGCTGGCGAGGAGACGGATGCCGAGATCGTCCTCGCCGTCCTGGCGCGCGAGGTTTTGGACGCTGTCGGCCACGAATGGGAGAACCCGGTAAGCGGCGCGCGCGGCAGGATTACCGCCGTGACAAGGCAGGAGGCGGACGGGCAAGACTGCCTTGCCTTCACCACGACGCGCCAAAGCTTCGATGGCATCCACCTCTACCGGGGGCTTGCCTGTGAGGACGCGACGGGTTTTTTGCACACACGCGCCTTTGCAATGCTGTAGCCCTACCGCTGGATACTGGAATTCTGCCCCGCCAATGCGCATATAACGGGCGCGACCGAAAACCTATGCGAAACACCCGGTTGACGGCTTTCCCGCCGTTCTTTGGGCAAGGCTGACGATGAAGAACCCCTACGAGGTGCTGGGCGTGCAGAAGGGCGCACCGGCGAAGGACATAAAGGCGGCCTATCGCCGCCTGGCCAAGAAATACCATCCCGACCAGCGGCCGGACGATCCGCGGGCGAAGGAGCGTTTTGCCGAAGTCGGCCAGGCCTACGAAATCCTCGGCAACGAAAAGACACGGCAAGCCTTCGACAACGGCGAGATCGACGCCAGCGGCAAGCCACGCTTTCACGGCTTCGAGGGCGGCGCCCACGGCGACCCCTTTGCGGGCTTCCGGCGTGCCGGTGCCGGGCCGGGCCGTACCCACTTCGAGTTCCGCACGAGTGGCATGGACGGCGAGCCTTTCAGCGGCGCCGACATCTTCAGCGAAATCTTCGGCCAGGCTTTTTCGCATGGCGGCCCGCAGGGCGCGCGCCGCACCACGCGTCCGGAAGGACTGGGCGACCTGAATGTCACGCTCCTAGTCACCATTGAGGAAGTGGCGACCGCGGCCAAGGTGACGGCTGCTTTCCCAGACGACCGGCGCATTGCCGTGAAGCTGCCGCGCTATGTCGAGGACGGCCAGACGATCCGCCTCAAGGGCCAGGGGGCGGAGACACCCTTCGGCGAACGCGGCGATGCGCTGGTGAAGCTGAAGCTGCGTCCGCACAAGCGCTACCGCGTGGAGGGACGTGACCTGCATGCCGACCTCCCTGTGAGCCTGCGCGACGCCGTGCTCGGCGCCAAGGTGGCGGTAGAGACGCCGACCGGCAAGGTGGCCGTCGCCGTGCCGGCCTGGTCGAGTTCCGACCGCACGCTCAGGCTCAAGGGGCGCGGCCTGCCTTTGAAGAGCGGCGGCAACGGCGATCTTTATGCCCATGTGCGCATCATGCTACCGGAAGGGGGTGATGCGGCGCTGGAGGAACTGTTTCGAAAGAACGTGGAGAGCGAGTAGGGCTGTGAGGCAGTAGGGCTCCCCCTTTTCCCCTACATCTCTTTCTGCCAACTTGATGCTTTGCTATCGCTGTGCGATAGGGCGTTCGCCGTAACAAGTTCGGAGAATCGTCTATGGCTGGTGGTAACGGCCTGATGGCCGGCAAGCGCGGGCTTGTGCTCGGTGTGGCCAACAATCGCTCGATCGCCTGGGGCATCGCCAAAGCCTGCGCAACCGAAGGGGCCGAACTGGCGCTGACCTATCAGGGCGACGCGCTGAAGAAGCGGGTCGAGCCGCTGGCCGCCGAACTGGGCGCCATCGTCGTCGGTCACTGCGATGTCACCGACCTCGACACCGTCGACGCGGTGTTCGCCGAGGTCGAGAAGCGCTGGGGCAAGCTGGACTTCCTCGTCCACGCCGTTGCCTTCTCCGACAAGGACGAACTGACCGGGCGCTATGTCGAGACCACGCGCGACAACTTCCTGCGCACCATGGACATCTCGGTCTATTCGCTGACCGCGGTCGCCAAGCGCGCCGAGCCGTTGATGGCGGATGGCGGCTCCATCCTGACCATGACCTACTACGGCGCCGAGAAGGTGATGCCGCACTACAACGTCATGGGCGTCGCCAAAGCGGCGCTCGAGGCCAGCGTGCGCTATCTCGCCGTCGATCTCGGCGGGTCCAACATCCGCGTCAACGCTGTCTCCGCCGGCCCCATCAAGACGCTCGCCGCCTCCGGTATCGGCGATTTCCGCTATATCCTGCGCTGGAACGAGTACAACTCGCCGCTGAAGCGGGTGGTGACGATCGAGGAAGTAGGTGACACCGCGCTCTACCTCCTCTCGCATCTGGCGCGCGGCGTGACGGGCGAGGTGCTGCACGTCGATTCGGGCTATCACGTCGTCGGCATGAAGGCCGTCGATGCGCCGGATATCTCCGTGGTGAACGATTAGCAGCCGACGGGGCAGGGCGCCCCTTCCATGAGGTTTCCGTGCTTCCGCTTCTCTACATCATCCGGCACGGCCAGACCGACTGGAACGTCGAGGAGCGGTTTCAGGGGCAGGCAGACACCGACATCAACGCCAAGGGCCGCGCCGAGGCGGACCGCAACGGCCGCCGCTTGGCGGGTCTCATAGACGATCCCGCCGCTTTCGACTTCATCGCAAGCCCGCTACGCCGCACCTGCGAGACCATGGAGCGGGTACGCATCGAGATGGGCCTTCCCCCATACGGCTACAGCACCGACCCGCGCCTCAAGGAGGTGCATTTCGGAGACTGGCAGGGCCTCACATATGAGGAGTTGGAAGCACGTGAGCCGGGCTGCACCAGGGCGCGGGCGCAGCACAAATGGCATTTCCTGCCGCCGGGGGCGGAGGCGGAAAGTTACGAGCTGCTGGCGTGGCGCGTGCGGGGTTGGCTGGATGCTCTGGAAAGGCCGACCATATGCGTCACCCATGGCGGCGTCATGCGCGCCGTATTTCATTGGGTGGGTGGGGTGTCGGCCGAAGAGGCGGCGGAAATAAACATCCCGCAAGACCTGATCCTGCGGGTGGACGATGGCGAGCTGGAATGGCTGTAGGTTATTCCGGCAGCAGCATGTCCATGATCTGCTTTTCGCCGTTGTCGTCGACGCGGTAAGCGATCACGACGTCCATGCCGTCGGAGATAGCGGACATATCGATCTCGGGGGGCAGCTTGTAGGTGTCGCCGCCCTCGAGCGTAATCGTCATCTGCTCCTCGTCGACCGCGGTGATCGTACCCTCCGCGTCGGCGGCAGTGGCCGGCGTGGCGAGAAGGGCAAGAGACAAGACAGCGGCAGGGATTCGCATGGGGCAGACCTCAGGGTGTCGCGTTCTAAGAACTGTAATACAAGCGCGTGACGATTGTCCGAATAGAAATGGCAAAATGTGTCAAAAGTGTCCCCCTGCGCTGTTTGACCGCGTCTGCAAAGGCAAATAGAAGCGGTTCCGGCGCCGGCGCGCAAGGAAACGTTTACAATGTCGCATAACACCTTCGGTCATCTGTTTCGCGTCACCACCTGGGGAGAAAGCCACGGGGCGGCGATCGGCTGCGTCGTCGACGGTTGCCCGCCCGGCATTCGCTTTACCCGCGCCGAGATCCAGGCCGATCTCGACCGGCGCCGGCCGGGCCAGTCGCGCTTCGTCACGCAGCGCCGCGAGCCCGATCAGGTGAAGATCCTGTCGGGCGTGCTGCCCGAAGACGACGGCGAAACGCTGGTCACCACCGGCACGCCGGTCTCCATGCTGATCGAGAACGTCGACCAGCGCTCCAAGGATTACAGCGAGATCGCCCAGCGCTACCGCCCCGGCCATGCCGACTACACCTACGAGATGAAGTACGGCCTGCGCGATCACCGCGGCGGCGGGCGCTCTTCCGCGCGCGAAACCGCGGTGCGCGTGGCCGCCGGCGCGCTCGCCCGTAGGGTGGTTCCCGGCCTCAAGGTGCGCGGCGCGCTGGTTTCGATGGGCGAGAAGGCAATCGACCGCGCCAACTGGGATTGGGATTTCATCGGCCACCCAGACAATCCCTTCTTCACGCCCGACCCGGAATCCGTCGCCGTCTTCGCCGACTATCTCGACGGCATCCGCAAGAAAGGCTCCTCCGTCGGCGCGGTGATCGAGGTGGTGGCCGAGGGCGTGCCGGCGGGCCTCGGCGCGCCCATCTATGCCAAGCTCGACCAGGACATCTGCGCCAACCTCATGTCGATCAACGCCGTGAAGGGCGTGGAGATCGGCAACGGCTTCGAGGCCGCCCGCATCACCGGCGAGGAGAACGCCGACGAGATGCGTGCCGGCGCTGACGGCAAGCCCGTGTTCCTGTCGAACAACGCCGGCGGCGTGCTGGGCGGCATCTCCACCGGCGAGCCGGTGGTCGCCCGTTTCGCGGTGAAGCCCACCTCATCCATCCTCACCCCGCGAAAATCGGTCGACAAGACGGGCGCGGAGGTCGACGTAACGACCAAAGGCCGCCACGACCCCTGCGTGGGCATCCGCGCCGTGCCCATCGGCGAGGCCATGCTTGCCTGCACCATTGCCGATCACTACTTGCGTCACCGAGGACAAACGGGGAAAGGGTAGGGCCCTATTCCCCTAACCGCAGCGAGAAAACATGCCTTATGACCAGCGGAAAGTCGTCGACGCCCTGCGCGCTTTCGAGCGCGGCGAGATCGTCATCGTCATGGACGATGACGGGCGCGAGAACGAGGGGGACCTGATCGTCGCCGCGGTCCATGCCACGCCGGAGAAGATGGCCTTCATCGTGCGCCATACTTCCGGCATCGTCTGCGCGCCCATGCCGCGCGAGGAGGCGCGGCGGCTGAACCTCGCGCCCATGGTAGCCGAGAACGACGCCCCCCATCAGACGGCCTTTACCGTCAGCGTCGATTTCAAGCACGGCACCACCACCGGCATCTCGGCCGAAGATCGCACGCTGACGGTGCGCAACCTCGCCAATCCCAATGTCGGCAGCAGCGACTTCGTGCGGCCCGGCCATATCTTCCCGCTGATCGCCCGCGAGGGCGGCGTGCTCATGCGCTCCGGCCATACGGAGGCGGCGGTCGATCTCTGCAAGCTTGCCGGTCTGCCGCTAATCGGCGTCATCTGCGAACTCGTCAACGACGACGGCACGGTCATGCGCGGGCCGCAGGTGACGGCGTTTGCGGAAGAGCACGGCCTCAGCCAAGTCTCCGTCGCCGATCTCATCGCCTACCGCCAGCGCCAGGAAACGCTGGTCGAGCGCATCGCCTGCTTCAAGATCGAGACCCCTGGCGGCACGGCCACCGTCCATACCTATACGCTGCCCTGGGAGGCCATGCAGCATCTGGCCATCGTCTTCGGCGACATCCGCGATGGCACGGAGGTGCCGGTGCGTTTGCACACTGAGGATGTCGTCGCCGACGTGTTCGGCACGGAATACCGGCTGCAGGACATCATGAAATCCATGGGCACCATGGGGCGTGGCGTGCTGGTTTATCTGCGCGAGGGTTCTGTCGGCGTCGCCCATCATCATCACCGCCCCCGGGCTGGAGATGCCGAAGCGCACGAGGAAGCGGTGAAGCGCGAAAGCGAGTGGCGCGAGGTCGGCCTCGGGGCACAGATCCTGAAGGATCTCGGCATCACCTCCATCAAGCTGCTCGCCTCGCGTGAACGCCATTATGTCGGCCTCGAAGGCTTCGGCATCGAGATCGCCTCGACGGAGATACTGTAAAGGCCACCCGCCTTGCGGATGGCCTTAAAGGCGACGGACGGGTGGCCGCTACGCCACCGCCGCTTCGGGCATGATGGTGGCTGAAGGCCTCTGCAGGATGCGCTGACCGGAAAGCGCGGTGGCCACAGCCACGCCGCCCGCCGCGACCGACACCCAGAACCCGCTCTGCGCACCGAAGGCATCGATCACATAGCCCGAGACGAAAGAGCCGACGGCCATGCCGATGAAGATACCGGTCATGGCCCAGGTGATGCCCTCGGTAAGCTGGGAAGAGGGCACCAGCCGCTCGATCAGTCCGAACGCGGTTATGAAGGTGGGCGAGATCGACGCGCCGGCGAGGAACAGCATGAGCGCCAGGAGCGGAATGCCGTTCACCCACAGAAGGGGCAGGGTCGTCAGCATGGCGATCGCGTTGGCGACGAGGAACTGCCGGCCGAGCGAGGCCTTGAGCTTCAGCGTGCCGAAGACGAGGCCGACGACCAGCGAACCGCCCGCATAGCCGGCCAGCACGAAGCTCGCCGCGCCCTTCTGGCCGAGTTCCTCTGAGAAAGCGATCACCGTCACCTCGGCCGTGCCGAAGATCGTGCCGACCGCGATCAGCGTGAAGGTGATGATCTGCACCGCCGGGACACCGAGCGCCGACCGGCTTGCCTTCTCCTCGACCGGACGGACCGGCGGTTCGGTGGATTTCTGCGCGACGAACAGCGCCGTGCCCACGGCCAGGAACAGCGTGGCCGCCAGCGGTCCTGCCTCCGGGAAGAGGCTGACGCTGAGCCCGATCGCCAGCACCGAGCCCGCCATATAGACCACCTCGTCGAGCACCGACTCGAAGGCGAAGGCGGTGTGAAGCTTCGGCGTGCCATGATAGAGCCCCGTCCACCGCGCCCGCACCATGGCCGGCATGCTGGGCATGACGCCGGCGATGAAGGCGAAGGCGAACAACGTCCAGTAGGGCAACCGGAGATGGGTGGCGAGAATCAATCCCGCAAAGGCCGCGACGGATACGGCTGTTGCAGGCGTCAGGACGCGGCTCTGGCCGTGGCGGTCGACGAGCCGGGAAATCTGCGGCGCGACAAAGGCATTGGTGAGGGCGAATGTGGCGGAGACCGCACCGGCCAACCAGTACTCGCCATGGCTCTGGGAAAGCATGGTGACGATGCCCATGGTGGCCATGGCGACAGGCAGGCGCGCCAGAAATCCGGCGGCGGCAAAGCCCTTGGCCCCCGGCGCCTGGAAGACTTCACGATACGGGTTCGGCATGACGCGATCCTTCGATTGATGAGAGCGCGCCGCTAACATACGCGGCGTATGTCAATGAGGTAATTGCATACGCGGCGTATGTCAACTAAATATATACGTGTCGTATGTGAAAGGAAGAGAATGGCGCACAAACCTCGCAGCGAAATGATAGCGGAGACCCGGCGCAAGCTGGTCACGGCCGCCCGTCATGCCTTCGGCACAATGGGATATGCCGATGCTTCCATGGACGATTTCACCGCCGAGGCCGGTTTGACGCGTGGTGCGCTCTATCACCATTTCGGGGACAAGAAGGGGCTTCTGCAGGCCGTTATCGCCGAGATCGATGCAGAGATGAACGCGCGCCTTTGCGCCATCTCCGCAAAGGCGCGCAATCCGTGGCAGGGCTTTGTCGACGAGTGCATCGCCTATATCGAGATGGCGCTCGAGCCGGAGATACAGCGCATTGTGCTGCGCGACGGGCCGGCGGTGCTGGGCGATCCCGCCAACTGGCCCAACCAGAGCGCCTGCATCCTCTCGATGACCGCGAGCCTGGAGCGTTTCGTGCAGGAGGGGACGATCGTCGCCACGGATGCCGAGGCCTTAGCGCGTCTCCTCAACGGCGCGATGCTGAGCGCTTCCCTGTGGATCGCCAATTCGCCGGAGCCGCAGGCCTCCTCGCGCAAGGCCGTGCACGCCTTCGAGGCATTTCTGGCAGGCCTTCGGGTCAAGGACCGCGAATAGGGGCCTTGCGGCGCCTTGACGCCCAAACCCTGTTGAAGGGCACCGCGCGGCGTGGCCAAAGCCGGCGTCAACGCCTATATCGGGGCATGACCACGCGGCTATACACACATCCCGTCTGCCTGGAGCATCTGACCCCGCTCGGCCATCCCGAGCGGCCGGACAGGCTGCGCGCTATCGAAAAGGTGTTGGCGCACGAAGTCTTCGCCCCGCTTGATCGGGTGGAGGCGCCGATGGCGAACGAGACGGCAATCCTCCTCGCGCACCTTGAAAGCTATGCCCGCCGGGTAAAGGAGGCGATTCCCGCCGAAGGCTTGGCGCGCATCGACGCCGACACCTCCGTCAGCCCCAGGAGCTGGGAGGCCGCGATGAGGGCCATAGGCGCGGCCACAGCCGCGGTGGACGACGTGTTCGCCGGGCGCGCTGACAATGCATTCGCCGCCATCCGTCCGCCCGGCCATCATGCCGAAAAAGACCAGGCGATGGGCTTCTGCCTGTTCAACAACGCGGCGATCGCCGCTCGCCACGCGCAGGACGCGCATGGAGCCGAGCGCGTGGCCATCGTCGATTGGGACGTGCACCACGGCAACGGCACCCAGGACATTTTCTGGGACGACCCGTCGGTGCTCTACTGCTCCACCCATCAGATGCCGCTTTATCCCGGCACGGGTGCGGCCGAAGAGACCGGCGCCGGCAACATCGTCAACGTGCCGCTCTCAGCGGGTACCGACGGCGAGGCCTTCCGCGAGGCGTTCAAGGGTACGATCCTGCCGCGGCTCGACGAATTCCGTCCCGACCTGATCATCATTTCGGCCGGTTTCGATGCGCATTATCGCGACCCGCTGGCCGAGCTCAATTTCACCGAGGACGATTTCAGCTGGGCCACGGCGAGAGTGATGGAACGGGCTGGGCGCTGGTCGGACAACCGCCTTGTCAGCCTGCTGGAGGGCGGTTACGACCTCGAAGGGCTGGCTCTCTCGGTGGCCGCCCATGTCGGGCGCTTGATGAAGGGGTAGAGAATGAACATCGACGCCAACAATGCCGCAGCCAACGACGACATCAAGGCGATGACCTTCGAGCAGGCGCTGGAAGCGCTGGAGAAGATCGTCAACGACCTGGAGCAGGGCGACGTGCCCCTTGAGCAGTCGATCCGCATCTACGAGCGCGGCGAGGCGCTGAAGGCCCATTGCAACCGGCTCCTGAAGGCGGCCGAGGACAAGGTGGAGAAGATCCGCCTCTCCCGCGAGGGCGCGCCTGCCGGCACCGAGCCGCTCGACCCGCAGTAGAAGGAGCGCGGCCTTGCCGCGTTTACTTTGCGTCCGCGAACGCTTATGTCCCTGCAACCGGCAACGAGCGAGCAAAGCGTGAAATCGCCTCCCGAAACACCCCTCCTTGATCGTGTCCGCATTCCGGCGGACCTGAAAGGGCTCGACGAGAAGGACCTGCCGCAGCTCGCCGACGAGCTGCGCGCGGAACTGGTCGACGCCGTCTCGCAGACGGGCGGACATCTGGGCGCCGGGCTCGGCGTGGTCGAGCTGACAGTAGCGCTGCACTATGTCTTCGACACGCCGGACGACCGGGTCATATGGGACGTCGGCCACCAGGCCTATCCGCACAAGATCCTGACCGGCCGTCGCGACCGTATCCGCACCCTGCGCCAGGAGGGCGGGCTGTCGGGCTTCACCAAGCGCGCGGAGAGCGCCTACGACCCGTTCGGGGCAGCCCACTCCTCCACCTCCATCTCCGCCGGTCTCGGCATGGCCGTGGCGCGCGATCTTTCGGGCGGGCGGCGCAACGTGATCGCCGTCATCGGCGACGGCGCCATGTCCGCCGGCATGGCCTATGAGGCGATGAACAACGCCGGCGCGCTCGACGCGCGGCTTATCGTCATCCTCAACGACAACGACATGTCGATCGCCCCGCCCACCGGCGCCATGAGCGCCTATCTGGCGCGCCTTGCTTCCGGCCGCGCCTATCAGGGCATCCGCGACTTCGGCAAGAAGCTCACCCCCTATCTCGGCAAGAGCGTCGACCGCGCCATCACCCGCGCTGTCGAGCACGCGCGCGGCTATGTCACCGGCGGCACGTTGTTCGAGGAAATGGGCTTCCTCCACATCGGCCCCATCGACGGGCACAATCTGGAGCATCTCGTGCCCGTCCTAAAGAACGTGCGCGACCACGGCCACGGCCCGGTGCTCATCCATGTCGTCACCCAGAAGGGCAAAGGCTACGCCCCGGCGGAGGCGGCGGACGACAAGTATCACGGCGTCGCCAAGTTCGATGTCATCACCGGTGCACAAGCAAAGTCGCCGGCAAATGCGCCGAGTTACACGAAAGTCTTCGCGCAAAGCCTTACCCAGGAAGCGCGTGAGGACGAGCGCATTGTCGCCGTCACCGCCGCTATGCCGTCCGGCACCGGGCTCGACCTCTTCGGCAAGGAGTTCCCCGAGCGCACCTTCGACGTCGGCATCGCCGAGCAGCACGGCGTGACCTTCGCCGCCGGGCTTGCCACGGAAGGCTATCGCCCCTTCGCCGCCATCTACTCCACCTTCCTGCAGCGCGCCTACGACCAGGTGGTGCACGACGTTGCGATCCAGAACCTGCCGGTGCGCTTTGCCATCGACCGCGCCGGCTTCGTGGGTGCGGACGGCGCCACCCATTGCGGCGCCTTCGACATCGCCTATCTGGCGACGTTGCCGAATTTCACCGTCATGGCCGCTGCCGACGAGGCGGAGCTGAAGCATATGGTGCGCACGGCGGTTGTCCACGATGGCGGCCCCATCGCCTTCCGCTATCCGCGCGGCAACGGCGTCGGAGTCGAACTTCCGGAGCGTGGACAGGCGCTGGAGATCGGCAAGGGCCGCGTCATCCGCGAGGGCACCAAGGTGGCGCTTCTGTCGCTGGGCGGGCGCCTGGCGGAATGCCTCAAAGCGGCCGACGAACTGGAAGCCGCCGGCCTGTCGACAACGGTCGCCGACGCGCGCTTCGCCAAGCCGCTCGACGCCGACCTCGTAACGCAATTGGCGCGCGGGCACGAGGTGCTTCTCACCATCGAGGAGGGCTCCATCGGCGGCTTCGGCGCCCATGTGCTCCACTTCCTCGCCCACCGGGGCCTCCTGGAAAGCGGCCTGAAGGTGCGCCCGCTGGTGATGCCCGACGTCTTCATGGACCAGGCGAAGCCGGAGAAGATGTACGCCGACGCCGGCCTCGACGCCGCCGGCATTGTGCGCGCGGTATTCGCCGCACTTGGACAGGAGGAGCAGGTGGCGCGGGCTTGACCGGAGCCCATCGCGCCGCACTTGCCATCCCTGCCGTTATCCTTCACCGAACACCCATGACCACACCGACGACCCGTCTCCGCCTCGACCAGCTTCTGGTCGAGCGCGGCCTGTTTGAAAGCCGCGCCCGCGCCCGCGACGCCATTTTGCGCGGAACGGTGCGCGTGGAGGGCGCCGCGGCGGTGAAGCCGGGGCAGGCGGTGCTGGCTGATGCGGAAATCGCCGTGGACGATCCGGCGCAGCGCTACGTCTCGCGCGCCGCGCTCAAGCTCATCCATGGGCTCGACGCTTTCGGCCTCGACCCACAAGGCGCTCACGCGCTCGACATCGGCGCCTCCACCGGTGGCTTCACACAGGTGCTTCTGGAGCGCGGTGCGGCCCACGTGACGGCTATCGATGTGGGCGCCGATCAGATGGACGAGCGGCTGAAGGCTGATCCGCGCGTGACGTGCCTTGAAGGCGTGAACGCGCGCCATCTCACGCTCGAGGCGATCGGCGGGCGGCGGCCGGATTTCCTGGTCTCCGACGTCAGCTTCATCTCGCTGAAGCTGGCGCTGCCGCCGGCGCTTGAACTAGCCGCACCCGGCGCGCAGGGCCTTTTCCTCGTCAAGCCGCAATTCGAGGCGGGACGCGAGGCGATCGGCAGGGGAGGCCTGCTGCGCGCGCCGGAAAAGGCGGAGGAGGTCGCAAACGAGATGAGGGGCTGGCTGGAAACGAACGACGGCTGGCGTGCCGTCGGTCTCGTCCCGTCGCCCATCGAGGGCGGTGACGGTAACCGCGAGTTCCTGCTGGCCGGGCGGAAGGTGTGATGAACGAGACGCTGCGCATCGAAACGCTGGGTGCCCAGGGTGACGGTGTGGCCAACACGGCGGCCGGCCCCATCTACGTTCCTTTCGCGCTACCGGGCGAGACGGTGAAGGTCCGGGTATCGGGGCGGCGGGGCACACTTGTCGAGATCGACCAGGCCTCCGAGCGGCGTGCGGAGCCTGCCTGCCGGCATTTCGGCGCCTGCGGCGGCTGCGCCGTGCAGCATCTCGATAGGGAAGCCTATGCCGAGTGGAAGCGCGGGAAGGTCGTCAACGCTCTGCAAAGCCGTGGCCTCGGCGCCGATGTGGCGCCGCTCGTTGCCTGTCCGCCCGCCTCGCGCCGCCGCCTGGCTTTCACCGCGCGGGCAATGGGGCAGCGCATGCTGCTGGGCTTCAACGCTGTCCAGTCGCACCGCGTCGTCGATGTCGAGGAATGCCCGGTCGCCGATCCCCAGATCGTCGCTGCCCTTCCGGATCTGCGCCGGCTTGCCAGGTTGCTGGCGGCCACGCCAAAGCCCTTTCGCCTCATGGTCACGGCCACGCGCACCGGACTGGACATCGCGGCGGAGGGCGCCGGCAAGCTGAACGAAAAGCGCCGGCAGCAGGCGGTGGCGTTTGCGCTGGACAACGGGTATGCACGGCTTTCGCTCGACGGCGAGGTGCTGGTGGAGCGCCAAAAGCCGACGGTGCTTCACGGCGAGGTGCCGGTAAGTTTGCCGCCTGGCGGATTCCTGCAGGCGGTCGCTGTGGCGGAGGAGGTGATGGCCGGCCTCGTGGCGGCGCATCTGATGGGCGCGAAGCACGTGACCGACCTCTTCGCCGGCAGCGGCACCTTTGCGCTGCGGCTTGCCGGCGGCATGCGCGTCCATGCCGTGGAGGGCGATGCGGCCGCCCTGGCGGCGCTGGAGACAGCGGCAAGAAATACGCCCAGCCTGAAGCCGGTGACGACCGAGAAGCGCGACCTCTACCATCGCCCGCTGACGGCGAAGGAACTCGGTGCCTTCGACGGCCTCGTCTTCGACCCGCCGCGCGCCGGCGCCGAAGACCAGTGCAGACAGATCGTCCGTTCCGCGGTCCGCCGCGTCGCCGCCGTCTCCTGCAACCCCGGCACGCTCGCCCGCGATCTGGCGATCCTCGTTGAAGGCGGCTACCGCCTCGCCCGGGTGATTCCCGTCGACCAGTTCCTGTGGTCGCCGCATGTCGAGGTGGTGGCGCTTCTGGAAAGGCCAGGGAAACGCGGCTGAGCCGGAACCTCCTGCTCCACGCCTATACGTCGACCACCACCTTCGAATATACGGAACGCGAAAGCCCGCTCCGTGCGGGCTGCATCCACTTGCGAGACAATGAACGATGGACGACGCAAGGACGACGCGGCGCGAGAACCGGGGCGCCGAGGGCTCGGCCGGTGAAGTCCTTTCGGCCTTCCTCAAGCTCGGCCTGACGTCCTTCGGCGGGCCGATCGCCCATCTCGGTTATTTCCGCGACGAACTGGTGCTGCGGCGCCGGTGGATCGACGAGAAGGGCTATGCCGATCTCGTCGCGCTCTGCCAGTTTCTGCCGGGCCCGGCGTCGAGCCAGGTCGGCTTGGCGCTGGGGCTGTTGCGCGGCGGGCCGCTTGGCGCGCTGGCTGCCTGGGCCGCCTTCACGCTGCCTTCGGCGATCCTTCTGGTCCTCTTCGCCCTCGGTGCTGCCGCCTTCGGCGGGCCCATCGGCGGCGGCATCGTCTCCGGACTGAAGATCGTCGCCGTCGCCATCGTCGCCCAGGCCGTCTGGGGCATGGCGCGAAACCTTTGCCCCGATCGCAAGCGTGCCAGCATCGCGCTCGGTGCAGTGCTGGTGGTCGTTATCGTCGCCGGCTCCCTCGGCCAGATCGCCGCCATTGCTCTCGGTGGAGTGGCCGGCCTGCTTTTATGCCGGGCGGCCGGCGAGGAGGTCTCCGGGCATGTGAGTTTTCCGGTTTCGCGCGCCTTCGGGGCCGTTTCGCTCGCCCTCTTCTTCGCCCTGCTGTTCGGACTGCCCGTCCTGGCGGCCTTTTCTCAAGGGTCCGCGGTCTTCGACGCGTTCTACCGCGCCGGCGCCCTCGTCTTCGGTGGCGGCCACGTGGTGCTGCCGCTGCTGGAGGCGGAGGTGGTCCGCGGAGGCTGGGTATCGCCTGACGCGTTTCTGGCCGGTTACGGCGCCGCGCAGGCGGTGCCTGGCCCGCTCTTCACCTTTGCCGCCTATCTCGGCACGGTCCTGCAGCCGGCACCCAACGGGCTTGCTGGCGCCGCTATTGCCCTGATCGCCATTTTCCTGCCCGGCTTCCTGCTCCTGCTCGGTGTCATCCCGTTTTGGGACGCGTTCCGCAAGCGCCGCACCGCACAGGCGATGATGCGCGGCACCAACGCCGCCGTCGTCGGCATTCTCGGCGCGGCCCTTTACGACCCGGTCTTCACCAGCGCCGTCGTCGGGCCGCACGAGTTCGCGCTGGCGCTTATCTGCTTCGTGCTTCTGATGGCGTGGAAGGCCCCGCCCTGGGTCGTCGTATTGGTCGCGGCGATGGGCGGCGTGGTGATCGGTGTGACGTAGCCTTCGCGCTAGACGGCAAAAGGCGGTTCTATTTGCCTTTCAATAGCTGTTCGACATAGTCCGGCACCACCTGGCTGGCCGGCCCATGGATCGCCTCGTCGAAATCGCCGAACGTCTCCGAAGGCTCCAGATTGAGCTCCACCGTTCGCGCGCCGGCGCGGCCCGCCTCCTGCACGAATTGCGCCGCCGGATAGACGCTGCCACTGGTGCCGATGGCGAGGAACAGATCGCAGTCGCCCAGCGCCTCGTAGATGCGCTCCATGTGATAAGGCATCTCCCCGAACCACACGACATCCGGCCGCAGACCGCCGGCTTCATCGCAAGCGGGGCAGAGCACTTCTGTTGAAAGGTCCCCGTGCCACTCGTGCCGGGACCCGCAGCGGGCACAGAGCGCCTTGGTGAGTTCTCCGTGCATGTGGATCAGGTTCTTCGAGCCTGCCCGCTCATGCAGGTCGTCGATGTTCTGCGTGACAAGGGTCAATCGGCCCGGATGCTCGGCTTCCAGCCGCGCCAGCGCGCAATGCGCCGGATTGGGGGCAACCCTGGCCAATCCGCTGCGGCGCTGGTTGTAGAAGTCGTGCACCAGCGCCGGATCGGCGGCAAAACCTTCCGGCGTGGCCACTTGCCGGTAGTCGTATCGAGACCAGATACTGCCCGTATCGCGGAAGGTGTCGACGCCCGATTCGGCCGAGACGCCGGCGCCGGTGAGGATGACGATGGAGGCCGGCATCACGCCTGTGTGCCGCCCACCGTCATCTTGTCCATCCTAAGATGCGGCTGGCCGACGCCCACGGGCACGCCCTGGCCGTTCTTGCCGCACATGCCGATGCCGGTGTCGAGCTTCATGTCGTTGCCGACCATCGAGACGCGATGCATGGCGTCCGGCCCGTTGCCGATCAACATGGCGCCCTTGATAGGCCGGGTCACCTTGCCGTCCTCGATCAGGTAGGCCTCGGTGCAGCCGAAGACGAATTTGCCGGAGGTGATATCCACCTGTCCGCCGCCGAAAGAGACGGCGTAGACGCCTTTCTTCACCGAAGCGATGATCTCCTCGGGCGTCTTGTCGCCAGCCGTCATGTAGGTGTTGGTCATGCGCGGCATGGGCTCATGCGCATAGGATTCGCGCCGGCCGTTGCCGGTCGGGCGCATGCCCATCAGGCGGGCGTTCTGCCGGTCCTGCATGTAGCCAACCAGCTTGCCGCCCTCGATCAGCACATTGTGGCCGGATGGCGTGCCCTCGTCGTCGATGGTGAGCGAGCCGCGCCGCTCGGCCATGGTGCCGTCGTCGACGACGGTGACGCCCTTGGCGGCGACTTGGCTCCCCATCAGGCCGGCGAATGCCGAGGTCTTCTTGCGGTTGAAGTCACCCTCAAGCCCGTGGCCCACCGCCTCGTGCAGCATCACACCCGGCCAGCCATTGGCAAGCACGATATCGAAAGTGCCGGCGGGCGCGGGGACCGCCTCCAGGTTGACCAGCGCCTGGCGCAGCGCCTCCTCTGCGGCGAAACGCCAGGAATCCTCGGCCAGGAATTCGCCGAAACTCTTGCGCCCACCCATGCCGTAGGAGCCCGTCTCCTGCCGGTCGCCGTCGCCGACCACGACGGAAACGTTCATGCGCACCAGCGGGCGGATGTCGCGCGCGATTTGCCCGTCCGCGCGCAGGATCTCCACATGCTGCCAGGACGCTGCGAGCGAGGCCGTCACCTGGCGCACGCGCGGGTCCCTCGCGCGCAGCCAGCCGTCGATCTCCTGCAAGAGCTTCGCCTTCTCCTCGAACCCAGGCGCGGCGATGGGGTTGTCCTCGCCGTAAAGGCGCTGGTTGGTGCCGGATGGCGGCGCGGCAAGCGTGCCGGAATAGCCATGCTTGACGGTGGAGACGGCATCCGCCGCCCGCTTCAGTGCCGCCTCGGAAAGCTCGCTCGAATGGGCATAGCCCGTTGCCTCGCCGGCAACGGCGCGCAGGCCGAAGCCCTGGTCGGTGTTGAAGCTGGCAGTCTTCAACCGGCCATTGTCGAAGACCAGCGCCTCGCCTTCGCGGTATTCGAGGAACAACTCGCCGTCATCGGCGCCGGCGATCGTTTCCGAGACGATGTTTTTCAGCTTTTCCTCGGAGCAGTCGAACAGTTGCGTCAGGGCTTTTGTCATAGGGGGTTCCTTGCAGGCGGTTTGTTCCAATCTAAGGTGCCTGCTACCGTCGATCCAGTGTGGCAGGCGCCAAATTGGCTGCGCATGCATTGGGACGGCGACACGGAGAACCCGTATGCGGCCTGAAACCTGGATACCGATCGGCATTGCCATCGGCACCACGTTTGGCATCGCGGTCGATACCAAGAGCCTGCCCGTCGGCATGGCGATCGGCGCCGGAATCAGCGTCGTGCTCTACGCCTATGCGCGCGAGCGTGGGTAAAGGATCTACGTTTACGGGAGAGCGTCGAAGCCTTCGCCAAAGCCCTCAAGGTCGACCGGGATGCCTATACCCTCCTCGGGAGTCTGGAAGACGATGAAGGTGGCCGATTCGCCGTTCCTCAACTTTCCGAGAAGCGTATCCTCGAGGATCACCTCGGCATAGCAGCCGTCCTGGAAGCAGCGCACGAAATAGGCGCGGCCGATATCCTCGCCGTCGACGTAGAGGCCGAGCCCGTTGGGCAGCAGCACACCGAGCGGCGCCAGAACGCGCATGATCTCCGCCTTGTTGTCGGCGGTGCGCAGCACCGCTACGGACAAGCCCACCTCCGGCCTGTCCTCAGCCACCACGTTTTGCATCATGATGCACTGCTCACTGGCGGCACCGGCCGGCGTGTCGCAGAGGATCGACCAGGCGCCGTGGGTCGAGCGCACGGATCCCTCCTGCTGTTGCTGCTGCTGCGCGGCGGCGGGCAGGATGACGGCCAATGTTGTGGCGAGCACCGCCACCACACGTACGACCAACGGCATGATGAACCTCTTTTCCCCGACGAATCACGGCCACCTATCCTGACGATGCATGCCCGAAAAGGAAATAGCCATTCCAGGCGGCCTTTACCCAAAGCGCCGCCCACACTTGTTGTCGAATCGGTCAGAATTGCGGACAAGTCGGCACCGGCGGGGCGGCAGCGCAAAAATGCCGCATGCGACGTTCTACGCCTTTCTTGCGGTTCGCATGAGAGTATGATTTGAACGCGCCTGTATTGAACAGGTCTCGATGCGGCTTCTCGCCGGGCTGCAGGCTTTTGGCGTATCCGGCGCACCGCCGGCAGAAAGCGCATTGATCGGGAGATGACGAGGGTTATGAAGAAGTTTGTTGCGAGCCTTTGGGTCTTCGCGCTGTCGCTGGTCGCCACCGGTGCCCACGCCGCGCAACCCGAACCCTGGCAGGTACGGTTCCAGCCCGCCGCGACGGGCATCATGGAGCAGATTCGCTGGTTCGAGGCCTACACGCTGTGGTTCATCGTGCCGATCACCCTTCTGGTGATGGTGCTTCTGGCCTGGTGCATCGTCCGTTACCGCGCCAGTGCCAATCCGGTGCCCTCGCGCACCAGCCACAACACCCTCATCGAGGTCTTGTGGACCGTCGGCCCCGTGATCGTGCTTCTGCTTCTGGCCGTGCCCTCCTTCCAGCTTCTTACGGCCCAGTACACGCCGGAGGAAGAACCGGCCGTGACCATCAAGGCCACCGGCGTTCAGTGGTACTGGGACTACGAGTACCAGGACAGCGAGAACCCGCTCTCCTTCACCTCGCTGATGCTTCAGGACGGCGATCGTGCCGGCGCCGGCAAGGAGGACAGGACACAGTATCCGCGCCTACTTACCGTCGACAACGAAGTCGTGGTGCCGGCCGGTCAGACCGTGCGCATGCTGGTCACGTCCAGCGACGTGATCCACGCCTTCGCCATGCCGGCCTTCGGCATCAAGGCCGACGCGGTGCCCGGCCGCATCAACGAGACCTGGTTCAAGGCGGAGCGCGAAGGCCTCTACTACGGACAGTGCTCTGAGCTGTGCGGCAAGGACCATGCCTTCATGCCGATCGCCATCCGCGTCGTCTCGCAGGACCAGTACCAGAACTGGTACGCGGCCGCGCAGGAAGATCTGGGTGGCGCCTACAGGGCACTGACGGCGGCGATCGAGGATGGCAAGGGCGAAGACAAGGTCGCTGCCGCGGAATAAGCCGGGCGACGCTAAGGACAATTGGAGCGGTAGGAAACATGGCAGGCGCTGCGACTGAGACCCACCACGATGATCACAAGCCGAAGGGCTGGGTGCGCTGGGTGTATTCCACGAACCACAAGGACATCGGCACCCTTTATCTGATCTTCGCGATCTTCGCCGGCGTCATCGGTGGTTTCTTGTCGGTGATGATGCGCTGGGAGCTCGCCGAGCCGGGCATCCAGATATTCCACGGCCTGGCGTCCATGGTCTACGGCTATGAGGGTGCGGCGGCCATCGATGCCGGCAAGGAGATGTACAACGTCTTCACCACCGCCCACGGCCTTATCATGATCTTCTTCATGGTGATGCCGGCGCTCATCGGCGGCTTTGCCAACTGGATGGTGCCGATCATGATCGGCGCGCCGGACATGGCCTTCCCGCGCATGAACAACATCTCCTTCTGGCTCCTGCCGCCGGCCTTCATCCTGATGTTGCTCACCATGTTCGTGCCCGGCGCGGCCGGCAGCTATGGCGCCGGCACGGGCTGGACGATCTATCCGCCGCTGTCGACCGTCGGCCAGCCCGGCCCCGCGGTCGATCTCGGCATCCTGTCGCTGCATATCGCCGGTGCCTCGTCGATCCTCGGTGCGATCAACTTCATCACCACCATCTTCAACATGCGCGCACCCGGCATGACGCTGCACAAGATGCCGCTCTTCGCCTGGTCCGTGCTGATCACGGCCTTTCTGCTGCTCTTGTCGCTGCCCGTTCTGGCCGGCGGCATCACCATGCTCCTGACGGACCGCAATTTCGGCACGACCTTCTTCGCGCCGGACGGCGGCGGCGATCCCGTGCTCTTCCAGCATCTGTTCTGGTTCTTCGGGCACCCGGAGGTCTACATCCTCATCCTGCCCGGCTTCGGCATCGTCAGCCACATCGTGTCGACCTTTTCGCGCAAGCCGATCTTCGGCTATCTCGGCATGGCCTATGCAATGGTGGCGATCGGCGCCGTCGGCTTCGTCGTGTGGGCGCACCACATGTACACCACCGGCCTGTCGCTCGATGCGCAGCGCTACTTCGTCTTCGCGACGATGGTGATCGCGGTACCGACGGGCGTGAAGATCTTCTCCTGGATCGCCACCATGTGGGGCGGCTCCATCTCCTTCCGCGTGCCGATGCTGTGGGCGGTCGCCTTCATCTTCCTGTTCACGCTGGGCGGCGTGACGGGCGTGCAGCTCGCCAATGCCGGCCTCGACCGGGCCATGCACGACACCTATTACGTGGTGGCCCACTTCCACTACGTCCTGTCGATGGGCGCCGTCTTCGCCATCTTCGCGGCCTGGTACTACTGGTTCCCGAAAATGACGGGCTACATGTACAATTCCTTCGTCGCCCGGCTGCACTTCTGGATCACCTTCATCGGCGTGAACCTGATCTTCTTCCCGCAGCATTTCCTCGGGCTCGCCGGCATGCCGCGCCGCTACATCGACTACCCGGATGCCTTCGCCGGCTGGAACATGGTCTCCTCCTACGGCTCCTATCTGGCGGCGATCGGCGTGCTCGTCTTCCTCTACGGCGTGATCGAGGCATTCGCGAAGAAGCGCATCGCCGGCGCCAACCCATGGGGCGAGGGCGCAACGACACTGGAGTGGCAGCTTCCCTCGCCGCCGCCCTTCCACCAGTGGGAAGAGCTGCCGAGGATCAGGTAAACTGGAAAAACGGCGTGGCCCGGAACGGATGTCCGGGCGCGCCGGCTTTGAGTGAAACGTAGAAACATGGCGCTGGTCGAACGAAAGCATGTGGATGGAGACGTCGGCCGCCTCTCCGAGGCGACGGCGGGCGATTTCATCGCGCTTCTGAAGCCGCGCGTCATGTCGCTCGTCGTCTTCACCGCCTTTGTCGGCATGGTCTTGGCGCCGGCCACGCCCAACCCGCTTCTGGCTGTCATCGCCATCCTGGCGATCGCCGTCGGCGCGGGTGCGGCGGGCGCGTTGAATATGTGGTATGACGCCGATATCGACGCCAAGATGGCGCGCACGGCGGGCAGGCCTTTGCCGAGAGGGCGCGTGGCGCCGGGCGAGGCGCTGGGCTTCGGCCTCTTTCTGTCGGCGTTCTCGGTGATGACGCTGGGCCTGATGGCCAACTGGCTGGCCGCCAGCCTTCTGGCCTTCACCATCTTCTTCTACGTCGTCATCTACACCATGTGGCTGAAGCGCTCGACACCGCAGAACATCGTTATCGGCGGGGCCGCCGGTGCGCTGCCGCCGGTCATCGGCTGGGCGGCGATCACCGGCTCGGTGACGCTGGAAAGCCTCGTGCTCTTCCTTATCATCTTCCTTTGGACGCCGCCGCATTTCTGGGCGCTGGCGCTGTTCAAGACCGGCGACTACGCCCGTGCCGGCATCCCCATGATGCCGAATGTGGCCGGCGAGGAACACACCAAGCGGCAGATCTTCGCCTACGCCGTTCTGGTGGCCGCCAGCGGCGTTCTGCCGAGCGTTCTCGGCTTCGCCGGCATGGCCTACGGCGCCGTGGCGGCAGTGCTCGGCGGCGGCTTCGTCTGGTACTCCTGGCATGTGTTGAGGATGGATGAAGGCGACCGGGCGATGGGCCCGGCCAAGGCGTTGTTCGCCTATTCACTCGTCTATCTCTTCGCCATCTTCGCCGCTCTGCTCGTCGACGGCATGATCTCGCGCATTGGAGCTTGATGCGATGCCGGACGACGATCGTATCAGGCCGACGGAGAAAGAGTTGAAGGCGCGGCGCAACCGCTCCATCGCGATCGCTCTGGCGCTCGCCGCCTTTGTCATCATCGTCTATCTGGGCAGCCTCATGAAGCTGGGGCCGTCCTTGTTCGACCGGGCCATGTGAGGAGCGCGATGAGCACGACGAGTTCCGACAGCGCTCGCGACCGCCGCAACCGCGGCGTGGCAGTGCTCTGCGTCGGCGTATTCGCCGGCATGGTGGGGCTGTCCTATGCGGCCGTGCCGCTCTACCAGCTCTTTTGCCAGGTCACCGGCTACGGCGGCACGACGCAGCGGGTGGAGCAGTATTCCGACACCATCCTGGACCGCGAGATCACCGTCCGCTTCGACGCCAACACGAACGCCGCGCTGCCGTGGGAATTCAAGCCCAAACAGCGTCAGGTGACGATGAAGATCGGCGAGACGGTGGAGATCGCCTACGTGGCGCGCAACCTGTCCTCCAGGCCCACCACCGGTACCGCAACCTTCAACGTCGCGCCGGGCCTTGCAGGCGCCTATTTCAACAAGGTCGAGTGCTTCTGCTTCACCGAACAGGAGCTGCAGCCCGGCCAGTCATACGAGATGCCGGTGCAGTTCTTCGTCGACCCGGAGATCGTGAACGTGCCGGAATTGAAAGACCTGAAGGCGATCACACTTTCCTACACATTCTACCCGCTGCCTCAGGGATCGGTCGAAGCGCCGCGCCCCGAGGAAGCAAAGAACCAGAAGATCGAGGGATAACATGGCTGGCGCCCACGCAAAGCACCACGACTACCACATCATCGATCCGAGCCCCTGGCCATTCATCGGCTCGGTCGGCGCGCTTGTGACGGCCATCGGCGCCATCGCCTGGATGAAGGCAGCGCAGGGCGCGACCTTCCCGCTCTTCGGCATGAACCTTGCGGCCGCCAATTTCTGGCTCTTCCTGGTCGGCATGCTGATCCTGCTCTACACCATGTTCGCCTGGTGGAGCGATACCATCAAGGAAGCCCAGGAGGGGCATCACACCAAGGTGGTCTCGCTGCATCTGCGCTACGGCATGATCATGTTCATCGCCTCCGAGCTGATGTTCTTCGTGGCGTGGTTCTGGGCGTTCTTCGACGCCAGCTTGTTCCCGGGCGAGGCGGCCCAGGTTAGCCGGGCCGAGTTCACCGGCGGCGTCTGGCCGCCGCAGGGCGTCGAGGTTCTCGATCCCTTCCACCTGCCGCTCTACAACACAATCATCCTGCTCCTGTCCGGCACCACCGTCACCTGGGCGCATCACGCGCTCCTGGAGAACGATCGCAAGGGGCTGGTCTCCGGCCTGGCGCTGACCGTGGCGCTCGGCCTTCTGTTCACCAGCGTTCAGGCCTACGAGTACCTGCACGCGCCTTTCGCCTTCCGCGATTCGATCTATGGCGCGACTTTCTTTATGGCGACGGGCTTCCACGGCTTCCACGTCATCGTGGGCACGATCTTCCTGGCCGTGTGCCTGTTGCGTGCCATGGCCGGTCACTTCACGCCGCGGCAGCATTTCGGCTTCGAGGCTGCCGCCTGGTACTGGCATTTCGTTGATGTCGTGTGGCTGTTCCTCTTCTCCTTCGTCTATGTGTGGGCATCGGCTGGCGCGACGATTGCACATTGACCGACGAAGACCGCAATTTGTGGTGGGGGCGGCCGCGACGAACGGCTGCCCCCTGTCTTTTTAGTGAAACGGGAAACGTGCGATGAGTGAAGACAAGGCCATCTGGCCGCCGGTCGATCCGGTCCGCGCCGGGCTCTCCGGCCGCTGCCCGCGCTGCGGCGAGGGCAGGCTCTTCTCCGGCTTCCTGAGCATCGGCAAGCGCTGCGCCAATTGCGGGCTCGACTACGGTTTTGCCGATTCGGGCGACGGCCCGGCTGTCTTCGTCATCCTCATCATCGGCTTCATCGTCGTCGGCCTTGCCCTGTGGCTGGAGGTGACGACCGGCGCGCCGCTCTGGTTGCATTTTCTGCTGTGGGTACCGCTCACATTGGCGCTTTCGCTGACGGCACTTCGGCTGATAAAGGGGCTTCTCATCGCCCTGCAATACCGGAACAAGGCCGCCGAGGGGCGGTTGGAAAAGGCGGAATGAGTGTAGCCGAGCACGACACCGGCCCCCGCGGAAGCTTCCTGCTTCTCGCCATCAGCATCCCCATGCTGGTGCTTCTCCTGGTGCTCGGCACGTGGCAGGTCAAGCGCCTGCAATGGAAAGAAGGGCTCGTCCAGCGCATCGAGGAGCGGATTGCCGCCGCGCCAAGGCCGCTTGAGGAGGTTGCCCGCCTCAACGCCGAGGGCGGCGATGTCGACTACCGCCCGGTGGCGGTCACCGGTTCATTCCTGCACGGGGCGGAACGGCACTATCTCGCCACCTGGCATGGCCAGTCCGGCTTCTTTGTGCACACGCCGTTGCGGCTCGCCGACGGCCACTACATCTTCGTCAACCGCGGCTTCGTGCCGTATGACCGCAAGGACCCGGCCACCCGTTCCGAGGGGCAGGTGCCCGGGAGTGTGGAAGTCGGCGGCCTCGCGCGCACGGCACCGGCGGAGAAACCTTCCTTCATCGTGCCCGACAACGACACGACGAATAACATCTTCTACTGGAAGGACCTCGGCTCCATGGCCCGCTCGGCCGGGCTTGCCGGGGAGAAGGTCTACCCCTTCTACGTCGATGCCGACGACGCACCCAATCCCGGTGGCCTGCCGGTTGGCGGCGTCACCCGCATCGATCTGCCGAACAATCATTTGCAATATGCCGTCACTTGGTACGGCCTGGCCTTTGCGCTCGTCTGCGTCCTGGGCTACTGGTTCCTGCGCCGTCGCGGCGCGGGCGACACTTGACACTGGCCGCCGGCAGCAACCACTTTCCGGGCGGGACGACAGGAGTTTTTTTGAGGCGATGCCGATGAACGGGCACAAGCGGAAGCTGACCGTGCGGCTGTGCGGGCCGCGCGGCTTTTGCGCCGGCGTCGACCGGGCCATCCAGATCGTCGTTCTGGCGCTCAAGAAGTACGGTGCGCCTGTCTATGTGCGCCACGAGATCGTGCACAACCGCTACGTGGTGGAGGGCCTGCAGGAGCGCGGCGCCGTCTTCATCGAAGAGCTGAACGAGATCCCTGACACGCACCGCGACCGCCCCGTGGTCTTCTCGGCCCACGGCGTGCCGAAATCCGTGCCGGCCGACGCGGAAAGCCGCAATCTCTTTTATCTCGACGCCACCTGTCCGCTGGTCTCCAAGGTGCACAAGCAGGCCATGCGCCATCAGCGCCTGGGCCGCCACGTGCTCCTCATCGGTCATGCCGGGCATCCGGAGGTGATCGGCACCATGGGGCAGTTGCCGGAGGGAACCGTCTCGCTCATCGAGACGGTGGAGGACGCGGAGCGCTTCTCTCCGCCCGAGGGCATGGAACTCGGTTACGTGACCCAGACCACGCTTTCGGTGGAGGACACGGCCGACATCATCCGCGTGCTGGAGAAGCGTCTTCCTACCCTGCGGGCGCCGTCGGCCGAATCCATCTGCTACGCCACGACCAATCGCCAGGAGGCGGTGAAGGAAGCCGCCCCCGGCGCCGACCTCTTCCTCGTCGTCGGCGCCCCCAATTCGTCGAACTCGCGCCGCCTGGTCGAGGTCGCCGAAAGGGCAGGGGCCCGCCGCGCCCTTCTGGTGCAGCGCGCCTCGGAAATCCCGTGGGCCGAGATCGGCGAGATCGCCGTGCTCGGCCTGTCGGCCGGCGCTTCTGCACCGGAGATCATCGTCGACGAGATCATCGACGCCTTCGCCGAGCGCTACGAGGTGACCGTCGACCTCGCCGTCACGGCGGAGGAGCGCGAGAACTTCCCCGTCATGCGCCCCTTGCGCGATGTCGAACTGACGAAGTCGGACATGGCCTTCGTCAACGGCGTGAGCTGACATGGCCGTCTACACCGATGTCCCGGAGGAAGAGCTCGGCGCTTTCCTGGGCGAATATCCGGTGGGGGAGTTGCTTTCCTACAAGGGCATCGCCGAGGGTACCGAGAACTCGAACTACCTCCTGCATACCTCCGAGGGATCCTTCATCCTCACCCTTTACGAACGCCGGGTGGACAAAGCGGACCTGCCCTTCTTCCTGGGCTTGATGGAGCATCTGGCGCGAAAGGGCGTCACCTGTCCCTTGCCTGTCCATCGGCGCGACGGGCAGACGATCGGCGAACTTGCCGGCCGCCCCGCCGCTCTCATCACTTTCCTGGAAGGCATGTGGATGCGCCGGCCCACGGCGCAGCATTGCCGCGAGGTGGGCAAGGCGCTGGCCGGCCTGCACCAGGCGGCGGCCGATTTCCCGCTGAAACGCAAGAACGCGCTTTCGCCCGAGGGCTGGATGCACCTATGGGAGGGCGCGAAGGGGCGCGCCGACGAGGTGGAGCCGGGGCTTGTGCGCGAAGTGGAGACGGAGTTTTCCGAGATCGCCCGCCGCTGGCCGACAGACCTGCCTGCGGGCATCATCCATGCCGACCTCTTTCCCGACAACGTGTTCTTCCTTGGCGGCAAGGTTTCCGGCCTCATCGACTTCTACTTCGCCTGCAACGACCTCCTGGCCTACGACATTGCCACCTGTCTCAATGCCTGGTGTTTCGAAAAGGACATCTCCTATAACCTCACCAAGGGCGCGGCACTTCTCGCCGGCTATCAGAGCGTGCGGCCGCTGGAGCCTTCCGAGGTGGAGGCGCTGCCGCTTCTGGCGCGGGGTTCTGCCTTGCGTTTCATGCTGACGCGCCTGCACGACTGGCTGACCATCCCCGACGGCGCCATGGTCAGCAAGCGCGATCCCATGGAATATGTCCGCCGCCTGCGCTTCCACCGGCAGATCGCCGCGCCTACCGAATATGGGATCGACATCGCGTGAAGAAGATCGAGATTTTCACCGACGGCGCCTGCTCGGGCAATCCGGGCCCCGGCGGCTGGGGGGCGGTGCTGCGCTACAACGGCGTCGAGAAAGAGCTTTCGGGGGGCGAGGCGGAGACCACCAACAACCGCATGGAGCTCAAGGCCGCGACGGAGGCGCTGAATGCCCTCACGGAACCCTGCGAGGTGGACCTCTACACCGACAGCAACTATGTGCGCGACGGCATCTCCGGCTGGATAAAGGGCTGGAAGCGGAACGGCTGGAAGACGGCGGCCAAGAAGCCGGTGAAGAACGCCGAGCTGTGGCAGGCGCTCGACGAGGCGACCCACCGCCACAAGGTGCGCTGGCACTGGGTCAAGGGCCATGCCGGGCATCCCGAGAACGAACGCGCCGATGCGCTCGCCCGCGCCGGCATGGCGCCGTTCAAGAAAAAACGCCGCGCCAGGCCGGGTGCGCGGGCCACGCCCTCTTAACGCCTAAAGCTGCTCGAGAATGCGCGCCGCGCCGCTGGTGACCGCCTGGCCGGGCGCTTCCTCTATGTTGATCTCGTTGACGATGCCATCCTCTACCAGCATGGAAAAGCGCCGGCTGCGCGTGCCGAGACCGGCTTTCGACAGATCCGTTTCGAGGCCCAGCGCGCTGGTGAACTGGCCGTTTCCATCGGCCAGGAAGACGAGCTTGTCCTCGGCGCCGGTAAACCGCGCCCAGGCGCCCATGACATGGTGGTCGTTGACCGCGAGAACGGCGATGGCATCCACGCCGCGGGCGCGGATGGCATCGTAGTTTTCCGCGAAGCCCGGCACGTGATCGTTGCTGCAGGTGGGCGTGAAGGCGCCGGGTACGCCGACGAGAACCACCTTGCGGCCGGCGAAGAAATCGGCGGTGCCGACATTCTCCGCGCCCTCCGGGGAGGCTTTCTTGAGCATCACGTCGGGTAGCCGGTCGCCGATGGAAATCGTCATTTATAGTCTCCTGGATGATGTTGGATTGGATTTGCAGTTGAAAAGGATGGCGGTGCGCCTGAAATCTAAGGCGAAAGCGGCGGCGCGGCCAGTGGGGCCCAGTAGGGAATTGGTATCGTTCTATGGCATTACGACCGTGCCGCTGACGGCTTTTCCGCCGAGGACAAGCGTATAGTGGAGCTCCGCCGCCTCATCGGGGGCATCGAGGATTTCGGCAACGAAGGCGGCGGAGCCGTTCTCGCGCTCCTCGAGCGCCGGTGTTGCCAGCCGCACGCCTTCCGGCGCGGCGAGGAAGAGCACCGGCTCGCCCGCCTCCGGGGGCAGATCGGCATCAAGCAGCAGGCGGCTTCCCTGCCGTAGGACGCCGGTCAGCTCGAAGCCGGGGCCGGCATCGTCGGGCAGGGCGGCGAAGGCGGCCGTTACCACCATGCCGTCGGCCGCATTGTCCGGGTCGGCGCCGGCGTCGAAGGAGAAGGAAGCCTGGAAGGGAATGCAGATCGTCTCGCAGATGCCGAGGAACATGCTGCCCTCGATAATGCCGGCACCCCCCGGCGTGGCGGGCCCGAAGACAACCGGCAGCGCGACGCTTTGCGGGTAGCCCGCCCATGTGGCGTAGGGATCGGTGATGCGCTTGGGCGGCGGGAAGAGGATTTCCGCGCGCCTGATGTCGGAGGAGGCCGAAAGCTCTATCTGCGGCGGCACGCCCGCTTCGCCGGGATCGCGCCAATAGGTCTTCCAGCCGGGTTCCAGCTTGATTTCCAGAGCCCCGCGCAGGCGGCCTTGCTCGTCCGCCAGGCCCGATGTGACGACACGGACGGTGCCGCCGTCGCTCTCGAACCATTGGCTGGAGCTTGCTGCCGCGGACGTGGCAAGGGTGAGGGCGAACACCGGAATTGCGAGCGCGTAAGACATCGGCGGACATTGCCGGCGACGCCGCCTCCGCGCAATGCGTTCCCGGTAACGCCGATCATCATTTTCGCGTGAGGCAGGCACGGTTGGCGTCTTTCAAGCTTGGTCAAAACGCGGTAGGCTTATGCCATGGAATGGGAGATAGGCGCCAATACGGCAGGCCCCGCGGGCACGCTGCAGAACCACTTCCTGATCGCCATGCCGGGCATGCGCGACGAGAGGTTCGCGCGCTCCGTCATCTATCTGTGCGCGCACAGCGAGGACGGGGCCATGGGCCTCATCATCAACCGCACCCAGCAGCTCGGCTTCACGGACGTGCTGGTCGAGCTCGGCATCCTCGACCGTGCCCAGTCGATCCGCCTTCCCGCCCGCGCCCGCGAGATGCCGGTGCGCAGCGGCGGTCCCGTCGACCGCAGCCGCGGCTTCGTGCTGCACACGGGCGACTATATGGTGGATTCCTCGATGCCCGTCTCCGAGCAGGTGTGCCTGACGGCGACCATGGACATCCTGCGCGCCATCTCCGCCGGCAAGGGCCCGCGCCATGCGCTGATGGCGCTCGGCTATTCGGGCTGGGGCGCCGGCCAGCTCGAGATGGAGATCGCCGAAAACGGCTGGCTCGCCTGCCCGGCCTCGCCGGACCTCCTGTTCGAGGGCGACATCGATTCGCTCTACGACCGCATATTGGCCTCCATCGGCGTCGATCTGGCGCATCTGAGCCAGACGGCGGGACACGCCTGAGGGGGAGGCCGCGCGGCCCCGCCGACTGGACGGTCGCGCCCTTTCGTGCGGAAGCTGATCGTTCTCGTCCATCCTTCTCTCCTTCAGGCTGCGAACGAAGGACGCGCGCCATCGCCGCCACGCCCGCCTTCGCGTCTGGCCGTTGAATGGGTGGGAAGCGGGGCGCGTTGTCCGAGCCACTCTATTTATTTTTTTAGGCGCGTCCAACGCGCCCCGCCGGAGTCTGTCCCGACGGTCGGCCGGTCACCCGGCCCCCCGCCCTTCCCGGCTGCACCCGATTGGGGGGCTTTGCCGGGCCGGACGGGAAGCCTGGCGGCTTCTCCGCAATGCCGGCGACGCTGTCTGTAGCGCCTCCGGCACCGCCGGCCTGTCGCGGGCCCTCAGGCCTCCGGGTACCGAGCCCGGAGGGGGAGGTCTCCGCCGCCCTCCCCGTGTCCCCGGTCCGGACCGGGTTCCCGCGAGAGCGATGGGGAGGATTTTAAGGGCAGGCTGGGCAGGGGGGAGTATTTTCCCGCGAAAAAGTTGGAGAAATTATTCGGAAGCGAAGGAAAACAATGGGTTGGTGGGGAAGAAAGAATTTTTGCCGCCACATTTTATCCCCGCGCAGGCGAGGCATTGCCGACCTGAGGTGAAGGGCGCCCGCCGCCTTTCCGACGCGCGTCATCCCACCCGCGCGCGTCATCCCGGAAGTCGGAGCGAAGCGGAGACTGTCCGGGACCCATTCCGTGACCAGTCCACCTTCCGGAATGGGTCCCGGACAAGCCTTTCGGCTTTCCGGGATGACGCGCGCGGGTAGGGATGACGCGCGCGGGGTGGGGTGGGGATGACGCCCCGAGAGGGCCGCCGCGACCCGCCCACCGAAGCCCGAAGGGCGAAGGTGGAGCGGGGGTGGGTTGGCGGATTCCGACCGCCGGCTTGTCCGGTAGCCGCACCTTTGGGCCGGAAGGTGGACAAGTCACGGAATGGGTCCCGGACAAGCCTTCAGCCTTCGCCCTGCGGGCTTCGGCTGACAAGTCGGCCTTCCGGGATGACGCGCGAGGCGGCGAAATCTCTACTCCGTGGACCAAAATGAGCACGAGGAGGATCATCGGGCCGCAAACACGGTGGGCGCGGTATTGAAATTTTTTGTGACAGGAGCCATTCGGGAAGATGACGATCTTATGACACATTTATGACAGTTCATATGACAGTTCACAAACACAAGATTGTGAGACGGCCCGTTGGCACCTGTGAACGTCCATCTCCGGGGATCCCGTATAGCGACCTTCCATTCGCAGACACCTGTGAACGTCCATCTCCGAGAAACCCGCATAGCCGCCTTTCACTCGCGGTGGCGATTTTTGGTGAGATGGAAGCAGATATTCGCGCTTTCTTGCCTTTTTTCTATGCTCCTTTTCTGTGCAAGTGTTTCACAAGATCTAATCCTGTATTCTGGAACGAGATTGGATCTTTCCAACAAGGTATGGTTGCTTGACGTAGACTCGGAGCAGAGCGCCTTCACGTGGCTTTCAGTGGTGGCCACATTTTCTGTGGCATGGATACTTTTTGCGGCTGGAGGCGATGCAGCGATGCGCGGCAGCCGATTCAAGTGGCACTGGTACTTCCTCGCCGCTCTTTTTCTGCTGCTATCGTTCGATGAATTCGCAACCGTTCACGAGAAGATTTCCGCTGTTTTGACGTCGAAGTTCCACAATACCGGCCTCCTGTATTTCGCTTGGGCGGCGCCGGCTGGCGTCATCAGCCTGTTGGGACTTACTGCCTTCATTCCGTTGATCCGGTCGTTTGCGCCGCGGCTTGCCATCCTCATGGTGCTTTCCGCCGTGCTTTTCCTCGGCGGCGCTGTCGGCTTCGAAATGGTCGGCGGCAGTATCGCGGAGGCCGAAGGCACAGAGTCATTTCGCTATCGAATGCTGACGAACATCGAGGAGGGGCTCGAAATGGCCGGGGTGCTGACCTTCGCTTATGTCCTGCTCTCGTATATGGAAGGCGTGGCGGCAACATCCGCCCCTGATTATGCGTCTATGCGACGGGAAAGCTCTCTTTTAACGCGAGGCCGGTAATTTCTTTTCGGCAGAGGCCGCCACGAATTGTTGGCGCGGTCCGATCCATGACCGTGCTATGGCTCCGGGCGTTCGTCGCTCAAAAAGCCAAATCGTTGGCTTTTTGTCCGCTGCGCGGACCGCTCCTCGCTCCTTAGATCACGATGCCTTTTCGTTGAATCGGCATCATGATCTATCTCTTTGTTTGAGCATGATCTTTTCCGAAAACCGGTATCCACTTTTCGGGATCATGCTCTAGCTCGCCACCGGCCCCGGATACTGCTCCATCAGCAGCCTGAGGCTCGTCTCGGCATCGGCCGGCGGCCCGAAGTGGAAGCTTTGGGCGTATTCGCAGCCGACCTGGCGCAGCGCTTTCAGGTCGCGCTTTTCCGAGACGCCCTCGGCGACGACCGAGAGGCCGAGTTCGTGTGCCATGGTGATCATGGACTTCAAAAGCACGTCGCCCTTCGAGCTCGGGTCGTCGACGAAGCTCTTGTCGATCTTGATCGTGTCGAAGGGGAAGCGCGTGAGATAGGCGAGGGAAGAGTAACCGGTGCCGAAGTCGTCGAGCGACAGGCCGATGCCGAGTTTCTTCAGTTTGCCGAGCACGTGGGCGGACTGCTCGGGATTGTCCATGACGAGCGATTCCGTCAGCTCCAGGCGGAAGCAGCGCGGCTTGATGTTGGAACGGGCGATGACGGAGCGCACGTCGCCGACGAGATCGCGGCGGATGAGCTGGCGGCTCGACAGGTTGACGGACATGAACAGCGGCAGGTCGCCGAGCTGCTTCTGCCAGGCGTAGAGGTCTTCGGCCGCCTGGCTCATGGCGAACAGGCCGAGCGGCACGATGAGCTCGGAGCTTTCGGCGATGGGGATGAAATCGGCCGGCGGGATGGCGCCGCGGCGCGGGTGCTCCCAGCGCAAGAGGGCTTCGAAGCCGGCGATGCTGCTGTCCTCCAGCCGCACGATGGGCTGGTAGACGAGGCTCAATTCCTTGCGCTCGACGGCGCGGCGCAGGTCCGATTCCATCTGCAGCCGATCCGTGCCGATGGAGCGGAAGGCGGGGCGGAAGGGTTCGATGCGGTCGCCGCCGAAGCGCTTGGCCTGGTACATGGCAAGTTCGGCGTCCTTCAGCATCTCTTCGGCCGCGTTCTGCGCCGAGGTCCATGAGACGAGGCCGATGGAGGGCGTCAAGACGATCTCGCGCCGGGCGAAGGTGACGGGAGCGCGGATCGCCTGGCGCACCGCGTCGGCGACCGAGGCGATGCGCGCCGGCTCCTGCTCGGACAGGAGCATCATGGCGAACTGGTCTCCGGCCACCCTGGAGAGCGCGTCGCCGGGCTTCAGGAGCCGGTGCAGCCGCCGTGCGATGGTAAGAAGGATCGTGTCGCCGGCGGAGATGCCGAGCTCGTCGTTGACCTGCTTGAAGCGGTCGATGTCGATGACGAAGACGGTCGGGCGGATGTTGTGCTCGCTGCCGGCCATGGCGATGGTCGCGTCCAGCCGGTTGATGAACAGCTCGCGGTTGGGCAGCCCCGTCAGGTTGTCGTGCACGGCGTCGTGCAGGAGCCGCTCTTCCGCCTTCTTCTGCTCCGTCACGTCGACCATGGTGCCGACGCAGCGGATGACCTCGCGGTCGGAGCCGATGACGGGGCGCGCGCGCAGGGTGAACCAGTGATAATGCCCGTCGGCGCCGCGCAGGCGGAAGCTCTGGGCGATGCGGCCGCGCCGGTTTTCCAAGACTACGTCCATCGTCGTGCGGAAGGTGTCGCGGTCGTCGGCGTGGAGAAGCGGCAGCCAGCTGCGCGCCGGGCCGTTGAGGCTCGCCTCCGGCAGGCCGAGCTGGCGGCTGATGTCGGGCTTCGTCACCACGCGGTCGCGCAAGACGTCCCAGTCCCAGACGACGTCGCCGGAGCCGGTGACGGCGAGCGCCTGGCGCTCCATGTCGGAGAACAGGCCCTGGAACAGGGCGCCGCCGGCAAAGGCATGCTGCATCACGGTGAAGCCGATCAGGAGCACGATCAGGATGAGCCCGCCGCCGATCGCCGGCTGCGCGATGTCGTTGTCGAGCCGGCCCGTCACCGCCATCCACGCGCCGACGAGCCACACCAGCACCATCAGCCAGCTCGGCACCAGCATGATGGCGCGATCGTAGCCCTGGAGCCCGAGATAGACGATGAGGCCGAGCCCCACGACGGCGGTGGCGGCGAAGGAAATGCGGGCGATGCCGGCGGCCATGGCCGGGTCGATCCAGGCGACGCCGGCGATAATGACGAGGCCGAGGATCCAGGCCAGCATGCCGTAGCTGAAACGCTCGTGCCAGCGGTTCAAGTTGAGATAGGCGAACAGGAAGACGACGAGGGTGGCGGCGAGCGCGATCTCGCTACCGGCGCGCCACAGCTGCTCGCTGCCGGGCGAGATATCGATGAGGCGTGTCAGAAAGCCGAAATCGATCGAGATATAGGCCAGGATCGCCCACGCCAGCGCCGCCGTGGCCGGAAACATGGACGTGCCCTTGACGACGAACAGGATGGTCAGGAACAGCGCCAAAAGGCCGGCGATGCCGATGACGATGCCGCGGAAGAGGGTGTAGGAGTTGACCGTCTCCTTATAGGCGGCGGGGTCCCACAGATAGACCTGCGGCAGGTTGCGGGAGGAGAGCTCCGCGACGAAGGTGACGACGGTGCCGGGGTTGAGCGTCACCAGGAACTCGTCCGCATCGCTGCTGTCCTGCCGGTCGAGCGCGAAGCCCTCGCTGGGCGTGATGGCGGAGATGCGCTGCGAACCGAGGTCGGGCCAGATGAGGCCCGAATCGACGAGGCGGAAATGCGGCGCCACGATCAGCCGGTCGAGCTGCTCGTCCGTGGTGTTGGCGAGCGCGAAGACGGCCCAGTCGCCGGTCGAGCGCTCGTCCTGCGCCTCCACCTCGATGCGCCGCACGATGCCGTCGGCGCCCGGCGCGGTTGAGATCTGGAAGTTCTCGCCCTGGTCGCGGTAGATCTCGACGGCGCGCGACAGGTCGAGCGCCACGTCGTCGCGCGAGATCTTGATCGGCTCGACCGCCGAAGCCGGAAGGGCGGCCAAGGCAAGGAACAGTGCCGTAAGAAGGGCAACAGCATGCTTTGCGGCTGGTAAGGAACGCAACAAGTATCAGCCTCGCCTCGATTTGCCCCGATGCTCGCCCGCGATGAGGGCGTAGAGAAAATGGTCCTGCCATATACCGTTGATCCGCAGGTAGGACCTGAGAAGCCCTTCGCGCTGAAATCCGGCTTTTTCAAGTAACCGCATGGAACGCGTGTTTTTGGGAATACAGGCGGCCTCCAGGCGGTGCAAGCTCAGTGTCTCGAATGCGAAGGGAATTACCAGATTAAGCGCCTCCAGCATCATGCCGTGGCCGGCGAAGCGCTCGCCCATCCAGTAGCCCACATGCGCCGACTGGGCGACGCCGCGGCGGATGTTGGTAAGCGAGATGCCGCCCGCCAGGCGGCCGCCGGCGCGCTCGAAGAGGAAGAAGGAGATGCCCGTGCCCTGGTCGTATTCGTCGTGATAGCGCCTCAGCCGCTGGCGGAAGGCGCGGCGCGACAGTTCGTCCGACGCCCATTGCGGCTCCCAGGGCTCCAGAAAGGCGCGGCTTTCCTCGCGCAGCGCCGTCCACTCGGCGTAATCCTGCGAGACGGGTACGCGCAGACGCACGTTCTCGCCCTCGAGCGCCGGAAGGTCGCGGCGGAAGAAGGGCGACTGGAACATGTCCGTCGGGCGCTTAGACGGCCAGCTTCCGCAGCATCGGACGCGGCGCGGTGAGCGTATCCTGGATGGACTCGAACGGTGCCAGGGCGCCGACCGGGCCGATGGCGGTGACCGTCGGCTTGGAAGAGAAGAGGCGCCCCGAAAGGTCGGCCAGGCGCTCGACGGTGAGGCCGGCGAGACGGTCCATCAGCTCCTCCATGCTGATCGGCCGGCCGTAGAGCAGAAGCTGCCGCGCGATCTGCGAGGCGCGGCTTGCCGGACTTTCGCGCGACATCATCAGGCCGGCGCGGTACTGCGCCCGCGCCCGGTCGAGCTCGGCCTGGTCGATGCGCTCGCCCGCCTTCTGCAGTTCGCTCAAGATCACCGGGATGAGTTCCTCGATGTCGCTGCGCCCGGTCGCCGCGTGCACGCCGAAGACGCCGGTGTCGGAGAAGCCCCAGTGGAAGGCGTAGACGGAGTAGCACAGCCCGCGCCGCTCCCGCACCTCCTGGAAGAGGCGCGAGGACATGCCGCCGCCGAGGATCATGGAAAGCACCTGCGAGGCGTAAAAGTCGCGCACGTGATAGGCGCGGCCCTCGAAGCCGAGGATGATCTGCGCGTCCATCAATTCGCGATGCTCGCGGTAGTCGCCGCCGACATAGTGGGCGTATTGCGGCGCCACGGCCTCGGACTTCTCGCGATAGGCGCCCAGCCGCTCCTCCACCTGGCGCACGAAGTCGTCGTGCTTCACGCCGCCGGCGGCCACCACCACCATGCGTTCCGCACCGTACTGGCGCTCCAGAAAGCCGTGCAGTTGGGGTGAGGTGAAGGACTCCACCGTCTCCGGCGTGCCGAGGATGGAGCGGCCGACCGCCTGGTGGCGGAAGGCGGTTTCGGTGAAGCGGTCGAAGACGGCGTCGTCCGGCGTGTCGTGGGCGGCGCCGATCTCCTGCAGGATCACGTGCTGTTCGCGCTCCAGCTCCTCCGGGTCGAACTTGGAGTCCGTCAGGATGTCGGCCAGGATGTCGATGGCCAGCGGCAGGTCGTCGTTGAGCACGCGGGCGTAGAAGGCGGTGGTCTCGACGCTGGTGGCGGCGTTGATCTCGCCGCCGACATCCTCGATATCCGTGGCGATCTTGAGGGCGCTGCGCTTGCCGGTGCCCTTGAAGGCCATGTGCTCAAGCAGGTGGGCGATGCCGTGTTCGTGTTCGTTTTCGTTACGCGAGCCGGATTTGACCCATATGCCCAGCGCAACCGATTCAAGATGCGGAAGGGTCTCGGTCGCCACCGTCAAGCCGTTCGACAGACGGCTTACCTCTACATTCATATGGTACTCACTCCCTAACCTTCCGCCCTTGTTCGGCGGCTTATATGATCTTCCACCATTTTCAGGTCCGATGGAAGGACCGTGTAGATCTCTTCTTTCTCCATAAGCCCTTTCAGCCATGCGGGCAAAGAGGGAGTGACGCCGCACGCCTCGTTGACGGCCGCGGGGAACTTGGCCGGATGGGCGGTGGAAAGGACCACCATCGTCTCGCCGGTGAGGGCATGGGTCCGCGCCACCTTGAGCGCCGTAGCCGTATGCGGATCGGCGAGATAGCCGCTCTGGGCAAGCGTGGCGCGGAGGGTCTGCGCCGTCTCGTCCACGCTTGCGCGGCCGGCGGCGAATTCGGCGCGGATGCGCGACAATGTGCCGGCGTTGATCAGAAAGCTGCCGGACTGCCGGAGGCTTTCCATGTAGCCCCGCACCTCTGCCGCGTTCCTGCCCGAGGCCTCGAACAGAAGCCGCTCGAAATTGGACGATATCTGGATGTCCATCGACGGCGATGTCGTCGGGACGACGGAGCGCGTGGCGTAATCGCCGCCCGCCAATGCGCGCGCCAGTATGTCGTTCTCGTTGGTGGCGATGACGAGCCGGCCGATAGGAAGGCCCATGAGCTTGGCCGCGTAACCCGCCAGGATATCTCCGAAATTCCCCGTCGGCACCGTGAAGGAGACCGGCCGCTCCGGCGCGCCCAGCGATACGGCGGCGGTGAAGTAGTAGACGATCTGGGCCATGATGCGGGCCCAGTTGATGGAATTGACGCCCGACAGCGACACACGGTCGCGGAAGGCGTGGTCGTTGAACATGGCTTTGACGAGGGCCTGGCAGTCGTCGAAATTGCCCTTGATGGCGATCGCCTCGACATTGGCCGCCCCCGAGGTGGTCATCTGCCGCTGCTGCACGGGCGAGACCCGGCCGTGCGGGAACAGGATGAAGACGTCGGCGCGCTGCGCCCCGGCGAAGGCTTCGATTGCCGCCCCGCCGGTGTCGCCCGAGGTGGCGCCGGCGATGGTGACGCGCTCGCCGCGTTCCGCCAGCACATGGTCCATCAGCCGCGCCAGAAGCTGCATCGCCACGTCCTTGAAGGCGAGGGTCGGGCCGTGGAAGAGTTCCAGCACGAATTCCGCCGGCCCCGTCTGCACCAGCGGGCAGACCGCCTTGTGGCGGAAGGTGGCGTAGCTCTCCTCAATGATGCGCTTCAGCGCCGCGTCGGCGATTTCGCCGTTGACGAAGGGCTTTATCAGGATGAAGGCGGTTTCGGCGTAGGGCAGGCCGCGCAGCGCGCGGATATCTTCGTAAGAAAGACGCGGCCACTCGCGCGGCAGGTAGAGGCCGCCGTCGCGGGCGAGGCCCTGAAGCAGCGCGTCCGAGAAGCCCAGCACCGGCGCTTCGCCGCGCGTACTCACGTAATCCATCTGTATTGCTCCGGGTCTACAAGCCGCCACAAAGGTTGGGGAGAAATGCGCCAAACTGCTGGTCGAAATTCTCTCGCGCGGTTGGTATAGAACAGCGACCTTGTCATAGGAAAGTGTGAGTTCATGGGACGACCATTGTTCATAAGACATAGCGCTGCGGCTTTCATCCTCCTCGGTTCGGTTTTTCTGGCAGGCTGCCAGCAAGGGGCGACGCCGAATGCCGGCGGCCCCGACGCAGGGGGCAGCGCGCAGAACGAGCCGATCCGCGAAAGCGAGTTGAGGGCGTATTGTCCGCCGGTCACCCTGCGCGAGGGCACGGCTTCTTTCAGGACCTACGAGCGGGGGGGCGAAGGCAACCCCGACAGCATCATCTACCAGGCCTCGATCGCCGACGTCACCCGCGCCTGCAAGCGCGGCGAGGGCTCGGTGACCATGACGGTGGCCGTTGCCGGCAAGGTGGTGCCTGGGCCGAAGGGGCGGACCGGCACCATCACCATGCCCATCCGCGTCGCCGCCGTGCGCGGGGATGAGGTGCTCTATTCTCAGCTTTTCAGGCACTCCGTCTCGATCGCGGATACATCGGGCGCCACGCAGTTCCTTTTCACCGATCCCAATGTCGTCATTCCCGGCCAGGTGGACCGCGGGGTGCAGCTCATCGTGGGGTATGACGAGGGGCCGTATGAATAGCAGTTAGGCGGGACTGGAGGCGCCCCTTCGCGCCCCCCTCTGTCCTGCCGGACATCTCCCCCGCAAGGGGGGAGATTGGCCGTCATGACGGGTTTCGCCAATCGGCAATGTCTCAGAGAAAGCGCCGGAGCAGGCGGCCGGCGCAATCTCCCCCCTCGTGGGGGAGATGTCCGGCCCCTTCGACAAGCTCAGGACAGAGGGGGGCGCGAGGGGGCGCCGGCCTCTCTAATCCCGCGCAACCTCAAACGTCCGCCGACCACTCCGATAGCGCGGCGATCACGCCGTTCAGGTCGGCCATGCGGTTGATGGTGGTCTCGGCACCCGCTTCCATCAGCATGTCGGCATGGTTGGGATGGCTGTGCGAGGCGCCGGTGAAGCCGATGACGCGCATGCCGGCCGCCCGCGCGCCGGCGATGCCGTGTACGGAATCCTCGATGACGAAGGTGCGGGAGGGATCGGCCTCCATCTTCTCGGCAGCAAAGAGGAAGACGTCCGGCGCCGGCTTCGGCCGCTTGCTCGGCGTCTCCAGCGAGGAGAAGATGACGCCGTGGAAGAGGGGGCTGAGCCCGGTCTTCTTGAGCATCGCGGCGATGCGCTCGCCGGTGGAGTTGGAGCAGATGCACTTCTTCACGGTGATCGCGGCCACCGCCTGGGCGACGCCGTTGATCGCCTTCACCTCCCTGCGCAGGCGCTCGTCCGTCCGCGCTTCCGCATGGTCGATGAGCGAAGCCTGGAACAGCATCTCCGCCTCCTTTTCGATCGACATCAGGATGTCGCGGAAGGTGAGGCCGGAATAGCGCTGGGCGATTTCCTCGGCGGAGATCTCGTACCCCGCCTCGCGCAGCATCTCCGCCTCGACGCGCGCGGCGACGATCTCCGAATCGACCAGCACTCCGTCGCAATCGAAGATGATGAGGTCCGGGGCGGGCATGGCGTGTATCCGTTGTGGCTGGAAGTTTTTGGGCGAGACGGCAGGCAGATAGACCTTCCGTGCGATGCCTGCAACCGCCGGGGGTGAAAGTTGAAAGCCTCCGGTGAGGATGTGATCGTCATCCCGGAAAGCCGAAGGCTTGTCCGGGATCCATTCTCGCCGCGCTGAAGCTCCGGCGAAGCGGGCCGGAAGGTGGATGAGTCACGGAGTGGGTCCCGGACAGCCTCCGCTTCGCTCCGGCTTCCGGGATGACGCCGGTGGGGATGCCGCGCATCCAAAGTGCGGTCACAGCCTTTACGAAAATTTTTACTCTCTTCGGTAACCATAACGGCAGGTTAACAGTCAGCGTTGAGGTGTTGCGTATGTCCGCGGTGCGTCGTCTCGAGGAACTTTCCTCGGCTCCCGTGAAGGCCGAATGGCTGGATACGATCCTGAAAGGCGATTGCGTCGCCGCGCTTGAGAGGCTGCCTGAGAAGTCGGCCGACGTGGTCTTCGCCGACCCGCCCTATAACCTGCAGCTCGAAGGGGCGCTGCACCGGCCCGACCAGTCGCTGGTCGACGCGGTCGACGACGCCTGGGACCATTTCGACAGTTTTGCCGCCTACGACGCCTTCACCCGCGCCTGGCTTCTGGCGGCGCGGCGTGTGCTGAAGCCGAACGGCACCATCTGGGTGATCGGCTCCTACCACAACATCTTCCGCGTCGGCGCCATCATGCAGGACCTGGGGTTCTGGTTCCTCAACGACATCGTCTGGCGCAAGACGAACCCGATGCCGAATTTCCGCGGCCGCCGCTTCCAGAACGCGCACGAGACCATGATCTGGGCCTCGCGCGACCGCGACGCCAAGAGCTACACCTTCAACTACGAATCCATGAAAGCGGCCAACGACGACGTGCAGATGCGCTCGGACTGGCTGTTCCCCATCTGCACGGGCAAGGAGCGGCTGAAGAACGCCGAGGGCGCCAAGATGCACCCGACCCAGAAGCCGGAAGCGCTGCTCGCCCGCGTTCTGCTTGCCTCCTCGAAGCCCGGCGACGTGGTGCTCGACCCCTTCTTCGGCTCCGGCACCACGGGCGCTGTGGCCAAGCGCCTCGGCCGCCGCTTCATCGGCATCGAGCGCGACCCGGACTACATCGAGGCGGCCCGGCAGCGCATCGCCGCGATCGAGCCGCTGGACGACGAAAACCTCACCCTCATGACGGGCAAGCGCGCCGAGCCGCGCGTCGCCTTCGTCAGCCTGATCGAAACGGGGCTGGTGAAGCCCGGCACCCAGCTCTTCGACCACAAGAAGCGCTGGGCGGCGAATGTGCGCGCCGACGGCACCCTGGCCATCGGCCACGAGGCCGGCTCCATCCACCGCCTCGGCGCCCGCGTGCAGGGGCTGGACGCCTGCAACGGCTGGACCTTCTGGCATTTCGAGGAGGCAGGGGCGCTGAGGCCCATCGACGAACTGCGCCAGGTGGCGCGGCAGAGCCTGCAGGCGGTGGGGGCGTGAGGCCGGAGTTGGCCGGGGACTAACGGTTTCGGAGAGGCAGCGCCTCTTCGCGCCCCCTCTGTCCTGCCGGACATCTCCCCCACACGGGGGGAGATTGGCCGTCACGACTGCTTTCGCCAATTGCCAACGTTGCAGAAGAAGCGCCGGAGCAAGCGGCCGGCCAATCTCCCCCCTCGTGGGCAGGGGAATCGCATATCAGTATTTTCTTTATTGCCAAGAAGGTTTGGATGGATTCTTGAGAGGCTTTCCGA
>NZ_WQNH01000040.1 GCF_009812055.1 Chelativorans xinjiangensis | reverse complement strand
CTCTCAAGAATCCATCCAAACCTTCTTGGCAATAAAGAAAATACTGATATGCGATTCCCCTGCCCTTGCGGGGGAGATGGCCGGCAGGGCAGAGGGGGGCGCGAAGGGGCGCTACGCTTGCCCCAGCAAACCACCCCTAATGCTTCCCTTCGAGGAAGGGCTGCAGCCGATCCATCCCTTCCTCGGTGCCCCTTTTGCGGCCTTCGAGATCGTCGTAGCCGTCGAGGAAGACGATCTGTTCGGTGAAGGTCATCTTCGTGCCGGGCGGCGCCGGCTCGAGGAGGACGGTTGCGAGCGAGACCGTCACGCGCTTTTCGCCGAAGTGCATGTCGAAGGCGTAGATGATGCGCTGGTTCGGCACGATGTCGAGGAAGCGCGCTTCGTAGACGAAGGCCGGGCCGTCCGGGCCGGTGGCGCGGTTGAGCTCCGTGCCGCCGACGCGGAAGTCGAGGCGGTATTCCACCTCGAACGCCTCTTCGTGGCAGGAGGACCAGCGGCGCTTGGCCTCGGGGTCGGACCAGGCGGCGAAGACGCGCTCCGGCGGCGCGGTGAGGCGGCGCTCGATGGTGAAGGTGGTGTGGAGGGTGGAGCGGCCGGTCATTTCCTGGTCTCCTGCTGTGGGGTTTGGTCCTGCCCGGAAAGGTATTCGTCGAGGCGGTCGAACTGGCGGTTCCAGGCTGCCTTGCGCCGGGTGACCCATTCCTCGATACCGGCGAGCGCGGCAGGCTCGATGTGGTAGGTGCGCACGCGGCCGGCCTTTTCCGACATGACGATGCCGCCGGCTTCGAGCACCCGCAGATGCTTCAACACCGAGGGCAGCGCCATCGGCAGCGGCGCGGCCAGTTCCTTCACCGATGCGGGGCCCTCCGTAAGCCGGTCGACCATGCCGCGGCGGGTCGGGTCGGCGAGCGCGTGGAAGGCGCGGTCGAGATCGACGGTCTGCAGCATCATTGCGCCTCCAGGAAGCGCGCGGGGATCGCCTCGCGATAGGGGAAGAGGTGGAAATGGGGCCGGGCCTCGGCGAGCGCGCGCTTGAAGGAGGGGCGCTCGGCCAGGCGGTCGAAATAGGCGGCGACGTTCGGATGGCTGCCGCTGAACGGCAGGACCGCTTCGGCGTAGAAGAGGGCGGGCGCGGCGGCGCAGTCGGCCATGGTGAAGGCCGCGCCGGCCGCCCAGCGCCTGTCGCCCATCCGCCGCTCGACCATCTCATAGGCCGTCCCGAGCATCGCCCGCGCCTCGGCTACGCCGTGCGGGTCGCGGTTACCATCGGGCCTGATCCGGTCGGTGACGATCTTCTGCATCGGCGTGCTGACATAAAGGTCGTAGAACCGGTCCCACAGGCGCGCTTCCAGCGCCTCTTCCGGATCAGCGGGAATGAGCGGGGCGGGGCCGGGATGGTGCCGGTCCAGATATTCGATGATGACGCTGGTCTCGGGCACCGTGCGGTCACGGTCGGTATCGCGCAGGAGGGGGATCTTGCCGACCGGCCACAGCGCGAAGAGTTCCGCGCTCGACGCCTCGTCGGCGAAATCGACGATCCGGCCTTCGAAGGCCGTCCGGCTCTCGTAGAGGGCGATCAGCACCTTATGGCAGTAAGAGGCGAGGGGGTGGAAATGGAGGGTGAGAGACATGGCTTCCTCGCGGACGGCGGCGGTCCGGCCTGCTTGTTGAAAGGTTATCCATGTGGCTAACTAACATCGCCGAAGCCGACGCGCAAGGGATAGTTTCCCGAGTGGGTAACTTTTGCCGTGCGGCTCACTGCGCCGAGCGGATGAAGGGATTTTGTTTGGCTTTCGCCGGACCCCCACCCCTCACCCCTCCCCTCAAGGGGGAGGGGGATTCTGAGACGCCGGCGCCCCCTCCCCCTTGAGGGGAGGGGTGAGGGGTGGGGGTCCCGGCGAAGCCGGCAAAGACTCTATCTGCAGGCAAGTACCGGCGCTTAAAGCCCTAGAAACGACTGAAATCCGCCGAAGATCATGCGCTTGCCGTCGAAGGGCATGCTCTCCCAGCCGGCATTCATACGCGGGTCGGCCATGACCTTGGCGTTGATCGTGTCGCGCTGCTCGCGCGATTCGTAGACGATCCAGGAAAAGATGACGACCTCGTCCTCCTTCGCCTGCACGGCGCGGGGGAAGGAGGTGACTTCGCCGTAGGGGACGTCGTCGCCGATGCACTCGACATAGGCGAGGGCGCCATGCGCTTTCCACACTTCTTCGCCGAGCCGGGCCATCTTCTTGTAGGCCTCGATGTTGTCTTTCGGCACGGCGAGGATGAAGCCGTCGACATAAGCCATGGGAACCTCCTTTTTTCGTCTGGTTGCGGCCGGAGGACGAATGGGGAGCGGGGAAACCGACATCATCCCCCGACGGCGATGCGGAAGCGGGCGGCAAGTTCGCCTTCCCACCACATGGGGAAGTTGGTGCACCATTTGTTGTTGTGAAGGTTGAAGCGCAGGCCGGCGTCATAGGATGGCGGCGTCTTGGGGAAGACCATGAAGGGCTGGCCGAGCGGCCCGACGAGCGGCGTGTCGAGGGGGGCGATCCGGAGCGGGGTTCCGCCTTCGAGCATGGAGCGCGCGACGGATATCGCCTGCAAAGCACCACCGCCGCGCGGTGCCGTGCGGGCGGCCTCCTGCCACAGGCCGGTCTTGAGGAAGTGCCAGCCCTGCGTGTCCTTCGGCGCGAAGTCCAGGAAACCCGCCTCCGGCATACGGTTTGCCGGCTTCTGGCGCAGGACGACGGCAAGCTCCAGCCCGCCGCGGTGGGGGGTTAGAACGTAGTCGACGCGGCGGGGGGCGCCGAGCGTCTCGTAGGCGGCCTCGGGCAGGGCGGTGGCGACGATCAGCCTCTCCCTGGTCTGGGCGGTGCCGAGGAGGCGCGGGGTCCAGGCGGCCGACCGCGCGCTGCGCGCCCGCTCCAGCCCCGGCTTGTCGTGGTCGAGGATCGCCCATTCCGGGCGGTCGGTGAGGTAGCTGTCCCGGTAGCGCGCCATGTCGGCGGCGTCGTAGCTTTCGTAGCGGTAGGCCAGGAGCGGGCCGTTCAGGCCCCACAGCCTTTTGCCGTCCGTCGACTGCAGGGCGCGGATGTCGCCGCTTTGTGGGTCGATCTCGACGCGCCAGGCATCGAGGACCAGGCTCTCGTTCTCTTTCGCGCGGCTCAGGATCGGCGGCGAGGAGGGGATCTTAAGTTCCGCCAGGGCCTTTGCGGCGCGCGCGCGGTCCTCCTCGGGCAGCACGTCTACCGCCGTATCGAGATAGGCGCGCTGCTCGGCCCAGGAGGCTTCCGCGTAGCGGAAGCGGAAGTCCTTCGCCCGCATAGCCTCGAAGTCCGGCCGGTCCCAGGCGGTCTCCTCGCGCAGGAAGGTTTTGACATCGACGCCGCAGGTGTGCTCGGCAACCATGGTCAAGCCGCGGCCGAAGGCCTGCCTGGCGGGTGTCAGGCCCTCCGCCTCGAAGGCGTCGTAGAGCCGCTGCAGGGCGAGGAAGCGCTGGGTCTTCACCGGATCGCTGGCGCTGCCGTGGATCCAGCTGTCGCCAAGCTCGAGGTCGACCACGGGAAAAAGCGCGCGGTTCTCCCACAGGATGGCGCCGTAATCCTCCAGCGTCGCCGCGCGGATTTCGGCGCCCGGATGCCGGTGGGAAAGGGCGCGCAGGACCTCGATCACCTGGTGGATCTGCTGCGGGCCCATATTGTCGTTGGTGTGGGCGAAGCTCAAGCCGTCGGAAAACCCTTCGGGCAGGTGTGTCTCCCCATAGGAGCGCTGGTACATCACCACGACCTCCTCGCCCGACGGGGCGCGCCAACGGAAGAGCTCCGGCACGTCGGGCGGCGGTGAGGCGGTGTTGACGCCGATGTGCAGGAACTTGAGCCCGGCCTCTGCCATCAGCGGCACGATGCCGCGCGTGTGGCCCGGCACGTCGGTCATCTTGGCGGCGATAGTCTTCTTGCCGAAGCGCTTGTCGAGCTCGGCGGAAAAGGAGAGGCCGGCGCGGAAGAGCGCCGGGCTCATCAGTTCCGAATGGGTGGTGAAGGGCAGGCCGTGCCAGCGGACGATGCCCTTCTCGATGGCCTTTTCGAGCCGCGCCACTTCGTCGTTCGAGCGCGAATCGAGGTGATCCCAGATGAGCCAGGCGCCCGTCGTCCAGATGAACTTCGGGTTCTCCGGGTCTTCGGCATGGAAGTGCTCGCCGGTGGCGATCGCCTGCGGGATGAAGCGCTCATGATAGAGCTGGCGCACCTTCTCCGCGTGGTCGGTGAAGCCGATGTCTAGATGGGTCTTGAAGACCAGGTGGATACGGGGGGGCATTCTTATTCCGATCTGGAGGGCAATGGGTTCAGGCGAGCCAGTTGGAAAGGCCGGCGCCCCTTCTGCCCTGCCGGGCATCTCCTCCACAAGGGCGGGGGTTCTGAGTCCTTGATGATACCCCCACCCTCAATCCCTCCCCTCAAGGGGGAGGGGGACGTCAGCGTTGCGCGATTGGCTTCAACGTTGGCGCCAGGCACCAAAGCCTCCCTCCCCCTTGAGGGGAGGGATTGAGGGTGGGGGTCCGGCGAAGCCGAACAAAGACTCCATCCATATGCAATAGCCCTGCCCTCGATCGGGAGATGCCAGGCCCTTCGACAAATCTCAGGACGGAGGTGCGCGCGATGGAGTGGCGTCATGTCCGAATTGCCTAACCGTTCCAACACTCACCCCACCGTCCCACGCACCACCAGCCGTGTGCGCACGGTTTCGGTGATGGCCGGGGCGTCGGGTGTTTTCAGGCGGCGTTGGATCAGGCGCACGAGGGCGCGGACGCGGGCTTCGAGGTCGACCTTGACGGTGGTGAGGTTGTAGCTTCGCCAGTGCGACTGGGCGATGTCGTCGAAGCCGATCACCTTCACGTCCTCGGGCACGCGGAGTTTCAGTTCGCAGCGCAGCGCGTCGAGCGCGCCGAAGGCGCTTTCGTCGTTGGCGGCGAAGACGGCGTCGGCGCCGCCCTCCAGCCGGAACAGGTCGAGCGTGCCGGCATAGCCCCTGTCGTAGCTGAAATCGCCGGGGACGACGACAAGCGCGGGCAGGCCCCGCCTTGCCATCAGCGCTTCCAGGGTCTTGCGCCGTGCATGCTGGCCCAGCGATACCGGCTTGCCGGAAAGATAGGCGATGCGCCGGCAGCCGTAGCCGGCGAGCAGCGCCACCGCCTGCTCCATCCCCTCCCACTGGTCGACGTCGATGCGGTCGAACAGCGTGTCGGGCTCGCCGGGCCACCTGCCGTTGCCGTCGTTCTCCTTGGGGCGCTCTATGGGGTAGGTGACGTAGATCGGCACGGCCCGGTCGAGGAAGCGGGACAGCATGTGCGGGCGCACGTTCTCGGTGAAGACGATCACAGAATCGGGATTGAAGCCGCGCATATAGGTGAGCAGCGTCTCGTCCATGCTCGAATCGACGCGTGTCTTGAAGAGCAGCGTGGCAAAGCCTTCCGCCTGCAGCGCCGTCGTCAGCGCGTCGACCTCCTGGCTTTCCCAGGGGCTGCAGACGTCCGGCACGATCACGCCGACGAGATGCGAGCGCCGGGTCACCAGCGCGCGGGCCGCGCGGTCCGGCGTGTAGCTCAGCTCCCCGGCGATCTTCAGGATGCGCGCCCGCTTCTCCGGCTTCAGCGGCGCCTCGGGGTTGAAGGCGCGCGAGACGGCGGCGCGCGAGACCTTTGCGGCCCTTGCCACCATCTCCGCCGTCGCCCGCTGCTGCGTTCCCTCAGGCTTTCCCGTCAAATATCCGGCCTATCGCGCAATTTTGAAAGCGTGTTCACTTCTTTCATCTTTCCGCAAAGGCGGCCTCTGTCAAGGGAGCCATGCCGCGCGGGCTTGGAAATGCGTCTGTTCCCCTCGGAAAATACGTCTGTTCGATGACAATCCACAGCACGAGCGGGGCTTTCGCCGTCCATTGTTTTCGCGCTGTCCGTGGCGGGATTGACGCTCAACTGAAAACGTGTTCACTTTTCCATTGTTTGGGCACCGGGCTTTCGGTGCGATACTGGCATGGCCGCATTTGCCGCAGCCGCTCAACGGAAATGTCGCGAAGGGAGGGTTATCGCGATGCATATTCGTCAGCATGCCTACTGGATCAGCCTTACAGCGGCGACCGCACTGGCCGCGCCGGCCATGGCCGCCGATCTCACCATCACCTGCCGCTGCGTCGAGGACGGGGTGAACTCCGAACAGGCCATGTGGATCAAGGAGAGCGTCATCCCCGCCTTCACGAAGATGAAGGCCGAGGCGGGCGAGGAGGTGAACGTCACCTTCACCGAGTTCGCCGGCTCCGACGAGCAGCTTACGCAGCAGCTCGCGCTCGATTTCTCCACCGGCGCGGGGCCGGATGTCGCCGGCTTCGACGGCTTTCTCATTCCGAGCTTCGTCGAGGGCGGGCTCTTGAAGCCGCTCGAGGAACTGGCGGGCGATGCCGTGACGGGCTGGGAGGGCTGGGACCACATCTCCGAGGGCGCGTCGGCGCTGATGTCCTATCAGGACCAGCCCTACGGCATCGCGCTCGGCACCGACGTGCGCATGATCTTCGTGCGCGCCGATATCTTAAAGGACGCCGGCATCGACGCCGAGGCCTGGCAGCCCACCTCGTGGGAAGAGCTTCTCGATGCGGCGCGCGCACTTAAAGAGAAGAACCCGGACTCCTTCCCCCTGCAGCTCAACGCCGGCGTGCCGATGGGCGAGGCGACGACCATGCAGGGCTATTGGATGGCATTGCTCGGCACAGGCGAGGAGGTGACCGACGAGGAGGGGCGCTGGATCGTCGAGAGCCAGGGCATCCTCGACACGCTCGACCTCTATAAGACCATCTATGTGGACGAGAAGCTGGGCGACCAGCGCGCCCAGCTCCTGGGCGACGGGCGCAACCGCACCTTCGCCAATTTCCGCGACGGCACGACGGCGCTCCTGGTGGAGGGCGACTGGTTCTACCGCTCCGTCACCGCGCCGGGCTCCGAGTTCGCGGTGGAGAACCGCGACGAGGTGATGACGTGGGCCAGGATGCCGGCCAAGGAGCCGGGTGCCGGCCTGCGCGGCCAGGATTTCGTGACGATCTCCGGCGGCACCGGCTTCGTGCTCAATCCCAACACGGACGAGGCGGAACTCGCCTGGGAGCTTTTGGCCTTCATGAACGGCCAGGAGCAGCTCACCGCGTTCCAGGACTTCCAGCCGCGCATCCGCATCCGCGACGACGTGCCAATCCCCGAGGCGCCCTTCCTGACGGAGACCTCGCAGACGCTCCTGCCGCTCACCACCGCGCGGCCCAACAGCGCCGAGTACAACGCCGTCTCGGCCGAGATCCAGCGCATGACGGAGGCCGTGGTCTCGGGCGAGATGTCGCCACAGGACGCGATGGCGCGGTATCGGGACGCGGTGGTCGGGATCGTGGGTGAGGAGAATACGGTGAGTTTGCTCTGAGGGTTGGTGGGATTGGAATGCGGATGCTTGAGATGCCGGTGCCAAGCGCCCTCGTGGTTCGACAGGCTCACCATGAGGGCTACTGGAGCGTCGTGCTTGCTATCACGGCCAAGCAGAGCGCAAGCAACCGCGCGAAGTGCTCAAGCGGCAGGAGAGCGCCGACCTCCCAGTAGCCCTCATGGTGAGCCTGTCGAACCACGAGGGCGCTTGGCACCAGCAGGACAGAGAGAGGGGCACCGGCTTTCTAAGTATGACGTCATAGAAACATCGCACTCCTCCCCGCCTGACCGGTGCCGGCGTGGGTCCGATCCCCACACGACGGGCTTGACGCCCGGCATCGGTCAGAGCGGGAGGGCGGAGGACTGGTGAGACAATTTTCCCTTCTGTCGCGGACCGCCGGCGCGGCCTTCATGACACCGGCGGGGGTGCTTATCGGCGCCTTCGTCATCGCCCCGTTCTTCTGGGTCATCTACGTCTCCTTCACCAACCGGACGCTGCTTGGGCGCACGGCGCTCAATCCGGAGTTCGTGGGGCTCGGCAACTATTTCTCCCTGTTCGACGCCGCCTCTTTCTTCACGCGCGGCGAGTTCGGCTTCTCGCTGATCCTCACCGTCCAGTTCGTGTTGTTCTCAGCGCTCGCCGGGCAGGCGGTGCTGGGCATGCTGCTCGCCTGGATGCTGCAGTCGGTGCCGAAGTCGCTCAAGCGCCTGACGGAGATGGTGGTGATCGCCGCCTGGATCCTGCCCGAGGTGGTGATCGCCTTCGCCTGGTTCGCCTTCCTCGACTATGACGACGGCACGCTGAACATGATCATGGACGCGCTCGGCCTGCCGCGCGGCGACTGGCTCTTGAGCTTTCCTTTCTGGGTGATCGTCGTCTTCAACACCTGGCGCGGGACCGCCTTTTCCATGATGCTGTTCAACTCGGCCTTCTCGTCGATCCCGCCGAGCTATTTCCAGGCGGCGGATGTGGCGGGGGCGACGAGCTGGCAGAAGTTCCGCGACATCGGGCTGCCGCTCATCCGCGGCCATGTGGTGACGGACCTGATCCTCATCACCATGTGGACCTTCAACGTCTTCACGCCGTTCCTGTTGACCGCGGGCGGGCCGTCCTTTCGCACGGAGATCCTCTCCATCTACACCTACCGCGTCGCCTTCCGCGACTTCGAGTTCGGCAAGGGCGCGGCGGTGGGCGTCATCATCATGCTGATCAATCTCGTCTTCGCGCTGTTCTATCTCTGGGTCACGCGCCGGCGGGCGGCAAGGGTGGCGGCATGACGCGGTACTTGAGCCTCTATTTCACGCGCATCGGCTTTTCCGTGGCGACCGCGGTTCTCGGCGCCGTCTTCGCGCTGCCGCTCATCTGGTTCGTCTTCGCGCCGTTCAACCCGCGCGCCGAGCTCGGCCTTGCCGTGCCGGACCCGTTTTCGCTGGCGAATTTCGAGACAGTCTTCCAGAACGCCTTCGCGCTGCGGGGCCTGTGGAACAGCCTGATCCAGAGCGTCGGCGGGGTGGTCCTGGTCGGCGCCGGGGCGACGCTCGCCTCCTATGCGCTGTCGCGCTCGCCCATCCGCGGCAAGAATGTCGTCACCTATATCCTCCTGCTCTTCTCCTCCGTCGTCTCCGGCTCGGCGGCGATGGTGCCGATCTTCCTGATCGTCAACGGCATGGGCCTGATCGACACGCATATCGCGGTGATCCTGGTCTTCGCCGGCGGGCTTTTGCCGACGGCCATGTTCATCCTGCGCGATTTCATCGACGGCATCCCGAAGAGCTACGAGGAGAGCGCCATGGTGGCCGGCGCCTCGCCGGTGCAGGCCTTCTTCGACGTGGCGCTGCCGGTCATCCGGCCGGGTGTCGTCGTGGTGGTGGTGTGGGCCTTCGTCAACATCTGGGGGAGCTTCCTCATCCCCTTCATCCTCCTGCGCTCCAGCGAGAAGATGCCGGCCTCCGTCGCCATCTATTCCTTCTATTCGGAGGCGGGCACGCCCATCGTCACGCTGCTGGCGGCCTATTCGCTTCTTTATTCGCTCCCCGTGATCGTCCTCTATCTGTTCGTGAGCTGGAAGTTCGGCTTCCGGTTCTTCGGCGGCATCAAGGCTTGATACGCAATGGCTTCAGTCAGTTTCGACAGCGTCACCAAAAAGTTCGGCGACTTCACCGCGGTCTCGGACCTGGGTATCGGGATCGGCGACGGCGAGTTCGTCTGCCTGCTCGGGCCCTCGGGCTGCGGCAAGACGACGACGCTCAGGATGATCGCCGGGCTGGAGACGCCGACTTCGGGCCGCGTGAGGATCGGCGACAGGGACGTCACCTTCATGCACCCGAAGGACCGGAAGATCTCCATGGTCTTCCAGGACTACGCGCTTTATCCGCATATGAACCTGGCCGACAACATAGCCTACCCGCTGAAAGTGCGCGGCGAGAGTAAGGAGAAGCGCCACGCGCGGGCCCGCGAGGTGGCGGACGTCCTGAAGATCGGCCAGCTTCTGGAGCGCATGCCTTCGCAGATCTCCGGCGGCCAGCAGCAGCGCACCTCGCTTGCCCGCGCGCTGGTCTATCCGTCCGACGTCTACCTGTTCGACGAGCCGCTCTCCAATCTCGACGCCAAATTGCGGCTCGAAGCGCGCGGCTTCTTGAACCACCTGCAGCGCGACATGGGCATGACGGCGGTTTACGTTACCCACGACCAGGCCGAGGCGATGGCGCTTGCGACGCGCGTGGCGGTGATGGATGCCGGCGTCGTGGTGCAGTACGCGCCGCCGCTCGAAGTCTACCGCCGGCCGGCCACCACCTTCGTCGCCAATTTCGTCGGCAACCCGCCCATGAACCTTTTGCCCGTCGAGGCGATGATTGCCGACGGCGCGCTGCACCTTAGGGCGGACGGGCTGGCGACGTCGCCCTTGAAGGTCACGCGCGCGGCGGCGAAGGCGCTGGAAGGCGGCAAGAGCCTGACGCTGGGCGTAAGGCCGGAACATCTGTCGATCGCATCGGGCGGCGAGGAGAACACGATCGCCGGTCAATTGTTCGCCAACGAGAACATGGGGCCGGAAGCGCTGGTGACGCTGGAGCGCGAGGATGCGGCCCGCTTCACCGCCCGCATCTTCACCGACGAGATGGTGGCGCTGGAGGGCCGGGTGAGGCTGGGGTTTGCCGCCGATCATATCCATCTGTTCGACGGAGAGGGGCTGAGGCTGCCGTTGGATGGCGAGGAGGGTTGACGGGTCAAACGGAAGCGCCGGCACCCCTTCGCGCCCCCCTCTGTCCTGAGCTTGTCGAAGGGGCCGGACATCTCCCCCGCAAGGGGGGAGATTATCCCTTCATCGACGTTTCGCCTCTTCTGCAGCGCTTGAAGATTTGCGAAGCCAATTTTGACAGCCAATCTCCCCCCATGCGGGGGAGATGTCCGGTAGGACAGAGGGGGGCGCGAAGGGGTGCCGAGATGACCGATCGAACAACCTGTCAGCTACCCGCGAAGGTGAGCTGCACCTTTACCGCCTGGCTGCGGTCGCCGGCGCGGTCGAAGGCGGCCACGGCGTCTTCCAGCGGAAAGCTGCCGGAGATGATGGGGCGTACGTCGATGGCGCGGCTGTCGATGAGGCGGACGGCCTCGGCGAATTCGGCGTCGAAGCGGTGCGAGCCGATGAGGTGGATCTCCTTGCCGACCAGGAGATTGACGGGGATGGGAAGTTCGCCCGTCACGCCCACCTGGACGATGGTGCCCTGCGGGCGCACGGCCTGGATGGCGGATTTCAGGGCGGGCGCGGCGGCGGAGCATTCGAAGGCGAGGTCGAAGGTGCCTTTTTCGTCGTAGTAGGGTTCGAGCACTTGCGCCTCTGCCGCAACGTTCACCGTCTTCGTCGCGCCCATGGCGCGGGCGACCTCGAGCGGCGCATCCTGCAGGTCGGTGACGATGATCTCGGCCGCTCCGGCATGGGCGCATGCCGCTGCGGTGAGGACGCCGATCGGTCCCGCGCCCGTCACCAGAACGCGCTTGCCCTTCGGCGCGCCGGCGCGGCTCACCGCGTGAAGGCACACGGCCAGGGGCTCTGCAACGGCAGCCTCAGTAAGGCTCGTTTCGGGTCCGATCCGTTCGCATTGGAACGCCTGCGAAACGATCAGGTCGCGGAAGCCGCCCTGCTCGTGGGGGAAGCGCATGGCAGAGCCATAGAAGCGCATGGAAAGGCAGTGCTGGCGCAACCCCTCGCGGCAATAGCGGCATTCGCCGCACGGCCGGCTGGGGTTGAGCGCCACGCGGTCGCCGGCGGAAAGGTGGGCTACGCCGTCGCCCACGGCCTCGATAGTGCCCGCCACCTCGTGGCCGAGGATGATCGGCTCGCGCACGCGGATGGGGCCGAAGCCGCCGTCGTGGTAGTAGTGGAGGTCCGAGCCGCAGATGCCGCCGGCACCGACGCGCACCAGCACCTCGCCGGTGCCGGGCGCGGCCACCTTCTGGCGCTCGATGCGGATGTCGTGTGGGCCGTAGAGACGGCAAACGCGGGTTTCCATTTTCACCTCAATCGAACAGGAGGCCGGGCAGCCAGGTCGCCAGCGGCGGATAGTAGGAGACGGCGAGTAAGACCAGAATATTGGTCAGAAGGAAAGGCGCGATCGCCTTGACCACCGGCGCCAGCGGCAGCCGGGCGATATTGGCGCAGATGAAGAGGCAAACGCCGACGGGCGGCGTGGTGAGCCCGATCATCAGGTTTAGCACCGCGAAGGTGGCGAAGTGCAGCGGGTCGACGCCGACGCCCTGTGCCAGCGTCAGGAGCGGGACGAAGAGGACGATCAGCGCGGCGATCGTCTCCATGAACATGCCGATGAAGAGCAGGAAGAGGTTGATGAGCAGGATGACGAGGAACTTGTTCTCCGTCACCGAGAGCACGGCGCTGGCGACGGTCTGCGGGATGCGCTCGGAAACGAGGATCCAGCCGAAGACGTTGGCAAAGCCCACCAGCGCCAGGATGGCGGCGGAGGAGACGGCGCTGTCGACGAGCACCTTGGGAACCATCTTCAGCTTCAGGTCGCGGTAGATGAAAGCGCCGACGATGAAGGCGTAGACGCTGGCGACCACCGCCGTCTCCGTCGGCGTCATCATGCCGGAGAGCAAGCCGCCGACGATGAGGGCGGTCATGGCGAGCGCCCAGAAGGCGCCCATGAAGGCGCGGCCGAGCTCCAAAACGCCCTGCCAGGGCTGATGCGGGTAGTTGCGGCGCACGGCGATGATGTAGGTCGTCACCATCATGGCGAGCCCGAGGAGGATGCCGGGCACGGCGCCGGCGATGAACATGCGGCCGACGGAGATGCCCGAGAGCGAGCCGACGATGATCATCGGCACGCTGGGCGGGATGATGGGGCCGACGGTGGAGGAGGCGGCGGTGACGGCGGCGGAAAAATCGGCCGGATAGCCGGCTTTCTTCATGCCGGGGATCATGACGCCGCCGATGGATGCGGCGTCGGCGACGGCCGTGCCGGATATGCCGCCGAAGAGCATCGAGCCCGCCACGTTGGAAAGGCCCAAGCCCCCGCGCATCCAGCCGACCAGCGCATTGGCGAAGCGGATGATGCGCTCGGTGATGCCGCCATGGTTCATCAGGTTGCCGGCGAGGATGAAGCCGGGGATGGAGAGGAGCACGAAGACATCGATGCCAGCATACATCTTCTGCGGCATGACGACGAGCGGGATGCCGGCGGCCAGCAGATAGCACATGGAGGCGAGCCCGAGGGTGACGGCCACGGGGATGCCGGCGGCGAGCCCGCCGACAAAGACGCCGATGAGGATGGCAAGGTTCATTGCGGCAGGTCCGGGTTGAAGGCGGAGCGCCCGTCGCTGCGGCCCGCCAGCATGGCGACGGCGCGCATTACGGCGAAGACCAGGAGGGAGACGATGAGGACGAGAACGCTGGCGTGGATGAAGCTCATCCGCCAGCCGAGCGCCGGCGAGGTCTGCAGGCTGCCGATGACGGTGAAGCGCCAGGCCGGCAGGATGAGGGCGGCGCACAGGATGACGGTGGCGGCGGCCGAGAGGAAGCGCAGGAGGACGGGCAGGCGGCCCGGCAGCGCCTCGCTGACGATATCGACATTCACGAGGTCGCCGGAGCGGTAGGAAAGGCCGGCCCCGAAGGCGGCGAGGTAGAGGAGGGCGAAGCGGGTGAGCTCCTCCGTCCAGACGGGGGATGAGGAGAAGACGGAGCGGCCGAGGACCTGGACCAGGACGGCGAAGATGAGGATCGCGAAGGAGAGCCCCACCGCGAGGCGGCAGAGGGTGATGAGGGCGGTGTGGAGGCGGTTTGGCATGGTGGGTCCTGGCGTGGGTGCTTTAGGTCGGGTCGGCCAAAGGGCGATGACGGCACACGTCGCGCCCACCCCCCTCCGCCTGCCGGCACCTCCCCCACAAGGGGGGAGGAAAGCCGGCCGCACGCTCCGGCGCCTGTTCTGCGACGTTAGCGATTGGCGAAGGTAGCGGCGACGGCTTCCTCCCCCCTTGTGGGGGAGGTGCCGGCAGGCGGAGGGGGGTCGACGCGACGTGTGCCATCATTTCCAACCAAGTGCCTCCACCCAACAGCGGAACGAAAGGCAGGCGGGAGTCAATCCGCGAACAGCTTCTCCACCACCGGCCGGATTTCCTCGTTCACATTGGCCAGCACCGCGTCCTTCGCCTTCGCGGCGAACGCCTCCTGATCGACTTCGACGAAGGTCATACCTTTCTCCTGGAGCGTGTTGGCGAGCTTCTCCTCGTCGGCCATGAACAGCTCGCGCTCATATTCCTGGGCGCGGTTTGCCGCTTCCATCACCGCTTCCTTGTCCTCGTCGGAAAGCTTGTTCCAGGTGACCTCGGAGATGGTGAGGTAGATCCAGGAGCGCACGTGCTCGGTGAGGTTCACATTCTTCTGCACCTCGTTGAAATTGGCCGAGTGGATGAGCGCCAGCGGGTTTTCCTGGGCATCGATGGTGCCGTTCTGCAGCGAGGTGAAGACCTCCGAGAAGGCCATCGGCGTCGGCTGGGCGCCGAGCGTCTCCCACACGTCGACGAAGAGCGGCACGTTCGGCACGCGCAGCTTCAGGCGGTCGAGCTCGTCCGGCGAGGTGATCGGCCGGTTGGAGGTGAGGTTGCGCGGGCCGCGCGCGAAATAGGCGATGGGGCGGATCTGCGCCTTCTCGACGATCTGCGCTTCGATCCGGTCGCCGATCTCGCCGCCGGCCACTTCGTCCATGTCTTCGAGGCTCTTGTAAGCGTAGGGCACGGCGAGGAGGGCCGCCATGGGCGCCCAATTCTGCAGGCTCTCGCCGGTGATCGTCATGTCGGCGGTGCCGAGTTGCATGCCGTTGATCAAGTCCATCTCCTTGCCGAGCGACTCGTTGGGATAGACCTCGACCTTGAGGCGCCCGTCGGTCAGCGCCGAAAGCTCCTCGCCGAATTTCACCGACGCCTTGTGCCAGGTGTTCTCCTCGTTGGCGAGGTGGCCGAGCTTCAGCGTCATCTCCTGCGCCAGCGCCGAACCGGCGAAGATGACGCCGGCCATGAGCGCCGTCGTGAAGGTGGTCATTGGTTTCATGGTGTTTCCTCCTTATTGATTGGGATTGTTCAGTCCGTCGCTTCGAAGAAATCCGGGCGCGCCTCGGCAATTGCCGGAAGGTCGGTCAGGATCTTGCGCAGATGGCCGCGCATGGCCCGTTCGGCCGCTTGCGCGTCGCGCCGGGCGATGGCCTCGGCGATCTCGGTGTGCTGGGCGACGAGCGCGCGCTTGGGAAAGTGCAGGGCGCTCAGGTAGCGCACGCGGTCCATCTGCGCCTTCACCTCCTCGATCATCTTCCAGGCATGCGCCTTGCCCGCGGCTTCCGCGAGCGTGCGGTGGAAGCGCTCGTCGAGCGCGATGAAGCGGTCGGGCTCGTTGTCCGGCAGCTCCCGCTGGCGGGCGAGCTGCGCGTTCAGCTCCCTGACGAGCGCGTCGTCGGCCTCCTCGGCGACCAGCTTGACGATGTCGGCCTCGATGGCCTCGCGCACGAAGCGGGCATCCATCACCGCCGCCGGCGAAATCTTGCGCACCAGCGTGCCGCGCTGCGGGCGGATTTCCACCAGCCCGTCCTCGGCGAGCTTGATGAAGGCCTCGCGCACGGGCTGGCGGCTCAGCGAATAGGTCTTGGCCACCTCGGATTCGGAGATCCGGCTGCCGGGCGTCAAATCGGCGCCGATGATGCGCTCGCGCAGGATGCGGTAGAGCTGCGGCCCGATGGGCGCGCCCTGTTCCAGCGTCCATTCCCTGCGCGGTTCGACGTTCATCGGCACTTGCCTCCCGAAGGCGGTATTTATCTCCATACTTCCATACTAGTCAACAGGAACGGTTCCTGCTACCCATTGGCGCAGCGAAGCTGGTATGGAGCCGGCGGGTAGGTTGGCAGCTGTCAACGGCGCTTAAGAGGGATGCGCTTAGGTCAATCCCACGCGCGTCATCCCGGCCGAGCGGAGCGAGGGCCGGGATCCATTCCGGAACATGGACGAGTCGCGGAATTGGTCCCGGACAGCCTCCGCTTTGCTCCGGCTTCCGGGATGACGGCGGTAGATTGATCCGCGCATTCCCTTGAGGAAAAGGCGCGAGGTACGAAGGGAGACACGATGAGGCAGACGTGGCGCTGGTTCGGGCCGAGGGATCTCGTCTCGGTGGACGATATGCGGCAGGCGGGCGTGGAGGGCGTCGTCTCGGCGCTGCATCACGTGCCTGCCGGCGCGGTCTGGGAGCCGGCGGAGATCGCCAGGAGGCAGGGCGAGATCGGCCGCATGTCCGACGGCCGGCCCTCGGGCCTCGCCTGGGAAGTGGCGGAAAGCCTGCCCGTCTCCGAGGACATCAAGAGGCAGACCGGCGCCTGGCGCGAGCACATCGCCAACTATAGGACGAGCCTGAAGAACCTGGCGGCCGCGGGCATCGAGGTGGTCTGCTACAACTTCATGCCGGTGCTCGACTGGACGCGCACGGACCTTGCCTGGCGGCTTCCCCACGGCGGCACCTGCATGCGCTTCGACTTCGCGGACTTCGCCGCCTTCGATATCCACATCCTGAAGCGGCCGGGGGCTGTGGGCGATTTCCCCGGCGAGGTGGTGGAAGAGGCGGCCCGCCGCTTTGCCGGGATGGACGAGGAGCGGAAGGAGAAGCTTGCCCGCAATGTCGCCTTCGGTCTTCCAGGTGCCGCCGAGCATCTGACCCTGGAGGGGCTTCGGGCTCATCTTAGGGCCTACGGCGCCATCTCGCCCGAGCGGCTGCGCAGCCACTTCATCGCCTTCCTGGAAGAGGTGGCGCCGACGGCGGAGGAGGCCGGCATCCGGCTTTGCTGCCACCCGGACGACCCGCCGTTCCCCCTGCTCGGCCTGCCGCGCATCATGTCCACCGAGGCCGACTACGCGGCCATGATTAAGGCCGTCGATACGCCCGCCAACGGCATCACGCTGTGCTCCGGCTCGCTCGGCGCCCGGCCCGACAACGACCTGCCCGGCATGATGCGGCGGCTGGGCGGCCGCGTGCACTTCCTGCACCTGCGCAACGTGAGGCGCGAGGGCGAGGCGGTTGCCGGCTCCTTCTACGAGGACGAGCACCTTGCCGGCGGCACCGACATGGTGGCGCTCATCGCCGAGGTGCTGAAAGAGGAGGCGCGCCGCAAGGCGGGCGGCCGCGCCGACCATTCGATCCCCATGCGGCCGGACCACGGACAGGACATCCTCGACGACCTCAAGCGCCAGGCGCAGCCGGGCTACCCCGCCATCGGCCGCCTCAAGGGGCTGGCGGAGCTGCGCGGCATCATGACGGCGCTTTCCCATCCGCAATACGGGCTGACGCCATGAGCGGGCGGCTCGGCGTTAAGACGCTCGCCGGTCTGCCGTCCAAGGTGGTGCGGCCTGCGTACGACCCGGCCCACCATGGCGCCGGCATCGTCCATATCGGCGTCGGCGCCTTCCACCGCGCGCACCAGGCCGTCTATTCGGACACGGCCCTTGCCGAGGCGGGCGGCGACTGGCGCATCGACGGCATCAGCCTGCGCAGCACCGATATCGCCGACGCGCTGAACCCGCAGGACGGGCTCTTTGCGATGATCGAACGCGGCGAGGAGGGCGTCGCGGCGCGGGTGATCGGCAGCATCCGCAAGGTCATCGCCGCCGCGCGCGACCGAGAAGCGCCGCTCGCCGCCCTTGCCGCGCCGGAGACCCGCATCGTCAGCCTCACCGTCACCGAGAAGGCCTACGGCATCGACCGGGCACGGGGAAGGGTGGACGAGGCGCACCCGGCGATCGCCGCCGATCTTGCCGATCGCCATGCGCCGCAAGGCGTGCTCGGGCTCCTTGCCGAGGGGTTGCGGCTGAGGAGGGAGAGGGGGCTTCCGCCCTTCACGGTCCTTTGCTGCGACAACCTGCCGGACAACGGCAACCTCGTGCGCACCGGCCTTCTCGACCTCGCCGCAAGGCTCGACCCGGCTTTCGCCGGATGGATCATCGAGACCGTCTCCTTCCCCTCGACCATGGTCGACCGCATCACCCCGGCGCCCACGGCGGACACGCTGGCCGAGGCGGAGCGGCACCTGGGTGTGCGCGATCTGGCGGCGGTCGAGACGGAGCCCTTCTCGCAATGGGTGATCGAGGACCGCTTCCCCGCCGGCCGGCCCGAATGGGAGCGGGGCGGGGCCATCTTCGTCAACGACGTGGCGCCCTACGAGGCGATGAAGCTCAGGATGCTGAACGGCACCCATTCCATGATGGCCTATGCGGGCTTCCTCTCCGGCCGCAAATATGTACGCGACGTGATGGCCGACAGGGCACTTGCAAGGCTCGTGCGGCGCCACCTGAAGGCGGCCGCCGCGACGCTGGCCCCGCTCGAAGGCATCGATACCGGCGACTATGCGGAGGCGCTCGCGCGGCGCTTCGCCAATCCTGCGATAGCTCACGAGACGTACCAGATCGCCATGGACGGAACGGAGAAGCTGCCGCAGCGCCTCGCGGCACCGGCGCTCTACGCGCTTGAGCACAGCCAGGACCTGCGCCCCTTCGCCTTCGCTGTGGCTGCCTGGATGCGCTACTGCCTTGGGCGCACGGACGACGGCATGGGCTATGCGCTGCGTGATCCGCGGGAGGAGGCGATTGGCGCAGCCCTTGCCGGCGCGGACGATCCCGGCGGCATCGCGCAGGCGCTCTTCGCGCTGCCCGGTGTGTTTCCGCCAAGGCTCGTCGACGACCCTCGCTGGACCGGCCTCGTCACGGACACTCTGTCCGGCATGCTGGAGAAGGGCGTGGCGCCGGCTGTGGAGAAGGCGGTGACGCGGTAAGCGCTTGGTCAGGAAATTTCACACAGACCCTTGACCGTCTCGTGCGTCACCAACGGCGCGTCGGGACGCGGGACGAGCAGCGGGATGCCGTTGCGCTTACCCGAAGTCTGCTGCTGGAGCGAGCGGCGGGCCAGATCGGAGATGACCTCGCCAAGTGGGCACTTGTACTCTTCTGCAATAGCCGTTGCGGCCAGAAGGACATCGTCATCAATCTCTATTGTGGCTCGCATCGGCTCCTCGAATCGCGCACAATTCGCCGCAGCATCATACCGGGAAAGTACTCAACCCTGCAACGAGGCGGCCCACAGCAGGCCTCGACAAAGCGACAACCATGGTTTACATACAACCATGTTCACAATCCGCGAGACGGACGAATTTTCCGATTGGCTGAGCGGATTGCGAGATGAACGCGCCAAAGCCCGGATCGTGCGCAGGATCGACCGGCTTGCCGCCGGAAATCCCGGCGATGTCAAACCGGTCGGTGAAGGTGTTAGCGAGCTGCGCATCGACTATGGTCCCGGCTACCGCGTCTATTTTCTGAGCCGTGGTGCAGCTCTGGTGATACTTTTGTGTGGCGGCGCCAAGCGGACGCAGCCGAAGGACATCAGGAGGGCCAAGGAGCTAGCAAGAGCGTGGAAGGAGAACGAAAGTGGCCCTGAAGACCCGTGACTTTGATCCGGCACGTTATCTGACCACGGAGGAGGCTCAGGAGGAATATCTTCTGGCTACCTGCGAAGACGGATCCCCGGCGGAAATCGCCCACGCGCTGGGCGTGGTCGCGCGCGCTCGCGGCATTTCCGATCTATCGCGCAAGACTGGCCTGACACGCCAGGCGCTCTACAAGGCGCTCAGCGGCGAGGGAAATCCGGAACTGGCGACCATCGCCAAGGTTGCGCGAGCTCTGGGGTTCCGGCTGACGATCGTCCGTGCGGAGGACAAGCACCAGAACGCCGCGTAGCCAGCTCCCTCGCGAACGAGAGCCGCCCAGCTTGGGGCGGCTTTCTTGGTTTCGACGGGCCGGCGGCCCTCCTCACTCCTTCGTCACCAGCCGGTAATAGACGAAGTCCGACGTCGCGCCATTCACATAGCCTTCCACGCCCTTGTCCATGGCCACCTGGTAGGCGGCCTGGAACATGATGACGATGGGGGAGGCCGCCTGCACCTGTTCCTGCAGGTCGACATACATCTCGTTGCGCTTTTCCGGGTCGGATTCGGCGAGCGCCGCCATGGTCAGCTCGTTCATCTCCGCCGGCACGGCCCAGGCGTTCCGCCAGGTGGTGGTGGCCTGGTAGTTTTCGTCGGAGTTGTCGCTGTTATAGGCGAAGGCCTTGGCGTTGGAGTGCGGGTCCATGAAGTCCGGCCCCCAGTAGAGCAGCATCGCCTCGTGGCTGCGCTCGCGGTACTTGGTGATGACCTGCGAGCCGGTGCCGGGGATGATGTCGAAGTTGATGCCGGCCTCGGCGAAGCTTGCCTGCAGCGACTGCGCCATGTCGGTGAAGGGGGTGGAGTTGATGACGTCGAGGGTGACGTTGATGGGCGTCTCAACGCCGGCCTCTTCGAGAATCTGCTTGGCCTTTTCGGGGTCGTAGATGTAGGGCGTCTCGTCGTAGGAGCCGGGAAAGCCCTTGGGCCAGAAGGCCTGGTGGATCTCCATCTGGCCCTTCAGGAAGCTGCCCGCCATGCCCTCGTAGTTGACGAGATAGCGCGCGGCCTCCCACAGGGGCTCCGGCTGCAGGGCCTCCACCTTCTGGTTGAAGGAGAGGAAGTGGACGGCGGCCTGCGGGAAGGTCTCGACCTTGATGTCGTCGCCGGTGATCCCGGCGATCTGGTCGGGCGTCAGGTTGCGCGCCATGTCGACGTCGCCCGAGGTCAGGAGGAGCTGCTGGGTGGCGGCCTCGGCCACGTGCTGGATCAGGACGCCCTCGACCTTGGGCGCGCCCTTGAAATAGTCCGGGTTCGCCTTGAAGCGCACCAGTTCGCCCGGCCGGTAGGTTTGAAGCTCGAAGGGGCCGGAGCCGGCGGAGTTGGCGTTGAGCCACTTGTTGCCCATGTCGCCATCGGCCTCGTGCTCCATCACTGTCTTCTCGTCGACGATGGAAGCCGGGCGGGCGGCCAGCACGTTGAGCACGAAGGCGGGCGAGAATTCGCCCTCGTATTTCACCGTCACCGTGTTGCCCTCGGCGGTGACCATCTCGGCGACGTTCTCCGGCGTCCAGCCGAGCTGGGCGAGGATGAAGGCCGGCGTCAGGTTGAGCTTGATGACGCGGGCGAAGGAGAAGACGACGTCCTCGGCGCGCACCGGGTTCCCGGAATGGAAGGTGGCGTCGTCGCGCAGGGTGAAGGTGATGGTCTTGGCCTCGGCGTCCGCCTCCCATTCGGCGGCAAGACCCGGGGCGAGCACCGTCGGGTCCTCCGCGTCGTATTGCACGAGGCGGTCGTAGACGTTGGTGACGAGCTCGCCGGAGGAGAACTCGTAGGCCTGGGCCGGGTCGATGGCGACGATATCGTCGATGTTCTGCGCCACGACCAGGAGGTTGGGCGGGGTGACGGCGAAGGCCGTGGCTGCCATCGTTCCTGTCACTGGCAGCGACAGGGCTGCCGCCAGGAGGGCGGATTTCAGAGGTTTCATGATTTGCGTTCCCTGTTTCCGGAGGTTTTTGGTTTTGTCTTGCTGCTTTTGGCTGTTTGGCCGCTTTTGGTTGTCTGGTCGCCGGCGATCACGTCCGGCGTGCCGAGCGCGACGCGGTTTGCCGCGTTGAAGAGCGCCAGGGTGCCGGTCCACAGCATGCGCGCCGGCTCGCCGCCCGGATTGGCCCAGGCGTGGGGCACGTTGCCGCGGAAATGCAGGCTGTCGCCGGCGCCCATCACCATCTCCTTGCCGTCGAGAACCTGGGTGATGGAGCCTTCCAGGATGTAGATGATCTCCTCGCCCTCGTGGCTCACCGTCTCGGAGGCATAGCCGGGAGGCACGGTGAGGATGAAGGAGGAGAGCACGTTGCCGGGAAACTCGGTGCCGAGCCGCTCATAGACGATGGACGAGCCGTCGATGGAAAAGCGCCGCCGCGCCTCGGCCCTGGTCAGCGCATCTTCGGCGCGCGGAGCGGAGATGAAATAATCGAGCGGCACGTCGAGCGAGCGGGCGATCTGCGCCAGCGTGCCGAGGGTGGGCGTGGCGTTGTCGCGCTCGACCTGGCTCAGATAGCCGACCGAAAGGCCGGCGGCCTTGCCGAGCTCCTGGAGCGTCAGCCCGAGCTTGCGCCGGCGGGCACGGATGAGGACGCCGAGCCTTGCCTGAACATCGCGCTCGGCTTTCTCGAGGCTGCTCAAAACTTTTTCCCTCAGAAAAATTTTTTTGATGTAAGCAGACTTCTTTGTATGCTCCAAGGGGTTTTTTGGGTCGGTAGAGGAGGTAACCCCTTCGCGCCGGAAGTGGCATTCAGGTTGTATTGAGATTGGTTCAGTTGTTGGAACGCCGGCTCCCCTTCGCGCCCCCCTCTGTCCTGCCGGACATCTCCCCCACACGGGGGGAGATTGGCTGGCCGCTTGCTCCGGCGCCTTTCCTGCAACGCTGGTGGTTGGCGAAACCATATGCGACGGCCAATCTCCCCCCATGTGGGGGAGATGTCCGGCAGGACAGAGGGGGGCGCAAAGGGGAGCCGAGGCTGCAAGCATATGCTTTATTCTCCCTGAACCCGTCCCATTGAGAGGCCGTTCCGTGGCGTTCGAACCATCACCGGCAGACAGCAGCGCGCGTATGAGCGCCGGCGTCATGGCTGGGCAGGCGGCGCGGGGGGTGGCGGGCATCGCCCGCTTCGTGCTGGTGGTGGCGGCGACCTTTCTCGGGCTTCTGGCCATCACCTTCTTCATCGGCCGCGTGGTGCCTATCGACCCGGTTCTGGCCGTGGTCGGCGACCGGGCGACGGCGGCGGTCTATGAGGCGGCGCGCGAGCGGATGGGGCTCGACCGGCCGCTCCTCGTGCAGTTCTTCTCCTATGTCGGCGACGTGCTCACGGGAAATCTCGGCCAGTCCATCTCCACGGGCAGGGCGGTGGTCGACGATCTCGGCCGCTTCTTTCCCGCCACGCTGGAGATGGCGACGGTGGGCATCCTGATCGGCGTTGCGCTCGGCGTGCCGATGGGCGTGACGGCGGCGAGGCGGCAGGGAAGCTGGGCCGATCAGGTGATCCGCGTCCTGGGCCTGCTCGGCTATTCCGTGCCGGCTTTCTGGCTGGGGCTGGTGGGGCTTGCCGTCTTCTATGCCGGGCTCGGCTGGGTGGCGGGACCGGGGCGCATCGACATCTTCTATGAGGGCCTGGTGGAGCCGGTGACGGGCATCTACCTGATCGACAGCCTGATGGCCGGCGAATGGGAAGTCTTCTGGAACGCGGCGAGCCACCTTCTGCTGCCGGCCTCGATCCTCGGCTTCTTCAGCCTCGCCTATATCGCCCGCATGACGCGCTCCTTCATGCTCGACCAGCTTTCCCAGGAATACGTGACAACAGCGCGCGTGAAGGGCGTGCCGGAGCGGCGGGTGATCTGGCGCCATGCCTTCTATCCGATCCGCATCCAGCTCATCACCGTGATCGGGCTTTCCTATGCGAGCCTTCTCGAAGGCTCGGTGATGATCGAGACGGTCTTTTCCTGGCCCGGCATCGGCCGGTATCTGACGGTGGCGCTTCTGAACGCCGACATGAACGCCGTGCTGGGCGCCACGCTGGTGATCGGCTCCGTCTTCATTCTCATCAACAAGGTTTCCGACGTGCTCTACCGCATACTCGATCCGAGGGCGCGGCGATGAGTGCGGTGCGCGACTGGCTTCTCGATGATTCCCCGTCCTCGCGCCTGCAGGCGAGCCTCGGGCGCGCCTGGCGCAGCTTTTCCGCCCTCATGCGCAATCCGCTGGCGGTGGCCGGCGCGCTCATCATCGTGGTGCTGATCGTGATGGCCGTCTTCGCGCCGTGGATCGCGCCCCATTCGGCCATCGGGCAGGACCTTGCCAACCGGCTGGCGCCGCCATCGGCCCTTCACTGGATGGGCACGGACGAGCTTGGCCGCGACATCTTCTCGCGTGTCGTCTACGGTTCGCGCATCACGCTCATGATCGTCACCATGGTGGCCGTCATCTCCGCGCCCATCGGGCTTCTCGTCGGCGCGGTCTCCGGCTATTTCGGCGGCTGGACGGACCGTGTGCTGATGGGTGTCACGGATATCTTTCTCTCCATGCCCAAGCTTATCCTGGCGCTCGCCTTCGTGGCGGCGCTGGGGCCGGGCATCGAGAACGCCATCATCGCCATCGCGATTACCGCCTGGCCCGTCTATGCCCGCATCGCGCGTGCCGAGACCATCACGTTCCGCGATTCCGAATTCATCGCAGCCGTTCAGCTGCAGGGCGCCTCCTCGGTGCGCGTCATCCTGCGCCACGTGCTGCCGCTGTGCGCCTCCTCCACCATCATCCGCGTCACGCTCGACATGGCCGGCATCATCCTGACGGCGGCGGGGCTGGGCTTCCTCGGCCTCGGCGCGCAGCCGCCGCTGCCCGAGTGGGGCGCCATGATCTCCAGCGGGCGCAACTTCATCCTCGACCAGTGGTGGGTCGCCACCATGCCGGGCTTCGCCATCATCGCCGTCAGCCTCGGCTTCTGCTTTCTGGGCGACGGGTTGCGCGACGTGCTCGACCCCAAGCAGAGGGACGGGAGATGACGGCGCCGCTCCTTACCATCAAGAACCTCACCGTCACCTTTCCGACGCCGAAGGGGCCGGTGGAGGTGGTGCGCGGCATCTCCTTCTCACTTGGGCGCGAGCGGCTGGGGATCGTCGGCGAGAGCGGGTCCGGCAAGTCGATGACCGGGCGCTCGATCCTCAAGCTCATCCGCCCGCCCGGGCGGGTGACGGCGGACGAGATGGTGTTCGACGGCATCGATCTCATGGGGCTGCGCGAGCGGCGGATGCGGGAATTGCGCGGGGCGCGCATCTCCATGGTCATGCAGGACCCGAAGTTCTCGCTCAATCCGGTGATGACGGTGGGCGAGCAGATCGGCGAGGCGCTGCAGACGCACCGGCCGATGCCGCGGCGCCAATTGCGCGCGCGGGTGCTGGAGATGCTCGAAGCGGTGCGCATCAACGAGCCGGAGCGGGTGGCGGACCTTTACCCGCACGAGGTGTCGGGCGGCATGGGGCAGCGGGTGATGATCGCCATGATGCTGATCCCGGAGCCCGACCTTTTGATCGCCGACGAGCCGACCTCGGCGCTCGACGTGTCGGTGCAGGCGCAGGTGCTCGACATCATCGATGAATTGGTGAGGAGGAACGGCATGGGGCTGATCCTCATCAGCCATGATTTGGGCCTCGTGGCGCGCTATTGCGACCGCATCCTGGTGATGAACGGCGGGGCCATCGTCGAGGAATGCGCGGCGCGCGATCTCGACAAGGCGAGACACCCCTATACGCGCGGGCTGCTTGCCGCCATGCCGCGCATGGACGAGGACCGGGAGGAACTGCCGGTGCTCGACAGAACCGCATGGGCGGCCACATGAACGCCATCGAACTTGCCCGTCTCGATATCGCCTACGGGCCGGCAAGGGTCGTGCACGACGTGTCGCTCACCGTTGCCGAGGGGGAGAGCTTCGCGCTCGTCGGCGAGAGCGGCTCGGGCAAATCGACCATCCTCAAGGCGATCACCGGGCTGGCGCCGGAATGGACGGGGGAGATCTCAGTTCTCGGCAATCCGCGCGCGCACCGGCCCGACCGCGGCTTTGCGAAAACCTGCCAGATGGTGTTCCAGGACCCCTACGGCTCGCTGCATCCGCGCAAGACGGTGGACGACTGCCTGGCCGAGCCGCTCGCCGTGCATGGCGTCGGCGGGCGCGACGAGAGGGTGAAGGCGGCGCTTGCGGCGGTCGGCCTCGACCGGCGTTTCCGCTTCCGCTATCCGCACCAGCTTTCCGGCGGGCAGCGGCAACGTGTGGCCATCGCCCGCGCGCTGATGCTGGAGCCGCGCATCCTGCTTCTCGACGAGCCGACCTCGGCGCTCGACGTCTCGGTGCAGGCGGAAATCCTCAACCTGTTGAAGAAATTGCGCCGGGCCGAGGGGCTGACCTATCTTCTCGTCACCCACAACCTGCCCGTCGTCTCCTTCCTCTGCGACCGGCTGGCCGTCATGCGGCATGGCCGCATCGTCGAGGTGGCGCATGTCGAGGCGCTGAAGACGGGGAGGCTTGCCGACCCCTATTCGCGCGAACTCTATGCCGCCAGCGGCGGCACTCTTCAACCAGCATAGATCGGGACATTTCATAATGACGGATATCGACGGCGCGCTCGCCGCATTCGACCAGGCGCTCTCACTTGCCAAGGAGCCGGAGGCGCCCTTTGCAGCGCTTTTCGCGCTCACCCAGGCGCTCGTCGGCGCCAAGCTCTTCACTTTCACGACGGTGGAGATGGAGAGGGGGCTTGTCCGCCGCGCCTATACGAGCGACCCGAACAGCTATCCTTCCTCCGGCACGAAGCCTGTCCGCCAGGACCGCTGGTTCGAAGAGGTGCACGACGCGCGGCGCATGTTCGTCGCCAACAAGCTGGCCGATATCGCCAGGATCTTTCCCGACTACGCGCTGATCGGCGCGCTGGGCTGCGGCTCGGTCATCAACCTGCCCGTGGTGCTGGGCGACGCGCTGGTGGGGACGGTCAACATGCTGCACGGCGAGGATCACTATACGCCGGAGCGGCAGGCGCTGGTTGGAAGGGTGCTGCCCGTGCCGGCGAAGGCGGCCTATCTGGCGGGTGTGTATCTTTCGCGGGGGTAGGGCGAGGTGCATTGGCTTGGCGCAAGCTTTCTGGCTGGCTCAGCGCCCCTTCGCGCCCCCCTCTGCCCTGAGCTTTCCGCTTCCGCCCCATCGCCTCCGGAGAGGTCAGCCGCGACCCGCAATCCTGCCTCAAACCCGATACGCCTCCCGCGCCACCGCCGAATACGGGCACACGCCACCGTCGCGCGGATCTCCGTCTGGACATGCCTCTCGACCACCGGGCGCGGGGTGCCGCCACCTTCCTCGCCCCAGGTGAGCGTCACCTCCGTTCCGGGCTTGCTAACGCCCGTGGGGTGCGGCGAACGCATTCTCCTTTGCCCGTCCTCCCGGCCTCGCCCCCCGACATGCCGAATTGACGGGATTCCGAATTTCACATATTTGAAGCTACATGATGATGAAAGACAAACAGCCAGCCTCTGTCAAGTCCGCCGCCCGCGCCATGGACATCGTCGAGCAGGTCTCGCGCTCAGGATCGGCGACGGCGCGCGAGATCAGCCGTGCCACCGGCATTCCCGAAAGCAGCCTTTCCTACCTTTTGACGACACTGGTCAGCCGGCACTGGCTTTTGCCCGGCACTGATCGGGCCTATGTGATCGGCCCGGCGCTCGCGCGGCTTGCCTCCGGCGCCCCGCCGACGCTTGCCGAGCGGCGGGCGGCGATCCTGCGCGCCGTCACCCGCTCGACGGGCGAGACCTCGTCCCTCTTCATCCGGCGCGGCAACGACGTGGAGGTGGTGGATGTGGAGCTTTCCGCCCACCCGCTGCGGTTCACGCCGCAAAAGGGCATGCGCGTGCCGCTGCACAGCTTCGCCTCCGGCAAGGCGCTCCTGGCGGCACTCCCGCCGGATCAACTCGACGAATGCCTGGCGGCCATGCCGTGCGCGCGCTTCACGCCCTATACGCTGGTCGACGAGGAAAGCCTGCGGGAGGACCTGAAGCGCACCGCGGACCGCGGATACGCCCTATCGCGCGAGGAGCATACGATCGGCGTCATGGGCATCGGCGTGGCGCTCGACGGCCGATACAGCCTCAGCGTGGCGATCCCCTCGCCGCGCTTCGACCATCTCACCGAGAGAAGGATCGCCGACGAGATCGTCCGGATTGTGGATGAGATGGACGGGTGGGGGCGGGAGACGGCGTAGGGCGGTCTGTTTTCCAGGTGGGAGTCGGCAAAGGGAGATGATGGCTCCCGTCGCCACCACCCCCTTCCGCCTGCCGGCACCTCCCCCCACAAGGGGGGAGGAAGGCTGGCCGCTTGCTCCGGCGCTTCTTCTGCAACGCTGGCGACGGCTTTCCTCCCCCTTGTGGGGAGGTGCCGGCAGGCGGAGGGGGGTGGTGACGAGGGGTGCAGGTCTTGACAAGGAGGCGGCTCGGCTGTTTTCATATATATGTACTTCATATCCATGAAGCCCAATGGATACCGGTAAAGGGAGGAAGGCCGATGTCGAAACGTAGCCTCGAGGATCTGCTCCAGGATTGCCGCAATCCCGTCGAGCTCCTCCGCAATCAGATAACGGGACCCAACGTCTATCCCGGCGTGCCGGCCGAGTTCACCAACTGGCGCGACGAGCAGGCGGCGTGGCAGAACACCTGCGTGCTCTTCAACCAGTCCTACCACATGGCCGACCTTGCCGTGGAAGGGCCGGACGCGCTCAAGCTCATCTCCCGTCTCGGCATCAACAGCTTCGCCAATTTCGCCGTCGACAAGGCCAAGCAGTTCATCCCATGCAGTCCCGACGGCTATGTGATCGGCGATGTCATCCTGTTCTACCTGGCCGAGAACACGTTCAACCTGGTGGGCCGCATTCCGGCGCTCAACTGGGTGCGCTTTAACGCCGAGACCGGCGGCTACGACGTGAAGACCGAGCTCGACGAGCGCTCGGCCGCGCGCCCCGACCCCTTCAACCGCAAGTCCTACCGCTTCCAGGTGCAGGGGCCGAATGCGATGAAGGTCATCGAGAAGGTGCTGGGAGGGCCGGCGCCGGACGTCAAATTCTTCAATATGGCGCCGGTCGAGATCGCCGGCAGGAAGGTGCGGGCGCTGCGCCATGGCATGGCCGGCCAGCCCGGGTTCGAGTTTTTCGGGCCGTGGGCGGACGGGGAGGCGGTGCGCGAGGCGATCGTCGCGGCGGGAGAGGAGTTCGGCCTCTTGCAGGTGGGCGGGCGGGCCTACTCGTCCAACACGCTGGAATCGGGCTGGATCCCGTCGCCGCTGCCGGCGATCTACACGGGCGAGGCGATGAAGCCCTACCGCAAGTGGCTGCCCGACGACGGCTACGAGGCCAAGGCCTCGATCGGCGGCAGCTTCGCCTCCGACGATATCGAGGACTATTACCTGACCCCCTGGGACCTCGGCTACGGCCATGTCGTGAAGTTCGACCACGACTTCATCGGCCGCGAGGCGCTGGAGAAGAAGGCCGGGGGGCCGCACCGCAAGAAGGTGACGCTGGCGCTGGAGAACGAGGACGTGATGCGCGCCATCGCCTCGCAATTCGAGAAGGGCGAAGGCCGCGCCAAGTTCATGGAGTTCCCGTCGGCCGTCTATTCCATGCACCCCTTCGACAAGGTGACCGCCGGCGGAAAGACGATCGGTATCTCCACCTGGATCGGCTACAGTTCGAACGAGCGCAGGATGCTGACGCTGGCCATCCTCGACACCGAATATGCCGAGCCGGGCACGGAGGTCACCTTCGTCTGGGGCGAGGAAGGGGGCGGTACGAGGAAGCCCGCCGTCGAGCCTCATACGCGGACGGAGATCCGCGCCATCGTCAGCCCCGTTCCCTATGCCGAGGCTGCGCGCAAGGTGTATGTCGGCAAGGGCTGGCGCGCGGAAGGCGGGCCGATGAGCTGAGGTGCGGGGCAGGGGCTTCCGCGAGGGCTCACTGCTAACGTTTGCTTGGCATCGATCGCTGGTGGTGTTTCGATGTTCCGGCATAGGCCGATCATTCAGGCAATCGGGTCTGTGAGATGCCATGCATCGGTGGGAGAGCATGCCATGAACATCGCCTTGGGCGTTCGGCCAATGGAGATGACGGCGCCCCTTCGCGCCCCCCTCTGTCCTGCCGGACATCTCCCCCACACGGGGGGAGATTACCCTGGCCGCTTGCTCCGGCGCCTCTTCTGCAAGGCTGGCGATTGGCGAAAACGAGCATGACGGCTGATCTCCCCCCGTGTGGGGGAGATGTCCGGCAGGACAGAGGGGGGGGCGTGAAGGGGCGCCAAGGCCATCCCTTCAAACACAATTATAGCAAAAACTTATGCCGCGAACCGACTTCGAATTGGCCTGGAGCCGGGGCCGGGCCTAACCATTGCGTTCGTCATCGGGCCCGTGCCGGTATCGGCGCCGGCGGTCCTTTTGGCATGAGGGAGGAGAATGAGATGAAAGCTTTCTTCAATAAGTCCGCCGGTTTGCTGATGCTGGCGTCAAGCATGATCGCGGCGCCGGCAATGGCGCCCGCCGAGACGCTGTCGCTGGCGCATTTCGTGGCGCCCGCGCATGTGGTCACCGCCTCGGTGGTGGAGCCGTTGTCGAAGGGCGTGGAGGCCGACAGCGGCGGCGACCTGACGATCCAGGTCCATCCCGGCGGCGAATTGGGCGCCGGCCCGATGGAGCAGTATGTGCGCGCCGTCCAGGGCGTCGCCGACATCACCTGGGGGCTGTCGGGCTATACGTCCTCGCAGTTTCCCAAGTCGATGATCGTCGAGATGCCCGGCGCCATCCCCGAGGGCGTGACCGGCTACGACATGCTGTGGAACGCCCTCGACGAGCATCTGTCCGACGAGTTTCCCGGCACGCGGCCGCTCGCGCTGTGGGTCTCCGAGCCCAGCATCTTCATCATGCGCGACCGCGAGATACGCTCGCCCGAGGATCTGAAAGGCCTGCGCATCCGCGTCTCCGGCTCGGTGCCGGGCGCGCTTGTCGAGGCGTTCGGCGCGACGCCCGTGCAGATGCCCGCCGGCGAGATGTACAATGCGCTGCAGACGGGGCTGATCGACGGCATCGTGACAGGCGCCAGCGCCGTCAACGACTTCAAGCTCGACGAGGTGGCGAATTCCTATTCGGTCGGCGCGCCGCTCGGCCACATCATGTTCTACCTGGTCATGAACGAGGCGCGCTATGAGGGCCTGAGCGAGGAGCATCGCGCCATCCTCGACAAGCACACCGGGCGCGGCCTCTCGCAGAAGGGCGAGGAGGGATGGAACGCCCTGGCCGAGCGCACGCTGCTGGCGCTGCGCGACAACCCGGACAACACGGTGATCGACCTGACGGAGGAGGAGGTCGCCGCCTTCACCGAGATCGCCGACCCCCTGCGCGAGAAACTGCTCGAAGACATGGGGGCGGAGGACGTGCTGGCGGCCATGACCGGCAACTGACGGCTAGATCGTTTCAGTGTTTCACGGAAACGCTGAAACGATCTAAGCTTTTGATTTTACGCAATTCCGGACGGAAAACCGGTGTCCACTTTTCCTGGAATTGCTCCAGCGCATCGGCCCGAAAATCGGGATCGATTTTCGGAAAGCACGATGCGTCGTTCCAATAATCTACAGCGAGCGGGTTCGATGCTGGATTTCTTGCGGACAAACGTGGACAGGCTGATCGGCCTGTCCAGCATGGCCGGCAGCGCGGCGCTGGTGCTCGTCACCTGTGTCGTGCTCGTCGATGTGATCGGCCGCTATTTCGGGGCGCCGCTGCGCGGGGCGCAGGACATCGGCCAGATGTCGATGGTGATCATCGTCTTCGGCGGCATGGCCTATTGCGACCGCATCAAGGGGCACATCGCCGTCGACATCTTCGAGAACAGTTTTCCGCCGCGGCTGAACCGCGCGATCGACATCGCCGTCGCGCTGCTCGGTGCTGCGATCTTCGCGGCCATTGCCTGGAAGATCATCCAGTCGGCCCAGCTGTCGCTGATGCTCAACCTGTCCACCAACATCATCAACCTGCCCAAGGCGTGGTTCCAGTGGGCGCTGGCCGGCTTTTCCATTCTCACCGCGCTGACGATGGCGCTGCGGGCCGCCGAGATCGTTCTGGCGGGCCTTGAGGCCGGCGGAGAACAGGGGAGGGAGGTGCTTTGAGCCCGGGCCTGGTCGGCCTGATCGGCATCCTCGCGCTGTTCGCGCTTCTGGCGCTCCGCATTCCCGTCGCCTTCGCCATGTTCGTCGTCGGGCTTGCCGGCGTGTCGGTTCTGTCGAGCCCGGCCAACGCGTTCAACCTCCTCGCCAGCGAGACCTTCACGCTGGCCTCCAGTGCCGAGCTGATCGTGGTGCCGCTCTTCATCCTCATGGGCAACGTGGCGACCGCCAGCGGCATGAGCCGGCGGCTCTACGACGCGGCCTACGCGATCATCGGCTCGATCAGGGGCGGGCTTGCCTCGGCCACCATCGTCGGCTGCGGCGGATTTGCCGCGCTGTGCGGCTCCTCGGTCGCCTCAGCGCTCACCATGGGCCGCGTGTCGCTCGCCGAGATGGAGCGGTTCAACTACGACCCCAGGCTTTCGACGGGTGCCGTGGCGGCCGGCGGCACGCTCGGCATCCTCATTCCGCCGTCCACCGGCTTCGTGGTCTACGCCATCCTGACGCAGCAATCGATCGGCCGCCTGTTCCTCGCCGGCGTTTTGCCGGGCATCATGCTGTTGCTCCTGTTCATCCTGCTCATCACGGCGCTGTCCATCCTGCGGCCCAGCTACGGGCCGAGCGGCCCGCACAGGAGCTTGCGGGAGAAGTCGGCCGCCCTCCTGGGCGCCGTCCCGATCATCGGTATCGTGCTTTTGACCATCGGCGGCATCTATGTCGGCTTCTTCTCGCCGGTGGAGGCGGCGGCGGTGGGGGCCGGGCTGGTGACGCTCTTCAGCGTCGTGGCGCGCCAGCTGACGATGAAGTCGTTCTACCATGCGGTGCGCGATTCCATCACTACTACGGCGACGGTCATGCTGATCCTGATCTCCGCGCACCTGCTCAACCCGTTCCTCGCCTTGAGCCGGATCCCGCATGAGGTGGCAACGCTTTTGACCGGCCTCGATATCGGCCCGACCGGCATCCTGGCGCTCATCCTTCTATGCTATCTCGTGCTCGGCCTCTTCCTCGAAGGCTTCGCCATGCTGGTTTTGACGATGCCGATCTTCTTCCCGATCGTTGTCGGGCTCGGCTTCGATCCCATCTGGTTCGGCGTGCTGGTGGTGCTGACGCTGGAGATGGGGCTGATCAGCCCGCCGGTGGGCGTCAACGTCTTCATCGTCAAGTCGGTGGCGCCGAATATCCCGCTGCGCGACATCTTCGCCGGCGTCATGCCGTTCTGGTTCGTGATGCTGATCGCGGTGATCCTGCTCGTCCTTTTCCCGCAGATCGCACTGTTCCTGCCGAACACGATGATCGGATAGGGGAGCGACATGGCGGCACGTATGTTTCTCCGAATGAAGTAAAGGGAGATGATGAAATGACCGAACCCTGTTTCGACGTTGCCCATCTTGGCCATGTGGAGGTGCTGACGGACAAGTTCGAGGAGAGCCTCGACTTCTTCGTCAACGTCTACGGGCTGACCGAGAGCGGCCGCGACGATGCGTCGGCCTATCTGCGCGGCTGGGACGACTACGAGTTCCACACGCTCAAGCTCACCCGGTCCGACAACACCGGCGTCGGCCACGTCGCCTACCGCACCTCTTCGCCCGAGGCGCTAGAGCGGCGGGTCGCCGTGATCGAGGCGATGGGCTGGGGGATCGGCTGGGTGGAGGGCGATCTGGGGCACGGGAGGGCCTACCGCTTCACCGATCCGGACGGCCACATCTTCGAACTTTACTACGACACGAAGCCCTACGAGGCGCCGCCGGAGGAGCGCCCGGCGCTCAAGAACCTGGCGCAGCGCTACCATGGGCGGGGCGTGTGCGTGCGGCGGATCGACCATCTCAACCTTCTCGCCCGGGACATAGCCGTCATCCGCGACTTCATGTGCACGGCGCTGGGCAGCCGCGTGACCGAGCAGATCCAGCTCGACAACGGGCGGCTCGGCGGCTGCTGGTTCACGGTCAACAACAAGAGCTACGACATCGCCTATACCGAAGACCATTCCGGCATGTCCGGCCGCTTCCACCACGTCACCTATGCGGTCGACAGCCGCGAGGACGTGCTGCGCGCGGCCGACATCTTCCTGGAGAACGGCGTCTTCATCGAGACCGGGCCGCACAAGCACGCCATCCAGGGCACCTTCTTCCTCTATGTGTACGAGCCGGCGGGCAACCGCGTGGAGGTTGCCAATGCCGGGGCGCGGCTGATCCTCAGGCCGGACTGGCAGCCCGTCACCTGGACCGAGGCGGAGCGCAGGAAGGGGCAGGCCTGGGGGCTCAAGACGATCGAATCGTTCCACACCCACGGCACGCCGCCGGTGAAGGCAAGCACGGACAAAGCCTAGCAATGGTCAGCGCCCCTTCACGCCCCCTCTGTCCGGCCCTTCGACAAGCTCAGGACAGGGGGGCGCGCGAAGGGGCGCGGCGGTAAATCGTAACTGTAAAATTAGGAGCCAAGCCATGAGCGAAAAGACAGTTTTGGTGATCAGCGCCCATTCGGCCGACTTCGTCTGGCGCTGCGGCGGCGCCATCGCGCTGCATCAGGAGCAAGGTTTCGACGTCACCGTCGTCTGCCTCTCCTATGGCGAGCGCGGGGAGAGCGCCAAGCTTTGGAAGGATGAAGGGGCGAGCCTGGAAGGCGTCAAGGCAGCGCGGCGCAAGGAGGCGGAGAACGCGGCGAAGGCGCTTGGCGCACACGAGATCGAATTCTTCGACCTCGGCGACTATCCGCTGGAGATGGACCGCCAGGGAAAGGACCGGCTGGTGGACGTGATCCGCCGGGTGCAGCCGGCCTTCATGCTCTCGCACTCGCTCGACGACCCGTACAACACCGACCATCCCTATGCGACGCGGATGGCGCTCGAATGCCGCATGATCGCGCAGGCCTGGGGGCACAAGCCGGGGGAGAAGGTGCTGGGGGCGCCGCAGCTCTACCTCTTCGAGCCGCATCAGACGGAGCAATGCGGCTGGAAGCCCGACACCATCCTCGACATCACCGAGGTATGGGACAAGAAGCGCGCGGCCATCGAGTGCATGGAGGGCCAGCAGCACCTGTGGGATTACTACACGAACGTCGCGGAGAACCGGGCCAACCAGTTCCGCCGCAACTCCGGCGGGCAGGCGGGCGGGCGCGCCGCCAGATACGCCGAGGCGTTCCAGTCGATCTTCCCGAGAACCGTGGATCAGTTGTGATGGGCATCGTCGTTGAGAATATCGAGCGGGCCGACCCGGAAGTCATCGCCGGGCTGGCCGAATGCGGCGTGGCGACCGTGCACGAGGCGCAAGGGCGCAGCGGGCTCCTCGCCTCCTATATGCGGCCGATCTATCCCGGTGCGCGCATTGCCGGCTCGGCGGTGACGATCTCCGCGCCTCCGGGCGACAACTGGATGGTGCATGTCGCCATCGAGCAGCTCAAGGACGGGGATATCCTCGTGCTGGCGCCCACCTCGCCATCGGATGCCGGCTATTTCGGAGACCTTCTCGCCACCTCTGCGATGGCGCGCGGCTGCAGGGGGCTGGTGATCGACGCTGGCGTGCGCGATGTCGCCGATCTGACGAAGATGGGCTTCCCCATCTGGTCGCACCACGTTTGCGCGCAGGGCACCGTCAAGGAGACGCCGGGCTCGGTCAACGTGCCGGTGGTCTGCGCCGGCGCTCTCGTCAATCCGGGTGATGTGATCGTCGCCGACGACGACGGCGTTTGCGTCGTCCGCCGCGAGGCCGCCGGCGATGTCCTGAAGGCTGCCGAGGCGCGCATGGCGAACGAGGAGGCCAAGCGCAAGCGGCTCGCCGCCGGCGAGCTCGGCCTCGATATCTACGGCATGCGCGAACGGCTGAAGGAGAAGGGTCTCAAATATGTCTGAGGGTATTCGCGCCATGTGGATGCGGGGCGGCACGTCGAAGGGCGGCTATTTCCTCGCCGCCGACCTGCCGCAGGATGCGAAGATGCGCGACGCCATGCTCCTGCGCATCATGGGCTCGCCCGACCCGCGCCAGATCGACGGCCTCGGCGGAGCCGATCCGCTGACGTCCAAGGTCGCCGTGGTTCGGCGGTCGGAGCGGGAAGGCGTCGATGTGGACTACCTGTTCCTGCAGGTCTTCGTCGACCAGGCGATCGTCACCGACAGCCAGAACTGCGGCAACATCCTGGCCGCCGTCGGGCCCTTCGCCATCGAGCGCGGGCTGGTGAAGGCGCGGTCGGAGGAGACCGAGGTGCGCATCTTTATGGAGAACACCGGCCAGGTCGCAGTCGCCACGGTCGCCACACCCGGCGGCAGGGTCAACTATATGGGCGAGGCGCGCATCGACGGCGTGCCCGGCGCGGCGGCGCCCATTCCCATCGTCTTCGAGGACACCGCCGGCTCCACCTGCGGGGCGCTTCTGCCGTCGGGCAGGGAAGTCGACACGGTCGGCGGCGTGGAGGTCACGCTGATCGACAACGGCATGCCCTGCGTCGTGCTCGACGCGGCGGACTTCGGCATCAGGGGCGACGAGACGCCGGCAGAACTGGAGGCGAATGCGGCGCTGAAGGCCCGCCTCGAGGCCATCCGCCTCGAGGCGGGGCCGATGATGAACCTCGGCGACGTGAAGGAAAAGTCCGTGCCGAAGATGACGCTGGTGAGCCCGCCGCGCCATGGCGGGGCGATCTCCACCCGTACCTTCATTCCGCATCGCTGCCATGCGGCTATCGGCGTTCTCGGCGCCGTCAGCGTGGCCACCGCCTGCCTGCTGCCCGAGGGGCCGGCGGCGCGGCACGCGAAGGTGCCGGAAGGGCGCACGAAATCCATGTCGGTGGAACACCCGACGGGTGAGTTCACCGTTATCGCCAATCTCGGCGAGGATGGGAAGGTGCAATCGGCCGGCGTCTTGAGGACGGCGCGGAAGCTTGCGGATGGGGTTGTTTTTCCCTGAGTGGAGTGGGGCGAGCGGGAGCGAAAAGCGGGCAGGCGGAAAACTTGGCGCCCCGTCGCGCCCCCCTCTGTCCTGCGGGACATCTCCCCCACACGGGGGGAGATTGGCCGTCGCACCGGCTTTCGCCAGTCCCCCTCCCGGAATAGGGGTCGGAGCAGGCGGCCGGCGCAATCTCCCCCCGTGTGGGGGAGATGTCCGGCAGGACAGAGGGGGGCGCGACGGAGCGCTTTCTCTCTGCCGATTACGAGCGGAAGGCATAGCATGTCGTCGATGACTTCGGCACATTCCGATGAGACGCCTGCTGTCGTAGAGTACGGCATGCAGACGCAACCCAACCTGCGCCATGTCCGGCTGTTCGACGCCGCAATCGCCTCCTCCTCCCTTTCGAGGGCCGCCGAGAAGGTGCACATCTCGCAGCCGGCCGCCTCGCAGGCGATCTCCCGGCTCGAGAAGCTGTTCGGCGGCCCGCTGCTCGACCGGCAGGGCGCCGGCGTCTTTCCCACCGAGCGCGGCGCCATCCTCGCCCGGCGCGCCCGGCGGAGCCTGGAGCTTCTGCGCGCGGCGAGCGTGAGCCTTGCGCGGCAGTCGCGCATCGGCAAGGGGCTGGCGGTCGATCTCCTGGAGGTGCATGCGACGAGCACCCAGCTGCGCGCGCTCGCCGCCTTCGCCGAGGCCGGCACGTTCCAGGGCGCGGCGCGGCTTCTCGGCCAGGCGGAGCCTTCGGTGCAGCGCGCGGCGCGCCAGGTGGAGCGCATCGGCGGGGTTCCCCTGTTCGACGGCGCCTATCGCGCACTCCACCTGACGCCGGCCGGTTTGACGCTCGCCAGCCATGCGCATCTGATCCTCAGGGAGTTCGAGAGCGCGCTGGAGGAAGTGCGCGAATATGAAGGCACCTTCGACGGCCGCGTCATCGTCGGCACGCTGCCGCTGGTGCGCACCAGGATCATCCCGAGCGCCATTGCCAGGCTGTGCGCCTCGCGCCCGCGGGCGACGGTCGAGATCCTCGACGGCGACTATGACAGCCTGATCCGCGCGCTCCTGATCGGCAAGATCGACCTTCTCGTCGGCGCCCTGCGGCGCGGTGCCGTGGGGAAGGGCCTGGTGGAGGAGACGTTGTTCAGCGACGGGGTGTCGATCATCGGCCGCGCCGACCATCCGCTGGTGCACAAACGGACGGTCACCTACGAGGACCTGGCCGGCTACCCCTGGGTGCTGCCGCGCCAGGGGACGCCGACGCGGGCGATCTTCAACGCGCTTGCCGAAAACTTCCCGCCGCAGTGGCGGTGGAACGGGGCGGTCGTCACCGGCTCGCTGATCGCCGTGCGCGGCATCCTCATGCAGACGGACCGCCTGACGATCCTTTCGCGCCAGCAGATCGAGTACGACGAGAAGGCGGGCCTCCTCAAGGTCATCCCCTTCGCGCTGCCGCAGTCGGAGCGGCCCATCGGCATGACCGCGCGCAGCGACTGGCAGCCGACGGCGCTGCAGCGCGATTTCGTCGACGCGTTGCGGGAGGCGGCGCGGGGGTAGGGGTGGTGCTTTTGGTGGGGCCGGCCAAATGGATATGCCGGCGCCCTTTCGCGCCCCCCTCTGCCCTGCCGGGCATCTCCCCCACACGGGGGGAGATTGCGCTGGCCGGTTGCTCCGGCGCCTGTTCTGCCTCGGCGATTGGCGAAAGTCGTCGTGACAGCCAATCTCCCCCCGTGTGGGGGAGATGCCCGGCAGGGCAGAGGGGGGCGCGAAGGAGTGTCATCATATCCATTTGGCGAACCCACCCAACAGCAGAGTGTTCTATTCCCCGATACCAATCACCCGCCCGCTGTCCGAATAAACCTCCTCCACCCATTCGCTTCGGCTGCGCAGCACGGCGCGCTGGTTGATCGAGCCCTTGTCGGTCATCTCGCCCCTGTCCATGGAGGGAGGGGGATCGACGAGGATCATCCTGCGGATCAGCGTCGAGGAGCCGGTGCTGGTCGCGGCGAGGCCTTTCAGCTTCTCGCGCAGATGGGCGCGCACGTTCTCGTCCGCGGCGAGGCTTCGCGCCTCCTTCGGTGTGCCGGGAGCGGCAAGCTTTGCGAGGACGCCCAGGTCGGGGAAGACGAGGGCGGCGAGGTAGGGGCGGTCGGCGCCGGCGATGGCGACATCGCGGACCGCCGCGCCGAAATGGTCGATGAAGCGGGTGCGCAAGGCGCCGGTGCTGACCCAGGTGCCGGTGTCGAGCTTGAAGTTCTCCGCCGTGCGGCCGTCGAAGAAGAAGCCGGCCTGCATGTCGTCCGGATCGGCAAAGCGCAGCGCATCGCCGAAGCGGTAGTAGCCCTCCTCGTCGAAGGCTTCCGCCGTCAAAGCCGGCGCGTTCCAGTAGCCCGGCGTGATGTTCGGCCCCTTCACGCGCGCATCGAGCTTGCCGTCGAGCGGCACCAGCTTGAGCGACACGCCGGGGCAGGGCAGGCCGACATTGCCGGCCTTCTCCTGCGGCCAGGTGCACATGAGCGCCGCCGGTGCCGTCTCGGTGGCGCCGAGCCCGGTGGCGATGACGATGCGCCGGCCGGTGGTTTCGACTGCAAGCCGCTCCAGCGCGTCCCAGGTGTGCTGCGCCATGCCGGCGCCGGCGTACCACAGGAGCTTCAGGTCCTTGAAGAAGCTCTCGCGCAAGGCGGCGTCGGCCTGAAGATGCGGGATCAGCGCCTCGAAGCCCTTGGGGACGTTGAAATACCAGGTCGGCGAAACCTCCTTGAGGTTGCGCACCGTCCTGCCGATGTCGGCCTGCGTGGGGCGGCCGTCGTCGATATGGAGCGTGCCGCCGTTGAAGATCGGCATGTAGAAGAGCTTGTTGCCGCCGGCCGTGTGGTGCCAGGGCGCCCAGTCGAGCAGCAGCGGCGGCTCGTCCTTGAAATAGGCGAAGGTCTCGCGGCTCATGATCTGGTTGGACGAGATCATGCGGTTCGTGTTGACGACCGCCTTCGGCGTTCCCGTGGAGCCCGAGGTGAAGAGGAACTTGGCGATCGTCTCGCCGGTGACGGAGCGATACGCCTCATCGACCGCGGGACCCGGCTCGGTCGCCAGCGCCTCGGCAAAATCTTCCTCGGGGCTGCGCGCACCCTTCGTGAAGAGGCGCTTTATCCCCGGCGCCACCGCCTCGATGGCGGGGCCGAAGCGTTCGGCATCGGCGGCGAAGACGAGGGCGGGGCGGATCGTCTCGAAGGTCCCGCGCAGCCGCGTGTAATCGGTGGAGACCAGCGAATAGGCGGGCGAGATGGCGGCATAGGGGATGCCGGCATAGACGGCGGCGAGGCCGAGCAGCGCGTGCTCGATGTCGTTGCCGGAAAGGATGGCCAGCGGGGCGGAAGCGGAGAGGCCGCGGTCGATCAGATACTGGCCGAGGCGCCGGGCATGGGCGAGTGCCTCGGCGTAGCTTATGCGGCGCCAGTCCCCGTCCGCGCCGCGCTCTGCCAGCACCGTCCGGTCGGGCGCGCGGGCCGCCCAATGGACCAGCATGTCGGCGATGCGCTCGGGATAGGGCGGCAGGGGAGCCTTCTGCTCCAGGTAAAGGACGCCGCCCGGCCCGTGCCGGACCTCTACCTCGGGCGCCCAGCACCGCACGGGACGAAACGGGGCCGCGAGCCAGGGGCGCTGCCGCGGCGCGGATTCGTTCATACAGTCCTCCCTCGGAGCCCCAGGGCTATCGCATATGAGTCATTTTTGCCGGCTTCGCCGGAACCCCCACCCTCAATCCCTCCCCTCAAGGGGGAGGGAGGCAGGCCGAGCACGGCTTCGTCCCCCTCCCCCTTGAGGGGAGGGGTGAGGGGTGGGGGTACCATCAAGGACTCAGAACCCATATGCGATAGCCCTGCTCGGCCGGCCCGGAGTGGGGGCCGCCTCACTTGACACAAACGAATGCATTCGGTCATTAGTAATAATTGAAAAGTGAACAGTGTCAATTTCAACAAGAACACTGATCCGAGACATGAGAACGGAGGCTCCCGGCCAATGGCGCTGGTCAATTACGAGATCGACGACGGCATCGCGGTCCTGACGCTCTGTCGGCCACAGAAGCGCAACGCCATGAGCGACGCCATGCTGGCCGATCTCGGCGCCGCGGTCGACCGCGCCGCGGGCGAAGCGAGGGCCGCCGTGATCGCCGGGAGGGGAGAGCACTTCTGCGCCGGGCTCGACCTTTCCGAGCAGGTTGAAAAGTCGGTCATGGAAGGCATCGCCGGCTCGCGCGGCTGGCACGCCGTCTTCAGCCGCATCCAGCGCGGTGCCATCCCCTATTTCGTCGCGCTCCACGGCGCGGTGGTGGGCGGCGGGCTGGAGCTGGCGGCCGCCGGCCATGTGCGGGTTGCCGACGCCAACACCCGTTTCGCCCTGCCGGAGGGCCAGCGCGGCATCTTCGTCGGCGGCGGCGGCTCGGTGAACGTCGCCCGCCTGATGGGCGTGGCGCGGATGACCGACATGATGCTGACCGGCCGCGTGCTTTCGGCCGACGAGGCCGAGCGCTACGGCATCGTCACCTACCTGACCGAGCCCGGCGGGGCGCTCGCCAGGGCGAAGGAGTTGGCAAAGCTTGCGGCGAAGAACGCGCCGCTTTCCAACTACGCCATCGTCAATGCCCTGCAGCGCATCCACGACAGCGGCTACGACGAGGGGCTGTTCTTCGAATCCATGATCGCCTCGCTCACCCAGGCAACGCCGGAGGCTCATGAGCGGCTGCGCGCCTTCCTCGACAAGAAGGCGGAGCGCCTCGCCATCCCGACCGGAACGGAGGCCCGACCATGAGCGGCGCGCAGACCCTGCCGGCCGGGGCGGCCGAGATCGAGGAGGGCAAGGCCGGCCTCTCCTTCGGCAAGTTCGAGCGCTCCGCCGGGTTCCTCCTGCGCATTGCCCAGCTCACGGCGTTCGAGCGCATGTTCGCGGAACTGAAGGGCGCTGACGTCAAGATCGGCGAGTTCACCATCCTTCTCGCCATCGCGGAAAACCCCGGCGTGCGCCAGGGCGCGATGGCCGATGTCTTGAAGATAAAATGGTCGAACATGACCAAGCTGGTGCGCTCGCTGGAGGGGCGGGGGCTGGTGGAGCGTTTCGTGCCGCCGCAGGACCGCCGCTCGGTCGAGCTGCGGTTGACGGAAGAGGGCCGCAAGCTGCTCGAAGCCTTCTCGCCGCTCATGTACGAAGCCGACCGGCGCGCCCTTCCCATGCTGTCGGACGAGGAGCACGCGACGTTCCTGGCGCTGCTCAGAAAGGTGTCGGGATGGCCGCCGCTGTGATGCCGCGCCCCCTGATCGGACCCCCACCCCTCACCCCTCCCCTCAAGGGGGAGGGGGATTCTGAGGCGTTGGCGCCCCCCTCCCCCTTGAGGGGAGGGGTGGGGGTCCAGGCGAAGCAGAACAAGGTCCCCGTCCATGTGCGACAACCTGGCTGAATGGAGGCCATGATGCTCGACCCTGACGCTCTCGTCGCCATCGATATCCACACCCACGCCGAGGAGCCGTGCGGCACCCATGCCGACGACGGCTACGACGACTTCCAGGCCGGCATGGCCGCCTATTTCCGCTCGCCCTTCAAGCACCCGCCGACCGTCCCCGAGACCGCCGCCTATTTCCGCGAGCGCAAGATCGGTGCGGTGATCTTTCCCGTCGATTCGGAGCGCGAGACGGGCTTTCGCCGCTACAACAACGAGGAGATGGCCGAGCTTGCCGCCGCGCACAGCGACATCCTCATCCCCTTCGCTTCGATCGACCCCGCCAAGGGCAGGATGGGCGCGCGCGAGGCGCGGCGGCTGGTGGAGCACTACGGCATCAAGGGCTTCAAGTTCCACCCCACCATGCAGGGCTTTTACCCCAACGACCGCAGCGCCTACGTGCTCTACGAGGCGATCGCGGAAGCCGGTGTGCCGGCGCTGTTCCACACCGGCCAGACAGGGGTGGGGGCGGGCATGGCGGGCGGCAACGGCATGCGGCTGAAATACTCCAACCCGATCCATCTCGACGACGTGGCGGCCGATTTCCCACAGATGCGGATCGTCATGGCGCACCCCTCCTTCCCCTGGCAGGAGGAGGCGCTGGCGGTCGCCACCCACAAGCCCAATGTGTGGATCGACCTTTCCGGCTGGTCGCCGAAATACTTCCCGCCGATCCTGGTGAAATACGCCAATTCGCTGCTCAAGGACCGCGTCCTTTTCGGCTCCGACTGGCCGGCGATCCTGCCGGACCGCTGGCTTGCCGATTTCGAGAAGCTCGACATCAAGCCCGAGGTGAGGCCGCGAATTCTCAAGGAGAATGCCCGCAGGCTCCTGAACATCTGACGGCTGCGAGGAGGCGGCATCGATTGCAAGCGCGTTCGGGGGAGAGCGCGTAAAAGAGGAGGAGAAGCCATGAAAGCGTTTGTCACTGCCGTCGCTTTGGCCACCAGCCTTTGCGCATCCATCGCCACCATCGAGGCGCGCGAATTGCGGCTGGCGCCCGGCGGCCCGCCGACCCACCCCGCTCATACGCCGCTCTATTCCACGCTCGCCGAGGAACTGCCGAAGGAGACGGACGGCGCGCTCACCGGCATCATCCTGGGCACCGAAGTGGTCAATATCGGCGGCATGAAGGGCGCTCTCCAATCGTCGGTGGCCGAGGTGGGCAACGTGCTGCCGCTCTACTATCCGGGCGACCTGCCGAACTCGGCTCTCGTGGGGGACCTGGCGTTTCTGGGCCGCGACCCGCACGTGATGGGGGCGGCCATGACCGAGTATGTCGCCACCTGCGAGGATTGCCAGGCGGAGTTCGCCAGGATGGGCGGCGTGTTCGCCGGCGCCGGCTCGTCGGATGTCTACGTGCTTCTGACGACCAAGCCGGTGCGCACGAAGGCCGACCTTCAGGCGCTGCGCCTGAGGAGCGGCGGTGCGCCCTTTGCCCGCTGGGCCGAATATGTCGGCGCGGTGCCGGCCAACGTGCCCGTCAGCGACACCTTCGAGACCATGTCGCAGGGCGTGATCGACGGCACGATGGGCTCGGTCTCCGACCTGACGTCCTACCGGCTGGTGGACCTTGCGCGCTACGTGGTGGAGCTGCCGCTCGGCACCTACCACGCGACGTCCAACTTCACGGTCAATAGCGACACCTGGCGCTCGCTCAGCACCGAGGAACGCAAGGGCTTCATGCGTGCCGCCAACAAGGCCAACACCGCCTTCACGCAGAACTGGGGGTTCGAGCGGCCCGATCAGGCGCGTGAGGCGGCGCGCGAGGCGGGGCTGGAGTTCATCGAGCCGGATGCGGCGCTGGTCGAATTGACAGAGACGTTCGTCGAGGACGACCTGGAGGCTGCGGTGGGCATTGCGGAAAACCAGTACGGTATTGCCGACGCCGAAGCGAAGATCGCCCGCTTCCGGGAGCTGGTGGAGAAGTGGACCGGCATTGTCGAGGACGCCGGGCATGATCCCGAAGCGATCGCGGCGGCGGTGCAGGCGGAGGTGTGGGACAAGGTCGACTACGAGAGCTATGGGATGTGAGGGGGTGACACGCTGGACATCGGAGATGACGGCACAGGTCGCCACCACCCCCCTCTGCCTGCCGGCACCTCCCCCACAAGGAGGGAGGAAAGCCGTCGCGACGGCCTTCGCCAATCGCCAGCATTGCAGAAGAAGCACCGGAGCAAGCGGCCAGCCTTCCTCCCCCCTTGTGGGGGAGGTGCCGGCAGGCGGAGGGGGGTGGACGCGACGTGTGCCATTCGGTCGTGTCCACCGAAATGCGGAATGTTCCAAAGGGCCAACCCCCCAATGCGCGCCCGCATCCTGACCCTCCTCCGCCACCTCACCGACGCGCTCGCCCTCATCGCAGCCGCCGGCGTGCTCGCCATGCTCCTCCACGTCACGGCCGATATCGTCGGGCGGCAGCTTTTCGGCCGGCCGGTGCCAGCGACGGTGGAGATCGTGTCGCGTTACTACATGGTCCTCATCGCCTTCCTGCCGCTCGCGTGGACGGAGCGGCGTGGCGAGATGATCGCCGTCGACGTCTTCGCCAGCCTGTTCAAGGGCCGGTGGGGGCGCATCGACATGGCGGTGGTGAATCTCTTCAGCTTCGCCGCCTTCTCCTTTCTCGCCTACACGACCTGGTTCGCCGCGATGCGCGAATTCGGTTCGGGAAGCTTCGTCCTGTCGCTCAGCGTGGCGGTGCCGGTGTGGCCGGGATATTTCGTCCTGCCGCTCGCCTTCGCGCTGGCGAGCCTCGTTTCCGTTCTCAAGCTCTATCTCTGCCTCACCGGCACGGAGGACAGTGCCGACGGCGCGGCGTTTTCCGAGCATGGCGAGGGGGGCGCATCGTCGTGAGCGTTGCCACCGGCCTCGCCGGCATCGGCGTGCTTCTCCTGCTGCTCGCGCTTCGCGTACCGGTGGCGGTGGCGCTGATCCTGGTCTCCTTCGGCGGCATCTGGCTGATGCTTGGCTTCGCGCCGGCCGTCGGCATCCTGACGACGACGCCGTACGATTTCGTCGCCAGCTGGACCCTTTCGGCGGTGCCGATGTTCCTGCTCATGGGGTTCGTCGCCTTCCATGCCGGGCTGACGACGCGGCTCTTTGCCGCCGCCGACCGGGTGCTGCATCGCCTGCCCGGCGGGCTGGGGATGGCCGCCGTGCTCGCCTGCACCGGCTTCGCCTCGGTCTCCGGCTCGAGCCTGGCCTGCGCGGCGGCGATGGGGCGCATCGCCATTCCCGAGATGATCAAGGCCGGCTACCGGCCGAGCTTCGCCACGGGAACGCTGGCCGCCGGCGGCACCATCGGCGCGCTCATCCCGCCCTCCATCCTCATGATCATCTACGGCGTCTTCGCCGAACAGTCGGTGACGAAGGTCTTCCTCGGCGGCATCTCGGTGGGCGTCATGACGGCAGCCGTCTACTGCCTCTTGATCTTCCTCACCGCCAAGCTGCGCCCGGACATCGCCCCCTTGCCGAAAGAACCGCGAAGTGCTGCCGATGGCAATATCCTCCGGGACGTCTGGCCCATCCTGGTGTTGGTCGTCCTCGTCTTCGGCGGCCTTTTCGGCGGCGCCTTCACGGCGACGGAAGCCGGCGCTGTCGGCGCTGCCGGCGCGATCGTCATCGCCGCGCTCACCGGCAGGCTCCCATGGGCGCGCTTCCGCACCGCGCTCCTGGAGACGGTCGGAACGTCGGTTTCGCTTTTCATCATCGGCGTCGGCGCGGTGATGTTCACCCGCTTCCTGGGGCTCAGCGGCACCGCCGGCTTCATCTCGACGACGCTGACGGCCTGGGAGCTTGGCTATGTCGAATTAATGGTGCTGATCGTCATTCTCTATCTGATCCTCGGCATGTTCATGGAGCCCTTCGGCGCCATGTTGATCACCCTGCCGGTTCTCCTGCCGCTCCTCAACGCGGCGTCCATCGACCTGATCTGGTTCGGCGTTCTCTTGGTGAAGCTCCTGGAGGTCGGCATGATCACCCCGCCGCTCGGCATGAACGTCTTCGTCATCCGCAACGTGGCGCACAAATATGCCAGCCTCGGCGACATCTTCCGCGGCGTTGCCCTGTTCATCGTGGCCGACATCGTCATCATCGGGCTGTTGATCGCGTTTCCGGAGCTTGTGACGTTGGTTGCGGGGTTGCGGGGGCGGTGAGACATGGTTGGCTGGGTATGGAGACGCGGGCGCCCCTTCGCGCCCCCCTCTGTCCTGCCGGACATCTCCCCCGCAAGGGGGGAGATTGGCCGTCATGGCGGTTTTCGCCAATCGCAAGCATTGCAGGGATGGCGCCGAAGCAAGCGGCCAGCACAATCTCCCCC
>NZ_WQNH01000004.1 GCF_009812055.1 Chelativorans xinjiangensis | reverse complement strand
CGGCGGCCCGCACGGTGCGGCGCAGCGCTTCGACGCCGGCGCGGTGGCCGGCCGTGCGCGGCAGGCCGCGGGCACGCGCCCAGCGGCCGTTGCCGTCCATGATGATCGCGATATGCGCCGGCTTCACCCGGTCTTCCCCCTTTTGGTTCCGATGGCCGCGCCAGGCGATCGTCAGACCTGCATGATTTCAGCTTCCTTGTCCTCCAGAAGCTTGTCGATCGTAGCGATCGTCTCGTCGGTCATCTTCTGCACGCGGTCGGACTGCGCGTGCATCTCATCCTGGCTGATGTCGCCATCCTTTTCGGCTTTTTTGAGGTGCTCCATGCCGTCGCGGCGTACATGGCGCGCCGCCACGCGCGCGCTCTCCGCATACTGATGGGCAATCTTCACCAGTTCCTTGCGCCGCTCCTCGTTGAGCTCGGGCAAGGGAATGCGCAGGGTGGTGCCCTCGACGATGGGGTTGAAGCCGAGGTTGGATTCGCGGATTGCCTTGTCCACCGCCTGCACCATCCCCTGGTCCCACACCGAGACCGAAATCATGCGCGGCTCGGGCACCGAAACCGTCGCCACCTGGTTGATCGGCATTGAGGTCCCGTACGCCTCGACCTGGACCGGATCGAGGAGATTGGCCGAGGCACGGCCGGTCCTGAGCGAGGCGATATCGTGCTTGAACGCGCTCACCGCGCCGTCCATGCGCCTGTGGAGATCCTTGAAATCAACACCCTCGGGCATAACTGCCTCCCTTACGCTTTGACCGCGTCGAGGCCTGCCGGATCGTTGTCGACGATCGTGCAGTGCCCCGCGCCCTTCAGAATGGCCGCGAACCCGCCTTCTTCGTGAATCGAGAAGACGATTATCGGTATGTTGTTCTCCCGTGCAAGGGCAATCGCCGCCGTGTCCATGATGCCGAGCCCCTCGCGCATGACGCGCTCGTGGCTCAGGCGCTCGTAGCGCACGGCGTTCTTGTCCTTGTGCGGATCGGCGGAATAGACCCCGTCGACCTGGGTTCCCTTGAAAAGCGCGTCTGCGCCGATCTCCGCCGCCCTGAGCGCTGCCGCCGAATCCGTGGTGAAGAACGGATTTCCCGTGCCGCCGGCGAAGATCACCACCTTGCCGGCGTTCATGTAGCTCGTCGCCTGGCGCTGCGAGAAGCTCTCGCACAATTCCGGCATGGCGATGGCCGATAATACCACCGCGTCGACGCCGATCTTGACCAGCGAGGTCCTGAGCGCCAGCGAGTTGATGACGGTGGCGAGCATGCCCATGTGGTCGCCGGTCACCCGGTCGCCGCCCTTGGAGGCCACCGCGACGCCGCGGAAGATGTTGCCGCCGCCGATGACGACGCCGACCTCGACACCGAGCGCGCGGGCCGCGGCGATGTCGGCGGCGATGCGGTCGACCACGGAGACGTCTATGCCGAAGCCCTGCTCTCCCATCAGGGCCTCGCCCGAGGCCTTCAGCACCACGCGGCGGTATAGGGGGGTCAAGCTCATCGTCTCCTCTTTACCATCCAGGCCGTGCCTGTCACCGGTTTCCTGTCGCCCTACACGAAGGGCACCGCGTTGTCACGCGGTGCCCTTGCAGTTCCGGACAACCGATCCCGTATCACCGGCCCGTCTGGGCGCTTGCGGAAAAGTCGCCTTCAGCGGTCAAACCCAGCGGTCAAACCCAGCGGTCAAACCCAGCGGTCAAACATTGCGACCGTCGGTATTACTTCTTCACCGCGGCCGCCACTTCGGCTGCAAAATCCGAGGTCTCGCGCTCGACGCCCTCACCCAGCGCGAAGCGCAGGAAGGCGGTGATCTTGGCGGGCGCCCCGATCTCCTTCTCCGCCTCTTTCAGCGCCTGCTCGACCGTCAGGTCGGGGTTGATGACGAAGGCCTGCTTCAGGAGGACGACCTCCTCGAAGTATTTGCGCAGCCGGCCTTCCACCATCTTCTCGATGATGTTCTCCGGCTTGCCGGACTGGCGCGCCTGGTCGGAGAAGATCTCCTTCTCGCGCGCCACCGCGGCCGGATCGACCTCGCCCTCCGTCAGCGCCGCCGGGTTGGTCGCCGCCACATGCATGGCCACCTGCCGGCCGAAGTTGCGCGCCGCCTCGGCGCTGCCCTCGGTCTCGATCGCCACGAGGACGCCGATCTTGCCGAGCCCGTCGGCCACCGCGTTGTGGACATAGGTCGCCACGGCGCCCTTGCCGACCGCAAGCTTGGCCGAACGGCGCAGCGTCATGTTCTCGCCGATGGTGGCGATGGCTTCCCTGATCGTGTCCTCCACGGATTTGCCGCCCGGATAGGCCGCCGCCGCAACCGCTTCGACGCTGCCGTCGGTACCAAGCGCCACCGTGGCGACATTGCGCACCAGGTCCTGGAAGGCGTCGTTGCGGGCCACGAAGTCCGTCTCGGAATTGACCTCGACCGCGACCGCGCTCGTGGCGTCGGAAGCGATGCCGATCAGCCCTTCGGCCGCCGTGCGGCCGGACTTCTTGTCGGCCTTGGAAATACCCTTCTTGCGCAGCCAGTCGACCGCCGCCTCGATGTCGCCGCCGGTCTCCGAGAGCGCCGTCTTGCAGTCCATCATGCCCGCGCCGGTCATCTCGCGCAATTGCTTGACCTGTGCTGCCGAAATGCTCATCGTTGCCTCTTCATATCCGAAATATGCGGCCGGGCCCGCAAAGGGCGCCGCGGCCGCCGTCACCGTCGGGGCCGACCGGCCCCAGGAATAGGAGAAGGGGTGAAGTCCCCTTCCCTCAGGATCGTCGCCCCTCAGGACTTGTCGGCGTCCTCTGCGGGCGCTTCCGCGGGCGCTTCGCTGGCCGCAGCCTCGTCCGCGGGCGCCTCCGCTGCCGGGGCCTCTTCCGCGGGCGCCTCTGCTGCCGGGGCCTCTTCCGCGGGCGCCTCTGCTGCCGGGGCCTCTTCCGCCGGGGCTTCGGGCTCGGCCGGCACCTCTTCCAGCACCCGCTCGGCCGGCGCTTCCACCGCTTCGCCGACATCCATGCCGAGCGCGCCCTGCTGGCGCTCGATGCCGTCGATGGCGGCCCTGGCGATCAGGTCGCAGTAAAGGGCGATGGCGCGCGAGGCGTCGTCATTGCCGGGGATCGGATAGTCCACCACCTCCGGGTCGCAGTTGGAATCGCTGATGGCGATCACCGGGATGCCGAGCCGGCGGGCTTCCTGCACGGCGATGGCTTCCTTGTTGGTGTCGATCACGAACATCATGTCCGGCGTCGAGCCCATGTCGCGGATGCCGCCGAGCGCGCGCTCCAGCTTGTCGCGCTCGCGCTCGAGGTTCAGCCGCTCCTTCTTGGTGAAGCCCTCGGCCTCACCCGACAGAAGCTCGTCGAGCCGGCGCAGACGCTGGATCGAGTTGGAGATCGTCTTCCAGTTGGTCAGCATGCCGCCGAGCCAGCGCGCGTTCACATAATACTGCGCGCAGCGCTTGGCCGAGTCGGCGACGATGTCGGAGGCCTGGCGCTTGGTGCCGACGAACAGCACGCGGCCGCCCTTGGCCACCGTGTCGGACACGGTCTTCAGCGCCTGATGCAGAAGCGGCACCGTCTGGCTCAAGTCGATGATGTGGATGTTGTTGCGGGCGCCGAAGATATAGGGGCCCATTTTCGGGTTCCAGCGGTGGGTCTGGTGTCCGAAGTGCACACCAGCTTCAAGAAGCTGGCGCATGCTGAAATCTGGCAGAGCCATTGTCGTTTTCCTTTCCGGTTAAGCCTCCGCGGACCGTCAGGCGGCAAGGCCGCCACCGGAGGTGTCAGCCGGATGTCTCCCGGACAGATACCTATTGGCCCGCGTGTGGAATGGGCGCGCATATAGAGGCATATGAAGACGAATGCAAGCGCCGGTGCGCCTTGGCTGCTCCTACTGGCTGTTCCTGACCGCGCGTCATCCCGGCCAAGGGAGCGTAAGCTCCCGCAGAGCCGGGATCCATTCCGGAACATGGAAGGGTCACGGAATGGGTTCCGGATAGCCTCCGCTTCGCTCCGGCTTCCGGGATGACGCACGCACCCTGGTGGCGGGATGGGATAATCGCCCCCGACGGCACACGGGCGCGTCCACCCCCACCCCTTACCCCTCCCCATCCTGAGCTTGTCGAAGGGGGGGGAGGGGAGCGCGAGCGCCGCGCCCGCCCCCGCGCCTCAATTGCCGCTTTCGCGAGCACACCCCTCATCCGGCTCGAAAAGCGCCAGATCGGCCAGCTTTGCCGTCATGGAATAATCGGCGTAGCGGATCATCATGTCGCGCTGGATGCCGCTCTCATGCAGCTTGAAGCTGACATTGTATTCGCTGACCTCCTCGCCGTCCGACGCCTCGCCGTCGAAATAGGCGGCCGTCACCGGCAAAAACGTATCCCGGGCAAGCGGCCCCAACGCCTTGCGTTCGGTATCGTCCTCGTCCACCGGTTTCGGTTCGCCGACCACGACCGAGACCATCACCGCATTGTCGGTGAATTCCGTTCCGTCGAAGACGGCGCTCTCGTAGAAGCGCTCGCCGGCCTTCGCTTTTTCCAGAAGCTCGCGCAACTGGCCTGTGGGAAAGAGCACCGGCGCGAACGACCGCTCGGTCTTTTCCGGCTGCTCGTATTCGACCACCGTGCCCGTGCCCTCCCGCCTGGCGGTGCCCTTCACTTCGTTGTCGAGCTCCTCGTCGATAAAGGACTTGGTGACGAAGCGGAAAGTCTCGCCCGCCGCGTCCTCGAAACTGGTCACCCGCTGGTCGATCAATCTCGACCCTTCCGTCATCTCAAAGCGCATGACAATACGGGACTTCAGGGTATAGCCTTCGCATGCCGATCCGGAGAATTCGAAAACCCAGCGGCCGGTAAGCGCTTCGATCTGCGCCTCATCGTCCGCCTCGGAAAGTGCGAGATCGTAGACGGCGCGATGCGGCAAAAGGGTCTGCGCGGCGGCCGCACCGGCAAAAGCGCACAGGAACGATGTGAGGAGCAGCACGGAAGCACGCGGTACACGCATGTGGAAATCTCCGTCATGGAACGGTTTTATGGTATCGCGCTTCTCAGCCACGGATGAACGCCTGTCGTGGCGAAAGAGAGGCGATTTTGCAAGGGCGAAGAGCGAGGAAAACATTCATGGCCACCACCATCGAGAAGCGGCTCCTGGAACTGGGCGTCGAACTGCCGGCGCCGGCGACGCCGGCCGCCAACTATGTGCCGTCCGTCAAGACGGGCAATCTGCTCGTGACCTCCGGCCAGCTTCCCATGAAAGACGGCAAGCTGATGGCCATGGGCCTTTTGGGCCGTGAGCTCGGCACTGAAGCCGGCAAACTGGCGGCCAAGTGGTGCGCCGTCAACGTTTTGGCCCAGGCGCGCGCCGCCCTTGGCGAATTGGAGCACATCAAGCGCATCGTCAAGATCACCGTCTTCGTCGCCTCGACGCCGGACTTCACCGAGCAGCACCTGGTCGCCAACGGCGCTTCCGATTTTCTCGTCGCCGCTCTTGGAGATGCCGGTCGCCACGCCCGCGCCGCCGTCGGCATGGCCTCCTTGCCGATGAACGCTCCGGTGGAAATCGAAGCCATTATCGAAATCGCTTGAGGCTCATCCGTATGCCCGACATCTCCTGGCTGACGGAACGGCCGATCGCCCACCGCGGTTTTCACGACATGAACGACAAGCGGTGGGAGAACACGCTTGCCGCCTTCGCGGCGGCGGCCGAGCGTGACTACGCGATCGAATGCGACGTGCACCTGGCCGCCGACGGCGTGCCGGTGATCTTCCACGACGAGGAGCTGGAACGGCTCACCGGGCAGGAAGGCAAGGTCTGGCAGCGCACGGCGGCCGAGCTTGCCGCCCTCAATATCGGCGGCACCAGTGAGCGGATGCCGACACTGGCGAAGGCGCTCGAGGCGATCGGCGGGCGCGTGCCCGTCGTCATCGAACTCAAGGGTGTCGCCGGGCATGACGCCGGTCTGGTGGAGAGCGTTCTTAACTGCCTTTCCACCTACTCCGGCCCGGCCGCCCTCATGTCCTTCAACCATTGGATCATCCGCGACCTCGGCAGGAACCCGGGGCAGTTCCCCGTCGGCCTCACCGCCTGCGGCCGGAGCACGGCCGACATGGAAGCACATTTCTCCATGCTGGCGCATGGTATCTCGTTCGCCTCCTACAGCGTGGACGATCTGCCCAACCCCTTCGTCTCCTTCCTGCGCGAGCGCCTTTCCCTGCCCGTCATCTCCTGGACGGTGCGCAACGAGGCGGGCGCGGAAAGGACCTTCCGCTACGCCGATCAAATGACCTTCGAGGGATTTGCAGCTTAGTGGTGCGATCCTGACAGATGGTACCCATCTGTCAGGACAAATCGCCCCACCCGATAAACAGCTTGTGGGCTGACTTTTCCAAACAGATGGGTACCATCTGTTTGGGTCAGACCACTAGGATCCGGTATCTATCTTGTGTGCAATGGCACGGGACACGACATGCACGACACCACCCCGGCAGCGACCCTGACCGTTGCACCCAGCCTCGATGCCTTCACGGCCGAGGAATGGGCCGGTCTTTCCGGCGCCGCGCGGGGGAACGAGGGCGTGCCCTACAATCCGTTCGTCTCCCACGCCTTCCTCAAGTCGCTGGAGGAAAGCGGCTGCACCACCCGCGAGACCGGGTGGCTCGGGCAGCACCTCAGGCTCGAAGACGCGAGCGGCGCGCTTCTGGGGGCCGTGCCGTGCTATCTGAAGTCCCACAGCCAGGGAGAATATGTCTTCGATCACGGCTGGGCCGACGCCTTCGAGCGGGCTGGCGGGCGATATTATCCGAAACTGCAGGTCTCCGTGCCCTTCACGCCCGCCACCGGGCCGCGCCTTTTGGTCGGACGAGGCGCCAATCCGCGCGCTGCGCGCCAGGCGCTGGCCGAAGGGCTGAAGACACTCACCGACCGGCTGGGCGTCTCCTCGCTCCATGTCACTTTCGCACGGGAAGAAGACGTTACCGCGCTGGAAGCGGCGGGCTTCCTGATGCGCACCGATCAGCAGTTCCACTTTTTCAACGAGGGCTACACGTCCTACGACGACTTCCTGGCCAGCCTCGCCTCGCGCAAGCGGAAGGCGCTGAGGAAGGAGCGGCGGGCAGCCTGCGAGGCGGGCATCGAGATCGACTGGCTGACGGGCAGCGACCTGACGGAGGCCGTGTGGGACGACTTCTTCGCCTTCTACATGGATACCGGCAGCCGCAAATGGGGCCGCCCCTATCTCAACCGGCGCTTCTTCTCGCTGATCGGCGAACGGATGGCCGGCGACATCCTGCTCGTCATGGCCAGGCGCGGAGGGCGCTATATCGCCGGCGCCATCAACTTCATCGGCGGGGATGCGCTTTACGGCCGCAACTGGGGCTGCGTCGAGCATCATCCCTTCCTGCATTTCGAGGTCTGCTATCATCAGGCGATCCAGTTCGCCATCGAGACGGGCCTGAAGCGCGTGGAAGCCGGCGCGCAGGGCGAGCACAAGCTGGCACGGGGTTATTTGCCGGTCATCACCCGCTCCGCCCACTATATCGCCCATCCCGGCCTGCGCCGCGCCATCGCCGACTATCTGGCGCGCGAGCGTGAGGATGTGGAGACGATGGGCGAGATTCTTGCAGAACATTCCCCATACAGAAAGGAAGCGTGAAAACCCGGGGCTTGACCGGCGCCCGCCCACGTCACAAAACATCGCGGCGGCTTAAAATAATCGAGGAACGCAATGACGACGAAGGCCTACGACGAGGACAATCCCTTCGCCAAGATCCTGCGCGGCGAGTTGCCTGCGCACAAGATCTACGAGGACGAGGAGACGTTTGCCTTCATGGATATCATGCCGCGCGGCGACGGCCATTGCCTGGCGATCCCCAAGCGCCCTGCCCGCAACATATTCGACGTCGGCCCCGACAGCCTCGCCGCCCTCATGCGCACCGTGCAGAAGGTGGCGCGCGCCGTCGTCGAGGCGCTCGGCGCCGACGGTGTGACGGTCCAGCAGTTCAACGAGCCGGCCGGCGGCCAGATCGTCTTCCACCTGCACGTCCACATCCTTCCCCGCTTCGAAGGCGTGGCGCTGCGCCCGCACACCGGTGAAATGGCGGACCAGGCGGTGCTGGCCGAGCAGGCGCAGAAGATCCGCGCCGCGCTGGAGGCCGGCGGGGCGTGAAGCTTTCCCGTGAGACGATCAGTGCAGTGTGGGCCGGAATGCGCTACCCGGTCCTCAACCGGCTTTTCACATTCGCCTGCTTCTCGGCCTCGCCGCCGCTGGGCTCGGTGGTCAGCTTCATCTGGCATGGCGGCGCGCTTTGGTGCACGTTCGAGATCGTATCCGGCCGCCGCAGGCTCAGTTCCGACCGCTATATGCTGCTGTCGGCGATCCTGCTCTATACCTATGTCGCGGCAGGCCTCCTGTCCTTCCTTCTCAACGATCCCCGCTGGGAGTATGCGCATACGCTCATTCCGCTGGCGACGTTCGTCTTCTTCCCCTTCTCCTATTCGATTTGGAGCATCTCGCATAAGGACGATCTGTCCTCCGCCGCCGCTCTTGCGGGTATGACGGCCGGCTACGGCGCCTTGGCGCTGGCGCTTATCCAGTACTTCATTCTCGGCATGCGGGTGGAAGGCGGGGCCGGCAATGCACTGGTTTTCGCCACGGTTACCTGCATGACCGGCTCCGTCAGCTTGGCCGGCGCGCTCATGCTGACGACGCGTTGGCAAATCCCCATGGCGGGGGGGTATCTGGCGGCGGTCCTGGCGGTGCTCCTGTCCGGCTCCCGATCGGTGTGGCTGGTCATGGCAGTCCTCTCGCTCGCCATCCTCTTTGTCTGCCACCGCCAACTGCGGACACTCTTGAAGGGCCATCTCGTCAAGACCATCGCTGCAATAGCCGTGATCGCTACTCTCTCCTCCGGCGTTCTTTTGAGTCGCGTCGAGAGTTTGTCCGCCAATTGGGCCGAGCTGGCGGAGAACGGGGAATACGATTCCTCCCTGGGCCTTCGCCTGGCGCTGTGGAAAGTGGGCGTGGATCGATTCTTCGAACGCCCCGTGCTGGGCAACGGGCCCCACCATACCCGTCAGCTCATCGAAGATGGGCTTGCCGACGATTTCGACCTGCGTGCCCAGTTCACCCACTTCCACAACGGCTTCCTGACGCTGCTGGTCGAAACCGGGCTCATCGGCGGAGGCGCGGTGATCGCGCTTTTCCTGCTGGTGGCATGGGTGACGGTACGCACGCTTGCCACCAGCAGTGAGGAAACCGCCCGGTTCGGGGCGATGATCCTGCTCGTCTTCTTCCTGAACTACGCTCTCGGCGGCAGCTTCAACCTGGTCATGGGGCACGACATCATCGACGCCATGTTCATGATCTTCCTGATTACCGGCTTGCTGCTGGCAAGCGGGACGTCGATGCAGGAAGGCAAGGTTATGGAAGCAGAAACAGAAGGTTAGGCGCAAAAGCGCAACGTTTACGAGAACACCAGCAAACCTATGCCGAGGGTAGCCTCGCCCACCAGGATGCCAACGATGACACGTTTGCCGGCGGCGAGATAGGCCAGAAATCCGGCTATGCCGGCACCGACGCGAAGAAGAAGCGGCGTGCCGGCGAGCGCGCCGCTGGGGAAGATCACGAGATTGGCGATGACGGCGGCCACCAGCGCCGTGGCGATGCAGCGCACCAGCACGATGAGTTCCGACTCCTCGGAAATCCGCCCGCCGAGATAGACCCCGAGAAAGCGCCAGAAATCGGTTGCCAGCCACCCGGCAACGAGGATGAAGACATAGGGCCACCACCAGGCGTCGATCGCGGTGAATGTCACGCCTGGTGCCTCCTCTTGCCGATAAGGTGAATGCCGAAGGCAGCGAGCCCCGCCACCATGCCTGCAGCAACGAGGTCGAAATCCGGCGTCAAAAGGTGGAAGACGGGACCGAGCGCGAGGCCGAGTATCATCGCCACCTGCCCTGCCCGCTCGCGCGCCGAACCCCACAGCGAAGTGAGGAAGTACATGGGCGTGAGGAAGAAAAGTGCGGCCGAGACGGCGGGCGGCAGCCGCCCGGCGATCAGGAATACCGCCGCCACCACCACCATGTTGCCGAGCACCAACGTGGAGCCCAGCCCTGCATAAAAGGAGGTGCGCATCGGCCGCGGCACATGCCGGAACCGATCCATCGCCAGTACCCAGGAGGTGACGGCGACGAAATGGGAAAGCGCGTAAAGCACCCACGTCGGCGTCCTGGCAGTGCGCATCTCCGGCGTCAGCGCCACCACCATGGGCGCCAAGCGCACCGACGACAGGGCTACGGCGAAGGCGGCCGCCGGCAGGCCGTTGCCGGCCAGAATGGCACCGACGAGCACCACCTTGCCCGGCAGCGCCCAAACGACGCCGGTCATGAAGACCGTCTCGGCCAACGTCAGCCCGGCGTCGCGCGCCAACCCGGCAAAGCCGACGAAAGCGCTTACCAGGATAAGGCCGGGAATGGAGAAGGCGGCGCGGGCACCGCGCCTGAACCAGACGGCGCGCCCTTCATGACCGCCGGATTGGGCAATTTCGAAATCGTGCATGGAACCGCCGAATAGCATAGCCGCCGGCATCATGCGACAAGCCTGCCTCGCTTCTCTTGGCTCACGGACGGCTCTCGGCTTGCACCAGCTAGGCAAACAAAAAGGCGCGGATCCAAAAGACCCGCGCCCGTTGTCCAGAAAGCCTACGCGGCGTCAGCCCTTGCGCGGCAGCTGCGGCACCAGGCTGCGCTTGGGCGGTTCCTTGCGCGCCGGCGGGCGCTTTGCCTTGGGCTTGGCTTTCGCCACGCCCGGCTTCCTCTTCTTCGCCGGCGCCGTCTCGCGTTTCGGCTTCACAGGCGCGTCGTCCGGGATCGCGTCGAGCTTCAGCGCTGCCTTGTCCTCATCCAGCGTCACGCGCACGGTACCGCCGCGCTTCAACTTGCCGAACAGAACTTCCTCGGCGAGCGGCTTCTTGATGTGCTCCTGGATGACGCGGCCGAGCGGACGGGCGCCCATGCGCTCGTCGTAGCCCTTCTCGGCAAGCCAGGCGACAGCCTCGTCGGACAGATCGAAAGTGACGCGCCGCTCGGCAAGCTGCGCCTCGAGCTGCATGACGAACTTCTGCACCACCTGATGCACCACCGGAACAGGCAGCGAACCGAACGGGATGATGGCGTCGAGCCGGTTGCGGAACTCCGGCGAGAAGAGCCGGTTGATCGCCTCCATGTCGTCGCCTTCGCGCTTCGACGAGCCGAAGCCGATGGCAGGCTTGGCCATGTCCGCCGCCCCCGCATTGGTGGTCATGATCAAGATGACGTTGCGGAAGTCGATGCGCTTGCCGTTGTGGTCGGTCAGCTTGCCATGGTCCATGACCTGCAACAGGATGTTGAACAGGTCCGGATGCGCCTTCTCGACCTCGTCGAGCAAGAGCACGCAGTGCGGGTGCTGGTCGACGCCGTCGGTCAACAGCCCGCCCTGGTCGAAGCCGACATAGCCCGGAGGCGCGCCGATCAGCCGCGAGACGGTGTGACGCTCCATGTACTCGGACATGTCGAAGCGCAGGAGCTCCACGCCGAGCGAGGCGGCGAGCTGGCGGGCAACCTCGGTCTTGCCGACGCCGGTGGGGCCGGAGAAGAGGTAGGAGCCGATCGGCTTTTCCGGCTCGCGCAGACCGGCGCGAGCGAGCTTGATCGATGAAGCGAGCGCCCCGATGGCCTCGTCCTGGCCGTAGACCACGCGCTTCAACTCAGTCTCGAGGCCCGAGAGCACCTTCTCGTCATCGGCCGAAACGGTCTTCGGCGGGATACGCGCCATGGTGGCGATGGTGTTCTCGATCTCCTTGACGCTGATCGTTTTGCGCCGCTTGGACTCGGGCAGAAGCTTCTGCGAAGCGCCGGTCTCGTCGATGACGTCGATGGCCTTGTCGGGCAGCTTGCGGTCGTTGATATAACGCGCCGAGAGCTCCACCGCCGCCTTGACGGCATCGTTGGTATATTTGACCCTGTGGAAGTCCTCGAAATAGGGTTTCAGGCCCTTCATGATCTCGATGGCATCGTTCACCGTCGGCTCGTTGACGTCGATCTTCTGGAAGCGGCGCACCAGCGCCCGGTCCTTCTCGAAGAACTGGCGGAACTCCTTATAGGTCGTCGAGCCGATGCAGCGGATGGCGCCCGCCGACAGCGCCGGCTTCAACAGGTTGGACGCGTCCATGGCGCCGCCGGAGGTGGCACCGGCGCCGATCACCGTGTGGATCTCGTCGATGAACAGGATGGCGCCGGGGAAGTCCTCCAACTCCTTGACGACCTGCTTCAGCCGCTCCTCGAAATCGCCGCGATAGCGCGTGCCGGCGAGCAGCGTTCCCATGTCGAGCGCGAAGATGGTGGAATCGAGCAGCACCTCCGGCACGTCGCCCTCGACGATGCGCTTGGCGAGCCCCTCGGCGATCGCCGTCTTGCCGACGCCGGGATCACCCACATAGAGCGGGTTGTTCTTGGAGCGGCGGCACAGGATCTGGATCGTGCGGCTGATCTCCGGCTCGCGACCGATCAGCGGGTCGATGCGTCCCGCCCGCGCCTTGGCATTGAGGTTGACACAATAGGCCGACAGCGCGTCCTGCTGCTGCTTCTTCTTCGCTCCCTCTTCGGTCTCCGCACCGGGCGCCCCCGCCTGATCCTCGTCGGCACCGCGCGGCGTGCGCGTCTCCGAAGCGCCGGGGCGCTTGGCAATGCCATGGCTGATGTAGTTGACCGCATCGTAGCGGGTCATCTGCTGTTCCTGCAGGAAATAGGCGGCATGGCTCTCGCGCTCGGCGAAGATGGCAACGAGCACATTGGCACCCGACACTTCCTCCCTGCCGGAGGACTGCACATGGATGACGGCGCGCTGGATGACGCGCTGGAAGCCCGCTGTCGGCTTTGAATCCTCGTCATAGCCGGTGACGAGATTGTCCAACTCGCCATCGATATAGTCGAGCACCGTGCGCCTCAACTCGTCGAGATCGACGCTGCAGGCCCGCATGACGGCGGCTGCATCGCCATCATCGATCAATGCCAACAGAAGATGCTCCAGCGTCGCATATTCGTGATGGCGTTCATTGGCATAGGTCAGCGCCTGATGCAGCGCGCGTTCCAGGCCTTGCGAGAAAGCCGGCATTCAATACCTCATTTCTTTTCCATCACGCACTGCAGCGGGTGCTGATGCTGACGGGCGAAATCCATGACCTGGGCCACCTTGGTCTCGGCCACTTCGAATGTATAGACGCCGCATTCACCGACGCCGTGGTTGTGAACGTGCAGCATGATCGTAGTGGCGGCTTCCCGGTCCTTCTGAAAGAAGCGCTCCAGAACATGGATGACAAACTCCATCGGCGTGTAGTCGTCATTCAAGAGCAGCACGCGATAGAGGCTCGGCTTCTTGGTCTTCGTCCGGGTCCGGGTAATGACCGCCGTGCCGCGCCCGGTGCCGTTGCCGTCCTCACGGGCCATCCGCAAAGCGTCGCCTGGCATCTTGCTCTCGCCGATCGTCACTGGTCCCATGCTTTCCGCCGCGCCTCTCCGTGAGGAGCGACATGTAAGTACTCGATCGACGATTTTAAGCCCTTCTGCCGTGCTGACAATACGGATTGCGCGCACCCTGTCGCAATTTTTCGAAACACGGCGCTTGCGGCCGCCTATAAGGGGCGCCAAGCTCCGCCTTTGAGTCTGGACCCGTTCAAATCCATTTCAAATACGTTTCGAATTGGAAAATTTTATGCAGGATTTAAGACACCATAAACGAATTGGTAACGGCCCCACCCTACCGTCGATAAAAATGGGTCGATCGGTTGAGGCCCTCAACGAAGATCATACAATGGGTGCGGTCGTGCGTCAGGCGCTTGCAGCTTTCGCGGGGGTTTTTCGGCTTTCCTCCAGTTTCGCCATAGCGGCGATCGCCGCCGCAGCATTGATGCTTGCGGCAGCTCCGCCTGCCGCTGCGAATTCGAAATATGCAGGCATCGTCATCGACACCAAGACGGGCAAGGTGCTCTACGAGGACAGTGCCGACGCTCCGCGCTACCCCGCTTCGCTCACCAAGATGATGACGCTCTACCTCGTCTTCGAGGCGCTGGAGAGCGGCAGGATCTCCAAAAACTCGCGCATCACCTTCTCGCGCAACGCCGCCGCGGAGCCGCCGACCAAGCTCGGCGTGCCGGCCGGCCAGAGCATTGTCGTGGAGCAGGCTATCCATGCGCTCGTCACGCGATCGGCCAACGACGTCTCTACGGCCGTCGCCGAATTCCTCGGCGGCTCGGAGGCGAAATTCGCTGCGATGATGACGAACAAGGCGCGCCAGTTGGGCATGTCCTCCACCACCTTCAAGAACGCCCACGGCCTGCCCAACAGCGCACAAAGGACGACGGCGCGCGACATGGCGCGGCTCGGCATCGCGCTGCGTGAGCACTTCCCGCAATATTACGACTATTTCTCCACCCGCTCGTTCACCTATGGCGGCCGCCGCATCAGCACGCACAACAACCTGCTCGGTCGCGTGAAAGGTGTCGACGGCATCAAGACCGGATATATCCGCGCTTCCGGCTTCAACCTCGTCTCATCCGTCTCGACGGGCGGAAAGAGCATCGTCGCCGTGGTGATGGGCGGCAAGACCGCGCGTTCGCGTGACGCACATATGGTCAACCTCATCCAGCGCACCCTGCCGAAAGCCTCGGGAGGCGGCGACCGCATCCTGATCGCCAGGGGCGCAGCCACACAGACCGTCGCCGCGGCCATGCTGCCGCGCAGCGCGCCCGTGCCGGTGGACCGCCCCGAGGAAATCCCCGTCACGGCTTATGCCGAGGAACAGGGTTCGGCGACCGCCGCTGCCGCCGCCTTCCCGGAGGCCGTCGCCCCCAGGCCGCGGGCCGAAGTCGATCCGGTGTCGACAGCTTCGACCGCCATGCAAGGATGGGTGATCCAGGTTGCCTCGATGCCCAGCGAAGACGAGGCCAAGCGCCGCCTTGCCGAGACGAGCCAGCATGCATCGACCGTGCTGGCCGACGCCACGCCCTTCACCGAGGTCTTCCAGAAGGATGGCAGGACCTATTACCGCGCCCGCTTCGGCGGCTTTTCGGGCAAGTCGGACGCGTGGCGCGCCTGCGAAACGCTCAAGAAGAGGAACGTCGCCTGTTACGCGGTGGAAAACTGATCGCTCTGCTTGGTAGGTATCTGCGTCCAGGGAGTTACTCGTGATCGGACAGGAGAACATCTCGCGCTTCGTTGATGCGCGCAGCAAGAAAGGACGAGCCGCCCATATCGGGATGCAGACGTTGCATCAGGCGGCGATGAGCCTTGCGGATTTCCGCCGCGGGCGCACCAGCCTCAAGACCAAGGACCTCGTAGGCCTCCTCCTTGGTCATGCGGCCCGCACCGCGCGCGCCTCCATGCCGCCCGCCCTCGTGCGCATCCGCGCCTTCGCGCCAGACGGGAAAGCGGCTGTCAAGATACGTTTCCAATAGCTGCAGGCTCTCGCCGTCGCCGCCAAGCTCGGCCCTGAGCGCCAAAAGCTCCTCAAGCCTCATATCGGCAAGACGCCGCCCCTCGTAGCGGCCGGCGAGCACCGTTCCCTCAAGGGCGCCCGTGTCATGGTCGAGCTCCATTTCGAGCGCGGCTGAACGGACGGTCGAGCGCTGCCCTCCCGCCCGTCTGATGTTGCCGCGCAGCCGGCTGGAGCCGAGCCACGCAGCCGCCCCGGAAAGAAGCATGCCGCCGAGCCCTGCCCTGCCGGTAAACAGCATCACCAGCCCCGCAATGCCGAGCGCGAGGGGCCCAGCCAGCCGCAGCGCGCCGGCAATCGCCGTCGGGCTGGCGCGCGTAAAGGCGAGTGCGGCCAGAAGCAGCACCAGCAAGAGCGCAAACGCAACGAAGGGAACGGTCATCGCCTCCTGCCGCTCAGATGCTCGATCATGAGCCGGTCTTCCGCGCTGCCGCGTGCTTCGAGCGCGGCAAGGCCCCCGGTGGCGAAAACAGCAACCGAGGAGAGCAGCCTGGCCAGCGTGTCGGCAGCGCTGCGGTCGAAGCGGAACCAAGCCCCCTTGGACAGCCGGGCGATCTCGCGGAAAGCGCCGGTAGCCGCCGGATCGGACCCTTCCTGGAACAGGAAGACCGGCACGCCCTTCAACCCCAACTGCCCCGCCCGCTCGGCCAACTCGTCGACATTCTCCTCCATCGCATCGCCGATGAAGACCAGCGCGTTCACCTTGCCGCGCTCGTGCTCCTTCAAGGCATGCGATAGCACCTTGCCGATCTGCGTGCGGCCGCCGCGGCAGTCGATGCGCGTCATCAGCCTCTTGAGCGCAGCCGTATCGGTCACGAAACGCGAGGCGGCGCACTCGCCGAAGCCGCGGTAATAGACGAGCTGCACGTTGAGCGCACCCGCCTTGCCCACGGCGTCGAACATCTTCGCCTGTATCTCGCAGGCAAGGTCCCAGGTGGGTTGGCGGCTCATGGTGGCATCGAGTGCGAGGATGAGGCGCCCGGCTCCTTTGCCCGGCATGGCGAGCGCCCTTGCCTGGCGCACGAAGGCCTCGACCGCGCCTGTATCCGAGCGCGGCTTTGAGACGTCCGCCCTTCGGCCGGTTTCGACCGGCGTCTTCTTGTCGCTCATGAGAACAAGATGTGGTGAGCGAGCGCCGCTGGCAAGCCCTTCGCCGCCTTACAGGAGACCAAGCTCGGTCAGTTCGCGGCGCAGGTGGTCCGGCATCTCGTCCGCACGCTCTCCGGAGCGGATGTCCAGCGGCGCATCCTCGGGCTTGAGATAGCGCCAGCCCTGGAACGGACGTTTCGGCTGCCATTCCGTGCGCACGACTTGCCGATCCAGCACGAGACGGCAGCGCGAAATCCCCTCCCCATCCGTGAAGGGGCGGATATCGAGAAGCGGCTGCCGGCACTGCACCATGCCCTTGACCACCCAGTAGAGCGATCCGCCGTCGGTAAGCTCCGCCATGCGCTTGGGCATCATGCGCGTGGTGTGGAAATGCTCGACCGGCTCACCGCGCCGCCTCTTCTCCTCAAGGCGCATTGCGATCCATGCCTCCAGGTCTTCCGGGCTGTCGCAGCCGACACAGAGTTTTATGAGATGAAGCGCCATAGGGCGTTTTAGGACGGCAGATTGGCGGAAGGAAGGCTTATCGGGAAGCGTTCCACAGCTCCGGCCCCGATCAGCCGATGGGATCCTCGACCCACGGATGCCGGTGCTCGGCATAGACGGCCTGCACTGGCGCCGGGAAAGCCGGATCGGCGAACGCGCCGACGGCGACGGCGATCAGCTCCGGCTTGCGCTGTGGCTCCCAGAAAACCGTCGAACCGCACGAGGGGCAGAAATGAAACCTCACCGGAAAACCGCTGTCGGACGGGCGCGTGTAACATCGGCTCGACCCCTCCACCCGAACAGCTTCCCGATGGAAGAAGGCGGCGATACCAAAGACGCTGCCTGTCCGCCGTTGGCAGGCGAAACAGTGGCACAGCGACACTTTTTGGGGCTCGTCCGCGCAGGTTGCGCGGAGGTTACCGCAAATGCAGGTCGCAATTCTTGCCACGCCTATTCCCTTCTGCTTCGACACGCTGCATCCCGCCCTCGCCCTTCGACAAGCTCAGGATGAGGGCTGGTGTTTGCACCCTTCCGCCTTCATCGAAGCTTGCGGTGACGTGGCCTTGCCTTCACCCTCATCCTGAGCTTGTCGAAGGGCGAGGGTGAAGGCACTCGCAGCCGTTTCCTCCGCTAGCATTCCACCACATTCACCGCCAGACCGCCAAGGCTGGTCTCCTTGTAGCGCTCGTTCATGTCGAGCCCGGTCTGGCGCATGGTCTCCACCGCCGCGTCCAGTGAGACGAAGTGCTTGCCGTCTCCCTTCACCGCAAGCGAGGCGGCGGTGACGGCCTTCACCGCGCCCAGCGCGTTGCGCTCGATGCAGGGCACCTGCACGAGGCCGGCCACCGGGTCGCAGGTCATGCCCAGATGGTGCTCCAGCGCGATCTCGGCGGCGTTTTCCACCTGCTCGGGCGTGCCGCCCAGGACCGCGGCCAGCCCGGCAGCCGCCATGGCCGAGGCCGAGCCCACCTCGCCCTGGCAGCCGACCTCGGCGCCGGAGATGGAGGCATTGTGCTTTACGATGCCGCCGACGGCCGCCGCCGTCAGCAGGAAGTCGCGGATGCCCCTTTGGTCGGCATCGACGTGGAAGCGCAGCCAGTAGCGCAGCACTGCCGGCACGACGCCGGCTGCACCATTGGTCGGCGCGGTGACGACGCGCCCGCCGCCGGCATTCTCCTCGTTCACCGCCATGGCGTAGACGGACAGCCAGTCGTTGGCGGCAAGCGGGTTGGGCCGGTTCTGCCGCCATTCCTCCTCCAGCTTCTCGTGAAGCTGACGCGCGCGGCGGCGCACCTTCAGCCCGCCCGGCATGACGCCGTCCTGCGACAGCCCGCGCTCGATGCAGCCGTGCATGGCCTGCCAGATGCGGTCGAGGCCGGCATCGAGCTCCGCGGCGTCCATGCGCGTTTCCTCGTTCGCGCGCTTCATCTCGGCTATGGAGAGCCCGCTCTTCGCCGCCATCTCCAGCATCTCGCGCGCATTGGCGAAGGGATATGGCACATTTCGGTCGACCGCCGGCTTCTTCTCGGCCTTCAGCGCCTGCAGTTCCTCTTCGGAGACCACAAAGCCGCCGCCCACCGAGTAATAGATGCGCCTGAGCAGCAGCCGGTCGTCGGCGTCGAAGGCATTGAAGGCCATGCCGTTGGCGTGGCCGGGCAACGGCGCCTTCCTGTCGAAGATGACGTCGCTCTCGGGATCGAACCGGTATTCGGGATGGCCCGGCGGGCTGAGGTGCCGCGTCTGCCTGATCTTGCCCAGAACCTCGTCCGCCTTGTCCGGGTCCACCGTCAGCGGCGTCAGGCCTTCCAGCCCGAGGATCACCGCCCTGTCCGTTGCATGCCCGACGCCCGTGAAGGCAAGCGAGCCGTGCAGGCTGACCGACAGTCGCGCAACTTGCGCGCCCACCGGCCGCGGCCACTCGCCTTCCGCGATCTCGTGCAGGAAACGCTCCGCCGCCACCATAGGCCCCATGGTGTGGGAACTCGACGGGCCGATGCCGATCTTGAAGAGATCGAACACGGAAAGAAACATGCTCCAACTCCGGGCTGCACGGGAACGCTGCACTCTTCCATGCGCGTACCCGCCTGTATATGCGTGTCAGGAAATGACATGGTAAGGCAAGCTCAAAAACGAAAGGGCGCAGCCGAACGGCTGCGCCCTGTTGTTCGAAGTGAACCGGTTCTGTTGCTCTCAGCTCGCCGCGATTACGGCAAGAGATTCGCTTCCTGCGAAGAGCCAAGCCAGCAGGATGATGCCGGCAAGTCCAATCACTGCCTTGGCGGTGACGCCCCAGCAGGATTTCTGAACGCTTTCGTCCATTTAATTCCCGTTTAGCCGTTGTTCTTGCGTCGGCCCAAACGCCCCCGTGGCCGACCGCTTCAGCCGGGAGATACTCCGCTCGATGCTGCGATGCAACCGGAAAAGCGGCAAGATGTGGGCGCCGGACCATCACCCACCGCTGTGGCGCGTGTACCAATACAGTTATTTCAACAGCTTATGCGGATGGCGGCGTTCGCAAATTTTCAATAAATAAGGCGAAACACAGGCGCTATCCACAGGCCCCAAACGGTCTCAGCCCGGCGCGGGCAACAGGCGGTCGATTCGTCCCGTCAACCGATAGGCCAGAAGCCCCACCCATTCGCGCATTGCCGTTGTCGTGTTGCGCAGCGAATCGAGCACGTTGTCGGCGGCGAGGCCGAAACGCTCCGTGCCCGATGTCTTGTAGTCGACCGGCCAGGGCAGAACAGGGAAATCCGCTTGTCGGAAAGCGCCTACAGCGCGCGGCATGTGAAACGCGGAGGTCACGAGCAGCCAGGTCTCGCCGGGCCGTGGTGCGACGAGCCGTTTCGAGAACTGCGCGTTCTCGTAGGTATCGCGCGAGCGGTTCTCCATCTCGATCCGCCCCGGCGCCACGCCGAGCGCGGTGAGAAGCCGCGGCGCCGTGTCGGCATCGCCCTCGCCCGCCAGGAAGACCGAGCCGGAGCCGCCGGAGACGACGAGGCGGGCATCCGGATACCGGAGCGCCAGGATCGCCGCCTCGACAAAACGGTCGCCGCTGGCGTTCAACTCGTAGCCGCCGCGCGCCAGGTTGATCGCGCCCTCGAAACCGCCACCCAGCACAATGATGCCGTCAACATCCTCAAGCGGCCCGGCCGGCTGCTGGAAGCGGTTCTCCAAAGGATGCAGGAAGAGCGCCCCGAGCGTCGTCCAGCCCGACAGGCCAAGCACCAACAGACCCAATAAGCCGAAGGAGATCGACAGCCGGCGCCACCGCAGAAACGCTGCCGTCAGCGACGCCGCGACCAGCAGCCCCGTCAGATTGACCGGCTGGATCAGCGTCCAGAAGACGGCCGAAGCGAGATGGAACATGGCGTCCGCCTCCCTGCCATCAGACGCGGCGGCGGACCATCATCCTACCACCAGCGCTTCGGCGCGAACCTGCCCGCCGCCTGCTCGATGACGTGGCCGGTGCGGAAGAGGGTTTCTTCGTCGAAGGGCCGGCCGATGAGCTGCAGGCCGAGCGGCAGACCCTTGCCGTCGAGCCCGGCCGGCACGGCAATACCCGGCAGGCCGGCCATGTTCACCGTGACGGTGAAGATGTCGTTGAGGTACATCTTCACGGGGTCGGCATCCATATCCTGCTCGGCGATGCCGAAGGCGGCCGACGGCGTGGCCGGTGTCAGGATGGCATCCACCCCGGCGGCGAACGCTTCCTCGAAATCCCGCTTGATGAGCGTGCGCACCTTTTGCGCCCTGAGATAGTAGGCATCGTAGTAGCCGGCCGACAGCACATAGGTGCCGATCATGACGCGCCGCTTCACCTCGCGGCCGAAGCCTTCGGCACGCGTCTTCTCGTACATCTGCGTCACGTCGCCGCCGGGAACGCGCAGGCCGTAGCGCACGCCGTCATAGCGGGCAAGGTTGGACGATGCCTCCGCCGGCGCGACGATGTAATAGGCAGGCAGCGCATATTTCGTGTGCGGCAGGGAGATGTCGACGATCTCGGCGCCGGCTTCGCGCATCCATTCGACGCCCTTCTGCCACAACGCCTCGATCTCGTCGGGCATACCGTCGATGCGGTATTCCTTGGGAATGCCGATCTTGAGCCCCTTGACCGACTGGCCGACCGCCGCCTCGTAGTCCGGCACCGGCCGGTCGACGGAGGTGGTGTCCCTGGGATCGACCGAGGCCATGGATTTCAGAAGGATCGCCGCGTCGCGCACGTCGCGGGCGATCGGCCCGGCCTGGTCGAGCGAGGAGGCAAAGGCCACAATCCCCCAGCGCGAGCAGCGGCCGTAAGTAGGCTTGATGCCGACGGTGGCGGTGAAGGCGGCGGGCTGGCGGATGGAGCCGCCCGTGTCTGTCGCCGTCGCGCCCGCGCACAGCCATGCGGCGACCGCGGCAGCCGAGCCGCCGGACGAGCCGCCCGGCACCAGCGCCTTGTTGTCGCCTTCGGCGCGCCAGGGATTGACCACCGGGCCGTAGTAGGACGTCTCGTTGGACGAGCCCATGGCGAACTCGTCCATGTTGAGCTTACCCAGCATCACCGCGCCGTCCGCCCACAGATTGGCGGTGACGGTGGATTCGTAGCGCGGCTCGAAGCCGTCGAGGATATGGCTGGCCGCCTGGGTGTGCACGCCTTCTGTCGCGAACAGGTCCTTGACGCCGAGCGGAATGCCCTCCAACGCGCCGGCCTCGCCCTTGGCGATGCGGGCGTCGGACGCCCTGGCCATCTCGCGCGCCTTGTCCGGCGTCACCACGATATAAGCGTTGAGCGCTTCATTCGCCGCCTCGATGGCCGCCAGATAGGCCTCGGTCAGCTCAAGCGCGGAAACCTCGCGCGCCGCAAGTTTCTCGCGGGCTTGGGCGATGGTCAGTTGGGTCAGGCTGGGATCGGTCATCAGGCCGCTTTTTCTTCAATAAGGAGTTTCTCGTAGAACCGGGAATATTCCGTGTCCGGGTAGTCCAGGAACGCGCCGCAACGGCGGAACCCGCCCGCCTCGTAGAACCGCCAGACGGCGGTGAAGCCATCCGTCCCGCCGGTCTCGAGCGCCAGGCGATGGATCCCCTTCTCCCGCCCAAGGGCTTCCACCGCTTGCAGCAAGAACCGGCCCACCCCGCTGCCGCGCACCGCAGGCCGCGTCCACATGCGTTTCACTTCGGCCAACCCCGCGTTGTGCACCTTGAGGGAACCCATGCCCATGGCCGCACTGTCCTCGCCGCGCGCTACGAAAACTGTGGTATGCGGCTCCGCCATCTGCTCGGCCGTCATCTGGAACTGATATTCGGGCGGCGACAGCGGGCAGAGGTGTGTATTCAACTCCTCCACCATCGACCGAACGTCGTCCTGCAACGGGGTTTCGACGGCGATCGCGATTGCCATCGCCGCTACTCCACCACCTTCGGCACGACGAAGAAATTGTCGTCGCCGGCTGGCGCGTTGGCGACGACATCCTCGGCCTTGCTGCCGTCCGTCACTTCGTCCTGGCGCATCTTTATTGCCGTGGGGATGACGGAGGTCATCGGCTCCACGTCGGCGACATCCACCCCGCCCAACTGCTCCACGAAGCCGAGAATGGCGTTGAGCTCGCCGGTCATGCGGGCCGCCTCCTCGTCGTCGACGGCAATTCTGGCAAGCTTTGCCACGCGCTTCACGGTCTCGATATCGACGGACATGCTGCTCTTCCTTGCCAGGGGAAACAATGGCACAGGCCTATAGTCGCGCCCGGCGCGGGGCGCAACAACCATCGCCGAAAAAGCCGCAGTCTAAAGCTTCCTGGCTAAAGCTCCTGCCTAAAGCTCCACCGGCTTGCCGCGCTCTGGCGTCAGCACCTTGGTCTCTGTCCCCTTCATGCCCTCGATAATCTTTTCAGCCGACTGGTCGATGATGGGGAAGGAGGCGTAGTGGCACGGAATGACCGTCTCGAACTGGAAGAAGCGCCGGCAGGCGAGCGCGGCCACCGCACCGCCCATGGTGAAGCGGTCGCCGATGGGCACGATGCCGATATCCGGCCGGTGCAGTTCCTGAATCAGCGCCATGTCGCCGAAAATGTCCGTGTCGCCCATGTGGTAGAGCGTCTTTTCTTGGCGGAAGTGCAGGACGAGGCCGGCGGGATTGCCGAGATAGACGTTGGTCCCATCATCCATGGAAAAGGACGAGGAATGATGCGCCTGCACGAATGTGGTGGTGAAGCCGCCGCAATCGACCGTGCCGCCAAGATTGCCGGGGTTGATCCTCTCCTGACTGACGCCCTGCCCGACGAGATACATGCACACCTCGAAATTGGCGACCAGCATGGCGCCCGTCTTCTCCAGGATGGCAAGCGAATCGCCCAGATGGTCGCTGTGCCCATGGGTAAGCAGCACATGGGTGATGCCCTTTGCCGGGTCCTCCCAGCCGCCGTCCCACGACGGATTGCCGCTCAGGAAGGGGTCGATCAGGATTTTCGCGCCACCCGCCTCGACCCTGAAGGCTGAATGGCCGTACCAGGTGATTTTCATTCCACGCTCCTCGCTTGATTTGGCTTTGAAGGATAGAACGGGGAGAAGGCAAGTCAAAGACAGGGTTACGCGTGGGCGTCGTTTCGATTGAAGAGTTCGAGAAAGTCAGAGCCATTGGTCGGCCGCTGGCCGGGCTTGACCTCGGCACCAAGACCATCGGCGTGGCCATCTCCGATCTCGGCCTGTCCTTCGCTACTCCGCGGGAGGTGATCAGGCGGAAGAAGTTCTCGCAGGACGCCCAAGCCCTGCTCCATCTGCTCTCGCGCGAAAATGTCGGCGGCGTGATCATCGGGCTGCCGATCAACATGGACGGCAGCGAGGGGCCGCGCGCGCAGTCGACGCGTGCCTTCGCGCGCAACCTGTCGGCGATGACAGACCTGCCCTTCGCCTTCTGGGACGAGCGGCTGTCGACGGTGGCCGCCGAGCGGGCGCTGATCGAGATGGACGTCTCGCGGGCGAAGCGCGCCGGCCGTATCGATTCGGCGGCAGCCGCCTTCATCCTGCAAGGGGCGCTGGACCGGCTTCAGACGCTGCGGGCGGCGTCCTCGCGCGAATAGCCTGGCCGCCCCCGCCGCTCGGCAATCCACGCGCGGATGGCGCGGCGGCGGCGGAAAGCGAGAATCGCCATGAGAATGACCGTATCGACCACGCAGGCCCGCACGAGCAGCGGCGGCAGGGCCGATGGCTCGATGCCCAGGATCTGCCCGTAGATCTCGAAGACGAGATCGTGCACCTGCCGGGTGAGCATCACGAAGCCGAAATTGATGTCGTTGAGGGACAGGAAATACCAACCCCAGATAAGGCTCATCGGCAGCGCCCAGAAAATCAGGATGTAGCGCATAAAGCCCCTCCGTTGCCGCATTCCGGCGTGGAATCGACACTGGCCCCCCGGCACGCCGAGCGCAACGCTTACCATTCGTTAGGGTTAATACCGGCAGCACTGAGGCTCTACCGGCGGGCTCTACCCCGCATCCGGATACAGCATCTCCACGATCGCCGCTGCATCATGGCGCGCGTCGAGCATGCCGTAGGTGCCGCGCCATTGGCCGGCGAGGCGCGTTTCGATGAAAGCGTCAGCCACCCGCCCCGCCCCCAGCCGCCTCAACTCCGCGGCGGCGGCGGCAAGTGCCAGCTGCTCGGTCAGGATGCGAGCCGAGCCCTCGTCCGACTGGCATACCCGGATCGCCGCCTTGAGCACCTCCACGGTGCCGCGGCCGGTTTCGCCCAGGTCGCTGCGGATGCCCGCCAGCACCTCGTCGAGGAGACCGGCATTGCGCGAGAGCACGCGCAGCACGTCGAGCGCCATGACGTTGCCCGAGCCCTCCCAGATGGCATTGACCGGCGCCTCGCGATAATAGCGGGCAAGCGGCGCCTCCTCGACATAGCCGTTGCCGCCGAGGCACTCCATCGCCTCGTAGGTGACGGCGGGCGCGATCTTGCAGACCCAGTATTTCACCACCGGTGTCATCACCCGCGCGAAGGCGGCGTCGGCACGGTTTGCCGCGGCCTCGTCGAAGGAGCGGGCAAGGCGGAAGGAAAGCGCGGTGGCCGCCGCCACGTCGAGCGCGAGATCGGCCAGCACGCGCTGCATCAGCGGCTGCCCGACAAGCGTCCTGCCGAAGACCTGCCGGTGGCGCGCGTGGTGCACGGCCTCGGCCAAGGAAGCGCGCATCAACCCGGCGGAGCCCAGCGCACAGTCGAGCCGCGTCAGCGTCACCATGTCCATGATGGTGCGGATGCCATGCCCCACCTCGCCGACGGGAAAGCCCAGCGCGCCCTCGAACTCGACCTCCAAAGAAGCATTGGAGCGGTTGCCGAGCTTGTCCTTCAGCCGCTGGAAGCGGAAGCCGTTGGCCGACCCGTCTTCGCTGAGGCGCGGCAGGAGGAAGCAGGAAAGCCCCTCCTTGGCCTGCGCCAGCACCAGAAACGCGTCGCTCATGGGCGCGGACATGAACCATTTGTGCCCGGTGATGCGGAAAAGCCCGTCGCCGGCAGGCTCGGCGACGGTCGTGTTGGCACGTACGTCGGTGCCGCCCTGCTTCTCCGTCATGCCCATGCCGAGCGTCACGCCCTGCTTCTGGGCGGCGGGCCGGTTGGAATGGTCGTATTTGCGGGCAATCACGCGCGGTGCCCAGACGCGGAAGAGATCCGGGCTGGCCATCAGCGCCGCCAGCGAGGCGCTGGTCATCGTGAGCGGGCAGAGATGGCCGAGCTCGAGCTGCGAGGTGAGATAGAAGCGTGTCGCTCGCGCCTGATGGCGCTGCCCCTTCTCCGTCTCGTTCTCCTCCCAGATGGAGGAGTGGATGCCGGCGCCCACCGAACGGCGCATCAGCGCGTGGTAGGCGGGATGGTACTCGACGATATCCGCGCGGTGTCCGTAGCGGTCATGGGTTCTAAGCGTCGGCACTGCCACATTCGCCAGCCGCGCCAGGTCTTGCGCCTCCTGGTTGCGCACGAAGCGTCCCAGCGTCTCCAGTTCCTTGCGTACCGGCTCGGAAAAATTCTCGCCCAGCTGAACGAGAAGCGGGTCGGACCGCCACGCATTCGTTCCGCTGATGGGCGGTGGCTGGTTCGTTACCTCGTGATTCACGCAAGATTTCCTTCGCCGTTCCGGCTTTGCGGATCATTCCGCATTTTTTGTGATATGAGCCTAACCCCTTTCCATTTCCATTGAAAATTATCGGGTGAAACGCCCCACAGGCTTTTCTCCAGCTTGCGAGAACTCCTGCGCGCGCCTATAGCAACGCCTTGAGATGACAGACGCGCCGGCCTTTCCGCTCTTCCCGCACCGCCACCTGCTTGGCATCAAGAGCCTGTCGCCCGCCGACATCGAGATGCTGCTCGACCGGGCCGACGCCGCGGTCGCCGTTTCGCGCCAGCCGCAGAAGAAGCTCGCCACCCTGCGAGGACGCACGCAGATCAACCTCTTCTACGAGGCCTCGACGCGTACCCAGTCCTCCTTCGAGCTGGCGGGCAAGCGGATGGGCGCCGACGTCATGAACATGTCGGTGGCGAGCTCGTCGACCAAGAAGGGCGAAACCCTGCTCGACACCGCGGCCACGCTCAACGCCATGCGCCCCGACATTCTCGTCATCCGCCATTCGGCGGCGGGGGCGGCCGCGCTCCTGGCACAGAAGGTCGGCTGCTCCGTCGTCAATGCCGGCGACGGGGCGCATGAACACCCCACCCAGGCGCTTCTCGATGCCCTCACCATCCGCCGCACCAAAGGCCGGCTCGCCGGCCTTACGGTCGCCATCTGCGGCGACATCGTGCACTCGCGCGTTGCCCGCTCCAACATCATTCTGCTCAATGCCGTGGGCGCGCGGGTGCGCGTCGTCGCTCCCTCCACGCTGCTGCCGGCGGGCGTCGAGCAGATGGGCGTCGAACCTTTCACCACCATGGAGGACGGGCTGAAGGGCGCCGACGTGGTGATGATGCTGAGGCTGCAGCGCGAGCGCATGGCCGGCAGCTTCGTGCCCTCGGTGCGCGAATATTTCCGCTTCTTCGGCCTCGACGCGCAGAAGCTCAAGGCCGCGAAGAAAGATGCGATGGTCATGCATCCGGGCCCCATGAACCGCGGCGTCGAGATCGCCTCGGAAGTGGCCGACGGCCCGCAGAGCGTGATCCAGGAGCAGGTGGAGATGGGGGTTGCCGTGCGCATGGCGGTGATGGAAGCCCTGCTCGACCCGCGCCGCAACGCGGGAGGCGGGGCATGAGCGCAACCGTCTTCACCAATGCCCGTATCGTCGACCCCTCGCGCGGGCTGGACGAGACCGGAACGGTGGTCGTCGAAGGCGGTGTCATCCGCGCTGCCGGTGCCGGGGCGCTGAACCAGGGCGCGCCCGAAGGCGCCAAGACGATCGACTGTGCCGGGAAGGCGATCCTTCCCGGCCTCGTCGACGCCCGTGTCTTCGTCGGCGAGCCGGGGGCCGAGCACCGCGAGACCATCGCCTCGGCCAGCCAGGCGGCCGCGGCGGGCGGCGTCACCTCTTTCATCATGATGCCGGACACGTCTCCGGTCATCGATGACGTGGCACTGGTCGAATTCGTCCTGCGCACGGCGCGCGAGACGGCGCTGGTCAACGTCTTCCCCGCCGCCGCCATCACCAAGGGTCTCGCCGGCAGCGACTTGAGCGAGTTCGGCCTTCTGCACCAGGCCGGCGCGGTGGCGCTGACCGAAGGCCGCCGCACCATCGCCAGCGCGCTCGTCATGCGTCGCGCGCTGACCTACGCGCGCGACATGGGCATCGTCGTCTCCCATTCCACGCAGGACCCCTGCCTTGCCTCATCCGGCGTCATGAACGAGGGCCTTCTGGCAAGTTGGCTGGGACTGCCCGGTGTTCCGCGCGAGGCCGAAGCCATCCCGCTCACGCGCGACCTGATGCTGGCGGGGCTGACCGGCGGGCGCTACCATGCGGCCGAAATCTCCACCGCCATGTCCGCCGCCGCTATCGGCCGCGCCAAGAACGACGGCCTGCCCGTCACCGCCGGCATCAACATCAACAATCTCTGCCTCAACGAGAACGACGTCGGCGAATACCGCACCTTCTTCCGCCTCTCGCCGCCGCTGCGCGGCGAAGAGGACCGGCTTGCCATGGTCGAGGCACTGAAGGAGGGAACGGTGGACGTCATCGTCTCCTCGCACGATCCGCAAGACGTCGACACGAAGCGCCTGCCTTTCGCCGAGGCGGAGGCCGGCGCCATCGGCCTTGAAACCCTGCTTGCCGCGGCCCTTCGGCTCTACCACTCCGGCGACGTGCCCCTCCTGCGCATCATCGAGGCGCTGTCGACCGCGCCGGCGCGGCTTTTCGGCCTGCCCGGCGGTACCTTGAGGCCCGGCGCGCCGGGCGACCTCGTGCTGGTCGACCTCGACGCCCCGTGGCTGGTGCGCGAGGCGGATATACGCTCGCTGTCGAAAAACACCGCCTTCGAGGGCGCGCGCATGCAGGGCCGGGTCTTGCAAACCATGGTTGCAGGCGGCACAGTGTTTTCAGCTTAAGGGGAGCGGGAGAAACAAAGATGCCGGATCCGACAGACTGGCAGACAGCCTTGCCCTATCTGCTCGCCGCGCTTGGCGTCGGCTATCTTCTCGGTTCCATACCCTTCGGCCTTCTCATCACGCGCATGGCGGGGCTGGGCGACGTGCGCAACATCGGCTCCGGCAACATCGGCGCGACGAATGTGCTGCGCACGGGACACAAGGGGCTGGCGGCGCTCACCTTGGCTCTCGATGCGCTGAAGGGCACCGCCGCCGTGCTACTGGCCCGTACCTACGGCCTGGACTATGCGCTCGTCGCCGGCTTCGGCGCCTTCATCGGCCATCTCTTCCCGGTCTGGCTCGGCTTCAAGGGCGGCAAGGGCGTGGCGACATATCTCGGCGTTCTTGCGGCCCTTGCATGGCAAGGTGCGGCCGTGTTCGCCGCCGCCTGGCTCGCGGTTGCCTTTATCACGCGCTATTCCTCGCTTGCCGCCCTCGTGGCGGCGGTGTGCGTTCCCGTCGCGCTTTATCTCCTCGGGCTTGTCCAGCCGGCTCAGTTGTTCGTCGTCCTCAGCCTGCTGGTCTTTCTCAAGCACCGGGCCAACATCATCCGCCTTCTTCAGGGTCGCGAGTCGCGCATCGGGGCGGAGGGTTGAGCGCCGGCGCCGAACGCCGGCTCGACGACCGTCAGCGCCGCGCCTGGTTGCGCCTCATCCGTACGGAAAACGTCGGCCCCGCCACCTTCCGCGACCTCATAAACCGCTTCGGCTCGGCCGAGGCTGCCCTCGCCGAGCTCCCGGAGCTTGCCCACAAGGGCGGCGCCCAGCGGATCAGAATCCCGTCCGAGGCGGAAATCGACGCGGAGCTGGACGCCGCGCGTCGGATGGATGCCCGTTTCGTCGCCATCGGGGAGGCGCACTATCCACCGCTTTTGGCGCGCGCCGACAATCCGCCGCCACTGATCGCCGCAAAAGGCCGGCTCGACCTTCTGCGCGCGCCGACCATCGCCATCGTCGGGGCGCGCAACGCCTCGCTCGCCGGTGTCAAGCTGGCGCAGCGCCTCGCCGTGGAGCTTGGGCGTCAAGGTTACCTTGTCGCCTCCGGTCTGGCGCGTGGCATCGACGCCGCCGCCCACAGGGGCAGCATTGAAACCGGCACCGCGGCGGCAATGGCAGGCGGGCTCGACCGGCCCTATCCGCCGGAGAACGACGCGCTGTTCGCCGAGATCGCCGAGCGCGGCGTGGTGCTTTCGGAAATGCCCTTCGGCTGGACGCCGCGCGCCAGGGACTTTCCGCGCCGCAACCGCATCGTCGCCGGAATGGCCTACGGGCTCGTGGTGGTCGAGGCGGCCGGTCGCTCCGGCTCGCTCATCAGCGCCCGGCTGGCCAACGAGATGGGGCGGCTCGTCTTCGCCATACCCGGTTCGCCCCTCGACCCGCGCGCGGCAGGCACCAACAGGCTCCTCAAGGATGGCGCCATCCTGACGACCGGCGCGGACGACATTCTCGAGGCCATCGCTCCGCTCCTCGGCCAAGCGCCGCCGGAGCGCGAGATGGAGGAGCCGTCGGATTCGCTCGCCGCTCCACCGCCGGGCGACGACGAGCGCGCCCGCGTGCTGGAGGCGCTCGGCCCGACGCCCGTCGGCATCGACGAGATCATCCGTCACACAAGGCTTCACCCGGCACAGGTATCCCTGATTCTGCTGGAGCTCGACCTCGCGGGCCGGCTGGAGCGGCACTCAGGTGGAAGCGTTTCGCTGCTCATGGGTGGCCTGTGAGGCCTCCTCCGACTGGATATGGGGCGGACGCTGGCCGCGGAGGATATCGCTAACCTCCACATAGGCCATCTCGATCAGGTAGGTGAGCATGTCGCAGCCCTCCCCCCTTGCCATCAGCGAAAGCTGACCGAGCATTGCCTGTATGTAATCCAAAGTCTCATTGCGTTGCCGTCCAAACGATATCTCGGCCATCCGGCCATACTCCCCTCGCCTCTTGCCCCTGGTATCGCCCTCCTGTCCGCCCCATTTTCACCCTTGCATAGGTGCCGTTCGCTTCCCCGATGCCCTTTGTCCATGGAAGAAAGCATATATACAAATAAATGAAAAAGCGCCGCACCGCACCCAGGAGTTGCATATCCTGCCAACAGCGTGAAATGCGATTGGGGCCTTGACCGCAGAGGAAAGCGCGGCCATGTCACGTGCTGGCCGGGCCTGTGAGGCTTGGAAACGCAATAACGGCACCGCGTTGGTGCCGAACAAGGTAACACCCGTCTATGGATGTCGTCATCGTCGAGTCGCCGGCCAAGGCGAAAACAATCAACAAATACTTGGGTAAGGATTTTAAGGTCCTGGCCTCCTTCGGCCATGTGCGCGACCTGCCCGCCAAGGACGGCTCGGTACGCCCGGACGAGGACTTCGCCATGTCCTGGGCTGTCGACAGCCCGTCCGCGAAGCGCCTCTCCGACATCGCCAAGGCGATGAAGGACGCCGATGGCCTGGTTCTTGCCACCGACCCCGATCGCGAGGGCGAAGCGATCTCCTGGCACGTTCTCGAGGTGCTGCGCCAGAAGCGGGCGCTCAAGGACAAACCCGTGCGCCGCGTCGTCTTCAACGCCATCACCAAGAAGGCCGTTCTCGACGCCATGGCCGAACCGCGCGAGGTGGACGCCTCGCTGGTGGACGCCTATCTGGCGCGCCGCGCGCTCGACTATCTCGTCGGCTTCACGCTGTCGCCCGTCTTGTGGCGCAAATTGCCCGGCGCCCGCTCGGCCGGCCGCGTCCAATCCGTCGCGCTCAGGCTCGTCTGCGACCGCGAGGCCGAGATCGAGCGCTTCATCCGTGAAGACTACTGGCAGATCGCCGCTGCTCTCGACACGCCGCGCAAGGAGACCTTCGAGGCGCGGCTGACGGTTCTCGACGGCAAGAAGCTGCAGAAACTCGACATCAAGAGCCAGGAGGAAGCCGACGGCATCAAGGCCATGCTGGACGGCGCTTCCTACAAGGTGCTCTCCGTCGAGGCCAAACCGACGCGCCGCAATCCCGGCCCGCCCTTCACCACCTCGACCCTGCAGCAGGCCGCTTCCTCGCAGCTCGGCTTTTCCGCCTCGCGCACCATGCAGGTGGCCCAGCGCCTCTACGAGGGCGTGGATATCGGCGGCGAGACCACCGGCCTCATCACCTATATGCGAACCGACGGCGTGCAGATGGCACCCGAGGCGCTGGACCAGGCGCGTGCCGCCGTCGGCAAGACCTTCGGCGAGCGCTACCTGCCGGAGAAGCCGCGGTTCTACTCCGTGAAGGCCAAGAACGCGCAGGAAGCGCACGAGGCCATCCGCCCCACCGACTTCTCGCGCACGCCCGACCAGGTCCGCAAATATGTCGATGCCGACCAGGCGCGCCTCTACGAGATGGTCTGGAAGCGCGCCATCGCCAGCCAGATGCAGGCAGCCGAGATCGAGCGTACGACCGTGGAGATCGAGGCGAAGGGCGATGGTCGCTCGGCCGGCCTGCGCGCTGTCGGCTCCGTCGTCCGCTTCGACGGCTTCCTTGCCGCTTATTCAGAAGTCAAGGAGGACGACAAGGAGGACGAGGAGAACCGCCGCCTGCCGGAGATCAATTCCGGCGAGGTGCTGCAGCGCAACAAGATCGACGTCACCAAGCACACGACGGAGCCGCCGCCGCGCTATTCGGAAGCTTCCCTCATCAAGAAGATGGAGGAACTCGGCATCGGCCGCCCGTCGACCTACGCCGCCACGCTCAAGACCCTGGAAGACCGCGATTATGTGACGATCGACAAGCGCCGGCTGGTGCCGCAGGCCAAGGGCCGCATCGTCACCGCCTTCCTGGAGAACTTTTTCCGGCGCTACGTCGAATACGACTTCACCGCCGACCTTGAGGAAAAGCTCGACGAGATTTCCGATGGCAAGCTTTCCTGGAAGGAGGTGCTGCGCGATTTCTGGCAGGACTTCTCCCGCGCCGTCGGCGATATCAAGGAGTTGCGCGTGACCGACGTGCTCGACGCGCTCAACGAGGAACTGGCCCCGCTGGTCTTCCCGCCGCGCGAGGACGGCGGCGACCCGCGCCTGTGCCCCAAATGCGGTGCCGGCAAATTGTCCCTGAAGCTCGGCCGCTATGGCGCCTTCGTCGGCTGCTCCAACTATCCCGAGTGCGACTATACGCGCCAGCTCGGCGAGAATGGCGAGAACGGCGGCGCGGAAGCCGGCATGGACGGCAACAAGGTGCTGGGCAACGACCCCTATACGGGCGAGGAGATCACGCTGCGATCCGGCCGCTTCGGGCCTTACGTGCAGCGTGGCGAGGGCAAGGAGGCCAAGCGCGCGAGCCTGCCCAAGGGCTGGACGCCCGAAAGCCTCGACCACGAGCGCGCCCTGGCGCTGCTTTCGCTGCCGCGCGACGTCGGCCCGCACCCCGAGACCGGCAAGATGATCTCGGCCGGCATCGGCCGCTACGGTCCCTTCCTCCTGCATGACGGCACCTACGCCAATCTGGAGTCGGTGGAGGAGGTCTTCTCCGTCGGCCTCAACCGTGCCGTCTCGCTCCTCGCGGAGAAGAAGGCGAAAGGCAACGGGCGCGCCACGCCGGCGGCCCTCAAGGACCTCGGGGAACATCCCGACGGCGGCGGCATCATCACCGTGCGCGATGGCCGCTACGGGCCCTATGTCAATTTCGGCAAGGTCAATGCCACCCTGCCCAAGGGGAAGGATCCCATGTCCGTCACCAAGGAAGAAGCACTGGAACTGATCGCCGCCAAGGCAGGCAAGGGCGGCAAGAAACCGGCAGGCCGCAAGGGCCGGAGCTGATCGGTTGGCACGCGGGACCTCACGGCGAGGCAAGACGGCCGCCAAGGTGGAGAGCGGCAATGCGCACCTGCCGTCGCGCGAGGAGGTCCTGCGCTTCATCACCGAAAATCCCGACCGCTCGGGAAAACGCGAGATCGCCAAGGCCTTCAACATCAAGGGCGGCGACCGTATCTGGCTGAAGGACATGCTGCGCGGGCTGCAGGACGAGGGACTGGTGAAAAAGCGGCGCAAGAAGATCCTGCGTCCCGGCGCCCTGCCCCACGTGGTCGTGCTCGACATCTTCTCGCGCGACGCCGAAGGCGGCCTCCTCGCCCGCCCAGCCGAGCCCGACGAGGAGCACGAAGGACCGGCGCCCCTCGTCGCCATCCGCGCCCAGAAGGGCGCCAGGACCGCAGCAGCCGGCATCGGCGACCGGGTGCTTGCCCGCGTCTTTCCCACCGAGGACGAGACCGGGCCGGCCTATACCGGCCGTGTGATGAAGGTGTTCGAGAAGCGCCGGCGCGCCGTGCTCGGCGTCTTCCGCGAACTCCCCGACGGTTCCCTGCGCATCGAGCCGGTGGAGCGGCGACAGCCGGAACTTCTGGTGGACGAGGACTTTCGCAAGGGCGCCAAACACGGCGACCTCGTCGAGGTGGAACCGGTCACGCGCGGCCGCTACGGACTGCCGAAGGCCAAGGTGCTGGAGGTGGTGGGCTCGATCGCCACCGAAAAGGCCGTGTCGCTCATCGCCATCCATGCCCACGAAATCCCGCACATCTTCCCCGACAGCGTGCTGGAAGAGGCCGAAGCCGCCGAGCCTGCTACGACCAAGGGCCGCGAGGACTGGCGCAAGCTGCCGCTCGTCACCATCGATCCGGCCGACGCCAAGGACCATGACGATGCCGTCTTCGCCGAACCCGACCCGGACGAGAAGAACCGCGGCGGCGCGATCGTCACTGTCGCCATCGCCGACGTGGCGCACTATGTGCGGCCGGGCTCCGCCCTCGACCGCGAGGCCTTGAGGCGCGGCAACTCGGTCTATTTCCCCGACCGCGTCGTGCCCATGCTGCCCGAGCGCATCTCCAACGACCTGTGCTCGCTGCGCGAAGGCGAAGCGCGGCCGGCGCTTGCCGTGCGCATGCGCTTTGCGTCCGACGGCCGCAAGATCGGCCACAGCTTCCACCGGGTTATCATGCGCTCCGCCGCCCGTCTCTCCTACAGCCAAACGCAGGCGGCGATCGACGGCCAGCCGGACGACAAGACGGGCCCCCTTCTCGATACGGTTCTGCGCCCTCTGTGGGGCGCCTACGCCATCCTCAAGCGCGGGCGCTCGGCGCGCGAGCCGCTGGAGCTCGACCTGCCTGAACGCAAGATCCTCCTCAAGCCCGACGGCACGGTCGACCGCGTCATAGTGCCGCCGCGCCTCGATGCACACAAGCTCATCGAGGAGTTCATGATCCAGGCCAACGTGGCCGCCGCCGAGACGCTCGAGGCGGCCCGTCAGTCGCTCGTCTACCGCGTTCACGACGAGCCCTCGCTCGCCAAGCAGGAATCCTTGCGGGAGTTCCTTGCCTCTCTCGGCATGTCGCTGGCGCGCGGCGCGGCGTTGCGGCCCGCTCAATTCAACAACATCCTTGCCCGCGTGGAGGGCACCGAGCAGGAGCAACTGGTCAACGAGGTGGTTCTGCGCAGCCAGAGCCAGGCCATCTACACCCCGGAAAACATTGGCCATTTCGGCTTGAATCTGCGCCGCTACGCACATTTCACCTCGCCCATCCGGCGCTATGCCGACCTGATCGTTCACCGGGCGCTGATCGCGGCCAAGGGCTTCGGCGCGGATGGTTTGCGGCCGGAGGACGAGGCGCGCCTGGAGGAGGTTTCAGCCCTCATCTCGGCCACCGAGCGACGCGCCATGGCGGCCGAGCGCGAGACGGTGGACCGGCTCGTGGCCGAGCACCTGGCCCATCGCATCGACGAGGCGTTCTCCGCCCGCATCTCCGGCGTGACCAAGGCCGGCATCTTCGTGCTCCTGCCCGAATACGGCGCCGACGGTTTCATTCCGGTCTCGTCTCTCGGCGATGACTACTATATCTACGACGAGCCACGCCATGCGCTGGTCGGCCAGAGAAGCGGACGAGGATACCAGCTCGGCGACGGCGTCGACGTCCGCCTTGTCGAGGTGGCACCCTTGGCCGGCACCATGCGCTTCGAAATGATCAGCGAGCCCGAGCACCTTCCCGGCTCCTCGAAGTCGCTGCACAAGGCGAAGCGCGGCACGACAAGGACTGCCAGGCGCGCGGCCCAGCGTCCGCCAAAGGCCAGGAGACGATGATGGAAGAACGGGTGTTCGGAGCCAAGGAAGCGGCAGCGCCGGCGCGGCCTGTCTACGAGGCGATGCGGCGCGGCTTCTTCGGCAAGTGCCCCCATTGCGGGCGCGGCCGGCTCTTCCGCGCCTTCCTGAAGACGGTTGACGAGTGCCCGGCCTGCGGCGAGGAGATCAGCCACCACCGCGCCGACGACCTGCCCGCCTATCTGGTGATCGTCATCGTCGGCCATGTGGTGGTCGGCGCCTTCATGGGCGTGCAGGCGATGACGGACTGGCCGACCTGGCTACATATGGCCATCTGGGCGCCGCTGACGCTCTTGATGTCGCTCGCCCTCATCGGCCCCGTGAAGGGCGCCGTCGTCGGCCTGCAATGGGCGTTGCGCATGCACGGCTTCGGCGGCGAGGACGATATCGTCGAAACCCATCCCGAGCGCTGACATGGCCTCCGGGAGGGCGCGCATGGAGGGGATGACGCGAGCCGAGGTCGACGCCGCCGAATCGCGCGATTTCTCCCTTGGCGGCCGGCCCATGCGGCCGCGCGACGCCGCCACGCTCATCGTCATCGAGCGGCGCGCGGGTAAGCCTTTCGTGCTGATGGGCCGCCGGCACCGCCGCCACGCCTTCATGCCCGGCCGCTTCGTCTTCCCCGGTGGCCGCACGGACCCGACGGACAGCCGCGTTCCCGTCGCCCGGCCGCTGCACCCGGACGAAGAGGCCAAGCTGATCGGCCTCGGGGCCCGCGCTACCGCCGCGCGCGCCCGTGCCATCGCGCTCTCGGCCCTGCGCGAGACGTTTGAGGAAGCGGGCCTCCTCATCGGGCGCAAGGGGGCCTTCTCGACAAAAAACCGGCACTGGCAGGGTTTCGCCGACCACGGCATAAAACCCTCGCTCGACGGGTTGCGCTACATCGCCCGCGCCATCACCCCGCCCGGCCGCGTGCGCCGCTTCGACACGCGGTTCCTCGCCGCCTGGCGCGATGAGGTTGCAGTGGAGCTTGCCGACGGCGGGCCGACGGACGAGTTGGAGGAGATCGTCTGGCTGCCGATCGGCGAAGCCATGCAGGCCGAGGTCCCCACCATCACCCGCACCGTGCTCGATGACCTGGACAAGCGCCTTGCCGCCGACCCCGGGCTTTCACCGGGCGGCCCGGTGCCTTTCTATTTCATGCGGGCGAACCGGTTCGTGCGCGTGATGCTGTAGGAACGGCGGCCCTCTCTCCCTGCGCACTTGACATTCCGGGCATTGTCTTTATGTGTCCGGCGAGTTTTCCGCGCGCCCTGCCGCGACCGTCGACGGGCCGCCATCTTCATCACCAGAAACGGACGAATGCCATGGCCAAGGCCACGACCATCAAGATCAAACTCCAGTCGACGGCAGACACGGGCTACTTCTACGTCGCCAAGAAGAACAGCCGCACGATGACGGAGAAGATGACCAAGCGCAAATACGACCCGGTGGCGCGTAAGCACGTCGAATTCAAGGAAGCGAAGATCAAGTAGCTTCCGCTGCCCTCCATGCATGCAGGCGGCGCCCATCGGGCGCCGTTTTTCATTGTGCAGATTTTGTATGGAGGCATGGCCCGTGCATGAGCCGGCTGACAATCGATTACCCGTATCCGTTGTAGGGAAATGGGGGCCGGTCGGCGATCTGGCAGCGGTACGAGGAGGCCACTTACGCCAGCGCCGGCCGGCCAACCCCACGGACCCAGGAGATGCGGCGGACCTGAGCATCATGGGGTATCAGAAGGACGTAACCGCCTGTCCCCACGAGCGGTTCGTCCACCATCGGTTGCGACACTCGCGCAAGTACTCAAGAAAATCAACACTTACTTAACCATCGTGATCGATTGATTCTCGTTAGGGTAAACGCGTAACCATACGGGACGGGTTCAGGCTGCCGGCGCGACCACGCGGTTGCGCCCCCGTGTCTTGGCTTCGTAGAGCGCGAGATCGGCCCGCTTCATCAGCGCCCCCACCGTGTCTCCCGGCATCCTCGTGGAGGCGACGCCGAGGCTTGCGGTGACGTCGATCGCGTGATCGCCCTGGCCGCTCGGGAACGGTCCGCTGGCAATCTCGGCGCGGATACGCTCGGCCACCTTCTCCGCCACGACGAGTTCGGTGTCCGGCATGACGACGACGAACTCCTCACCACCGTAACGGCAAACGAGGTCGATGCCGCGCAGGTTCTTGCGCAGCCGCCCGGCAAACGCCTTGAGGATAGTGTCTCCGGCATCGTGCCCAAAGGTGTCGTTGATGGATTTGAAGCGGTCGATGTCGGCCATCATGATGGAAAGCGGCCGCTTGCGCGCCGTCGAGCGGTCGAACAGGCTCTGCAGATGGCTGTCGAGATAGCGCCGGTTGTGCAGGCCCGTCAGCGGATCGGTGACCGCCATTTCCACCGTTTGCGCGACACTGGAGCGCAAGCTGTCGTTGTAGCGCTTGCGCCGGATCTGGGTGCGCAGGCGGGCGATCAGTTCCTGGCGCTCGACCGGGCGCAGAACGTAGTCGTTCACCGCGAGCTCCAGCCCGCGGACGATGCGCTCCTCATCGCCCTCGCCCGCCAAAAGAACGATGGGCACCAGGCGCGTCGATTCGATCGCGCGGAGCTGCGAGCAAAGCCGCAGCGGGTCGTAGTCGGCAAAGCCCGTGGACACCATGATGCACTCATAGGCGCCCTCGACCGCCCGGCGGAGACCGGCCTGCGGCTCCTCCGCCACGTCGACGTCGAAAGTGCCCTGCAAGAGCCGCTTGATGCGCCGCCCGGTGGCGGCATCGTCATCCAACAGGAGCACGCTCGGCGTCTCCTCGGCGTCGCCGCTCTTCTTCTCGAGGAGCTGCTCGATGCCGATGTTGCGCGTCGTGGCGGCGCGCAGGCGCAATTCGTCCGTCAGCGCCTTCAGCCGGACCAGGCTTTTCACCCTTGTGAGAAGCTGCAGGTCTTTCGCCGGTTTGGTAAGAAAGTCGTCGGCGCCGGCCTCAAGCCCGCGGACGCGGTCGGCCGGCTGGCCGAGCGCCGTGACCATGATAACGGGAATATGCGTGGTCGCCGGATCGGATTTCAGGCGGCGGCAGACCTCGAAGCCATCCATACCCGGCATCATGACGTCGAGCAGCACCACGTCGACCTTGCTGCACTCGCAGATCTCGATGGCGTCCTGGCCGGAGCGCGCCGTCACCACCTCGTAGTACTCGGCCAGAAGCCGCGCTTCGAGCAGCCGCAGATTTGCGGCGATGTCGTCGACGACGAGGATGCGGGCTGTCATGGCCGCCTCCGACTGTACTTTCCCGCCGCATTCATCACGCGTCACCGAGGTAGGATTTGATGGTGTCGATAAAATTGGTCACCGAGATCGGCTTCGAGATATAGGCCTCGCAGCCGCCCTGGCGGATGCGCTCCTCATCCCCCTTCATGGCAAAGGCCGTGACGGCGATGACGGGAATGGAATGCAGTTCGTCGTCCTCCTTCAGCCATTTGGTGACTTCCAGGCCCGAGACTTCGGGAAGCTGAATGTCCATGAGAATGAGGTCGGGGCGGTGATCGCGCGCCAGATCCAGCGCCTGCAGGCCGTTGCGCGTGCGCACGGTCTCGTAGCCGCTGGCCTCAATAAGGTCGCGGAAGAGCTTCATGTTGAGCTCGTTGTCCTCGACGATCATGACCTTTTTCGGCATTGGACCCCCATACCGCTGGCACGCCCCTTCCCGCCAAGGCTGGTGCGGGCGCTTTTGCCGGTGTCCCCACCGCTTTATGGCATGATTTGCTTTACGAAAAGAAAAAGTATCCTTTCTGAATTGATCGGTTCAAGCGGGAATGCCCGCTTTTCGTCGCCGCTTGCGCCGCTCCGTCTTTGCCATTATCGCATCGGCGAACCTTTCAAGAAGATCGAGGACGCGCTCCCATGCACCACGAACAGGCCGAAGCGATCGCCATTCAGGCGCTCTCCTTCATCGCTTCCGATGCGGAGCTTCTGCCCCGCTTCCTGGCGCTGACGGGCATCGAGGTCGGGCAAATCCGGCAGGCGGCGAACGAGCCGGGCTTCCTCGCCGGGGTGCTGCAGTTCGTGCTCGCGCACGAGCCCACGCTCCTCGCCTTCAGCGAGCAAGGCGGCGTGCCGCCGCAGGACGTGGCGGCCGCGCACAGGCAACTTCCCCTCGGCGAGGGGGACTGGGATATCCAGCCCTGACCGCGGTCTAGATCCGTTCATCTCCGCTTTTCCTGGAATTGTTCTGGCAACGGCCGCGCTCACAGCGCCAGCCGCATCAGGGGCCGGCCTATCTTGCGTTCGATCACCTCGCTGAACCCCGCCTTGTCGAAAACGCGGCGCGAGCCGACGAAAAGGCCGATGGAGCGCGAATCCCTGGATTGCGTCATCGGGCAGGCTTCGAGAACGCGCGCGCCTTCCGCGCGGGCGAAATCGATGCCGGCGCGCACCAGCGCGTGGGTGTGTCCGCGTCCGCGGGCGCTCGTGCGGATGAAGAAGCAGGAGATGGCCCATACGGCCGGGTCGTCCGCCGGCGCGTCGTCCACAGGCGCGGAGACGCGGCCGCGATTGTTCCACTCCGGCACGTCGAGGCGCGGGCCGATCTGCATCCAGCCGTCCGCTCTCTCGTGATCGAGCAGCAAAAGCCCCGGCGGCGGCCCCGCCTCCACCCGCTCACGGATATGGTCCTTGTTGCGCTGGCGGTCGTTTTCCCGCCGCACCGCCGGCGGCAGGCGGAAATGGGTGCACCAGCAGCCGTAGCAGGCACCATGCTTGCCGAACAAATCCTCGAAAGCCGGCCAAAGCTCCGGCGTCAACGGGACGATGGAAACCGTCACGCTCCCTCTCCTCTGCTTGTGCTGGCGTGCGCGTTGCTCTATTATTCTGTTCCCTTTGTGTTCTCATAAGCTGCCATGGCTGTCAACGCTTCCGTGCACGGCATTTGCCGCGACTGCCTCTCCCGTGCCGGTTCGGGGGAACGCCGCTGTGGGGCGTGCGCCAGCCCGCGCGTGCTCCATCACGAGGAACTCGGCGCCCTTCCGCTCGCCCATATCGACTGCGACGCCTTCTATGCGGCGGTGGAAAAGCGCGACAACCCGGCCCTGCGCGACAAGCCGGTGATCATCGGCGGGGGCAAGCGCGGCGTCGTCTCCACCTGCTGCTACATCGCCCGCATCAACGGCGTGCGCTCGGCGATGCCCATGTTCAAGGCGCTGGAGGCCTGTCCCGAGGCCATCGTCATCAAGCCGGACATGGAGAAATACGCACGCGTCGGGCGCCAGGTGCGGGAGATGATGCTGGCGCTGACCCCGCTGGTGGAGCCTCTGTCCATCGACGAGGCCTTCCTGGACCTTTCCGGTACGGAGCGGCTGCACGGGGCGGAGCCGGCCTTCGTGCTTGCCCGCTTCGCAAGACAGGTCGAGGACGAGATCGGGATCACCGTCTCCGTCGGCCTCTCCTACTGCAAGTTTCTCGCCAAGGTGGCCTCCGATATGAACAAGCCGCGCGGCTTCTCCGTCATCGGCCGCGCCGAGGCGCTCTCCTTCCTGGCCGCGCAGCCCGTGACGATCATCTGGGGCGTCGGCAAGGCCTTCGCGGCGACGCTGGCCAATGACGGCATCCGCACCATCGACCAGCTGCAGCGCATGGAGCGCGCCGACCTCATGCGCCGTTACGGCACGATGGGCGACCGGCTCTACCGGCTGTCGCGCGGCATGGACACACGCACCGTGGAGCCGCGCGGCGAGGCGAAGAGCGTGTCGTCGGAGACCACCTTCGACAAGGACATCGCCGCCTTCGAGGAGCTGGTGCCGGTGCTGAGGGCTTTGTCGGAGCGTGTCTCGGCGCGGCTGAAGAAGGCGGAGATCGCCGGGCGCACCGTGGTCCTGAAGCTGAAGACCGCGGACTTCCGCATCCGCACGCGCAACCGGCAACTGGGCGACCCGACGCGGCTTGCCGACCGCATCTTCCACACCGGCCTCGACATGCTGAAGCGCGAGGCCGACGGCACCCGCTTCCGCCTCATCGGCATCGGCGTCGCCGACCTGACCGAGGCGGCCAAGGCCGACCCGCCGGATCTCGTCGACCATCTGTCGCACAAGCGGGCGCTCGCCGAAGGGGCGATCGACAGCCTGCGGGAGAAATACGGGCGCGAGGCGGTGGAGACGGGCTATACGTTCGGCCGGGCGAAAAGGGCGCGGCCGCAGCGGGATGGGGGCGAGTAGCGCGGGGAACGGCGAAGCCTGCAAAAATGCCCATATGCGACTGCCCGGCAGGGCATGGCGATTGCTCCTCTCTGCGCTTCCAGGAAAGTGAGGGCGCGTTTCATCCTTACCACGCCCGGTTTTTCACGCCGTCTGGCCTCTAAGCTCGTTGAAATGCTCCGCCGAAAGCCGGCGCGCGGCCCACGCGTCATGAGGTATCGGGGCTCTCCAGCGCATAGAGGGCCAGCGAATGGGCGTGCGCGAGGATCTCGTCGACCTCGCGGATGTTGCGAGGGCGGATTTCGGACGGGTCGAAGCGGGACAGCCGGCCGCCGGGCGGCCGGCCGCCGCGCAGCGGTGCGGTGCGGCGCGTAAGCCCCAGATCGCGGCGCGCCTTCCAGCGGGCAAAGCGCCTGGCCTGCCCCGGCAGATCGTCAAGGGCAGCAAGCAGTGCCGCGAGGCGCTGGCCAAGACGCGCGGCGCTGACGGGATCATCGCGGGAGGGCGGCTGCGGGAGGGCAGACGGCTCGATGACGCCGGGAAACAGGATGCGCGGGACGGCGCGCGCCGGCCCATGGCGGCCCTGCGTCGGGGTATGCGGCAACGGGTCGAAGAGCGGCAGGCTCAAGCTTCGCGGACGGGCGGGAGCGGCGGCCCGCCTCGCTTCCGCCCTCGCTCTGCGCGCTGCGGCGGACAGGTCGGCGGGCGAGGCCATCACGGCGATGCCGAGGCTGCGCAGGAGCGGCGCCGGGCTTGCGGGTTTCGGCTTGCGCGGGGGCGGCAGACAGACGACCAGACCGCGCGCGGCGGCGATGACCAGCCGCCGCGCGGCGGCCTCAGTCGGGCGCAGCAGGCTGAGGATGGCGCGCCAGAGATGGCGGGGCAGGGTCTTTCGCGGCTCGCCCTCGGCCCGCGCCTCGGGATGAGGACCCACGGCCGGCCCGGCCATGGCCACGAGGGAAGCGACGATGCGCTTCAGCGCCTCGCGATCTTGCTCGATTGCTGCCCGTCCGTCCATCGCCGCCTCCATTCTTCAGGCGGCGGATTATCGCATGGGTCGGGAGGGGCGTGAATGGAGATAGGAAAACATTCCTGACAGATGCTGACAAGCATGCAACACCCGCCGGGACATTTCCCGCCGCTCCCGCGCCGGTCTCAGACCAGCTCCACGTCCACCACCCCCGGCACGGCGCGCATGGCGGCGGCGAGTTGGGGGGAGATGCGGTAGCGGTCGGGCAGGCCGATCTCGACCTCGCCCTGCCCGCCTTCCTTGATGACGATGAGGCTTACCTGGCCCTCGCCGCGGCCCTTGAGCTGGGAGGAGATGGCACTGAGGGGGGCGGCGTCGCGCAGGTAGACGCGCAGCGCCTTCTGCATGCGGCTTGCCTCTTCCTCCAGCGACTGGACGGTCTGGATGCGCAGGTTCACGCCCTCCGGGCGGTCCTCGGCGGAGACCATGATGACGACCGAACTGCCCGGCTCCAGAAGGTCGCGGTACTGGTGGAGGGTTTCGGAGAAGAGCACGGCCTCGTACTGGCCGGTGGCATCGGAGAACTGGACGATGCCCATCTTGTTGCCGGTGCGGGTCTTGCGCTCCTGCCTGGTCGTCACCGTGCCGGCGAGGCGGCCGGCGGTGGCGCCGTGCTTGACGGCGGCCTGGAAGGCGGACCAGCTCTGCACCCGCATCTTCTCGAGCGTCGGCAGATAGTCGTCCAGCGGATGGGCGGAGAGGTAGCAGCCGACGACCTGGAACTCGCGGTGCAGTTTTTCGGCCGGCAGCCAGGGCTCGCAGGCCGGCAGGTGAAGCTTCTGCGGCTCCATCGCGGCGAGGCCGAAGATATCCCCCTGCCCCATCGCCGCGTCCTCGGCCGCCCGCGCCGCCATGCCCATCAGGCGGTCGACGCCGGAAAAGAGGGCGGCGCGGTCGTGGCCGAAACAATCGAAGGCGCCGGCGCAAATGAGGCTTTCCAGAACGCGCTTGCCGACGATGCGGGGATCGACGCGGGCGCAGAAATCCTCGAGGTTTTCGAAGGGTTTCTCGTTGCGCTTCTCGACGATGTGCTCCACGGCGGCATCGCCGGCGCCCTTGATGGCGGCAAGCGAATAGTAGATGCGGTTCTCGCCCACCTCGAAATCGCGGTAGCTGGTCAAGACCGAGGGCAGCACGACCTCGATGCCGAGGCGCATGGCGTCGCGCCGGAAATCGTTGAGCTTGTCCGAGTTGGCCATGTCGTAGGTCATGGACGCGGCCAGGAACTCGACCGGGTAATGCGCCTTCAGATAGGCCGTCTGGTAGGAGACGATGGCGTAGGCGGCGGCGTGCGACTTGTTGAAGCCGTAGTCGGCGAACTTGGCGAGAAGATCGAAGATGAAATCGGCCTGCGCCTTCTCCAGGCCGCGCTCGACGGCGCCCTCGACGAAGCGCACGCGCTGCTGGTCCATCTCGGCGCGGATCTTCTTGCCCATGGCGCGGCGCAGGAGGTCGGCTTCGCCGAGGGAGTAGCCCGAAAGCTCCTGGGCGATCTGCATCACCTGCTCCTGGTAGACGATGACGCCTTGCGTCTCCTTCACCAGGTGGTCGATCTTCGGGTGGATGGAGGCGGTCTCCTCCTCGCCGTGCTTGCGGGCGTTGTAGGTGGGGATGTTCTCCATCGGGCCGGGGCGGTACAGCGCAACAAGGGCGATGATGTCCTCGATGCGGTCGGGCTTCATGCCGATCAGCGCCTTGCGCATGCCCGCACTTTCAACCTGGAAGACGCCGACCGTCTCGCCGCGCGACAGCATGGCGTAGGTTTCCGCATCGTCGAGGGGGATCTTCGACAGGTCGATCTCGATACCGCGGCGACGGATGAGCTTTACCGCCTTTTCGAGCACCGTGAGCGTTTTCAGGCCGAGGAAGTCGAACTTGACGAGGCCCGCATCCTCGACCTTCTTCATGTTGAATTGGGTGACCGGCATGTCGGAGCGCGGGTCGCGGTACATGGGCACCAGTTCCCAGAGCGGCCGGTCGCCGATGACGATGCCGGCGGCGTGGGTGGAGGCGTGGCGGTAGAGGCCTTCGAGCTTCTGGGCGATCTCCAGCAACTGGCCGACGATCGGCTCCTTCTCCACCTCCTCGGCGAAGCGCGGCTCGTCCTCGATCGCCTTGCCGAGCGGCGTCGGGTTGGCCGGGTTGGAGGGCACCATCTTGCACAGGCGGTCGACCTGGCCGTAGGGCATTTGTAATACGCGACCTACGTCGCGGAGGACGGCGCGGGCCTGCAGCGTTCCGAAGGTGATGATCTGGGCCACCTGGTCGCGGCCGTATTTCTCCTGCACGTAGCGGATCACCTCGTCGCGGCGGTCCTGGCAGAAGTCGATGTCGAAGTCGGGCATCGACACGCGGTCGGGGTTCAGGAAGCGCTCGAAGAGCAGGGAGAAGCGAAGCGGGTCGACGTCGGTGATGGTGAGGGCGTAGGCGACGAGGGAGCCGGCGCCCGAACCGCGGCCGGGGCCGACGGGGATACTTTTAGCCTTGGCCCACTTGATGAAGTCGGCAACGATGAGGAAGTAGCCGGGATACTTCATGCGCTCGATGATGCCGAGCTCGTGTTCCAGGCGCTCGACATATTCCTCGCGGGCGTGGCCTTCGGCCAGCCCTTGCGTGGCGAGCCGCATCTCCAGGCCTTCGCGCGCCTGGCGGCGCAGCTCGTCGGCCTCCGCCTTCAGCGCGGCCTCGGCATCCTCGGTGTCGCCGCCGGCAAAGCGCGGCAGGATGGGGTCGCGGGTCTTCGGGTAGTAGGAGCAGCGCAGCGCGATCTCGACCGTGTTGTCGACCGCTTCGGGCAGATCGGCGAAGAGCCTTGCCATCTCGGCCTGGCCCTTCAGGTGATTGTCGGGCGTGAGGCGGCGGCGGTCGTCCATGGCGATGACGGCGCCCTCGGCGATGGCGATCAGCGCGTCGTGGGCCTCGAAATCGTCGCGCGCGGGGAAGAAGGCCTCGTTGGTGGCGACCAGCGGCAGGTCGCGCCGAAAGGCAAGTTCGACGGTTGCCGCTTCAAGCGCGCGGTCGTAGCCTTCGAGGCGCTCCAATTCGACGTAGAGCCGGTCGCCGTAGGTCTCCTTCAGGAAGGAAAGACGCGCCTCGGCCACCTCCGGGCGCTCGGCCTTGAACGCCGCCCCCACCGGGCCGCGCGGGCCGCCGGTGAGGCAGATGATGCCGTCGCTATGCTCGGCAAGCCAGTCGGCGGCCACATGGACGGCGGTGCCCGCCTCGTTGTCGAGATAGGCGCGGCTGACGAGGCGGACGAGGTTCGTATAGCCGGTCTCGTTCGCCGCGATCAGCACCAGCGGCTCGTATTCGGCGACGGCCTTGCGGCCGTTCGCGCGCCGCGCCTCGCTGAGCGCATCCTCGAAGGCGACGGCGAGCTGGCAGCCGATGATCGGCTGCACGCCCTCCTTCACCGCCTTCTGGGCGAACTCCAGGGCGCCGAAGAGGTTGTTGGTGTCGGTGACGGCGATGGCCGGCGCCTCGTCGTCGACGGCATGGCCGATGATCTTGCCGAGCGGCAGGGCGCCTTCGAGCAGCGAATAGGCCGAATGCACGCGCAGATGGATGAACGGACGCTCCGGCCGTCGCTTCTCGCGCTCCGCTTCCAGCAGGATCGGGTCGCGCTGTCGCCTGTCGGTTGCCATGTCGCTCCGCACCGGTGGGACTCAGTTTCTCTCGCGGGGGCATTCTTTCGGATCGTGTTGCGGAGGTCGAGTCGAAGATGCGGTTGGTCACAGGAGGGGTGTTGGATGGTCGGGGTCTGCGGCAAGGCTCCGGAATGGGTCCCGGACAGCCTCCGCTTCGCTCCGGCTTCCGGGATGACGCGCGTGTTAGTTATTTGCCAGTTGCGAAAGGCACAGCAGTCGTCACTGCCAATTTTACTACCAGCCCATTCCGACGTAGAGTTCGCGCCAATCAGGATTCATCTCCTCAATTAGCCTTATCTTCCAGGCGCGTCGCCACTTCTTGATCCTCTTTTCAAAGATTATGGCATCACCGATCTCAAAGAACGCCTGATACCATACTAGCCGCACGACGCCGTAACGCGAGGTGAAACCTCTTGTCAGCCCTTGCTTGTGCTCCCAAACCCGCCGGCCGAGATCTGCCGTAACACCGGTATACAAGGTGCCATTCTTCTTCGACGCAAGGATGTAGACATAACCGCTCATCAGCCCCCAGAAGCGAGTATGCAGCGAAAACAATCCCGCATCATCCCGGAAGCCGGAGCGGAGCGGAGGCTGTCCGGGACCCATTCCGGAACGCAATCGCGCATGCCCAACGGCTGCGGCTTGCGCCTCGGTTCTATGCCGGCAGCGGCGTAAGCAGGTTGCCGATTGCGCCCGACAGCTCGTGCGGGTGCGTGACGATCTCGGCGGCGCCGGCGTCGGTCAGCTCGGCGCGTTCGCCGAAGCCCCACAGGACGCCGATCGCCGGGAGGGCGTTGGCCTTTGCGCCGACGATGTCGTGGGAGCGGTCGCCGATCATGACGGTGCGGGTGGGGTCCACCGGCTCGACATCGAGGATGTGGCGGATCAGGTCGGCCTTTTCGGCGTTGGTGCCGTCGAGGGCGGAGCCGTGCACGGCGTCGAAGAAGCGGGCAAGATCGAAGTGGTCGAGGATGTCGCCGGTGTAGGTTTCCACCTTGGAGGTGGCCACGGATAGGAAGAAGCCGGCGTCCACGCAGCGCGCCAGCGCCTCGGGAATACCGGGGATGACCTTGTTCTCGAACTTGCCGACTTCGCCGTAGCGCTGCCGGTAGTGGCCGACGGCCGCCCACACAAGGGCCTCGTCGGCGGTCTCAAGGAGCCTTGCGAAGGTGTCCTGGATGGGCGGGCCGATGCAGGCGCGCAGATCCTCGGCGGCGGGGGCGGTGCGGCCCATCTTCTCCATCACGTGGCGCAGAGAGCCGGTGATGCCGACAAACGGGTCCGTCAGCGTCCCGTCGAGGTCGAACAGGACCGCCGGGCGTTCTTGTCGGGATTGCATGTCAGGCAAACTCCATGATGACGGCATCGACGGCGAGGCTGTCGCCGGGCGCGGCGTTGACCGAGGCGACGGTGCAGTCGCGCTCGGCGCGCAGCACGTTTTCCATCTTCATCGCCTCGACGACGGCCAGGATCTCCCCCGCCTTCACCTCCTGGCCCTCGCTCACGGCGATGGAGACGACGAGGCCGGGCATCGGGCAAAGAAGCATTTTCGAGGTGTCGGGCGCCTTGCGCACGGGCATCAGACGGTCGAGCTCGGCAATGCGCGGCGGCATGACATGCGCGGTCGCCGCCACGCCCTGCCAGGAAAGCCGGACGCCGCCCAGCACGGGACGCACCTGGACGGCGACCTCGCGCCCACTGATGCTGCCGCGCCAGATGGGCTCGCCGGGCCGCCAGGAGGAGAGGACATCGAGGATTGCCCCCTCCCCGATACTCACCTTCAGCTCCGTCGGGACGGCGATGGCGCCTTCCGCGATGGCAACGGGCACATAGTCGTCTTCGCCAAGCCGCACCATCCACTGGCGCGCGATCTTGCCGGAATGGGGGCGGAGGCGGCCGGGCAGCCGGTCGAGCCGGTCGCGGCGCAGGAGCTCGACCGCCAATGCCACGGCGCACAGGACCGCGCGCTCGTCCTCCGACGGCGGGGGCGGCGCGAAGCCTTGCGGATATTCCTCGGCGATGAAGCCGGTGGAAAGCCGCCCCTCGCGCCAGCGCGGATGGCGCATGATGGCGGCCAGAAAAGGGATGTTGTGCTCGATGCCGTCGATCACGAAGCGGTCGAGCGCGTCGGACATGGCATCGATCGCGGCCAATCGGTCCGGCGCCCATGTGACGAGCTTGGCGATCATCGGGTCGTAGAACATGGAGATTTCCAGGCCTTCGGCGACGCCCGTGTCGTTGCGCACGACGATATCGCCCCGCCGCTGCTCCTCGGGCGGGCGGTAGCGCGCGAGACGGCCGATGGAGGGCAGGAAATTGCGCACCGGGTCTTCCGCGTAGAGCCGGCTTTCGACGGCCCAGCCGGTGAGCTTCACCTCGCCTTGCGCGATGCGCAGCTTTTCGCCGGCGGCGATGCGGATCATCTCCTCCACGAGATCGATGCCGGTGACGAGCTCGGTCACCGGATGCTCGACCTGAAGGCGCGTGTTCATCTCCAGGAAGTAGAAGTTGCGGTCCTTGTCGACGATGAATTCCACGGTGCCGGCGCCCTGGTAGTCGACGGCCTTGGCCAGCGCCACGGCCTCGGCGCCCATCGCCTGGCGCGTCGCCTCGTCGAGAAAGGGCGACGGCGCCTCCTCGATGATCTTCTGGTTGCGCCGCTGGATGGAGCACTCGCGCTCGCCGAGATGGATTGAGTGGCCGAACGCATCGCCCAGGACCTGGATCTCGATGTGGCGCGGCTCCTCGATGAATTTTTCGATGAAGATGCGGTCGTCGCCGAAGGAGCTTGCGGCTTCCGACTTGGCGCGCGCGAAGCCGTCGCGCGCTTCCTGCTCGTTAAAGGCGACGCGCATGCCCTTGCCGCCGCCGCCGGCAGACGCCTTGAGCATTACCGGGTAGCCGATACCGGCGGCGATCTTCGCCGCGTGGTCGGCGTCCTCGATCAGCCCCATGAAGCCGGGGACGGTGGAGACGCCGGCCTCCGCGGCTATTTTCTTGGACGTGATCTTGTCGCCCATGGCGCGGATCGCCTTGGGCTTCGGGCCGATGAAGACGAACCCCGCCGCCTCCAGCGTCTCGCAGAAATCGGCGTTCTCCGACAGGAAGCCGTAGCCCGGATGCACGGCTTCGGCCCCCGTCTCACGGCAGGCGGCGAGAATGCGCTCGGTGGAGAGATAGCTTTGGCTGGCCGCCGCCGGGCCGATGGCCACCGCCTCGTCCGCCATCTCCACATGCACCGCGTCGGCATCTGCTTCCGAATAGACGGCGACGGTGGCGATGCCCATCCTTTGCGCCGTCCTCATGACGCGGCAGGCGATCTCCCCCCGGTTGGCGATCAGTATCTTCTTGAACATGCGGACGTTTCCCCCGGCAATCTTTTCCTTGTATGAGGTTGTGCGGGAGGGCTCAAGGCATGGTTCGCCGAAGCCTGTGGGCCGTATGGGCAGACTTGCATGGCTGTGCGATTCCTGAAAAACGTTCGGCCAAGCGTGATGCTCTTTTGAGGTTGAACGATTGCCCGCGATCTATGTCGATGCCGATGCCTGCCCGGTGAAGGCGGAGGTGACGCGTGTGGCGGAGCGGCACGGCGTTGCCGTGGTCTTCGTCTCCAATGGCGGCCTGCGCCCCTCGCGCGACCCGATGATCCGCCACGTGGTGGTGCCGGGCAAGGCCGACGCGGCGGACGACTGGATCGCCGAGAATGCCGCCGCCGGCGATATCGGGATCACCGCCGACGTGCCGCTGGCCGCCCGGCTGGTGGAGAGGGGCCTGCAGGTGCTCGGACCGACGGGCCGCGCCTTCACGCGGCAGACCATCGGCATGGACGTGGCCATGCGCAACCTGAAGCAGGATCTGCGCGAGGCAGGCGAGATCAAAGGCTATAACGCCGGTTTCACGGCAAGGGACCGCTCGGCCTTCCTGCAGGCGCTGGATATGGCCGTGCGGCGGGCGCTGAATCGTTAGGCGCCGGCGCGCTTATCGCGCGCTGGACTTCAGGATTCAGGCGCAGGATATTGATATAAAATGCCTTTTTATGCTCATGGAAGAATTTGCCGTGCCCGGTTGTTATCGCCGGCTGCCTCCTTCATGCTTTAAGCCTCCCTCGCCCGCATCCCCTGCGGCGTGATCCAGTTCACACAAGGAGGAACGCCCCGGTGTCCGACACCGCACATATCTATTCCGAGGCCCGCGACCTCGACACGATGGGCGGGCGCCTGTCGCGCGCTCGCGATGCCGCCGGCCTCACGGTGGCCGAACTCGCCCGCCGCCTCGGCGTGAAGACGTCGACCATCCAGGCGTGGGAGACCGACCGTTCGCAACCGCGCGCCAACCGGCTGGCCATGCTGGCGGGCGTCCTCAATGTCAGCCTGTCCTGGCTCCTGCACGGCGTCGGCACCTCGCCAGCGGACGAGAGCCGCTCGGAGCTGGTGCAGGCGGTTGCCGCGAATCTCAAGCGCCTGCGCCGCCTGCATACCGAATCGGCCCGCGTCATCACGCAGATCGAGGAAGACCTGACGCGGGCTTTGTCCGGCCCAGCGGCCGAGAAATGACAGGGTGTTTCGCCGGAAACCGCTGAATGCATTGGATTCCGGGGCCGAAAACACTTATATGGGATACACGCATCCCCAGCCAAGGCGGCGACGATGAGCAAGCAGACAGCGGTCAGGCTTCCCGACGAAACCTATGAACGGTTGCGGGCGCTTTCGGAAAGAACGGGCCGCACGGCGGCCTACTACATACGCGAGGCCATCGAGCAGCATATAGAGGATATGGAAGATATCTATCTGGCCGAGCAGGCGCTGGAGCGCCTGAGACGGGGAGAGTCCAGGATCGCAAGCGCAGAAGAGTTCTGGCGTGAACTGGACGATTGAGTACGATATTGCCGTACGCAAAGTCGTAAGAAAGTTCGACTCGCAGACCCGCCACCGCATAAGGAATTTCTTGGAAGAGCGCGTTGCACAGCTCGATGATCCACGGAAATTGGGAACTGCATTGCAAGGCTCGAAGCTTGGCAGTTTCTGGCGCTACCGGGTGGGCGACCACCGAATCATCTGCGACATTCAGGACCATCGGCTCGTGGTGCTCGTCCTGCAGATCGGGCATCGCCGGGATGTTTATCGGTAGAATCTGTTCGCAGCCGGGCGAGAGAGTTCTGTTCTGCACAGCTATGCTGACGCCGCCGATCCCAGCACGTGACAAGGCGCCACGCTTGCGCTAGGTATAGCGTCGTCGAGGGCCAATGGCCCTGCCAGTCTGCGGGAGAGAGCAGCGCGTTGCTGCCGCCGAAGGGGAAATCGCCCGAAATCTCTCAGGCATAAAGAACCGTAGACGGGTCAGACACTCTGGAAAGTCGGGGCATATGCGCCCCGCGCCGAAGGTGTAAGCGTTGCCGACAGAGTTCCGGCCGCGCGAGTCTCTCAGGCTTCCGACAGAGGGGCACGGACATGCCGCGCGAGCGGCATGCGTGCAGCTTTGGAGGAATGATGAGCGTCGGCGATACCCAGAAGCACCTGCCCCTTGAAGCGATGCATGAAGAAGCCGGAGCGCGCTTCGGCGCCTTTGCCGGCTGGCATATGCCGCTCACCTATCCCACGGGCGTGATGAAGGAGCATCTTCACACGCGGGAGAAGGCGGGGCTGTTCGACATCTCCCACATGCAGCTCTTTACGGTCGAGGGCGCTGAGGCGGCCGCCTTCCTGTCGCGTGCCTGCCCGCTGGATGCGGCGGGGCTTGGCGAGGGCAAGTCGAAATACACCGTGCTCCTCAACGAAAGGGCCGGCATCATCGACGACCTGATCGTCACCCGCCTCGGCGCCGAGCGCTTCATGGTGGTGGCGAACGCTGGCAACGCGGCGAAAGACGAAGCGCGTCTCATCTCCGTTGCCGATGGTTTCGCAGTCACGGTGACGCCGCTCGAGCGCGTGTTCCTGGCGCTGCAGGGGCCCGAGGCGGAGGGCGTTCTCATCGGTGCGGGGCTGGACCTCAGCGATCTCACCTTCATGACCGCCGCAGAGCCGCGCCAGGACTGGTTTGCCACCCGTTCGGGCTATACGGGCGAGGACGGATTCGAGATCGCGCTGCCGCTCGGGGAGGCGCAAGCCTTTGCCGAAAAGATCCTCGCCGACGAGCGCGCCCAGTGGATCGGCCTTGCGGCGCGCGACAGCCTGCGGCTGGAGGCCGGGCTCTGCCTTCACGGACAGGACATCGACGAGACGACGGATCCGGCGAGCGCGGCGATCCTGTGGGCGATCCCGAAGCGCCTGCGCGAGGAAGGCGGCTTTATCGGCGCCGACGCCCTGCGCCGCATCATCGCCGAGGGTGCGAAGGAAAGGCGCGTCGGGCTGAAGCCCGAGGGCCGCCAACCCGTACGCTCCGGCGTGCGGCTTATGAACGAGGAAGGGAAAACCGTCGGCCGCGTGACGTCCGGCGGTTTCGGCCCCTCGGCCGGCCATCCCGTCGCCATGGGCTACGTCACAACGGCCCTCACCGATGCCGGGACACCGCTTCTTGCCGAGGTGCGCGGAAACCGCGTGCCCGTTCACGTCCATTCCCTGCCCTTCACGCCGCATCGCTACCGCAAAGGATAACAGGTATGAGCAAGACCTATTTCACCGAAGACCACGAATGGATCCGCGTCGAGGGCGGCACGGCCACGGTCGGCATTACCGACTATGCGCAGGAGCAGCTTGGCGATCTGGTGTTCGTCGAACTGCCGGAGACGGGCAAGGCCCTTGCCAAGGGCGAGACGGCGGTGGTGGTCGAATCGGTGAAGGCCGCTTCCGACGTCTACGCGCCCGCCGACGGCGAGGTGGCGGAGGTCAACGAGGCGCTTTCCAGCGATCCCTCCCTTGTCAACACCGCACCCATGGGCGACGGCTGGCTGTGGAAGATGAAGCTTTCCGACGAAAGCCAGCTCGACGGCCTGATGGACGAGGCCGCCTACAAGAAAAGCGTTGCTTAGGAACATATATGTCCGAGATGACACAACCTTTCTTTGCCCGCCACATCGGCCCGCGCGAGGACGAGACGAAGACCATGCTGGCCGCCCTCGGCGTGCCTTCCGTGGCGACACTGATTGCCCAAGCGGTGCCGAAGTCGATCCGCCTCGACCGGCCGCTCGCCCTGCCGGGTGCGGCGAGCGAGGCCGAGGCGCTGGCCGAGCTTTCCGCGCATATGCGCGAGAACAGGGTGCTGAAGAGCTTCATCGGCACCGGCTATCACGGCTGCCACGTGCCGCCCGTCATCCAGCGCAACATGTTCGAGAACCCCGCCTGGTATACCGCCTATACGCCCTACCAGTCGGAGATCAGCCAGGGGCGGCTGGAGATGCTGTTCCACTTTCAGACGCTGGTGACGGAGCTGACGGGCCTGCCGGTCGCCTCGGCTTCGCTGCTCGACGAGGCTTCCGCCGTGGCCGAGGCCGTCGGCATCGCCTGGCGCCACCACCGCGGCAAGCGCAACAAGGTCTCGATCGCCGGGGCGCTCAACCCGCAGACCCGCGACGTGGTGGAAACCCGCGCCGAGCCGCTCGGCCTTGAGATCGGCAACGGCACGGTGGACGAGGAGACCTCAGCGCTGATCGTGCCGTGGGCCGACACCTACGGCGTCTACGAGGATCATTCGGCCATCATCGCCGAGGCCAAGGCGAAGGACGTCATCGTCGTCTTCGTCGCCGATCCGCTGGGCCTCGTCATGAGCGACACGCCGGCGGCACTCGGCGCCGAGATCGCCGTCGGCTCCATGCAGCGCTTCGGCGTTCCGATGGGTTTCGGCGGGCCGCACGCGGCCTATTGCGCCGTCTCCGACCGGCTGACGCGGCTGATGCCGGGGCGGCTGGTCGGCCAGTCGACGGACGCCCACGGCCGCCCCGGCTACCGGCTGGCCTTGCAGACGCGCGAGCAGCACATCCGCCGCGACAAGGCGACCTCCAACATCTGCACCGCGCAGGCGCTGCTTGCGAATATGGCGGCGGCCTATGCGATCTGGCATGGGCCGGAGGGGCTGAAGGCGGTGGCAGGGCATGTCCACGGCCTGGCTTCACGGCTTCATGCGGGGCTTAAGAAAGCTGGCGCAACTGTTTCTGGTGAAAGAGTTTTTGACACGGTAACGGTTGTCGTAAAGGGCAAGGCCGGGGCGATCGCGGCAGAGGCGGAGAAAGGCGGCCGGCTGCTGCGGGTGATCGACGCGGACCGGCTGGGCATCACCTTCGACGAGACGTCGACCGAGGCCGATCTCAAGGCGGTTGCCGCGCTCTTCGGCGCGTCCGTGCCAGATAAGGCGGAGGCCATCGCGCCTGCCGCGCCGCGCGGCAAGACGTTTCTGACGCAGCCGGTTTTCCACGAGAACCGCTCGGAAACGCAGATGATGCGCTTCCTGCGGCGGCTGGCCGACAAGGACCTGGCGCTCGACCGGGCGATGATCCCGCTCGGCTCCTGCACCATGAAGCTGAACGCGGCCGCCGAGATGATGCCGGTGAGCTGGCCGGAGGTGGCGGGGCTGCACCCCTTCGCGCCCGAGAGCTTTACTGCGGGCTACCGCCGCATGATCGAGGAACTGGAGGGGTGGCTGGGCGAGATCACCGGCTTCGACGCCGTCTCGCTGCAGCCCAACGCCGGCAGCCAGGGCGAATATGCCGGGCTCCTGGCCATCCGCCGCTACCATGCCGAACGGGGCGAAGGGGGACGCGACGTCTGCCTCATCCCCTCCTCCGCTCATGGCACCAACCCGGCTTCCGCCTCGATGGCCGGCATGCGGGTCATCGTCGTGCGCTGCACGGAGAACGGCGATATCGATGTGGAGGATCTGAAGGCAAAGGCGGAAGTGCATGCCGAAAAGCTGGCCGCGCTGATGATCACCTACCCCTCCACCCATGGCGTCTTCGAGGAAGGCGTGCGCGACATGTGCGCGGTGATCCACGAACACGGCGGGCAGGTCTATCTCGACGGGGCCAACCTCAACGCGCTGGTGGGCCTTGCAAGGCCGGGGGATCTGGGTGCCGACGTCTGCCACATGAACCTGCACAAGACCTTCTGCATCCCGCATGGCGGCGGCGGCCCGGGCATCGGCCCCATCGGCGTGAAGGCGCATCTGCAGCCCTATCTCCCGGGGCATGCGGCGCTGGGCACCGGAAACGCGGTGGCGGCCGCGCCCTTCGGCAGCGCGTCGATCCTGCCGATCACCTGGATGTATATCCGCATGATGGGCGCCGACGGGCTGAAGCGGGCGACGGAGATCGCCATCCTCAACGCCAACTATGTGGCAGAGCGGCTCAAGGCGCACTATCCCGTGCTCTACAAGGGCCGCAACGGCCGCGTGGCGCATGAATGCATCCTCGATACGCGCGTCCTGAAGGAGCGCGCCGGCATCACCGTCGAGGACATCGCCAAGCGCCTCATCGATTACGGCTTCCATGCGCCCACCATGTCGTGGCCGGTGGCCGGCACGCTGATGGTGGAGCCGACGGAATCGGAACCCAAGAGCGAGCTCGACCGCTTCTGCGAGGCGATGATCGCCATGGCCGGGGAAGCGGCCCGCGTGGAAAAGGGCGAATGGCCGAAGGAGGACAACCCGCTCGTCAACGCCCCGCACACGGCAAGCGAATTGATGGCGGATCGCTGGACGCATCCCTACAGCCGCGCCGAGGCGGCCTTCCCGGCGGGTTCCATGGACGCCGCATCCAAATACTGGCCGCCCGTCAGCCGTGTCGACAACGTGGCCGGCGACCGCAACCTGGTGTGCGCCTGCCCGCCTATGGAGGCGCTGGCGAGCTGAGGCCTTTCGCGTCAGGAGAAATGGCAGGAGCCTGCGGCAACCGTCTATGCAGGTCACGGCCGGCCGTGGCACGATGGCTGGCCGGGCGCATCCGTTGACGGCGTTTGGAATCCATGGCGCCCGATCCGCTTGCAGAAGGAGTGGGTCCCATGGCCTATGACGAACAGCTTGCCGACCGCATGCGCGGCGCGTTGGAAGGCCTGCAAGGGCTCTCGGAAAAGCGCATGATGGGCGGTGTCTGCTTCATGCTCGACGGCAACATGATCGGCGGTGCCGACCGCACCAAGGCGGGCGAAGGCCGGTTTCTCTTCCGCGTCGGCAAGGAAAACCAGGCTGAAGCCCTTGCCCGCTCCGGCGCGCAGCCGATGGAGATGGGCGGAAAGCGCATGAGCGGCTTCATCTTCGTCGACGCGGAGGCTTGCGACGATTATGCGCTGAAGGCGTGGGTTTCGCTGGCGCTCGGTTTCGTCAGCACCCTGCCGGCGAAGTAAAGGCGGGGAGCGGGGAGATGGATGGAGGTGGATTTTCGCATTTTCCGGGAGAGGCGCTGGATTTCCTGACCGCCTTGCGCGCCAACAACAATCGTGACTGGTTCACCGAGAACAAGGCCGTCTACGAGCGCGCGGTGAAGGCTCCCGCCGAGGACTTCTGCCGCGTCGTGACCGGACGGCTGGAGGAGATGACCGGACTGCCGCACCGCCCGAAAATCTTCCGTATCCACAGGGATGTGCGCTTCTCCAGGGACAAAACGCCCTACAACGCGCATTTGCACATCTCCTTCATGGCTGAAACAGGCAGCACATCGCAGCCCGGATGGTATTTCGGCCTGGAACCGGAGCGGCTGACGGCGGGAACCGGCGTGTTCGAGCTTTACAAAGGCGACCTCGACGCATTTCGCGCCCGTGTGGCGGGAAAGGACGGAGAGAGGCTTGCGCGGTTGATCGGGCAACTGCCGGCCGATGTCCGGGTCAGCAAGCCGGAGTTGAAACGCGTGCCGCAGCCCTATGCTGCCGACCATCCTCGCGCGGATCTCCTGCGCCGCAAATCGCTGACAGGCTGGATGGACTTCGCCAATCCACGCGAGGCCTGCGAAAGCCGTTTTATGGACCGCTGTCTCGCCGCGTTCATCGGGCTGAAGCCAGTTTTCGATTGGCTGAGCACCGCGCCGCGTTGAAGGCGGCGGCGTCTTCCCCTATGACACAATCCATGTCGAGTTCGATATTCACGCGCATACGGCCCGGTGGACGGTCGTCTTAACTGAACGGAACCGGAACAAGCCTTAGCTTTGCCATGGAAAGCATGGCAAGATCGCCGATGATTCGCGGGGTATGGGAAGAGCTATTTGATGGACGATACCAACGACCTCTTTGCCGGGCTGGGGACCAGCGCCGAACGCGTGAAGCAGCCGGAAGCGCCGGCGGCGCCGCAGCGCAAGGCGCCGCGCGCGGCCGCGCCGCGGGACACCGGCGAGGGCTACAACGCGGCCGATATCGAGGTGCTGGAGGGGCTGGAGCCGGTGCGCCGGCGGCCGGGCATGTATATCGGCGGCACGGACGACAAGGCGCTGCATCACCTCTTCGCCGAGGTCATCGACAATTCCATGGACGAGGCGGTGGCCGGCCACGCCACTTTCATCGAGGTGGAGGTGGGCGCCGACGGTTTCCTCACCGTCACCGACAACGGCCGCGGCATCCCGGTCGACCCGCATCCGAAGTTCAAGGACAAGTCGGCGCTCGAGGTCATCATGACGACGCTGCATGCCGGCGGCAAATTCGATTCCAAGGTCTACGAGACCTCGGGCGGCTTGCACGGCGTGGGCGTATCGGTGGTCAACGCGCTCTCCGAGATGCTGGAAGTGGAGGTGGCGCGGGGCCGCAAGCTCTACCGCCAGCGCTTTTCGCGCGGGGCGCCGCTGGGCAAGCTGGAGGCGCTCGGAGACGCACCCAACCGGCGTGGCACGCGCGTGCGCTTCAGGCCGGACGAGGAGATTTTCGGGGCCGGCGCGAAGTTCCAGCCCGCCCGCCTCTACCGCATGGCCCGCTCCAAGGCCTATCTCTTCGGTGGCGTGGAAATCCGCTGGGCCTGCGCCCCTTCCCTGCTCGGCGAGAAGGACGAGACGCCGGAAAAGGCCAGCTTCCACTTCCCCGGCGGGCTCAAGGATTTTCTTGCGGCCTCGCTCGACGGCGAGTTCCAGGTCACGCGCGAAGCCTTTTCCGGACGCAGCGAGAAGCGCGGCGGGCATGGGGCGGTGGAATGGGCCGTCACGTGGTATGGGGGCGATGCCTTCCTGAACTCCTACTGCAACACCATCCCGACACCCGAGGGCGGCACGCACGAACTGGGCTTCCGGTCCGCCCTCCTGAAGGGCCTGCGCAGCTATGCCGAGCTGACGGGGAACAAGCGTGCTTCGATCGTCACCGCCGAGGACGTGATGATCTCGGCCGCCGGCATGCTGTCGGTCTTCGTGCGCGAGCCGGAGTTCGTCGGCCAGACCAAGGACAAGCTGGCCACGGCCGCCGCCATGCGCATGGTCGAGAACGCGGTGCGCGACCCCTTCGACCATTGGCTGGCCGACAACCCGCAGGAAGCCTCGAAGCTGCTCGACTGGGTAATCGCGCGCGCCGACGAGCGCCTCAAGCGCAGGCAGGAGCGCGAGGTGAGCCGCAAGAGCGCGGTGCGCAAGCTGCGCCTGCCCGGCAAGCTCGCCGACTGCACGGTGGGCGCGGCAGCGGGCGCCGAGATCTTCATCGTCGAGGGCGATTCGGCCGGCGGGTCGGCCAAGCAGGCGCGCAACCGTGCCACCCAGGCCGTGCTGCCGCTGCGCGGCAAGATCCTGAACGTGGCCAGCGCCGGCCATGGCAAGCTTGCCGCCAACCAGCAGATTTCCGACCTGGTACAGGCGCTCGGCTGCGGCACGCGCTCGAAATACCGCGAGGACGACCTGCGCTACGAGCGCGTCATCATCATGACCGACGCGGACGTCGACGGCGCCCACATCGCCTCGCTTCTGATCACCTTCTTCTATCAGGAGATGCCCCAGCTCATCGAGGGCGGGCACCTGTTCCTCGCCGTGCCGCCGCTCTACAAGATCAGCCAGGGCGGCAAGACCATGTATGCGCGCGACGATGCGCACAAGGAGGAGCTGCTGCGCGAAGAGTTCACCGGCCGCGGCAAGGTGGAGATCGGCCGCTTCAAGGGGCTGGGCGAAATGATGCCGAAGCAGCTCAAGGACACCACCATGGACCCCGCCCAGCGCATGCTGCTGCGCATCGACGTGCTGGACAGCGTGGAGGCGACGAAGATGGCCATCGACGCGCTGATGGGAACGAAGCCCGAGGCACGCTTCCGCTTTATCCAGGAGAACGCGGAGTTCGTGGAGGAGCTGGATATTTAGCCCCTTTCCTTCCCCCTTGAGGGGAAGGTGGCCAGCCGCCGAAGGCGGGTGGACGGATGGGGGTGGCCGAGCACGCGTGCCGACGATTGAAATTCGGTAGGTGCGCTATTTAGACCAGTTCATCGTTTCACAGAATCGATGAGCTGGTCTAACTCCTTGTTTTGTCGCAATCCCGGACGGAAAGCCGGTTTCCACTTTTCCTGGAATTGCTCTTGCTGAATTTTGAAACGCCGGCACGCGGGCGCGGCCACCCCCATCCGAGCCCGCCGGCAAGCCGGCGGGCCCACCTTCCCCGCAAGGGGGAAGGAAAGGCTACGCCGCGGCCAGCGCAAGCGCCTGCAGGCGGGCGTTTTCGCGCAGGACGTCGAGGTGGATGCGCTTCAGGAGGGTGGCGAGGGCGGTGCGGTCGGATTGCGTTCCCGCCGTCGACGTTTCCAGCGCCTTCAGCATGTGCCAGGAGACCTCCTGCGGGCCTGCCGTGCGCTTGCCGCACGCCACCTCGCGCCAGATCTGCAGCGCCGTGAGGATCGGCGCGTGGGCGGCCGGCTTCAGGCCGGCGCCGGAAAGGAGGGCGGTAAGCGCGGTGCTGCGGGCGCGAGACAGGAGCGCCTGCACGCGGGGGCTGCCCTGGCCCGCCAGCGCGACCAGTGCCGCGCCGAAGAAATCCACCTTGCCGTGCGCCACCGTGCGCACCAGGAAGCCCGAGGTGAGGTCGCCGCGCAGGCGCAGATGCTCAACCAGGGCGGCGTGTTCGCGGGGTTCGGTGCGGTCGATGAGGGTGATCGAGGCGCGGATACAGGCTTCGCGTGCCAGCTTTTCGGCGCGCGCGGCGCCCATCAGCGCCTGCACGAGGGGGGCGGCCGAGAGCGCCTCGCCTACCCGCACGACAAGCATATGCCGGCAATCCGGCGGCAGGCGCCGGTCGGCGGCAAGGGCGGCGCGCAGCACCGCGCTGCCGCCGTGGCGCTCGATCATGCGGCGGAAGCTGACGGCGGCGATCTCCGCGCCGTCGTTCTCCACCAGCGCCGTGCAGGCCTCGACCGTGCCGACCTCGGCGAGTGCGGCCGATAGCGCCATGGGGACCCGCGGCCGGCAGGCCAGCAGACACTGAATTTCCGCTTCGCCCGTCGCCGCGCGGTCGACAAGATCGCTGTCGGAAAGAAGCGGCGAGCGCACGAGGATGGGAGCGGCGACCTCGGGCTGGTCGTCGGCAAGTGCGGCGACCACCTGGGCGGGCGCGTGGCGGCTCAGCGAAAGCGTTTCGGACAGCGCCAGCCGCACCTTGGCCGACGGATCGTCCAGAAGCAGTGTCAACGCGGCCTCGGCCGCCATACGGTTGTCGAAGGAAAGGTCGTTCCGGATATAGGCGCGCGCCAGCGCGGCCGCCGCCTCCGCCCGCTCGGCGACCTTCGCCGTCTCGACCCATTTCAGGAAATGCCGGATTGTATTCAACTGCCTGCCCCCGCCTGGAGATCAGGCTAGCGGCAATTCGTATAGGAATCGTTTACCATAATGCGCGCCTTGCGGGCCGGTTCGCCGGCGCCTATCAAAAGCGTGTCGGAAGCCGGGAGAAGCAGAGATGGCGGGACTTTATCTGGAGGATTTCACGCCCGGGCACGTCTTCAGGCATACGCTGCGCAAGACGGTCACGGAGAGCGACAACGTGCTCTTCTCCGTCATGACGCTGAACCCGCAGCCGCTGCACATCGACTTCGACTTCGCGGAGAAGACCGAATGGGGGAAACCGCTCGTCAATTCGCTCTTCACGCTCGGGCTGATGATCGGCATTTCCGTGCACGACACCACGCTCGGCACGACCATCGCCAATCTGGGGATGACGGAGACCACCTTCCCGCACCCCCTCTTCCACGGCGATACCGTGCGCGTGGAGACGGAGGTGAAAAGCGTGCGCGCATCGAAATCGAAGCCGGACCGCGGCATCGTGGAATTCGAGCACCGCGCCTATAACCAGAACGACGTGCTGGTGGCCCGCTCTCTGCGCCAGGCGATGATCGTCAAGAGGCCGACGGAGGGCAGGTCCTGATGCGCTCGCTGCTGTTCGTTCCGGGCGATTCGGAGAGGAAGCTGGAAAAGGCGCTCTCGGTGGGCGCGGACGTGCTTATCCTCGATCTGGAGGATTCGGTGGCGCCGGGGCGCAAGGAGGCGGCGCGGCGGATCACGGCCGATTTCCTGGCAGAGAACGGGGACGCCCCTGCCCTCCTCTATGTGCGCGTGAATGCCCTGTCGACGGGGCTCGCGGACGACGATCTGGCCGCCGTCATGCCCGTGCGGCCGGCCGGCATCATGCTGCCCAAGGCGGAGGGCGGGCAGGATGTGACGCGGCTTGCGGTGAAACTGCGCGTCCACGAGGCGGAAAACGGCATCGAGGACGGAGCGACCGCCATCCTGCCCCTCGTCACGGAAACGGCCAGGGCCGTCTTCGCGGCCGGCACCTATGCCGGCGCCAGCGCGCGCCTTTGCGGCCTCACCTGGGGGGCGGAGGATCTTTCGGCCGAGGTCGGTGCGCGCACGGCACGCGACGATGAGGGGCGCTTCACCGGCGTCTTCGCGCTCGCCCGCGCCATGGCGCTGCTCGGTGCGAGTGCGGCGGGCGTGCCCGCGGTCGACACGGTTTTCCCGAATTTCCGCGACGAGGCGGGGTTTACCCGGGAGTGCCTTGAGGCAGAGCGCGACGGGTTTACCGCCAAGATGGCGATCCACCCGGCGCAGGTGCCGATCATCAACGATGCTTTCACGCCGTCCGAGGAAGCGGTTGCGCACGCGCGCCGCATCGTCGCCGCCTTGGAGGAGGCCGGCGAGGCGGGCGTCGTGAGCATCGACGGCGAGATGGTCGACCGGCCGCATCTCATCCGCGCCGAGCGCATCCTGAAACGGGCGCGGCTGGCCGGGCGTGGCTAACGACTGAAGGTGGTACGGCCCTACCCGTCTTGTCATCTCCTTATCGTGCGACTTCTGCTATCCTGCCGCCTCGCGCCGGCAAGATGCAGGAGGGCGATATGAACCTGAAACGGCTGAGCATCGGCACCTTCAATCTCTACAACCTCAACGAACCGGGCCTGCCCATCTACACGGACGCCGATGGCTGGTCTGACGAGCAGTACGAGCGCAAGATCGACTGGACGCAGCGCGCGCTCCGCCAGTTGCGGCCGGATGTCTTCGGATTCCAGGAGCTTTGGCATGCGGCTTCGGTCACCCGGGCGCTGGAGGCCTCGGGGCTGACTGACGACTACGACCTCTTGGCGCCCGAAAACGCCAACGGCACCCGCATCGTCTGCGCGGCGATCGTCCGCAAGGGGCTTCTGACGGGGGAAGCGGAGTGGATCGAGGCATTCCCGGAAAAGCTCGTCCTGAGAAGTACCGGCGACGACCCGCAGACGCCGGCGATCGGCGTCAACATCGGCAGCTTCTCGCGGCCGGTCCTGCACTTCCACATCAGCCCGCGCGAGGACCACGAGCCCGTGCATGTCTATGTCTGCCACCTGAAATCGAAGGCGCCGACGAAAGTGTTCCGCGAGGACTGGTTCAACGCCGATCAGGAAACCTACAAGAAGCACCAGATAAACCTGGGGGCAGCCATCTCCACCATCCGGCGCACGGCGGAAGCCGCGGCCCTGCGCTTCATGCTGACGGAGAGAATGAAGGGCACGCGCACGCCGGTGATCGTTCTGGGCGACATCAACGACGGGCAGCAGAGCAACACGGCGAACATCCTGACCGAGCAGCCGCGCTATCTCGTCGGCGATTCCATGGGCGGCGGCGACGTGAGCCTCTACACCGCGCAGACGCTGCAGGAATACCGCAGCACGCGCGACGTCTATTACACCCACATCCACCAGGACATGATGGAGTCGCTCGACCATATCCTCGTCAGCGAGGAATTTTACGACAACAGCAGGCGGCGCCTGTGGATGTTCGACGGGATGACGGTCAACAACGACCATCTTCACTTCGACGACCACAAGGAGAGCGGCACCAACGACCACGGCGTCGTCTGTGCCACGTTCAAGCACAGGCCGATCAAGACCGAGGCGCGGGAGATCGCGGAGGATGTGGGCTGAGGGTGTCGAGAGGCGTGGGTGGATTCACCCGTCGTCATACCGGCCGAACCCCCGGGTCTCGCCTTCGGCGAGCCCGAGGACAGGCTCCGTGAGGGCCGGGATCCATTCCGTGACATCGACGTTCCGGAATGGGTCCCGGACAGCCTCCGCTTCGCTGCGGCTTCCGGGATGACGCGCGTCGGGTGGTCCGGCTTCAACTCATCCCGCACCAAGCCCTGGAAAATCGCAAGTGAGGAGTAAATCCGCCTACGACTCACGGTCCTTCCAGCGCGGGCGGCGCATGGCGAAGGTTTCGGTCACTGCCGCGTAGTCCATGTAGCCGAGGCGGGCGAGGTTCTGGGCCTTGGTGACGTCGAAGAGGCCGTCGGTGAGCATGGCGTCGTCGATGTGAACGCCCACCACTTCGCCGGTGACCACGAACACGCCGGCGTGGTTTCCCTGAAGATCGCGCGGCTCCAGCACCTCCGTCACCTTGCATTCGAGAACGGCAGGGGCCTCGGCGACGCGCGGACAGGATATAAACCGGCAGGGGGCGGGTGTGAGCCCGGCGAGCGCGAATTCATCGATGCCGGGCGGCGCGTCGATGGCGGTCTCGTTCATCTTCCCGGCCAGAGCGAGGCTCACCAGGTTGACGGCGAACTCGCCCGTCTGGCGGGCGATCGAGGCGCTGTCCTTCTCGCCCTCGGAGGAGAACCAGACGAGGTGCGGGTTCGAGGAGAAGGCGTTGAAGAAGGAATAGGGCGCCAGGTTCAGCCCGCCATCCGGCCGGCGGGTGGAAATCCAGCCGATGGGCCTGGGCGCGACGATGGCCTTGAAGGGATCGTGCGGCAGGCCGTGGCCGTTGCGCGGCTCGTAGAACATGGTCTTCAGCCTTCAAAGGGACCGGCATAGTCGCCGACGAGCCCGGTGACATCGGGGCGCGGCCGGTCCGGCGTGCCGCCGGGATGGCGGCCGATATGGACGAAGCCCACAACGCGCTCATGGGGGCTGAGGCCGAGGATGCGGCGGCCGTCCTCGACGTTGGAATACCAGTTGGTGATCATGTTGGCGTGATAGCCGAGCGCGCCGGCCGCATGGATGAGGTTCATGGCCGCCATGCCGCCGGACAGGAACATCTCCCACTCGGGGATCTTGGGGCTCTCCCTGGGGCTGGAGATGACGCCGATCACCAGCGGCGCGCGGGAAAAGCGCGTCAGCTCCTGCGTGCGCCGTGCCTCGTTCAGCGGTCCTTCGCGCGCCTCCGCCAGGTTTGCCAGCATCTGCCCTACCCTTTCGCGCGCCTCGCCGCGATAGAGGATGAAGCGCCAGGGCGTGAGCATCCCGTGGTCGGGAACCCGCGTGGCGACCTTGAGCATTGTCTCCACCTCGCCGTCGGAGGGCGCCGGGCCGGCAAGCTCGTGAATGGGCGGGGAACGGCGGGCGAGCATGAAGTCGATGACCTGCTGGTTCAAAAGTGAGGCTCCTTTTTGGGTGGGGACGCGGCGGAAGCAGCGGGCACATTGGCACCGGAGCCTTGAAATTGCCACCGCGTTGGGCTTCAAAGCAAGTCATGAGGGTTTTTGCCGGGCGATTCATCACAATTGTTGCAGCAGCTTTTGCCGGGTCGGCGGCCGACGCCGTCGCCCAGGACGACGCATTTCCCGTGGAGGATATGCGCGTGCCGGGCCTGAGCGAATACGCGGCGCCGCAAAGAACAGGGCCGCTGGCGCTGGCCGAGACCGGAGAAGTGACCGTTTCGGCGCAATTGACGGAGGGGACCGAAGACATTCCGCGCGGCCTCGTCTGGCGCGTGTTCTCGCCGGAGCCGGGACAGGACGGCACGCTGCCGCTGGTGGCGACCGCCCAGGGAGGGACGAGCACCTTCATGCTGCCGCCCGGCGGCTATCTCGTACACGCCGCCTACGGCCGCGCCGGCGCGACGAAGCGCATCACCGTCGGCGACGCGCCGAAAAGCGAGCGTCTGGTGCTCGACGCGGGCGGGTTGAAGCTCGACGCGGTGCTTTCCGGCGGGGTGCGCATTCCGCCCAAGAAGCTGCGCTTCTCCGTCTATGAGCACGAGCCGAACGCGACGGGCGAGCGCTCGCTCATCGTGCCCAATGTGCAGCCGAACGCCGTGGTGCGGCTCAACGCCGGCACCTATCACATCGTCTCCAACTACGGCGCCATCAATGCGGTCATCCGTGCCGACATCCGCGTGGAGGCAGGCGAACTGACGGAGGCGACGGTGGAGCACCGCGCCGCGCAGCTTACCATGAAGCTGGTGCGCGAGCCGGGCGGCGAGGCGATCGCCGACACGGCGTGGTCCATCCTCTCGGAGACCGGCGAAATCGTCGCCGAGACCGTCGGCGCCTTCGCCTCCATGGTGCTGGCGGAGGGCGAATATACGATCGTGGCGAAAAACCGCGACCGCATCTACCAGCGCGATTTCACCGTGACGCCCGGCCGCAACCAGGACGTCGAGCTTTTGCCCGACGACCTGGTGGAGCAGGTGAGCAAAGTTACGGAATAGGCCGCCACGCTAGATCGGATCATCCATTCCGTGAAACGATGATCCGATCCGACCCTTTTTCTGGAATTGCTCTAGATCGTGATGCCTCTTCGTGGAATCGGCATCACGATCTATCTCTTTGTTTTAGCATGATCTTATCCGAAAACCGGTACCCACTTTTCGGGATCATGCTCTAATCGCGCAGCGGCCATCGGTTCAGCTCTTCGCGCGACGGATATCCGGCGGCGTCGCCTCCTCGGCGAGGCTGGCGACGGCCTCGCCCAGCGGCAGCGAGGTCTGGTCGCGGCTGCCCAGCCGGCGGACGTTCACCGTGCCCTCCTCCGCCTCGCGCTTGCCGCAGACGAGGATGACCGGCACCTTGGCGAGCGAGTGTTCGCGCACCTTGTAGTTGATCTTCTCGTTGCGCAGGTCCGTTTCCACGACGAGCCCAACGCCTTTGAGCCGGCGCGCCACCTGCTGGGCATAGTCGTCGGCGTCCGAGGTGATGGTGGCGACGACCACCTGCAGCGGCGCGAACCAGAGCGGGAAATGGCCGGCGAAATTCTCGATGAGGATGCCCAGGAAACGCTCCATCGAGCCGCAGATGGCGCGGTGGATCATCACCGGCTGCTTCTTCTCCGAATCGGAATCAATGTAGAAGGCACCGAAACGCTCCGGCAGGTTGAAGTCGAGCTGCGTGGTGCCGCACTGCCATTCGCGGCCGATGGCATCCTTCAGGTAATAGTCGAACTTCGGGCCGTAGAAGGCGCCGTCGCCGGGATTGATACCCGTCGTGATGCGGTTGTCGGAGCGCTGGATCTTTTCCAGAACGCCGGTCATGATCTCCTCGGCGTGGTCCCACAGCGCGTCGGAGCCAACCCGCTTCTCCGGCCGGGTGGACAGGAAAACCCTGATCTCCTCGAAGCCGAAATCGGCGTAGGCCGAGAGGATCAGGTCGTTGATCTTCAGGCACTCCTCGGCAAGCTGCTCTTCCGTGCAGAAGATGTGCGCGTCGTCCTGGGTGAAGCCGCGCACACGCATCAGCCCGTGCAGCGCGCCGGACGGCTCGTAGCGGTGCACGGTACCGAACTCGGCAAGGCGGATCGGCAGGTCGCGGTAGGACTTGAGGCCGTGCTTGAATATCTGCACGTGGCCCGGGCAGTTCATGGGCTTCAGCGCGAAGACGCGCTTGTCCTCCGCTTCTTCATCGGCGCACTCGACCTTGAACATGTTCTCCTTGTACCAGCCCCAGTGGCCCGAGGTCTGCCAGAGCGAATGGTCGAGCACCTGCGGCGCGTTGACCTCCTCATAGGTGCCATCGAGCCGGCGGCGCATATAGGAGACCAGGTTCTGGAACATGCGCCAGCCCTTCGAATGCCAGAAGACGACGCCCGGTCCCTCCTCCTGGAAGTGGAACAGGTCCATCTCGCGGCCAAGCCGGCGGTGGTCGCGCTTTTCCGCCTCCTCCAGCATGGTGAGATACTGGTCGAGCTGCTCCTGGGTAGCCCAGGCCGTGCCGTAGATACGGGTGAGCATGGCGTTGTCGGAATCGCCGCGCCAATAGGCGCCCGCCACCTTCATCAGCTTGAAGGCATTGCCGATCTGCCCGGTCGAGGCCATGTGCGGGCCGCGGCACAGGTCGAACCATGCTCCTTGAGCGTAGATCTTCAGGTCCTCGCCCTCGGGGATCGCGTCGATGAGCTCGACCTTGTACATCTCCCCCTTGTCGCGGAAGACCTCTTTCGCCTTCTCCCGCGACCAGACCTCCTTGGTGAAAGGTTCGTTGCGGGCGATGATCTCGCGCATCTTCTTCTCGATCGCCGGCAGATCATCCGGCGTGAAGGGCTCGTTGCGGGCGAAATCGTAGTAGAAGCCGTTCTCGATCACCGGGCCGATGGTGACCTGCGTGCCGGGATAGAGTTCCTGCACGGCCTCGGCCATCACATGGGCGGCGTCGTGGCGGATAAGCTCCAGCGCGCGCGGGTCGTCGCGGGTGACGATCTCGATCCGCCCGCCCTGCCCCACCGGGTCGGCCAGATCGCGCAACGCGCCATCGAGCGCGTAGGCGACCGCCTTCTTGGCCAGCGATCTGGAGATCGATTCGGCAAGCTCGGCGCCGGTGATAGCGGCGTCGTATTCTCGTGATGAACCATCGGGAAAAACAAGGGGAATGGCGTGAGCCATGTTCATGTCCTTTCTATCCAGTCCCGCATACGAGCGCGGGTGGTGTGGTCTATGGTCGGCGATGGCAAGCAAGCATGCTCGGCATGCCGCAGGCACGCGCGCTACATAATGGCAGAGCCGGCGCACGTAAAGGCTACGCTGCGCCGGCTCCCGATGCTTTGGAATTCAGGGTGGAAACCCGAAGGGCCTAGCTGTTGTCCTCGGTCGGTGCGTTCGGCCCGTTTTTCTTGATCGAGTCGATCGCGTTCTGCGCGCTCGCCTTGGAGGTGTATCCTTCCGTCGCGAAAATCACCTCGCTGTTGTATTTGAAGCGCACGCGAAATTCGCCGGCCTTGTCCTTATAAATTTCGAACTTATGAGCCATCTCGGTCAATCCCTCTCCTAAGCTGCTGAACTCAACGAGTCGTAACTTGCCAGCAGCAGGCGGGCGGAACAAGAAGAAGATGGTCGTTTAACCGGGTATCGAGCGTCAATCGCTCCGCGGCCTTGCCGACACGCGCCAGAAGCGCCACGGCGTGTACCAGCGCAAATCCGCTTCCAGCGCCTCGGGCACAGGATCGATCCCGTGGGTGCCGCCTGGCCCGCAACGCATGAAGCGAAAAAGCCCCATCCAGCCGCCGGACCAAAGCCCGTGGCGGGCGATCGCCTCATAGGCGTATTCCGAGCAGGTGGGAAAATGGCGGCAGGAATTGCCGACGAAACCCGACAGGGTGAGCTGGTAAAAGCGCACGAGAGCCGTGCCGAACACGCGCCCGGGCGTTTTCGGCCAATGGCCTTTCCAGTTGCGGGACAGTCTTGCAGGTGGCGCAGTCAACGCTACGCGGCCTTCTCCGCTCGCTTCTTCTCGATCTGGTCTATGCAGTCGACCACCGCGTCGAAGGTCAGCATGGTGGAGGCGTGGCGGGCCTTGTAGTCGCGCACGGGCTCCAGATATTTGAGGTCGGCGAAGCGGCCGTCGGGCGGCGAGCCGTTCTCCTTCAGCATGCGCCGCATGGTCTCGCGCACGGCCCTCAGCTCCTCGGCGCTGGCGCCGACGACGTTCTGCGCCATGATCGAGGAGGATGCCTGGCCGAGCGCGCAGGCGCGCACCTCATGGGCGAAGTCGCTCACCACGCCGTCGGCCATCTTCAGGTCGACCGTCACCGTGGAGCCGCAGAGCCTCGAATGGGCGGTGGCGCTTGCATCCGGCTCCGCCAAACGGCCGATACGGCCGATATTGCCGGCAAAGCCAAGAATTTTCGCGTTATAGACGTCGTCGATCATGAATTTCCGCCTGAGGGCGCAGACCAGGCATGGCTTGTCGCGCATATGCCTTTCATTCGCGCCCGAACAAACTATATAATGATCGTATCCGGTTGAGGGCAAGAAGGGGTGAAGACGCCTGAAAGGGTGAAGATGCCTGGCCCACCGGTGCCGCGAGCCGCTTTCGGGCGGGACTGTGTACAGTTCCCAGAAAACCCGCGAAGGCTGTGAACCGTTCAACTCGTCCCTGCGCGACAGGGGCTACGGGAGACGCCTCGTCATGGACGCAATTATCAAAAGCTTCCCGCCCCGTCCCGAATCGGACGCCGAGCAGGCCGCGGAGCACTATCTGGACAAGCCGGTCACCGACCGGCCGAGCCGCGAGGAGGCGGAGGCCGCCGTGCGCACGCTTTTGCGCTGGGCGGGCGACGACCCCGAACGCGAGGGGCTGAAGGAGACGCCCGAGCGCGTGGTGAAGGCCTATCAGGAGCTGTTCTCCGGCTATGACCGGTCTCCCGCCGAGGAACTCGGCCGCACCTTCGAGGAGGTTGCCGGCTTCGACGACATGGTGCTCTTGAAGGATATCTCCTTCCACTCCCATTGCGAGCACCACATGGTGCCGATCATCGGCAAGGCCCATGTCGCCTACCTGCCCAAGGGCAAGGTCGTCGGCCTGTCGAAGATCGCCCGCGTGGTCGACATCTACGCCCGCCGCCTGCAGACGCAGGAGGCCATGACGGCGCAGATCGCCGCGGCGATCCAGGATGTGCTCAAGCCGCGCGGCGTGGCCGTGATGATCGAGGCGGAGCACATGTGCATGTCCATGCGCGGCATCCAGAAGCAGGGCTCGACGACACTCACCTCCACCTTTACCGGCGTCTTCAAGGAAAAGCCGGAAGAGCAGGTGCGGTTCGTCACGATGGTCCGCGACAGCCGGAACGGCTGATCCATGCCGGGAATCACTTTTTCACCACCCTCCTCCGACAAAGGTGAACTCGAAGAAGGCGCGGCGTTCACGCCGCGCTTCGATGCCGATGGGCTGATAACGGCCGTCGTCACCGATGCCGGCGACGGCGGGCTGCTCATGGTCGCGCATATGAATGCCGAGGCACTCTCCAAAACGCTTAAGACCGGCATTGCCCACTACTGGTCGCGCTCGCGCCGCACTTTGTGGAAGAAGGGCGAGACGTCGGGCAACGTCCAGTACGTCGAAAGTGTAAGCACCGATTGCGACCAGGACGCCGTGCATCTCATCGTGCGGGTCGCCGGCGACGGTGCAACTTGTCACACGGGACGGCGTTCCTGCTTCTACAGGAATGTGAGTCTCGATCGCGGTCATCCCGTCCTCGTAGCAAAAAGTTGATGCTACTCATCCAACTTGCGGGGTGGCTTCGAATCGCAGCCGTGCTCATATTCATAAATTAGATACGACCCTGCGCCAGAATGGGGCCGGGACGAGGAGATGACGATGCTCGATCGCATACAGCATCGCGCGAAGCAGGAAGGGCTGGAGCCGGCCGCGCCTCCGCCGCTTGCTTCGACGCCCGTGCCGCAGCCCGAGAAGCTGCCGTCGATCGCGCTCGCGCTGGGCGGGGGTGCGGCGCGCGGCTGGGCCCATATCGGCGTCTTGAGGGCGCTGGACGAGGCGGCCATCCCCATCGGCATGATCGCCGGCACCTCCATCGGCGCGCTTGTCGGCGGCTGCTATCTGGCCGGCAAGCTGGACGAGCTGGAGGAGTTCGCCCGTTCCCTGACGCGCCGGCGCATCTTCGGCCTGCTCGACCTCAGTTTCGGCGGCAGCGGCCTGTTCGGCGGCATGAAGCTGACCAGCCGCATGGAAGAGCACCTGAAGGACGTGACCTTCACCGAATTGGCAAACCCCTTCGTGTGCGTGGCCGCGGAAATCCGCACCGGCCACGAGGTGTGGCTGTCCAACGGCTCGCTGATCACCGCCATGCGCGCCTCCTACGCACTGCCCGGCGTGTTCGAGCCGGTGGTCTGCAACGGCCGCGTTCTGGTCGACGGCGCGCTGGTGAACCCGGTGCCGGTGTCCGTATGCCGCGCGTACGAGCAGCCGCTGGTGGTGGCTGTCAACCTGCACTACGACCTTTTCGGCCGCGCCGCGGTCATCAAGCATTCGGCCGACCTGCCGGATATGGAAGACAAGCAGCTGAACGTCAGGAAGACGCCGCTGCTGGTGGACAAGGGGCCGCGCCAGCGCGAGTCGCGCCTGGGGATCACCGGCGTCATGGTCGAGGCGTTCAATATCATCCAGGACCGCATCTCGCGGGCCCGCATGGCCGGCGACCCGCCCGACATGTCGCTGCAGCCGAAGCTCGGCCATATCGGGCTTACCGAGTTCTACCGCGCGGACGAGGCCATCAAGCTGGGATATGACGCAACGAAGGCGCAGCTTCCGGAGCTGCAACGGGTCTTGAGCGTGCTTGCCTAGGCCAGTTCATCGTACGGGAAACCGGTTTTCACTTTTCCTGGAATTGCTCTGAAATCAATCGCTGGCCGCATCGGTGATGCGGAATTGCACGGAGCGCGCGCCGTTCCAGTGATTGGCGGCGAGCGAGCCGGCGACGTGGATCGTGGCGCCGCGGCGCGAAAGCAGGAACTCACCCAGCTCGCTCTCGGCGGCACGGAAGGCGATGGCCTGCAGCCGCGCGCCCGAATGGGTGCGCAGATCGGCGCGCACATGGCCGTGGCCGACAACGCTGGCATCGGCAAGGCGGTGGCGCGGCAGCGCCAGTATCGGCGCGGGATGGCCCGAGCCGTAGGGCCCGGCGGCCTCAAGCGTGTCGAGAAGCGCGAAGGTCGCGCCCTCGGCGGAAAGTGCGGCGTCGATGCGCAGGCTCTCTGCGGCGCGCAGCGCCGTCACGGCCGATCCCGCCTTTTCCTCGAAGAACGCGCGCAAGCGCCCGAGATTCTTGCGCTCGACGGTGATGCCGGCGGCCATGGCGTGCCCGCCGCCTTTCACCAGAAGCCCTTCGGAGACCGCCTCGCGCACCAGCTTGCCCAGATCGAAGCCGGGAATTGAGCGGCCGGAACCGGTGCCCATGCCGTTGCCGTCGAAGGCGATGGCGAAAGTGGGCCGGCGGGCGTGGTCCTTCAGACGCGAGGCGATCAGGCCGACGATACCGGCGTGCCAGCCTTCGCTCGCCGTCACCAGCACGGCCGGCCCGTCGCCGGCCGCCAGCTCCGCGTCGGCCTCGGCGCGCGCCTCGGCCAGCATGGCGACCTCCATCGCCTGGCGCTCCTGATTCAGCCGGTCGAGCGTGGCGGCGATCGTCTCCGCCTCACCCGGGTCCGATGTCGCCAGAAGATTGCTGCCGAGCGCGGCATTGCCGATACGACCGCCGGCATTGATGCGCGGGCCGATGAGAAAGCCGAAATGATAGGGGTTGAGCGGCTCGCCAATGCGCGCGAGGCGGGCGAGCGCCGCAAGCCCCGGCGTCTGCATCTGTCTTGCCGCCGCCAGCCCCTTGACGACGAAGGCGCGGTTGACGCCGATGAGCGGCACCACGTCGCAGATGGTCGCCAGCGCCACGAGATCGAGCAGCATGAGCAGGTCGAACGGCGGCGTGGCGGGCAGCTTCTCCCGCAGGATGCGGCTCGTGCGCACCAGCGTCAGGAAGACGACACCCGCCGCGCACAGATGCCCCTGACCGGAAAGATCGTCCTCGCGGTTGGGATTGACGACGGCTACCGCATCGGGAAGCGCCCCGCCCACCTGGTGGTGATCCAGCACCACGACGTCGGCTCCCGCCTCTTCTGCCGCGGCGATGGCCTCGGCGCTGTTGGTGCCGCAGTCGACGGTGACGATGAGCCTGGCGCGCCCGGCAAGCTCGCGCATGGCGGCCGGGTTGGGGCCGTAGCCTTCGAAGATGCGGTCGGGGATGTAGATCTCGGCTTCAACGCCGTAATGGGCGAGGAAGCGCTTCATCATGGCCGAGGAGGCCGCGCCGTCGACGTCGTAATCGCCGAAGATGGCCACGCGCTCGCGCCGCCTTGCCGCCTCGGCAATGCGCGCTGCAGCCTTGTCCATATCGGTCAGGGACGCCGGATCGGGCAGGAGGTCGCGGATGGAGGGGGCGAGAAAAGACGCCGCCTCGTTAAGGCCCACGCCGCGCCCCGCCAGAACGCGGGCGACGATCTCCGGCATTCCATGGCTTTGCGCCATGCCGAGCGCCAGGTTCTCGCCGCGCGCATCCAGCCGATGCTCCCACGAGACCCCGCGCGCCGACTTCCTGACGTCGAGAAAATACCGCCTTTCGCCGCTCAACCCTTATCTCCCGTCCTTGAAAGGACGATAGAGGGATGGTGGCTGCGATGAAAGGATCATGACACCGCGAACACCGGCATCAGGGCTTTCGTCCACGAAATCCCCAGAGGAATTGTGTCGGCGCTCCTCAGAACTTGTCCAAATCCTGATGCTGCGCCTTGATCTCGCGCACCGTGCGCGAGGAGGAGCGCATGACGATGGTGTGGGTGTCGATCGACCCGCGGCCGAACTTCACGCCCGCAAGCATGTTGCCGTCCGTCACCCCGGTGGCGGCGAAGAGGACGTCGCCGCGTGCCATCTCGTCCATGCGGTAGACCTTCTTCGGGTCGGAGATGCCCATCTTGACGGCGCGCGCCAGCTTCTCCCCCGTGTTGAGCTGCAGGCGCCCCTGCATCTGGCCGCCGATGCAGCGCAAGGCGGCGGCGGCCAGGACGCCCTCGGGCGCGCCGCCGATGCCCATGTAGATGTCGATGCCGGTCTCGTCCGGATCGGTCGTGTGGATGACGCCTGCGACGTCGCCATCGCCGATCAGGCGTATCGCCGCGCCCGTCGCCCGCACGGCCTCGACGAGGCGCGCATGGCGCGGACGGTCGAGGATGCAGGCGGTGATCTCGGAGACGGGCACGCCCTTGGCCTTGGCGAGGTTCTCGACGTTCTCGACCGCCGGCGCGTCGAGATCGACGATGCCTTCGGGATAACCGGGGCCGATGGCGATCTTCTCCATGTAGACGTCCGGCGCGTAGAGCAGGCTGCCACGCTCGGCGATGGCGATGACGGCCAGCGCGTTGGGCAGGTTCTTGGCGCAGATGGTGGTGCCTTCGAGCGGGTCGAGCGCGATGTCGACCGCCGGCCCCTCGCCGACGCCCACCTCTTCGCCGATATAGAGCATCGGCGCCTCGTCGCGCTCGCCCTCGCCGATGACCACCGTGCCGGAGATCGGCAGGCGGTTCAGCTCCGTGCGCATGGCATCGACGGCCGCCTGATCGGCCGCTTTCTCGTCGCCGCGCCCGCGCAGCCTTGCCGCGGCCACAGCCGCGCGCTCGGTGACGCGGACAAGCTCGAGCGTTAGGATCCGGTCGAGACCGGTCTGCGGGTTTTTCGGCATGAAGGTCATCCCTGTACTCCGGAAAAGGCGCGGCTGGGGCGCGGGTCGCGGATGTTCATCCACCCCTTGTGGCAAAGAGACGGAGGGACGGCAAGAGCCGTCCTGCCCTTCTACTAACTTGAATCGATTGAATAAATGTGACGCGCCTGTCTTCGTTTCTGGCGAAACGGACCGGCAAGGACACGATTGAACAATTGTAGTTTATAGATTACAGAACCATATATGGCGGTGCTGAAGCAAACGGAGACGTTCAGAAAGTGGAGAGAGCGTCTCAAGGACCGCCGGGCACGTACATTGATCGCGTCACGGCTGGACCGGCTTGCCTATGGTCACACCGGAGACGTTTCTCCCGTGGGAAACGGCGTTAGCGAACTGCGCATCCACTATGGCCCCGGCTACCGCATCTACTTCACACAGCGTGGGGACAAAATCATCGTCCTCTTGTGTGGTGGCGACAAGAGCACACAGACCAAGGACATAAAGGCAGCCAAGCGCCTAGCGACCGAATGGAGCGAACAAGATGGCTGAAAAACTGACAACCTATGACCCCGCCGAAGATTTGGATTCAGAGGAGGCGATCGCCACCTTCATAGCCGCAGCCTTCGAGACCCATGATGCGGGATATATCGCTCACGCCCTCGGGGTTGCCGCACGCGCAAAGGGCATGACCGAAATCGCGAGGGAAACGGGACTTTCCCGGGAACAGCTCTATCGTTCATTCAGCGCGCGCGGCAATCCGACCTTGAAAACCACGCTCGCCGTCATGCGCGCGCTCGGCGTCGACGTGACCGCCAAGCCGCACGTTTGATGCGCAAGGGTTATTGGCGGCTTTCGACGAGGGCGAGAAACGGTCTCTATATCTGAACGAGTTTGAGGAACCTCGTTCCGCCGATAATGAGAAAAATTATAGAGGCGGCAACACCCCCGGCAGCGACCAAGCCGGGTGCTCGCATTCCAGCATTGGCATAGGACTGAAGCTGAGCGGTAGGTCTTTGGCCCACTCAATCCGCGCGTCGTGCGCTTTCTCCGCAGCATTAATGCGGATCTCGTATTCTTCGCGCATTTCGCCCATCTTCATAAATTCTCTGAGTTCAAGCCGCCCGCTCGATCCGTATCACTTGCGGCTTGGTCGTCAGGTGGCCGTCCTTGGTGATGCCTTCGACGGCCTTGCGGACGGAGGCTTCCATGGTTTCGTGGGTGACGAGGATCACGGTCTTGTGCGCCTCCTCGCTCGCATCGCCGTGCTGGACGATGGATTCGAGCGAGATGTCGTTGTCGGCCATGCGCCTGGCAATGGCCGCGAAGACGCCGGTGCGGTCGTGGACCGTCAGGCGGATGAAATAACCGCCTGCATGGGCGCGCATGCGGGCGCGCTTGTAGGGCGCCAGCTCCTTGGCAGGCCGGCCGAAGACGGGGCCGTGCTGGAAACCGGGCCGGCTCTTGGCGATGTCGGCGATATCGCCGATGACGGCGGATGCGGTGGCATCGCCGCCGGCACCCGGGCCGGACAGGAGAAGCTCGCCCAGCATGTCGGTCTCGATGGCCACCGCGTTGGTGACGCCGTGGACCTGGGCGATGACGGAGCTTACCGGCACCATGGTCGGGTGCACGCGCTGCTCTATGCCGCTGTCGGTCTTCTGCGCGACGCCCAGGAGCTTGATGCGGTAGCCGAGCTCGGCGGCGGCGCGGATGTCGGCCTGGGTGATGTTGGAGATGCCCTCCATATAGATGTCGTCGGCGGAAATGCGGCAGCCGAAGGCGAGGCTCGTCAGGATGGAGAGCTTATGGGCGGTGTCGTGGCCCTCGATGTCGAAGGTGGGGTCGGCCTCCGCATAGCCAAGCCTCTGCGCGTCCTTGAGGCAGTCCTCGAAGCTCAGGCCCTCGGCTTCCATGCGGGTGAGGATGTAGTTGCAGGTGCCGTTCATGATGCCGAAGACGCGGCTGACATGGTTGCCGGCCAGCGCCTCGCGCATGGTCTTGATGACGGGGATGCCGCCGGCCACCGCCGCTTCGTAGTTGAGCAGCACGCCCTTCTTCTCGGCGATCGCGGCAAGCGCGACGCCGTGCTTGGAAAGCAGCGCCTTGTTGGCCGTCACCACGTGGCGGCCGGCCTCGAGGGCAGCGCGCACCGATTCGAGCGCGATACCGTCCTCGCCGCCGATCAACTCGACGAACACCTCGACCTCGGAAGAACGCGCCAGCGCCACCGGGTCGTCGAACCATTGCGCGTTGCCGAGGTCGATGCCGCGGTCGCGGGTGCGGTCGCGCGCCGACACGGCGACCGGGGCGATCTGGCGGCCGCACTGCCGGGTGAGCTCCGACGCCTTGTTCTGGAGCATGCGAACGACACTGGCACCCACGGTGCCCAGACCGGCAATTCCTACGCGCAAGGCTTCGGCCATATCGGGCGTGTTCCTCCGATTGTCTTTTCAGGTGATGGATAAGGGTTAGCGCCTTGCGGCAAGCGGGATGACGTTGTCGAGCGTCTTCTCGGCGCTCACGAGGAAGCGCTTGATCGAGCGCGCGGCCTGGCGGATGCGGTGCTCGTTCTCCACCAGCGCGATGCGCACGTAGTCATCGCCGTGCTCGCCGAAGCCGACACCAGGGGCGACGGCGACCTCCGCCTTCTCGACCAGGAGCTTGGAGAACTCCAGCGAGCCGAGCGGCCGGAAAGGCTCGGGGATCGGCGCCCAGGCGAACATGGTCGCCGGCGGCGGGGGCACGTGCCAGCCGGCGCGACCGAAGGCCTCCACCAGCACGTCGCGGCGGCGGTGATAGACGCTGCGCACCTCCTCGATCTCCGCGCCGTCCGAGTTGAGCGCGGCGGCGGCGGCCACCTGGATGGGCGTGAAGGCGCCGTAGTCGAGATAGGATTTGACGCGCGCGAGAGCGGCGACCAGCCGCTCGTTGCCGACGGCGAAGCCCATGCGCCAGCCGGGCATGGAGAAGGTCTTCGACATGGAGGTGAACTCGACCGCGACGTCCATCGCTCCCGGCACTTCGAGCACGGAGGGCGGCGGGTTGCCGTCGAAATAGATCTCCGCGTAGGCAAGGTCCGACAGGATGATGATGTCGTTCTTGCGGGCGAAGGCGACGACGTCCTTGTAGAAGTCGAGCGAAGCCACGCAAGCCGTTGGATTGGAGGGGTAATTCAGGATCAGCGCCAGGGGCTTGGGGATCGAGTGACGCACCGCGCGCTCGAGCGCGGGAATGAAGCCGTCGTCGGGCTCGGCCTGCATGGAGCGGATGACGCCGCCGGACATGATGAAGCCGAAGGCGTGGATCGGATAGGTCGGGTTGGGGCACATGACCACGTCGCCCGGCGCGGTGATGGCCTGCGCCATGTTGGCGAAGCCCTCCTTGGAGCCGAGGGTGGCGACGACCTGCGTCTCCGGATCGAGCTTGACGCCGAAGCGGCGTGCGTAATAGGCGGCTTGCGCCCGGCGGAGACCCGGGATGCCGCGGGAGGCCGAATAGCGGTGCGTGCGCGGATCGCGCACCACGTCGCACAGTTTGTCGACGATCGCCTGCGGGGTCGGAAGGTCCGGATTGCCCATGCCAAGGTCGACGATATCGGCGCCGCGCGAGCGGGCGCTGGCCTTCAGCCGGTTGACCTGCTCAAACACATAGGGCGGCAGCCTGCGGACCTTGTGAAACTCTTCCATGGTACCTTTTCCGGTGAAGATGCACCCCGCGCCTATACACCTGTTCGCGGGGGCGGTCGATAGGCTGTGCGGTGCAAGCAAGGCCGCAGTGTGGCCTTCAGAGACCGTTTGAAAATTCGCTGCGGCCTATTGCGGGGTTTCGATCCCCTCCAGCGCGCGTTCGCCGTGGGAGCGGCCGAGGCGGCGTAGCCGCTCGGCCTCCGAGAGGGCCTGCGTCGAATCCTCTCCCGCCGCATGTCTTTCGCGCAGGGTGGTCAGTTCCTCCACGAGCTGCCGCTGTTCGTCCGCCTCGAACTGCGGCGATGCCCTCTCGACCGGCACGTTCAAATTGGGGTAGCCATCGGGCTGGGTCGGGCGCTGGGGTGCGGCGGCATCGGCCTGCGCGGTGGCGACAGGTTGCGACACCGGGGCCGGCGCAACGTCTTGGAGAGAAAGCGAGGAGCAGGATCCGGGCATAGCGAGAAGCGGCAGCACAAGGAGGCTCGTGCGCAGACAGGAGGAAGGCGGGCTGCCAATTTTCATATTGTTTTTCCGATCATCCGCTACGCTAAGTGCTAATATGGCAATAAGGCGTTCAGAGGAGGTCAAGCCTGAAGAATGAAGCAGTCCGGCAATCAGAACAAGCGGGAAACGGACGGCGGCACATCGCTCGAATCCTATATGGTGAGAGATCCGGAGCGCTTTGCCCTCAACCTCGCCCGCGCGCTGGAGGAGGCCGGCAAGGCCGCCGCCGCCTGGTCACAGCCGCGCGAGGCCGGGGAAAAGCGCGATACGATGGCCGAACCGCTGGCCGACATGGTCAAGACCTTCTCCAAGCTGACCGAGTACTGGATGTCGGACCCCGCCCGCGCGCTGGAAGCGCAGACGCGGCTGTTCTCCAGCTACATGGGCATATGGGCGAACTCCATCCGCCGCATGAGCGGCGAGCCCGCCGAGGGCGAGCGGATCGAGCCGGAGGCCGGCGACAAGCGCTTCCAGGACCCGGACTGGGCGAGGAACGCCTTCTTCGACTTCCTGAAGCAGGCCTATCTGGTGACCTCGCGCTGGGCGTCGGACCTTGTGGAGAACGCCGAGGGGCTGGACGAGCAGTCGCGCCACAAGGCGCGCTTCTACGTGCGCCAGGTGAGCGATGCGCTGTCGCCAACGAACTTCATCATGACCAACCCGCAGCTCCTGCGCGAGACCTTCGAATCGGACGGCGAGAACCTGGTGCGCGGCATGCGCATGCTGGCCGAGGATATCGCCGCCGGAAAGGGCGAACTGAGATTGCGCCAGTCGGACTATTCCAAGTTCGAGCTCGGCCGCAACCTGGCGACGACGCCCGGCAAGGTGGTGGCGCGCAGCGACCTGGCCGAGATCATCCAATATGCGCCGGCGACCGATAAGGTGCTGCGCAGGCCGCTGATGATCGTGCCGCCGTGGATAAACAAGTTCTACGTGCTCGACCTCAACCCGGAACGCTCCTTCATCCGCTGGGCGGTGGAAAAGGGCCACACCGTCTTCGTCGTCTCCTGGGTGAACCCGGACGAGCGGCACGGCGCCAAGGGCTGGGACGAGTATTTCCGCGAGGGGATCGCGTTCGGTCTTAAGACGATCGCCGAGCGGACCGGGGAAGAAAAGGTCAACGTTCTTGGCTATTGCGTCGGCGGCACGCTGCTCGCCGCAAGCCTCGCCCTGATGGCGCAGGAGAAGGACGAGCGCATCGCCTCGGCCACCTTCCTCACCACGCAGGTCGACTTCACCCACGCAGGGGACCTCAAGGTCTTCGCCGACGAGGAGCAGGTGGAGGCCATCGACAGGGCCATGAAGGAGAAGGGCTATCTGGAAGGCAGCCGCATGGCCACCGCCTTCAACATGCTCAGGGCGCGGGATCTCATCTGGCCCTACGTGGTCAACAACTATCTGCGCGGGAAAGACCCCCTGCCCTTCGACCTCCTCTACTGGAACGCCGATTCGACGCGCATGGCCGCCGCCAACCATTCCTACTACCTGCGCAACTGCTATCTGGAGAACAACCTGGCCAGGGGCCGGGCAACGCTGTGCGGCAAACGGCTTTCGCTCGCCGACATCAAGGTGCCGGTCTACAATCTTGCGACGATCGAGGATCACATCGCGCCGGCGAAATCGGTGTTCACAGGCAGCCGGCTGTTCGGCGGGCCGGTCGAGTTCGTGCTGGCCGGCTCCGGCCACATCGCCGGGGTCGTCAACCCGCCGGGCCTCAACAAATACCAGCACTGGACCGGCGGGACGGCGGGGGAAAGCCTGGAGGAATGGCTGGAGACGGCGCGGGCTGCCGCCGGTTCCTGGTGGCCCCACTGGCAGGCCTGGATCGAGAAGCTCGACGACACGCGCCTGCCGGCCCGTAAGCTCGACCGGCGCAAGAAGATGCTGGGCGAGGCGCCGGGCGACTATGTGCGGGCGCGGGTGTGACGACAGGGGCAGGTATTCGCCACGCCGGCCTTGATCGTCATTAAGCATAACATGTTGCAAAGGGGGCACTATTTCGCTACCACTCGCATATTGTCAGGGTGCGTCGGGGGAGTTTGAGCGACGCATGCGGCGCCTGGTCCGCAGAACCGCTTGCCGGAGAGGAAAGCTTTTTGTTTGCCAGTGATCCGGCTTCGGCTGGAAAAAATAAATTTGCCGATTCGGTGAGGTGGCACGCTCTGGGGGTGGTGATCGCCTGTGCGCTTGCGGCTTCGTGCTCGGCATCCTCCGATGCGCCTTTGGGCCTGGCCCCCGGCTCCTACGAAACATCATCCGGCGAAACATCATCCGGCGAAGACAGCGTCAGCCCGCTGCAGGCGGCCATGGAAGCGAGCACGGCGGCCGTGCGCCCCTCGCCGCGGCCGGGAACGGAGGCCGCGGCCAAGGAGGAAGCGGAAACGGCGGCGGCAGCCGAAGCGGAAGCTCAGCCCGAAGAGCAGCAGGCGGCAGCGGAGGAGACCGAGCAGCCGGAGGTGGCCGAAGCCGGGGAGACGCCCGGCGAGCAGCAGGAAGAACAGGTAGCCGAAACGCCGGCGGCGACCGAGGACGATACGGCCGCCAAGAGGCGCGGCTTCCTCTCCGCCTTCTTCTCGCCCGCCGAGGCGGCACCGGCCAAGAAGAGCCCGATCGCGGCGGCGATGGCGCAGAGCGACGAAAAAGCCGCTACCGAGACGGCCGAGACCAATGAGCCGGACGCGAAGGAAGAAAAACCGATCATCAACCTTGCCTCCAACACCGAGGCGACCCCTGTGCGCGCCTCATTCAGCATGGACGCGCTGCCCGGCGTGCGCGAGAGAGAAGAGCTTTTCGAGATCGTCCGCAAATCCAATATCGACGACACCAGCGACCTCGACCTCTATGAGCAGGTAGGCACCTACGAGGTGGCCTCGGCCGCGGGACTTGCCCGCCTGGCGCCGAACGGGCTTCTGAAGCAGCGCGAGAGCGTGGACGTCTCCTGCTTCAAGCCAGGGTTGATGCGCATGCTGAAGACCATCGAGAGCCATTACGGCAAGCGCGTCCTCGTCACCTCCGGCTACCGCAGCCGGGAGTACAACAGGCGCGTGCGCGGCGCGCGCAACTCCATGCACATGTATTGCGCCGCTGCCGACATCCAGGTCGAGGGCATCAGCAAATGGGAGCTGGCGCGCTTCACCCGCGCGCTGCCGGGCCGTGGCGGCGTGGGCACCTATTGCCACACAAAGTCTGTTCACGTGGATGTCGGGCCGGAGCGCGACTGGAACTGGAACTGCCGGGGCAAGAAGTAGGCGAAAGGTTGCTAGTGGTCTGACCCAAACAGATGGTACCCATCCGTTTGGAAAAGTCAGCCCACAAGCTATTGGTCTGGTGGGGCGATTTGTCCTGACAGATGGGTACCATCTGTCAGGATCGCACCACTAGACGTAAGCTTCCAGCATGGTGGTCCTTGACCACCATGCCGTCCGGCTGCAGCTCCTTGAACTGCTCTAAGTCGCTGAATTTCCAGGAAAAATGGAATGCATGGCACGCCCAACGGGACTCGAACCCGTGTTTCCGCCGTGAAAGGGCGGCGTCCTAGACCGCTAGACGATGGGCGCAGGCAAGACGAGGCGCCTTATAGAGAGCTTCGCCCGCTCCGGCAAGCCGTGTTCTTGGGCACCCGGGGACTTTTTCGCTCCGGGCGCGATATGCGTTCAGGCCTCATATAGGAAGCACTTCACGCTGCGCCCATCTGCGTCGAAGGAAGGCGGCACCTCGTGGCGGCAACGGTCCATCACGGCGGGACAGCGTGCGGCGAACTTGCAGCCGCCGGTGAAGGAGTGGAGAAGGCGGCGCCCGAGGGTATCGACGGCTTCGGCGAGGACGCGCTGAAGGCCCAGCGCATCAAGCTGCCGAAACACGACCTAAACATTTCGGCTGCCGCCTGAATTACTTATCACATAATTTTTCTGCTTGTAACTTTCCGTGTTAAGATGAGTGAGTGGCCAGCGAATAGGCGTCGGCCTAGGATTCAAGATTGGAACTATCATGAACATCCCCGAGTGGACAAAACCGGCACTCTATGGAGCGGTCGTCGGCGCTGTCGCCCTTGCTGTTGTCGGTTTCACCTGGGGTGGGTGGGTTACCGGAGGTACCGCCCGCGAAATGGCCAGCGAGGCCTCGATTACGGCAGTCGCTTCGACCCTTACGCCATACTGCGTCAACCGCTCGCAGAACGACCCGCAAGCCACCGCTGTGCTCGCCGAACTGGAGAAAGCGAGTTCCTATAGCCGCCGCTCGATTATCGAGAAGGCTGGATGGGCAACGCCACTTGGTGCCGAAAAGCCGAACCGCGAGCTGGCGCAGGCTTGCCAGCTGGCGCTCGCTTCCAACTAGGATCCGGTAGGGATCACACTTTCCCGACGTCGACTGAGCAAGGGTTGCAATAGGAGCCCGGAGGAAACGGAAAACTCGGAGGAGTTTTCCGTTTTTCCGGAACGCGTTTTTCCCAGCCCCATTGCAAACGCGCTTTCGCCTTCTTGGCAGGAGGAAAGCCGAAGGAGCCTGCGGGCACTCGACGCGGCCGGCATGGGCCGTTATGAAAACCCCGTATTATGCGGGTCGCGATTGCGGTCGTGCATCCACCCAACTCCGCCGGACGGTCGCTGGCCCATGAACTTCCCCTCCCCCCTGATCGAGGCGCGTCTGGTGCGGCGCTACAAGCGCTTCCTGGCGGACGTCACGCTGGCCGATGGCACGGCGCTTACCGTGGCCGTGCCCAACACCGGTTCCATGCTCGGCCTGACCGATCCCGGTTCGCGCATCCTGCTTTCGAAATCCGCCAACCCGAAGCGCAAATACGCGCATACGCTGGAGGTGGTGGAGGCGGACGGAACGCTGGTGGGCATCAACACCGGCCTGCCCAACAAGCTGGCTGTCGAGGCGATCGGCGCCGGGCTGATCGACGACCTTGGCACCTATCCCGTCATCCGGCCCGAGCAGCGCTACGGCGAGCGCTCGCGCATCGACTTCCTCCTGGAGCATCCCGAGCGCCCGCCGGCCTATGTGGAGGTGAAGAACGTCCATTTTATGCGCGAGGAGGGGCTGGCGGAGTTTCCCGACACGGCGACGGCGCGCGGCACGCGCCATCTCGAGGAGCTGGCGGCGATGCGGGCGGCCGGCGCCCGCGCGATCATGGTTTATGTGGTGCAGCGGGGCGACTGCCACCGCTTCCGCCTGTGCGACGACCTCGACCCCGCTTATGCGGCCGCATTCGCCATGGCGCATAGCGCCGGGGTCGAAGCGTTCGTGATCGGGTGCCGCGTCAGCGCGGAGGCGATCGTGCCCGATCGACTGATGAAGATGGAAGCCCTTGGATCAGTTCTTCGTTTCAAGGAATCGATAACCTGATCCAACTCGGCGTTTTTCGCAATTGCGGACGGAAAACCGGTATCCACTTTTCGGGATACAGTGACGCCGTGCCGTCACGCCGCGACGAAGACCGATATCGCCTTGGGGTGGACCTTGAAATGCGCCGGCGTCGCGGTGACGATCTCGCCGTCGGCGTTCACCGGCAGCGACTTCTTCGTCTCGATGTCGAACTCCACGCAGCGCGCCGTGCGCACCTCCTGCCAGGCGCCATGCCTGCCGGAGCGGAAGGAGCGCAGCATCAGCGCCAGCTTCCACAGGTTGGACATCTCCAGGCTGTAGAGGTCGAGATGGCCGTCGTCGATCTCCGCCGTCTCCTCCACCACGTTGCCGCCGCCATAATGCCGGCCGTTGCCGACGGCTATCTGGTAGGTTTCGACCTCCGTCATCATGCCCTTCTCGGTGATCCGGGCACGGAAGCGGGAGGCTTTCGTCAGCACCCTGATCGCCGCCAGCGCATAGCCCAGCCGGCCGAAGCGCCGCTTCAGCGCCGGATCGAGGCCTTGGGCAAGCTCGGTGCTGAGGCCGATGCTGGCGACGTTGAAGAAAGCGTGGCCGTTGACTGTGCCGACGTCGATCGGGCGCGCATGGCCTTCGGCGATGACATCGGCCGCCCTTAACAGGTCCAGGGGGATTTCCAGCGTGCGGGCGAGGTCGTTGGCCGTGCCCATGGGGATGATGCCCATCGGCAGGCCGCTTTCCATGACCGCCATCGCCGCCGAGGATACGGAGCCGTCGCCGCCGCACACGACCACGAGATCGGCCATGGTGCGCAGGCGCACGATGTCGCGGGCGATCTCGGGCAGCGCTTCGAAAGGCTCCACCGTCACCGCCAGCCCCCCGGTTTGAAGCCGTTCGATGACCGGTTCGACCGATTCCCGCCCGCGCCTTGCCTTGGCGTTGACAAGCAGAAGTGCGCGCCGGGTGGTGATCTTCTTCTTCATCTTCATCGGGAAACTCTGCGGCAAGAGGTTCAGGTTGCGCAGATAGGACCCCTAGCCGCGGATTTCGACAGCCTCGGCGCGTGCTTGAGCACGTTCCTCCATTAAATCTTCGTAACAAGGTGAGCCCCTCACCCAAAGCCGGTGCCGGGGTTGAAGCTTTCGTGATAGGGTGCCACATCATTGCGGACGCGATCGCGCCCGATCGCCTGATCGAGATGGAAGCTGATGGTCACTTACCTTGACGCCGACGCGGCACCCCTGCGCAACACCGGCCAGATTCGCCTCTACGGCGAAGAGGGCTTCGAAGGCATGCGCAAGGCCTGCCGGCTCACCGCCCGCTGCCTCGACGCGCTCGCCGACATCGTCGAGCCGGGGGCGACGACGGACGCACTCGACCGTTTCATCTTCGAATACGGCATGGACCACGGCGCCATTCCCGCCACGCTCAACTACCGCGGCTATACGAAGTCCTCCTGCACGTCGGTCAACCACGTGGTCTGCCACGGCATCCCCGACGCCAAGCCGCTCAAGGAAGGCGATATCGTCAATATCGACGTGACCTATGTGCTCGACGGCTGGCACGGCGATTCGAGCCGCATGTACCCGGTCGGCCGGATCAAGCGTGCCGCCGAGCGGCTTCTGGAGGTCACGCACGAGTGCCTGATGCGCGGCGTGGCGGCGGTGAAGCCGGGCGCGCGCACCGGCGCCATAGGCGCTGCCATCCAGTCCTACGCGGAGAGCCAGCGCTGCTCGGTGGTGCGCGACTTCTGCGGCCATGGCGTCGGGCGGCTCTTCCACGACGCCCCCAACATCCTGCACTACGGCAGCCCCAACGAGGGGGTGGAGATGCGGCCCGGCATGATCTTCACAATCGAGCCGATGATCAACCTCGGCCGGCCGCATGTGAAAGTGCTGTCGGACGGCTGGACGGCGGTCACCCGCGACCGCTCGCTTTCGGCGCAATACGAGCATTCGGTCGGCGTCACCGAAAACGGCTGCGAGATCTTCACGTTGTCGCCGACAGGGCTGGACCGGCCGGGCCTCGCCTCGTAGACTTCTGCCCGAGGGACTGGGGCAGAGGCGGCTATCATGGGGGAAGACGAACGGGGTTTCTTCGGCGAGGGCGCGTTTCAGCCCGCGGGCAAAGAGGCGAAGGCGGGCAAGGCGGCCGGGCAGAAAAAGCACTATGAGGGCCACCGCGAGCGCTTGCGTCAGCGCTTCGCCGAGGCCGGCAGCGACGCGCTATCGGACTACGAGCTTCTGGAGATGATGCTGTTCCGCTCGGTGCCGCGCGCCGACACCAAGGGGCCGGCCAAGGCGCTTCTCGAACGGTTCGGCTCGATCGGCGAGGTTTTGGGCGCGCCCGAGCACCGCCTGAAGGAAGTCTCCGGCATCGGCGAGGCGGCGGCGCGCGACCTGAAGCTGATCGCCGCCCTCACCCAGCGCATGCTTCGCGCCGAGGTGCGCGGCAGGGAGGTGCTTTCCTCCTGGGCACAGGTGCTCGACTATTGCCGCGCGGCCATGGCCTACGAGGCCCGCGAGGAATTCCGCATCCTCTTCCTCGACAAGAAGAACCTGCTCATCCGCGATGAGCGCCAGCAGACAGGCACGGTCGACCACACGCCGGTCTATCCGCGCGAGGTGGTGCGCCGGGCGCTGGAGCTTTCCGCCAGCGCCATCATCCTCGTCCACAACCACCCCTCCGGCGATCCGACGCCCTCGCGTGCCGACATCGAGATGACGCGGACGATCATCGCCACGGCCGAGCCGCTGGGAATCACCGTTCATGACCACATCATCATCGGCAAGGACGGGCATGCCAGCATGAAGGGGCTGCAGTTGATATGAGTGAATAGTGAATAGTGAATGGTGAGTAGTGAGTAGCGACGGGCAATTTCGCCCACCCACTACTCTCTATTCACTATTCACCACTCACTATTCCGCCGCGACCGCCCGGTTCGCCTCCACGATCCCCCTGATCTCCGCCCGGCAGGAGCCGCAGTTGGTGCCGGCTTGCAGGGCCTCGCCGACGGCCGCCACGCTTGTGCAGCCGGCGCGGGCGGCGGCGGCGATCTGGTTGGCGCCGACGCCGAAGCAGGAGCAGACGATGGCGCCGGGGTCCGGCCGGTCGGCCCCTGCCCTGCCGGCGATGACGCGGTAGCGGGAGCGCGGGTCGGGGTGCGGCTCACCGAGCTGCACGACGGCGAAGCCGCGCGAGGCGGCGACAGGCGTCCTTGAGAGGTAGAGGGCGCCGAGGAGCCGTTCGCCGTCGAAGGCGGCCATGCGGTGGCTGCCCTGGCGCGCATCGTGATAGGCGATGATCTCCACGCCGTGCTGGGCAAGGGACAGGAGCCGGCGCAGGAGGGCCTCGGGTGCCTCCAGCGGCTTGCCATCGGCAAGCTCCAGGCGCCAGCCGCCCTTGCTGCGCGCCAGCGCCCAATAGTCGAGCCCGTCGGTGGCGGGAGGCGAGGCGGAGACGGCAAAGCCGTAGTATTCGGCTTCGAAGCGGGCGATGCGGACGGCGACGTTTTTCGAGGCGGGCTGGCCGGAATGAGGGTCGGTGACGGACGGCACCAGCGCGTCGACGCGGCCCATGGCGGAGAACTGGTCTGTCCAGTGCATGGGCACGAAGACGGAGCCCCGGCGCTGCCTCGACGAGACGAGCGCGCGCACGAGGACGGCCCCGTGGCGGCTTGCCACCCGCACCAATGCTGCCTCACCGATGCCGAGGCGCGCGGCGTCTTCGGGGTGAATCTCGGCATAGGGCTCGGCCATATGGCCGGAAAGCCGGGCGCTCCTGGCCGTGCGGGTCATGGTGTGCCAGTGGTCGCGGACGCGGCCGGTGTTGAGAACCATGGGGTAGTCGGCGTCGGTCACCCGTCGTGCCTGCGGCGCGACGGCGATGAAGCGGGCGCGGCGGTCGGGGGTGTAGAAGTTGCCGTTGGCGAAGAAGCGCGAGGTAACCCCCTCTGCCCTGCCGGGCATCTCCCCCTCAAGGGGCGGGGCTATCGCATATGAGTCGTCTTTGCCGGCTTCGCCGGAACCCCCACCCTCAATCCCTCCCCTCAAGGGGGAGGGAGGCAGGTCGAGTACGGCTTCGCCCCCCTCCCCCTTGAGGGGAGGGGTGAGGGGTGGGGGTACCATCAAGGACTCAGAATCCATATGCGATAGCCCTCCCTCAACGGGGGAGACTGGCAGCTTCGCGCTTCCCGCCATTTCTGCGACGTCTGTGATTGGCGAAGGTCGTAGTGACAGCCGATCTCCCCCCTTGTGGGGGAGATGTCCGGCAGGGCAGAGGGGGGTGGTGGCGACGGGCGCCGGCCATTGAAACGGCTGCAAGTCCTCGTATTCCGCCGCATCGACCCTCGCACAGGCGCCGATGTCGAAGTCGCGCGTGCCATCGTTTTCCAGTGCCGAAAGCGCCGCATGCTCGCGGAAGATCTCGGCCGTGTCCGCATAGGCGAAGGCTTGCCCAAAACCCATGCGCCTCGCCACTTCGACAACCTGCCACCAATCCGGCCGCGCTTCGCCCGGCGACGGCAGGAAGGCGCGCTGGCGGGAGATGCGGCGCTCGGAGTTCGTCACCGTGCCGTCCTTTTCGCCCCAGCCCGTGGACGGCAGCTTCACATGGGCGTGGCGCAGCGTATCGGTCTCGGCCGCTATATCGGAGACAACGAGGAAGGGGCAGGCCTTCAGTGCCGCTTCCACGGCGTCCGCGTCGGGCAGCGAATCTGCGGGGTTGGTGGCCATGATCCACAGCGCCTTGATGCGCCCGTCGGCCACGGCCTCGAACATTTCCACGGCCTTGAGGCCGGGCTTTTCCGCCATGCGCGGGGCGCGCCAGAAGCGCTGCACCAGGTCGCGGTGAGAGCCGTTCTCGAGGTCCATATGGGCGGCCAGCATGTTGGCGAGCCCGCCGACCTCGCGCCCGCCCATGGCGTTGGGCTGGCCCGTGACGGAGAACGGGCCCATGCCCGGACGGCCGATGCGGCCGGTGGCCAGATGGCAGTTGAGGATGGCGTTCACCTTGTCCGTGCCGGAAGCGGACTGGTTGACGCCCTGGCTGTAGACGGTGACCGTGCGCTCGCGTTCGATGAAGAGCCGGTAGAACGCTTCGATCTCGGACGGCTGGAGGCCGGTGGACGCGGCCACTTCGTCTATCGTCAGGTGCCCGGCAGCAGTCAATGCCTGGTTGAAGCCGGTTGTATGCTTTTCGACGTAATCTCCTCGAACAACTCCCTTTTCGGCGATGTAGCGCAGCAGGCCGGCGAAGAGCGCCACGTCGCCATCCGGCGCGATTGCCAGATGCTGGTCGGCGATGTCGGCGGTCATGGTGCGGCGCGGGTCGATGAGCACCACCTTCATCCCGGGGCGCTTTTCCTTGGCGGCGGCCAGCCGCTGATAGAGCACGGGATGGCACCAGGCGAGGTTGGAGCCGGTGAGCACGACGAGGTCGGCCAGTTCCAGGTCCTCGTAGGTTCCCGGCACCGTGTCGGAACCGAAGGCGCGGCGATGGCCGGCGACCGAGGAGGCCATGCAGAGCCGCGAGTTTGTGTCGATGTTGGCCGAGCCGACAAAACCCTTCATCAGCTTGTTGGCGACGTAATAGTCCTCCGTGAGAAGCTGGCCAGAGACATAGAAGGCGACGGAATCGGGGCCGTGCCCGGCGATCGCCGCCGCGAACTCCTGCGCCACCAGATCGAGAGCGGCGTTCCAGCCGGCGCGGCGGCCGCCGATCTCCGGGTAAAGCAGCCGCTCCTCATGGCCGAGGGTTTCGGCAAGGGCGGAGCCCTTCGAGCAGAGCCGGCCGAGATTGGCCGGGTGATCGGGATCGCCCTTGATCGACACCGAGCCGTCGGGCTGGGGAGCCGCCAGGACGCCGCAGCCGACCCCGCAATACGGACAAGTGGTTCTCGTGGCGAGGCCGGCTGTCTGCGTCATCGCGCCGTCCTATTCCGCCGGAACGCGGGCGGAAGCGACCATGTCGCCCGCCGGTGCGGCGCGTTTGGCACCGGTGCGGGCGTGGGTGGAGTAGAGCGTCAGGCCGACGAACGCCAGGCCGCCCACGAGGTTGCCGACCACCGTCGGGATCTCGTTCCAGATGAAATAGTCCATGAGCGAGAAGTTGCCGCCGAGCATGAGGCCCGAGGGGAACAGGAACATGTTCACGATGGAATGCTCGAAGCCCATGTAGAAGAACAGCATGATGGGCATCCACATGCCGATGACCTTGCCCGAGACGGAGGTCGACATCATCGCCGCCACGACGCCGGTCGAGACCATCCAGTTGCACAAGACCCCGCGGATGAAGAGGGTGAGCATGCCGGCCGCGCCGTAAGCCGCGTAGCCGATCGTGCGGCCTTCGCCGATGGTGCCGATCTTCTGGCCGACGACGTTCGGCTCCGTCGTGAAGCCGTAGGTGAAGGTGATCGCCATCATCAGGGCGACGAGCAGCGCGCCGGCGAAGTTGCCGACGAAAACGAGGCTCCAGTTGCGCAGCACCCCATTCAAAGTAACGCCCGGGCGCTTGTCGATCAGCGCGAGGGGCACGAGGGTGAAGACGCCCGTCAGAAGGTCGAAGCCCAGGAGGTAGAGCAGGCAGAAGCCCACCGGGAAGAGGATGGCGCCCGCCAGCGGCTCTCCGGTCTGGACCGAGATGGTGATGGCGAAGGCGGCGGCGAGCGCCAGGATGGCGCCGGCCATGAAGGCGCGGATCAGGGTATCGCGCGTCGACATGAAGACCTTCGCCTCGCCGGCATCGATCATCTTGGTGACGAATTCCGTGGGTACGACATAGGCCATTGTCGGTCTCCTGGGTTGGCTGGGGGTGGGATGCCGGCAGCGCGGCGGGAATCGGGCGGGCGCCTACTCGGCCGCGATCGCCATCATCATCGTTGCGTCCATGAAAATGCGGCTCCCGTCGCGCTTGAGCGCGAAGGTGCGCACGGCACCTTCGTCGGCGCCCTGGGCAAGGCCGGTTTCCAGCGAAAACACCCAGTTGTGCAGCGGGCACGTGACTTCCGCACCGTGCACGATGCCCTGGCTCAAGGGGCCGCCCCTGTGCGGGCAGCGGTCCTCGATGGCGTAGACGTCGTCGGTGGCGGTGCGGAAGACGGCGATCCGCCCGATGGGTGTGTTGACGCAGCGCGCGCCGCGCTGCGGGATGTCGTCGAGCCTGCCGATCTCGATCCAGTCGCTCATTCCGCTCACTCCGCTGCCTGTGGGAAGCCCAGTTCGGCCATGGGCTTGAACTCGTGCTTGTCCTTGCCCGAGACGCGCTCGGACCAGGGGTCCACCTGGGCGAATTTCTGGGAGAAGACGAAGCGGTCGAAATAGGCCTTGCGCTTGTCAGCGTCCTCCATGATCTGGCGGCGGATCTCCTCGATGCCGACGCGCTTGGCCCATTTGTAGATGCGTTCCAGATAGCGTCCCTGCTCGCGGTACATCTGGACGAGCGCCACGATATGCTCCAGCGCCTCGTCTTCCGATCTGACGAGGCCCAGCACCTCTGTGCCCTTGATGTCGAGGCCGGCCGCCCCCGCGAAGTGGATCTCGAAGCCCGAATCCACGCAGATGACGCCGACGTCCTTGCAGGTTGCCTCGGCGCAGTTTCGCGGACAGCCGGAGACGGCCATCTTCACCTTCGCCGGCGTCCACGAGCCCCACATGAATTTTTCGATGCGGATGCCCAAGCCCGTCGAATCCTGCGTGCCGAAGCGGCACCAGTCGGAGCCGACGCAGGTCTTCACCGTTCTGAGGCCCTTCGCATAGGCGTGGCCCGAGACGAAGCCGGCCTTGCCGAGATCGGCCCAGACGGCCGGCAGGTCCTCCTTCTGGATGCCCAGCATATCGATGCGCTGGCCGCCGGTGACCTTGACGGTGGGGATGTTGAACTTGTCGACCACATCGGCGATGGCACGCAGCTCCTTCGAACTCGTCACCCCGCCCCACATGCGCGGGACCACCGAGTACGTACCGTCCTTCTGGATGTTGGCGTGCACACGCTCGTTGACGAAGCGCGACTGGTAGTCGTCGGCATATTCGTCCGGCCAGTCGGCCACAAGGTAGTAGTTGAGCGCGGGGCGGCACTTGGCGCAGCCGCAGGAGGTCTTCCATTCCAGCTCCTGCATGACGGCGGGGATGGTCTTCAGCCCCTTCGCCTTGATGAGGCGACGCACGTCGTCATGGCCGAGGTCTGTGCAGCCGCACATGGGCTGCACTGCGGCCGGGTTGTAGGTGTCCCCCAGGGTGAGCCGCATCAGCTGCTCGACGAGCCCGGTGCAGGTGCCGCAGGAATTGGAGGCCTTGGTGTGGGCGCGCACGGCGTCGAGCGTCGTCAGGCCCTTCTCGGTGATCGTGCCGACGATCTTTCCCTTGCACACGCCGTTGCAGCCGCAGATCTCCGCATCATCCGGCAAGGCTGCAACGGCCGCCATAGGGTCCAGCTGACCCCCTCCCTGATAGGCCTGGCCGAAAATGAGGGTGTCGCGCATCTCGGCGACGTCGGTGCCCTTCTTGAGCATGTCGAAGAACCAGGAGCCGTCGGCCGTCTCGCCGTAGAGGACGGCGCCGAGGATGCGGTTCTCCTTCAAGACCAGGCGCTTGTAGATGCCCGCACTGGCGTCGCGCAGCACGATCTCCTCGCGGTCGTCGCCATCGGCGAAGTCGCCGGCGGAATAAAGGCTGACACCGGTGACCTTGAGCTGCGTCGCCGTCTCCACGGGGCGGAAGGCGGCGTCCTGCTTGACAAGCGTCCTGGCCGCCACCTTGGCCATATCGTAGAGCGGGGCGACGAGGCCGTAGCAGATGTTCTCGTGCTCCACGCATTCGCCGATGGCCAGGATGTCGGGGTCGGAGGAGACCATCTGGTCGTTGACGACGATGCCGCGCTCCACATAGAGCCCGGCATCGACGGCGATGCGGGTCTCCGGCCGGATGCCGACGGCCATGACAACAATGTCGGCGGGGTAGATCGTGCCGTCTTCAAGGAGCACGGCTTCGGCATGGCTGTCGCCGAGGACGGCCTTGGTCTGCGCCTTGCAGTGGATCTTTATCCCCCTGCCCTCCAGTTCCTTCTGCAGGAGATAGCCGGCGGCGGGGTCGAGCTGGCGCTCCATGAGATGGCCCATCAGATGCAGCACCACCACCTCCATGCCGCGCGAGCGCAGGGCGGCGGCCGCCTCAAGGCCCAGGAGGCCGCCGCCGATGACGACTGCCCTGGCATTCGGCTTCCCGGCCGCCGCAACCATGGCGTTGACGTCGTCGAGGTCGCGAAAGGCCATGACGCCCGGCAGATCCCTGCCGGCGACGGGGATGATGAAGGGGGCGGAGCCGGTGGCGACCACCAGCTTGTCGTACGGCGTCTCGCGATCGCCGGAGACGATGAGCTTGGCCTTGCGGTCGATCCTGGTGACGGTCCCGCCGAAGCGGCAGTCGACGTTGTTCGCCGCATACCAGCCCGCATCGTGGGTGACGATCTCCTCATAGGTCTTCTCGCCCGCCAGCACCGGGGAGAGCATGATGCGGTTGTAGTTGCCGCGCGGCTCGGCACCGAAGAGGGTTACGTCGAAGGCGCCCGGATCGGCCTCGAACAGGTGCTCGAGCATGCGCCCGGAGGCCATTCCGGCGCCGACGACGACGAGTTTCTCAGTCATGGATATCCTTTCCCTTTCGCGGGCGGTTTCAGGCCGGCTGCATCTGGGTAGCCCGCTCCATCCGGCGGATGGCGAGGTGCATCCAGGCGAGCGACACGGCAATGATGACAAACAGCGCCATGAAGCAGCTCGTCCACAGGCCGGTGAGGTCGTTGAGGTAGCCGAACAGAAGCGGCAGGACGAAACCGCCGAGCCCGCCGATCATGCCGACGAGACCGCCCACCGCGCCGACATTTTGCGGATAGTAGACGGGGATGTGCTTGTAGACGGCGGCCTTGCCGAGGCTCATGAAGAAGCCGAGCACGAAGATGAGGACAACGAAGCCCCAGGGGCCGATCTCGAAATGGAAGGTCTTGGGGCCGTCGATGCCCTGCACCATGTAGTCGGCCGCCGGGATCGACAGGAGAGCCGTGCAGACGGCCGAGACGGCGAAGGTCCAGTACATGACCGTGCGCGCGCCTGCCTTGTCGGACAGGGCGCCGCCATAGGCGCGGAAGACCGAGGCGGGGATGGAATAGGCGGCGCCGATCATGCCGGCGGTCTTGATGTCGAAGCCGTAGGCGCCGATCAGGTAGCGCGGCAGCCACAGGGCAAGCGCTACGAAGGCGCCGAAGACGAAGAAGTAGTAGAGCGCGAAGCGCCAGACCTGAAGGTTTCTGAGCGGCTCGAACTCCGAGGCGAAGCTGCGGGGACGAAGCTGGCCGGCGCGCTGGGCGCGGATCACCGGATCGTCGCCGGTGGTGAACCAGAAGACCACGGCCATCACGAGCAGCACCAGAGCCCAGACCTGCGCGACGGCCGCCCAGCCCCAGGCGATGAGCACGAAGGGGGCGAGGAACTTGGTCACCGCAGCGCCCACGTTGCCGACACCGAAGATGCCGAGCGCGGTGCCCTGCTTCTGTGCCGGATAGAAGCGCGAGACATAGGCGACGCCGACGGCGAAGGAACCGCCGGCGATGCCGACCCCGAGGGCCGCGACGAGCATCATCGTGTAGGTGTGGGCGAAGGAGAGCAGGAAGGTGGCAAGGGCCGAGGCCAGCATGGTGGCGGTGTAGACGAGGCGGCCGCCGTAGCGGTCGGTCCAGATGCCGAGCATCATGCGCACGAGCGAGCCGGTGAGGATCGGCGTGCCGACGAGCAGGCCGAACTGGGTCTCGGAGAGCCCCAGATCGTCCTTGATGCGCACGCCGATGATGGAAAAGATCGTCCACACGGCGAAACAGACCGTGAAGGCGACGGTGGACATGGTAAGGGCGCGGCCCGGCGTGGTGTCAATTGGTGCGGCTGGCGTTGATGCGGTCATCGGCTGTTCCAATCCAACTGCTCGTGCCTCTGCTGAGGTTTTCGTTGCTGCAAAAAAGAAAAGCTGCCGGCCAGCAATCGCCTGCCCGCGGTCACGGCGGCGATCTCTGATCGGCAGCTTTGCCTCAGCGCCCTTCATTGGACGCTTGTTTTTGGTGTCCCCTCTGGACCCGCCTTTAGCTATGCACGAGGCGTGCCAACTCGGAAGCGGAAATAAGAATCGTTTATTTTCAATGGGCTGCTTTGTGGAACCGTGTACGGCGTTTTGCTGGAGCCGCAGGCAGTGGTGAATAATGCTGCAGCGCAGCGATCAAATTTTAGGCATGGGTGCTGGATGCCTATGAATTAGGCGAAGGCCTTTTTGCTCAACCATTTTTGTAGCTGCGGCCGTTCAGGCATGGATCCTCGGTTCAAGCCCCATAGGCGCTAAATCAAGGCTTTGGGGCGCGTAATTTCCCTACGCCGTCATCCCGGAAGCCGAAGCCCGCAGGGCGCAGGCTGTCCGGGATCCATTCCGGAACGTCGACGTCACGGAATGGATCCCGGCTCTCACTTCGTTCGGCCGGGATGACGAGGCTTATGTTTGCGCCTATGGGGCTTGAGCCGAGGACACATGCCTGAGCGTCGACACGCCACCACCATGGTCAAAAATCAAGGCCGTTGGCGGGCGCCAGCAGACCTCTGCCCGGAGATATAGCCGTCCAGTTCTGCCGGGTCGAACACCGCCCCGTCGAAGAAGCCGTCGGGGCCGAGGATCAGCCGGCCGGAGGTTGCGCCGACGGGTGTCGGGGCCGTCAACGCGCCCTCCACCTTCATGCTGGCGGCGGGCAGTGCCGCGCCGAGGGGGCCGAGGGCGGCGCGGTAGATGTCGGGGCGGAAGGAGGCCCGCGCCTTCTCCGCGTTCGTCTCGCCGTGAGGGACCTGACCCCAGCGGACCATCTGCGAATAGAACCACAGCGCATGGCTCTGCCAGGGAAAGGTCGCCGCCTTCTCCATCGGCAGGAAAAAATCGGCAAAGCGGTGGATGCCGCCACCCGTCTCCAGCCGCCCGTCGAGGGCGCCGAGGAGGAGCTTCGCCGGCTGGCCGAGATAGGCTTCGCCGGAAAGGATCGCCGCCAGTTCCTCGTGGTTCTCCGCCTCACCGCACCAGGCGGCGGCGCGGTAGAGCGCGCGCAAGAGGCGGGCGAGCGTATCGCTGTGCGCGACGGCCCAGTCGGCCCGCACGCCAAGCACCTTTTCCGGGCTCGACCTCCAGATGGCCGCCTTGACCGTGGCGATGCGGGCATGGCCGGCCGCCACGGCGACGCTGTTCCACGGCTCGCCGACGCAGAAGCCGTCGATGCGGCCGGCGGCCATGGCGTCTGCCGTCAGCGGCGGCGGCACGACGGTGATGTCGACGTCGCGCTCGGGATCGATGCCACAGGCGGCGAGCCAGTAGCGCAGCTCGAAATTGTGCCCCGAATGGGGGTGGACGACGCCGAAGCGCAGCCTGTCGCTCCCCTGCCCTCGCCGGTCTTCGATCACCTTCCTGAGCGCGGCCCCAACCGCCGCCGGGTCGTCCGGGCCGGCAGCACCGGCTTCCTCCATCGCTCGCCACAGGGCGTTGCTGACGGTGACGGCGTTGCCGCCAAGGCCGAGCGCCAGCGGGGCAATGAGGTCGAGACGCATCGGCGTCAGGCCGAGATTGGCGGCGATCGGCATGGGCGCCAGCATGTGCGCCACCTCGAAATGGCCGACGGCGATGCGGTCGCGGATGCTGGCCCAGGAGGTCTCGCGCACCAGCGTCAGGTCGACGCCCTCGCTTGCTGCAAAACCCTTCTCGCGCGCCGCCACCAGGATGGCGCTGTCGAGGAGCGGCAGGAACCCGGCGGTGATGTGGTGTTCGCTCATTACGCGCCTCACTCGTCGAGCAGCCCGGAGGCCAGGATCAGGCTCTGGGCGATTTCCGATATCTTGCGGTTCTGGTTCATCGCCGCGCGGCGGAGCAGCGTGTAGGCCTCCTCCTCGGAAATCCCCTTGGAGCGCATGAGAATGCCCTTGGCACGGTCGACCAGCTTGCGGTTTTCGAGCGCGCTCTTGGCCTCCTCCAATTCGCGCGCAAGCTTCGAATAGGCGTTGAAGCGGCTGATGGCCATGTCGACGATAGGCTTCACCCGCTCCTGCCTCAGCCCGTCCACCACATAGGCCGAGACACCGGCATCCACCGCCGCCTCGATGGCGCTCTGATCGGACTGGTCGACGAACATGGCGATCGGCCGCCTGACGGCGCGCGACAGGTTGAACATGTTCTCCAGCATGTCGCGGTTGGGGTTTTCCAGGTCGATGACGATGACGTCGGGCTCAATCTCGGCGATGCGCTGGGCGATGCCGTTGACGTCGTGCACGATGGTGACGTGCTCATGCCCGGCCTCGCGCAGCCCAGCCTCGATGATGGCGGCGCGCAGGGTGTTTTCGTCGATGACCAGGACGGAGAGCGAACGGGGCGGCATGCCTCTATTTTGCGCATGCACAATGATTGTGCAATGCCGAAAATTAGGCGCATGCATTTCCGGCGGTCAGCCCCACCAATATCCGCCGTCATCCCGGAAAGCCGAAGGCTTGTCCGGGATCCATTCCGTGAGTCTTCCACATTCCGGAATGGGTCCCGGACAGTCTCCGCTTCGCTCCGACTTCCGGGATGACGCGGGTCGGGGCTTAAAGGCGCAGGCGTCTCAGCCTCAGCGCGTTGCCGATGACGGAGACCGACGACAGGCTCATGGCTGCCGCCGCGATCATCGGCGACAAGAGCGTGCCGAAGACCGGGTAGAGGATGCCGGCGGCGATGGGCACGCCGGCGGCGTTGTAGACAAAGGCGAAGAAGAGGTTCTGCTTGATGTTGCGGATCGTCGCGCGGGCGAGCTTGCGCGCCCTGACGATGCCCGTCAGATCTCCCTTCACCAGCGTGATGCCGGCGCTTTCCATGGCGACGTCTGCGCCGGTGCCCATGGCGATGCCGACTTCCGCAGCGGCGAGCGCCGGCGCGTCGTTGACGCCGTCGCCGGCCATGGCAACCTTGGCGCCGCGCGCGTGGAACTCGTCGACGAGGGCCTTCTTGTCTTCCGGCAGGACGTCGGCGCGCACATCGTCGATGCCGAGCTTTTCGGCCACGGCGCGGGCGGTGCGCTCGTTGTCGCCCGTCGCCATGATGATGGTGAGGCCCAGATCGTGCAGGGCGCGGATGGCCCCGGCCGTCGTCTCCTTGATGGGGTCGGCGACGGCGACGATGCCGGCCGCCTTGCCGTCGAGGGCGACGAACATGGCCGTCTTGCCCTCGGCCTGCAGGCTCTCGGCACGGCCCGCGAGCGGCCCGAGATCGAGGCCGAGTTCCTTCATCATGGCCGCGTTGCCGAGCGCCACGCGCTTGCCGGACACCACGCCCGAGACGCCCTTGCCGGTGACGGCCTCGAAGTCGACGGCGTTTGCAAGCGTGGCGCCCTCGGCTTCCGCCCCCTCGACGATGGCTTCGGCAAGCGGATGCTCCGAACCGCGCTCAAGGCTGGCGGCCAGCGACAGAAGCTCGGCGCGCCCGATGCCCTCGGCCGTCACCACGTCGGTCAGCTTCGGCCGGCCCTCGGTCAGCGTGCCGGTCTTGTCGACGACCAGCGTGTCGACGCGCGCAAAACGCTCCAGCGCCTCCGCGTCGCGGATCAGCACGCCGCCCTGGGCGCCGCGGCCGGTGGCCGTCATGATCGACATGGGCGTGGCCAGCCCCAGCGCACAGGGGCAGGCGATGATGAGCACGGAGACCGCCGAGACGATGGCGAAGATCATGCTCGGGTGCGGCCCGAAGATCGCCCAGACGATGAAGGCGACGATGGCGACCAGCACCACCGTGGGCACGAACCAGGCCGCCACCCGGTCGGCCAGCCCCTGGATCGGCGCGCGCGAACGCTGGGCGGCGGCCACCATGTCGACGATCTTGGAAAGCATGGTCTCGCTGCCCACCCGCTCGGCGCGCATGACCAGCGTGCCGTTCTTGTTGAGCGTGCCGCCGGTGAGCGGGTCGCCGGCTTCTTTCTCCACCGGAAGGGGCTCGCCGGAGATCATGGATTCGTCGAGGGATGAGCGGCCCTCCTCCACCACGCCGTCGACCGGCACGGAATCGCCCGGCCGCACGCGCAGGAGGTCGCCCACCTGCACCTCATCGAGCGGCACGTCCGCCTCCTTGCCGTCGGCGCCGATCAGCCGCGCGGTCTTGGGCGACAGGTCGAGGAGCGCGCGGATGGCCGAGCCTGTGCGTTCGCGGGCCTTCAGCTCCAGCACCTGGCCGACGAAGATGAGCGTGACGATCACCGCCGCGGCCTCGAAATAGACGGGCACGGTGCCTTCATGCGTGCGGAAGGAATGCGGGAAGACTTCCGGGAAAAGCGTTGCAACGACGCTGTAGCCATAGGCGGCGCCGACGCCGATGGAGATCAGCGTCCACATGTTGGGACTGCGGTTGACGATCGACTGCCAGCCGCGGTGGAAGAAGGGCGCGGCCGCCCACAACACCACCGGCGTCGCCAGCAGGAGCTCGAGCCAGCCGGCCACCGGCTCGCCGATCCATTGCCGCGCGGGCAAGCCCAGCATCGGCCCCATGGCGATGACCACCAGCGGCATGGTCAGGATGGCGCTGACCCAAAGCCGGCGGGTGAAGTCGATCAGTTCCGGATTGGGGCCCTCCTCGCCGGTGGGCACGCCCATGGGCTCCAGCGCCATGCCGCAGAGGGGGCAGCTTCCCGGCTGGTCGGTGACGATTTCCGGGTGCATCGGGCAGGTGTATTTCGTGCCCTTGGGCATCGGCTCCGGCGCCGGCCTGTCGCCCAGATAGCGCTTTGGCTCGGCGGTGAATTTCTCCGCACAGCCGGAGGAACAGAAGTAATAGCCCTCGCCCTCGTGGCGGTGGAAATGGCGCGCCGTCGCGCGCTCCACATCCATGCCGCACACCGGATCCTTGGCCGTCAGGTAGGCCTCGGGATCGGCGGCAAAGCGGTTGCGGCAGGATTCGCTGCAGAAATGGTAGATATGTCCGGCATGCTCCAGGCTGGGCTTGCCCTTCGACGGATCGACCGTCATGCCGCAAACCGGGTCGCGGACGACCTCCGCCTGGTTGGACCCCGTGTGGTCGTGTCCCGTCTGGTCGGCAAGTGCGGTGTCGTGTGTTTTTTGTTCCATTGGGCTCTCCGGAATCGCATCGCGCCGCTCAGATAGGGCTTCCAGTTACTGGAAGGTCAAGCCTGAAACGACCTCGGCGGCAAAACGGTCCGCCAGGCCTAGCGTTCCCCCTCCTGGAGGGCAGGATGGGCTTCCGCGTAGAGCCGGGCGAAGCTCATCGCCACATGGGAGCGCCTGATGTGGCCGACGACGCGCAGATCGCCGATCTCGATGGCCGCCACCGTGTCGGTCATCTCGCGCTGGAAGAAGAAGATCTCGTTCATCAGCATTTCCCGGTACTGGGCAAGCCGCGAGGCGGTCTTCAGCCAGTTGCGCGTCGTCTGATAGTAGAGCCGCTCGGAAATCTCGCGCAGCGGCTCGTTGGCGGTGAGATCCATCAGGAGGTGGAAGAACTCCATGTTGAGGCGGGCGAACTCGCGCGCGTCGGGCCGGGCGACCAGTGCCTCGCCTCGCGCCATGAGCTGGCGGAACTCCTCCAGCTTCCGCCGGTCCGGCGGCACCGGCGACAGCTTGCCGACGAGTTCGGCGAGTTCCACGCGGAGCTGGTAGACCTGCTGCAGGTCATCGATATGGATGTCGGTGACGATGGTGCCGACGCCATGGACGGAGCGCAGGAGCCCCTCGTCCTCCAGCCGTGCCAGGACGCGGCGGATAGGCGTGCGGCTGGTCTTGAACTCCTCCGCCAGATCCTCCTCGCGCAGGCGGCGGTCAGGGGGATAATCGAGCAGGCAGATACGCTGGCGCAGCGTCCGGTAGATGCGCTCGAAACGGGCACGCGCCTCGCCGCCTCTGCTCATCGCTCCCTCACGTCAGCCTGGGCCTCAGCCGTTCCAGCATGCCGAGGCAGGCGGCAAGCTGCTCGACGGACACGAACTCGTCCGGCTTGTGCGCCTCTTCGATCGAGCCTGGGCCGCAGATGACGGCGGAAATGCCGGCGCTCTGGAACAGGCCGGCCTCGGTGCCGAAAGCCACCACTTCCGCCTCCGTCAGTCCCGTCAGTTCGGAGACGATGCGCCGTGCCTCCGATTGGGCGACCGGCTCCAGCCCCTCCACCTCGCCCACCACATGGGTGACGATGTCGGCCTCCTCGGAGACGATCTTCATCGCCGGGCGCAGAACCTGGTCGATATAGGCCTTTATATCGTCCTTCACGAACCCCGCGTCCCCCTCCTGCACCGGCCGCATCTCCCACTCCACCTTGCAATGGCCGGGAATCACGTTGCGCGCCGCGCCGCCCTGCATAAGACCCACCTGCAGCGTCGTCCAGGGCGGGTGAAAGCGGCTTTCCGCCGGCGCCCGCGCCTTCAGCTCCTCGGCGAGCGCCATCAGGCGCGAGACATAGCGCACCGCATACTCGACGGCGTTGACGCCGCGGTCCGGATCGGAACCATGCCCCTCGAGCCCGCGGAACTCGGTCGTGTATTCGTAGCAGCCCTTGTGCCCCTCGATGATGCGCATCGAGGTCGGCTCGCCGATGATGGCCGCGGCGGGGCGGATTGCGGCGCGCTTTAGTTCCTCCATCAGGGCGCGGGCGCCGAAGCAACCCACCTCCTCGTCATAGGTGAAGGCGAAGTGCAACGGCCGCTTCAGGGGCTTTTGGGCGAAGACCGGCACCATGGCGAGGCAGCAGGCGATGAATCCCTTCATGTCGCAGGTGCCGCGACCGTAGAGCCGGCCGTCCACCTCGCGCAGGGTAAACGGGTCGCCGGTCCATTCCTGCCCGTCGACGGGGACGACATCGGTATGGCCAGACAGCACGATGCCGCCGTCGCCTTCGGGCCCGAGCGTGGCGAAGAGGTTGGCCTTGGCGCCCGTCTCGTCATGGTGCATGGAAATGCGGGCGCCGGCATCGCTCAGGATTTCCGCCGCGTAGGCGATGAGCGCGAGGTTGCTGTCGGCGGAGACCGTCGGGAAGGCCACGAGGTCGGCGAGGATTTGCTTGGTGTGTGCGATGTCGGGCATGGGCTGTCTTGATGTTCGCGATGTCCGGCCGGTCGGCGCGAGAAGCCCCCTCTCTTGCGATTTCTAACACTTAGCTTCCGCTGCTCCAGCTAAGATGTTGAAATCGCTTTCTCCCCCACCAAGGGGGAGATAGGTGCGCTGCATAGAGGGGGCCGGCGCGTCCAACCAAAGGATACCTCAATCCTTCACAATCAGTTCCCGCGGCCGCTTGCACAACGCCTCGGCCGGCCCCTCTTCCTTGATCAGGATGCTCTCGGTGATCTCAAGCCCCCAGTCGGCCATCCACAGGCCGGGCATGAAGTGGAAGGTCATGCCCGCCTCGAGGATTGTCTCGTCCTCGCGGCGGAAGGAGATGGTGCGCTCGCCCCAGTCCGGCGGGTAGGAGATGCCGATGGAATAGCCGCAGCGCCCGTCGCGTCCGATGCCGGCTTTTTCCAGTTCGCCGTAGAGGGCCTCGGCCACCTGCCCTGCCCGGTTTCCGGCCCGCGCCACGTCGAGGCCTGCTTCGATGCCGGCGGCCAGCGCCTTTTCCGCGTCGAGCATGTATTGCGGTGGCGTGCCGAGGAAGACCGTGCGGCAGAAGGGCGTGTGATAGCGGCGGTAGCAGCCGGCGATCTCGAAGAAGGTCGCGTGGCCCTGCTCGAAACGCCGTCCGTCCCATGTCAGATGCGGGGCGGCGGCGTCGGAGCCAGTGGGCAGGAGCGGCACGATGGCCGGGTACTCGCCCCAGTCGTCGTCGACGCCGCGGATGGCGTCGCCGTAGATCTCGGCCACCAGGTCGTTCTTCTTCATGCCCGGCTCGATGCGCTCGACGATGCCGTCGATCATCTTTTCCGAGATGCGGGCGGCGCGCCGCATGAAGACCAGCTCCTCGTCCGACTTCACCGCGCGCTGCCAGTTGACCAGCCCGGTGGCATCCACGAACTTGGCGTCCGGCAACTCCTCGTGCAGCACCAGGTAGGCCTTGGCCGAGAAATAGTAGTTCTCCAATTCCACGCCGATGCGCTTATTGGCGTAGCCATGGGCGCGGATGACCTCGGCCAGATGCTGCATGGGGTGCAGCGTGTTGGCCTGCACGTAGTGGTCGGGGTAGCGCAGCACCCGCTCGTCGGACATGTAGCAGGTGCGTACGGCGCCGTTGCCGTCCATGGAGCGGCCCCACCAGATGGGGTCGTCATCCTTGAAGACCAGAACACCCTGATGGACATAGAAGGACCAGCCGTCGTAGCCGGTGAGCCACGCCATGTTGGAGGGGTCCTCGACGAACAGGATATCGATCCCTTTCGCTTCCATCGCCCGGCGGGTCTTGTCCAGCCGGTTCGCGTATTCCTGGATGCTGAAGGGCAAATGGGATGCGGGCATGCTACCTCCGGAACCGTGCCATTCTCGCGGCGCTCCTGGAAGCGCCACACCCGCGACCGCGGCCGAGTTGTGCACAAATGTTACTGTCTGAAATGTTCGGGAACTCTCGTGAGACCTGAAGCCTGACCTAAGGCCGTTGACAACCCCTCGATCCGCATGATGATGTATACATCAGGCACATCCGGCCAGCAATTTCATTTTTCACGAAAAACAAGGGGAAAGATCATGAGACGCTCGGTTCTGAAAGGAATGGTGGCGCTGGGGGCCGTCGCCGCCGTACTCGGCACTGCCGCCACCACGGCAGTCGCGCAGGACGCGCTGGAGCAGGCGCAGGAGTCCGGCTATATCCGCGTCGGATTCGCCAATGAAGCCCCCTATGGATTTGCCACGCCGGACGGCAAGCTGACCGGCGAGGCGCCGGAAGTGGCCAAGGCCATTCTGGCCAAGATGGGCATCAACGAGGTGGACGGCGTGCTGACCGAATTCGGCTCGCTCATCCCCGGCCTCAAGGCGGGGCGCTTCGACATGATCGCCGCCGGCATGTTCATCACGCCCGAGCGCTGTGAGCAGGTGCAGTTCTCCGAACCTTCCTACGGCATCGGCCAGGCCTTCCTGGTAGCCGATGGCAACCCGAAGAACATCGTCGACTATGGCACCATCGCCGAAAGCGGCGACCTGACGCTCGCCGTGATGGCCGGCGCCGTCGAAGCCGATTATGCGGAAAAGGCGGGTGTCCCGCAGGATCAGCTCGTCATCCTGCCGGACCAGTCGAGCCTCGTCAGCGCCGTCCGGGCCGGGCGCGCCGACGCGGCAGCGCTTACCGCCAACTCGATCGCCCGCATGGCCGACAACAACGAGGGTGTGGAATCGACCGAGCCCTTCGGCGAGGTGGCCGGGGAATCGGTGAAGGGCCATGGCGGCTTCGCCTTCCGGCCCGAGGACACGGCCCTCTACGAGGAGTTCAACAAACACTTGAAGGAGTTCATCGGCACCGAGGAGCATATCGAGCTCGTCTCCCAGTTCGGCTTCGGCGAAGGCTATCTGCCGAACAAGACCACCGAGGAACTCTGCGCCGGCGAATGACGCGCCTCCAGCCCAGGGACCGGCGCGCCTCCCCAGGGGCGGCGCGTCGGCAGGCAGATCCGCATAAGGCTCCTGCGGAGGGTGAAATACGGGGCCGGACGGCGGGGGCTATATACGCTTCCGCCAGTGCATCGGCCCGAAAACCGTATCGGTTTTCGGAAAGCACGATGCACAGATTCAATAACTTACAGCGTCCTTTGTGCGTCCTAAGGGACGCACGGCGCTGTAGTGGGGGTTGAGGGGTTCTCGCGATGCAGCTTCGTCCGCTCGCGGTTTGCGCGATCGTCTTCTTCACCGCAGGGTTGGCGGTCTCGAGCTTCGCCGGTTTCCGCGAATTCATTCCAGGCCTTCTGCAAGGCGCCGCGATCACCATTCAGATCACGATCGGCGGCTGCCTTCTCGCCGTCGTCATGGCGCTGATCGCCGCCATGGCCAAGATGTACGGGCCGCTGCCGCTGCGCTGGCTGGCGGTCGCCTATATCGAGGTGTTCCGCGGAACCTCGGCGCTGGTGCAGCTTTTCTGGCTGTTTTTCGTGCTGCCGCATTTCGGCGTCAACCTTGACCCGATGACCGTCGCCATCACGGCGCTGGGCCTCAATGTCGGCGCTTACGGCGCAGAGGTGGTGCGCGGGGCGGTGAACGCGGTGGCGCGCGGCCAGTGGGAAGCTTCCGTTGCACTCAACATGCCGCGGGCCCTGGCGCTCAGGCGCATCATCCTGCCGCAAGCCTTCGTCGCCATGATCCCGCCGTGGGGCAATCTGTTCATCGAACTCTTGAAAGCGACAGCGCTGGTCTCGCTGATCACGATCTCTGATCTGACCTTCAAGGCGCAACAGATGAACCAGACCACCTTCCGCACGATCGAGATATTCACCATCGTGCTCGTCGTGTATCTGGCCCTTTCGGTGCTGATCACCGTCGGCATGCGCACGCTCGAAACCTTCGCCGCACGCGGCATCGCACGGGGGAGGTAGACCATGTTCTGGGACTGGAACTATGTCTGGGAGATCACGCCGACGCTTTTGAGAGCTTCGGTCGTCACCATCCAGGCCACCCTCTTGGGCTTCGTGCTGGCGGCTGTGCTGGGGCTGGTGCTCGCCATCCTGCGCATGTCGAAGACAGGGTGGATCTCCGTGACGGCCGCCGGCTTCGTCGAGTTCATCCGCTCGACGCCGGTTCTCATCCAGATATTCTTCATCTTCTTCGTTTTCCCTGAATTCGGCATCGTGCTGCCGGCCATGGCCGCCGGCGTCATCGCGCTCGGCCTGCACTACGGCTCCTATTGCTCGGAAGTCTACCGCGCCGGGCTGGAGAACGTGCCGAAGGGCCAGTGGGAGGCCTCCACGGCGCTCAACCTGAGCCCCTACATCACCTTCCGCGACATCATCATCCCGCAGGCGATCCCGCCGGTGGTGCCCGCACTCGGCAACTATCTGGTGGCGCTGTTCAAGGAAACGCCGCTTCTTTCCGCCATCGCCGTCCTCGAACTCATGCAGACGGCGAAGATCCTGGGATCCCAGAGCTTCCGCTATGTCGAGCCCATCACGCTGGTCGGCGGCTTCTTCCTGGTCATGAGCCTGGTGGCGGCCGCCTTCATCCGCCAGTTGGAAGCCTATCTCAACCGTACCCTGCGCAACCCCGGAGGCGCACGATGACGACACCCATGGTCAAGTTCGACAATGTGACCAAGAGCTACGGCGCGCTGACGGTGCTCGATTCGCTCGATCTGGAGATCGCGCCCAACGAGAAGGTCGCCATCATCGGCCCGTCCGGCTCCGGCAAGACCACAGTTCTTCGCATGCTGATGACACTGGAGCGCATCAACGACGGCGTCATCTATGTCGACGGCGAACCGCTGACGCACATGCAGAAGAACGGCACGCTGGTGCCCGCCGACGAGCGCTATCTGCGCCGGGTGCGCGGCAACATCGGCATGGTGTTCCAGCACTTCAACCTGTTTCCGCACATGTCGGCGATGAAGAACTGCATGGAAGCGCCGATCCACGTGCTCGGCCTGGCGAAGAAGGAGGCCGCCGACCGGGCGGCGGAACTGCTCGACATGGTGGGCCTCGGCGAGAAGAAGGACCAGTATCCGAGCCAGCTTTCCGGCGGGCAGCAGCAACGCGTGGCGATCGCCCGGGCGCTGGCCATGCGGCCCAAGGTGATGCTGTTCGACGAGGTGACCTCGGCGCTCGACCCCGAGCTCGTCGGCGAGGTGCTGAACGTCATCCGCAAGCTCGGCACGGAGCATAACCTGACCATGCTCATGGTCACGCACCAGATGGGCTTCGCGCGCGAGTTCGCCGACCGCGTGTGCTTCTTCTACGGCGGCAAGATCGCCGAGCAGGGTGCACCGGACAAGATTTTCAGCAACCCGGAAGAGGAGCGTACGCGGCAGTTCCTGAGCGCGGTCCTGGAGGCCGGCTGATGCAGGATGCGCTGTCGCTGGCAGACGTTCTGGCCGCGCGCCGGAGGATGGAGGGTGTCGCCACCCTTAATACGCCGCTCGTCCCCTCCCCCTTCCTGAGCAGGATTGCCGGCAGCGACGTGCTCTTGAAGCTGGAGATCGCGCAGGCGACCGGCGCTTTCAAGCTGCGCGGGGCGGCGAATGCCGTTGCGCTGCTGCCGCCGGAGACGGCGGGCGTGACGTGCTGTTCCACCGGCAATCACGGGCGCGGCGTGGCGTATGCGGCGGCAAGGCGGGGTCTGCGCGCCGTCATCTGCATGTCCAGCCTGGTGCCGCGGTCCAAGGTCGACGGCATCCGCGCGCTCGGTGCCGAGGTGCGCATCGCCGGCAAGAGCCAGGACGAGGCGCAGGCGGAAAGCGACAGGCTGGTGCGCGAGGAAGGCCTGACGGAGATCGCGCCCTTCGATGCGCTCCCCGTTATCGCCGGCCAGGGCACCATCGGGCTGGAACTGATGGAGCAGCGGCCGGACCTTGAAACGGTCCTCATACCGCTGTCGGGCGGCGGGCTTGCCGGCGGCATCGGCTTTGCGCTGAAGCGCATGAAGCCGTCGATCCGCGTCGTCGGCATCACCATGGAGCGGGGCGCGGCCATGCATGCGGCGCTTCAGGCGGGCCGGCCGGTGGAGGTGACGGAGGTGGAGAGCCTGGCCGATTCGCTCGGCGGCGGCATCGGGCATGGCAACCGCCACACCTTGGCGCTTTGCCGCGATTGCCTCGACGACGTGGTGCTCGTGAGCGAGGAAGAGATCTACCGCGCCATGCAGGCGCATTATTTCGAGGATCGCATCGTCTGCGAGGGGGCGAGCGCGGTGGGCGCGGCGGCGCTTATGGCGGGCAAGCTCGGCACGGTGAAAGGCCCGGTCGCCGCCATCGTCACGGGCCGCAATGTCGACATGGCGGTCTTCACCGACATCGTGAACGGCCGCGATGTGAAGCTCGGCGACTATCTTCTCAAGGGCTCCTCTTATGCCGCGTGATATCTTCATCCTCACGGAAAGCGAACTGCGCAAGGCCGTCCGCCTCGACGTGAAGGCCGTCGATGTGGTGGAGGAAGCCTTCGCCGCGCTCGGCACCGGCAAGGTGATCATGCCGCCGATCCTGTCCATGGCCATTCCCGAGGCCAATGGCGAGGTGGACGTGAAGACGGCCTATATCCCCGGTTTTACCGGCTTCGCCATCAAGGTCAGCCCTGGGTTCTTCGACAATCCGAAGCTCGGCCTGCCGAGCCTCAACGGGCTGATGATCCTGTTTTCGGCCAAGACGGGGCTGGTGGAGGCCTTGCTGCTCGACAACGGCTATCTCACCGACGTGCGCACGGCGGCCGCCGGCGCCGTCGCCGCGCGCCATCTGGCGCCGCAGGCGGTGGAGACGGCCGGCGTCATGGGCACGGGCGTGCAGGCGCGGCTGCAGATCGAGGCGGCGCATCTGGTGCGGCCCTTAAAGAGCGTGCTCGTCTGGGGCCGGAACGCGGAAAAGGCGGCGGCCTGCGCGAAGGACATCGCCGACAGGCTCGACATCGAAGCCCGTGTGGAAGAAGACCCCGCCCGCCTGGTGGCCGAAAGCCAGCTCGTCGTGACGACGACGCCGGCGGAGGAGCCGGTGCTCAAGGCCGAATGGCTGCACCCGCGGCTCCATATCACCGCCATGGGATCGGACCAGGAGGGCAAGAACGAGATCGACCCGAGGGCGCTGGTTGCGGCAGACCTCTACGTTGCCGACCGCGCCAGCCAGTGCGAGAAGCTGGGCGAGTTGCGCTCGGCCATCGCCGCGGGGCTGTGGACGGGCGGAAAGCCGGTGGAGTTGGGCGGGATCGTTCAAGGTGAGCAGGGACGCACGGGCGAGGACCAGGTGACGATCTGCGACCTCACCGGCACCGGCGCGCAGGATACGGCGATTGCGACGTTTGCGCTGGGGGAAGCGAAAGAGGTAGGAGCTGGGAGCGTTATTGAGAGTTGAGAATGAAGGGCACCCTCCGCCCGACCGCAGGACCACGCCAAGATGCTCAAACTCGACGACCGCGACCTGAAAATCCTCTCCATCCTGCAAAAGGAAGGCCGCATCTCGAAGGCGGCGCTCGCCGAGCGTGTCAACCTCACACCGGCGCCCTGCTGGGAGCGGCTGAAGCGGCTGGAGAAGGCGGGGGTCATCACCGGCTACCATGCGGACGTGGCGCTCGCCCGCCTCGCCCCGCATGTCGTCGTCTTCATGGCCGCCGAGTTGGAGGGGCACCGGGCGGAGAATTTCCAGCTTTTCGAACGCTGGGTGCAGAAGGTCGACGAGATCGTCGGCTGCTGGGCCGTCGGCGGCGGCTTCGACTATATCCTGCAGGTCGTCGCCCGGGACATCGATGCCTATCAGCGCCTTGTGGATGGGCTCTTGGAGGCGCGCGTGGGGCTCGTGCGCTACTTCACCTATATCGTCACGAAGCCGGTGAAACAGCCGAAGGCCATGCCCCTTTCCTCACTTCTTGCCCCTGCATCCGGGCGCCAGAAGGATTGATCGGCAAGCGCCCGTAAATTCAGAAGAATCATCGGCGGCGGGCGGCGTTTCCCATGGAAAATTTGCCGCCGGAAACCCCATCTCAAGGGAAGAATAGAATCCGCCAGGGAGTGAGCCGATGTCTGCCCTTGCCGCCCTTGAAAAGACCGCCCTTTCGGACCTGCGCGACCCGCGCCTTTTCCGCGAATACGCCTATGCCAACGGCCGCTGGATCGCCGCTCCCGGCGATGCGGCGATCGACGTCCTGAACCCGGCGGACGGCGCCCGCGTCGGCTGCGTGCCGGCGCTCACCGCGGCGCAGGCGGATGAGGCGATTGACGCCGCGCATCGCGCCTTCGCCGGCTGGGCCGCGCGCCTGCCGCAGGAGCGCGCCAGCCTTCTGCAGCGCTGGCATGCGCTGATCCTCGAGGCGCGCGAGGACCTTGCCCATCTCATGGTGCTGGAGCAGGGCAAGCCCCTCTCCGAGGCGCGCGGCGAGATCGACTATGCCGCCTCCTTCGTCGAGTTCTACGCCGAGGAGGCCAAGCGCCTGAACGTGGAAAGCATCACCCCGCATCTGCCGGATGCGGAGATGCGGGTGTCGCGGGAGCCAGCCGGCGTTGCGGGGCTCGTCACGCCGTGGAATTTTCCCTCCGCCATGCTGACGCGCAAGGCCGCGGCGGCACTTGCCGCCGGCTGCACGGTGGTCGCCCACCCCTCCTCCGAAACCCCCTTCTCCGCCCTGGCGCTCGCCGAGCTTGCCGAGCGCGCCGGCTTTCCGGCGGGCGTCTTCAACATCGTCACCGGCAAGGCGGCGGATGTGGTCGGCGCGATGACGGCCTCGCGGCAGGTCCGCGTCGTCTCCTTCACCGGCTCGACGGAGATCGGCCGTCTGCTCTATGGCCAGTCGGCACCCACCATCAAGAAGCTGGTGATGGAGCTGGGCGGCCATGCACCCTTCCTCGCCTTCGCGGACTGCGACCTCGAACGCGCGGTGGAAAGCGCGATCACCGCGAAATTCGCCACCTCAGGCCAGGACTGCCTGGCCGCCAACCGCTTCTATATCGAGCGCCCCATCTACGAGGCGTTCGTCGAGGCCTTTGCGGAAAAGGCGCGGGCGCTGACGGTCGGGGCGGGCCTCGACGACCCGGACATCGGCCCGCTCATCAACGGGCGCGCCGTGAAGAAGCAGGAGGAACACGTGGCCGACGCGATCAAGAAGGGCGCAAGGCTTGTCGCCGGCGGCAGAAGGGCCGATGCCGGCGAGAATTTCTTTCTCCCGACGGTGCTCGCGGACGTGCCGGAGAACGCGCTTGTCTTCCGCGAGGAAACCTTCGGCCCCCTCGCCGCCTTCGCGCCCTTCGACCGTGAGGACGAGGTGCTTTTCCGCGCCAACGACACGGAGACCGGGCTCGTCGCCTATCTGCACACGAAGGATCCCGGCCGCATCGCCCGGCTTTCGCGCGCGCTCGAATTCGGCATGGTGGCGGTCAACCGCACCAAGATCACCGGCGCGCCCATCCCCTTCGGCGGCATCAAGCAGGCCGGGCTCGGCCGGGAGGGATCGCGCATGGGGATGGAGGAATTCACCAACGTCAAATATGTCTGCGGCGATACCCACTGAGGAGCGGCGGCGATGTTCGCAAATCCCTTCACCGACGAAGAACTGGGCCAAAGGCTGGAGGCCGTGCGCGGCGCCATGGAGACGCGCGGCCTCGACCTGGTGCTGCTCTCGACGCCCGAAAATATCTTTTATCTCACCGGCCTCGACCACTGGGGCTATTTCGCGCCGCACCTTCTCATCGTGCCGCCCGAGGGCGAGATGGTGCTCGTCACGCGGCAGATGGAACGCGTCTCCATCGAGAAGCAGGTGCGCAACGCCCTCTTCCATGGCCACGCCGACAACGAGACGGCCGCCGACCTTGCCGTGCGCTTCCTGAAGGATTCCTTCGCGGCGAAGGAGCGCTCGCGCGCGGTGCTGAAGGCGGTTGTGGAGGAGATCGAGGGGCAGGCGGACGACGGCGCCATGCGCATAGGCGTCGAGACCTGGTCGTCGGGCCATTCCTACGGCTTCGGCCATGCGCTGCGCGAGAGCCTGCCGGACGTCCACTGGGTCGACGTCACCGGCCTGGTCGACAACCTGCGGCTCGTCAAATCGCCCCTGGAGCAGGACCTGATGCGCCGGGCCGCCGCCATATCGGACATCGCGGCCGAGGCGGCCATCGCCGCCATCCGCGACGGGGCGAGCGAGCGCGACGTTGTGGCCGAGTGCCATGCCACGATGATCCGGGCAGGCGGCGAGGTGCCCGGCTTCGGCCCCTTCATCCGCCCGGGAAAAAGACTGGGCGAGGAGCACACGACCTGGGGCGACGGTGTCTACCAGGCCGGCGAGCCGGTGTTCATCGAACTGTCGGGCTGCGTCAGCCGCTATCATTCGCCGCTCGGCCGGCTCGTCCATGTCGGCTCCATCCGCGACGAGGACGCCAGCATGGCGGAGGTGTCGCGCGGGGCTTTCGAAGCAGTGCTCAGCGCGCTGCGCCCCGGCGTGCTTGCGCGCGACGTCTATGCGGCCTGGCAGGCCGTCGTCGACGAGGCCGGGCTTTCCCACTACCGCCGCCACCATTGCGGCTATTGCGTCGGCATCGGCTTCCCGCCGTCATGGACCGGCGGCAACCGCGTCACCGGCCTGCGGCACGATTCGGACCTCGAAATCCGCGAGGGCATGACCTTCCACATCCTCTCCTGGCTTATGGGCACGGGCAAGGGCGATTTCTTCGTCTCCAACGCCGTGCTGCTCGGGCCGGACGGGACGGAAGTGCTTACCAAGACGCCTCTTGGGCCCACCATCAGATAGGAGACGACCATGCTCTTGAAGAACGACCAGCTCGACCAGTGGGACCGGGAGACCTTTTTCCACCCCTCCACGCACCTTGCCCAGCACGCACGGGGGGAAAGCCCGAACCGCATCGTCACCGGCGGCAGCGGCATCTATATCGAGGACCGTGACGGAAAACGCCTGCTCGACGCCTTCGCCGGGCTCTACTGCGTCAACGTGGGCTACGGGCGCACGGAGATCGCCGAGGCCATCGCCCATCAGGCCAAGGAGCTTGCCTACTACCACGCCTATGTCGGCCACGGCACGGAGGCTTCGATCACGCTGGCGAAGATGATCCTCGACCGGGCGCCCGAGAACATGTCCAAGGTCTATTTCGGCCTCGGCGGGTCGGATGCCAACGAGACCAACGTCAAGCTCGTCTGGTATTACAACAACATCCTCGGCCGGCCGGAGAAGAAGAAGATCGTCTCGCGCTGGCGCGGCTATCACGGCTCGGGCCTGATGACGGGCTCGCTGACGGGGCTGGAACTCTTCCACAAGAAGTTCGACCTACCGCTTGCGCAGGTCCTCCACACGGAAGCGCCCTACTATTACCGCCGCCCCGACCTCGCCATGAGCGAGGAAGACTTCACGGCGCACTGCGTGGCCCAACTCGAGGCCCTCATCGAGCGCGAGGGTGCGGACACCATCGCCGCCTTCATCGGCGAGCCGGTGCTGGGCACCGGCGGCATCGTGCCGCCGCCGGCGGGCTACTGGCAAGCGGTCCAGAAGGTCCTGAGGAAGCACGACATCCTCCTGATCGCCGACGAGGTCGTCACCGGCTTCGGGCGGCTCGGCTCCATGTTCGGCTCGCACCATTACGGCATCGAGCCGGATCTGATCACCATCGCCAAGGGGCTGACCTCGGCCTACGCGCCGCTGTCGGGCTCCATCGTCGGCAAGAAGATGTGGGCAGTGCTGGAGAGGGGCACGGACGAGAATGGGCCGATCGGCCATGGCTGGACCTATTCCGCCCATCCCATCGGGGCGGCCGCCGGCATCGCCAACCTGAATCTGGTCGACAGCCTTGGCCTGGTGAAGAATGCCGGCGAGACGGGTGCCTATCTCGTCGAGACCATGAAGGACGCGCTCGGCGCCCACCCCCATGTCGGCGACGTGCGCGGCGAAGGCATGCTGTGCGCCGTCGAATTCGTGGAAGACCGGGACAGCCGCCGCTTCTTCGATCCGGCGCGAAAGATCGGCCCGCAGGTCGCCGCCGCCCTCCTCAGCGAAGGCGTTATCGGCCGCGCCATGCCGCAGGGCGACATCCTCGGCTTCGCCCCGCCGCTATGCCTGACACGGGCCGAGGCGGACAAGGTGGTGGATGCGACGGCGAAGGCGGTGAAGGCGGTGCTTTAGCGCCCCTTCCCTCCCCCTTGCGGGGAGGGTGGGCCCGCCGGCTTGCCGGCGGGGTCGGGTGGGGGTCGCGCGGCCGCGTGCCAGAGTTTCAATATCGAGGTAGTGATAAGCCGAATTTCAGAAGTTGGCGCGCGGCGCGGCCACCCCCCTCCGCCTCGCTTCGCTCGGCACCTCCCCCGCAAGGGGGGAGAAAAGCGCTACCGTACCGGAAGCGCGCCGGCGGCAAGCGCCGGCAGGTAGGCTGCAGACAATTCGGCATCGCTGAGCGCGGCCGGTTCGAGGCCGATGTGCCCCACCGTCTCGCCCTCCTCGAAGCTTATCCGGGCGTTGAACTTGCGCGCCAAGGCCCGCATCGCATCGTTGTGCGGATGGGTGGTGACACGTAGCTGGGTGTAGCCGAGGGCGCGCGCATGGGCGATGAGGCGCTGGAAAAGCTTGCTGCCGAGGCCGCGATGCTGCAGCGCCTTCTCGACGCTGAAGGCGATCTCGGCCGTGGGCGGATCGCTTTCCGGCCGCTCGTGCAGCTCCGCCGCCCCCAGGACGCGCCCGTCCTCGACATAGCCGACCACTGTCGCGCCCTGGCTGAAGCTGCGCGCGGCATAGTCTTCGAGAAAGGCGTCGCTGGCGACGCCATTGAAACGGTCGCGGCGGCTGTCGCCGTCAAGCCGCATCAGATGATCGCGGAAAAGGGTGAGCTCGGACGGCCTCAGGCGGCGCACCACGCCGAGCGGTCCTGATTCCTGTCTTGCCATACGTGCCATAAGTCGCACTCCTCGCGGGTTCCTCCCCGAGCCGTTCGACTCGGCGCGAATATGTGCAGTGCAACAAGGATGCGCAAGGGCCCCGCACCGCGCGCATTGCCGCATTGCGCGATCCGCATGGCTCGCATTTCGAGCTTTTTCCTGATAAAAAAACTCATGTTTTTTGTCATTCATCTCTGGAATTATTCTAAACTATGAGCCATATTAGGGTTCGCACGTGACGAAAGGGATTCCATGCGCCTGACCCGGCAAACCAACTACGCGATCCGCATTCTGATGTATTGCGCCGCCAACGAGGGGCGTTTGAGCCGGATTCCGGACATCGCGCAGGCCTATACGCTCTCCGATCTCTTCCTGTTCAAGATCCTGCAGCCGCTGGTGGAGAACGGGCTGGTGCAGACCGTGCGCGGGCGCAACGGCGGCGTGCGGCTTGCCAAGCCGGCCGAGGAGATCACGCTGTTCGACGTGGTGCGCGTGACGGAGGAGAACTTCACCATGGCCGAGTGCTTCGAGAACGACGGCACGGACTGCCCGCTGGTCGACGGCTGCGGCCTCAACGAGGCGCTGCGCAAGGCTCTCGGCGCCTTCTTCGAAGTGCTTTCCTCCTACACCATCCGCGACCTGGTCGAGGCCCGGCCCAACATGCGCGGCCTGCTCGGCATCGAGGAACGGCCAGCGCAGGCGGCGGCGGGTTAGGCGCAGAGTTGTAGGTCGGAGAGGCTGGCGCCCTGTCGCGCCCCCTCTGTCCTGAGCTTTGTCGAAGGGCCGGACATCTCCCCCACACGGGGGGAGATCAGCCTTCACGACGGCTTTCGCCAATCGCCAGCGTTGCAGAAGAAGTGTCGGAGCGAGCGGCCGACCAATCTCCCCCCTCGCGGGGGAGATGTCCGGCCCTTCGACAAAGCTCAGGACAGAGGGGGGCGCGACAGGGTGCCCACCTCCCCAGCCAACCCTCAAATCGCCGCCGCCATATCCCGCAGCGCCAGCACCGAGCGCCAGTTGCGCGCCGACATCGCCACCTTCAGTGTCGGCTCGATCTTCGGCGCGAAGAGGGATCTGCCCATGCCGTCCGGCGTGTGCAGGTAAAGCGCCCTGCCCCGGATGGCGAAGGTCTCCGTGCCCGTCGCCTTCTCCTGAAGTGCCGCCACCCTTTCGGCCTCCGGCACACGCTCCATCAGGAAGGCGTGCAGTTTCGTCGGTTCCTCGACGGCCTGCGGGTAAGGGTTCTGGGCGATGATTTCCTCCCACTCTTTAAGGCCGGCCACCAGGACGCTCTTGTGGAAATCCATCTTCTCGCGCACGAGTGCGGCGACCTTCGCGGCCACTTCCTCTCCCGTCATCGGTGAGGACAGTACGGCATTGCCGCTGTTGATGTAGGTCGCCACATTGGCGAACCCCGCCTCCGACAGCACGGCGCGGAGTGTCTTCACCGGGAGCTGCGTCGCACCGCCGACGCCGCGGAACAGGACTATATAGGCAGTTTGCTTGCTCATATCGTTGGGGTCATATCAAAAGGCTGGCGATCGTGTCGTTGTCGGTGATGTCCTGGTAGGCCCAGCCGGCCTCGTCGAAGCGCTTGGTCAGGACGGCGAAATTGCGCCGCTCCTTGGTCTCCAGGCCGATCAGCACGGAGCCGAAATTGCGCGCCGACTTCTTCAGGTATTCGAACCGTGTGATGTCGTCGTCCGGCCCCAGGAGGTCGAGAAAGTCGCGCAGCGCGCCCGGCCGCTGGGGAAAGCGGAAGATGAAGTACTTTTTCAAGCCCTCGAAGCGCAGTGCCCGCTCCTTGACGTCCGGCAGGCGCTCGAAATCGAAATTGCCGCCGGAGACGACGGCGACGACCGTGCGCCCCTTCAGTTCCTTGCGCGAAAAGTCCTTCAGCGCGTCGATGGCGAGCGCGCCGGCCGGCTCCAGCACCACGCCCTCGATGTTCAGCATCTCGATCATGGTGGCGCAGAGGCGATTTTCGGGAATCAATCGAACGGTTTGCGCCGGGAAGCTCTTCAATCGCTTGAAGGGCTCGCGGCCGATCTCGGCCACCGCCGCCCCGTCGACGAAATTGTCCACCTGGGCGAGCTTCACGCGCTTGCCCGCCGCCAGGCTCCTCTCAAGGCTCGGCGCGCCTTTCGGCTCGGCGAAGACGAAACCGGCATTAGCGCCCGTATCATGAAGAAAGCCGGTCACGCCCGCCGCGAGCCCGCCCCCGCCAACCGGCAGAAGCACGAGCGCACCGTCGAGCCCGCCGCCAAGCTGGCCGGCAAGCTCGTGCGCCACCGATGCCTGCCCCTCGATGATGTCGGGGTGGTCGAAGGGCGGCACCATGAGGGCGGCACTTGCGGCGGCGAAGCCGGCGGCCGCCTGGTAGCACTCGTCGAAATAATCGCCGACGAGGCGCACCTCGATGAACTCGCCGCCGAACAGCTTCGTCTTGTCGATCTTCTGCTGCGGCGTCGTCACCGGCATGAAGACCACACCCCTGCGGCCGAAATGACGGCACACGAAGGCAAAGCCCTGGGCGTGATTGCCGGCGGACGCGCAGACGAAACCGTCCGGTCCGACGCCGGCGGCGATGGCCTTGCGCATGAAGTTGAAGGCGCCACGGATCTTGTAGGAGCGCACCGGCGTCAGGTCTTCCCGCTTCAGGAACACGCGCGCGCCGGTCTTCTTCGACAGATAATCGTTCTCCTGCAGCGGCGTTTCGGGGAAAAGCTCCCGCAAGGCACCGGCCGCCTGCCCCACCCGCTCGACAAATGCGCTCATCTCGTCTCCCTTGCCTGATTTTCTTGCGCGCGTCTTCTTACGGCAAAAACAGATCGACCTTGCGGAAGGCCGTGACGTCGATGATGCCGATGTCGGAAATGCGTAATTCGGGGATGACGACGAGGGCGAGCAGCGAGTGCTGCATATAGGCGTTGTTGAGCGTGCAGCCCATGTCGCGCATGGCGGCGGCGAGCTTCGCCGCCTTCCCGGCCACCACCTCGGCCCGCTCGTCCGACATCAGGCCGGCGATCGGCATCTCCACCAGCGCCAGCTCCTTGCCCCTGGAGATCATCACCACGCCGCCGCCCACCTGGCCAAGCCGGTTCGCCGCCCTCGCCATATCCTCCTTGTTGGTGCCAACGACGATCATGTGGTGCGAATCGTGCGCTACCGTGGAGGCCATGGCGCAGTCCTGCGTGTAGCCGAAGCCGGAGACGAAGCCGTTGGTGACCGCACCGGTGCCGCGATGGCGCTCCACCAGCGCGATCTGGCAGACGTCGTTGCGCCGGTCCATCGCCACAACGCCGCCGGCGACGGGAAGCTCCGCGGAAAGCGCACGCGTCGGCGCCTGGTTTTCGATGACGCCGATGACGCGCGCCTTGACGCTGCGCGCGCCTTTCGGCGCCGGGATGTCGAAATCGTCGGCTACAAGGCGCTTGCCGAGCCGCACCGTCTTCTTGGCCGTCGCCGGATAGGCGTAGGCGGGGATTTCCGCCTCCAGCTTGCCGTCGCGGGCAAGGCGTACGCCGCGCGCGTAAACCTCGTCGATGACGAGCGCGGCCAGATCCGAGACGACGAGGAGATCGGCGCGCCTGCCCGGTGTGATCGAGCCCAGCTCGCGCTCCAGCTTGAAGTGCTCGGCCGTGTTGACGGTCGCCATCTGGATCGCCGTCACCGGCTTCAGCCCTTGCGCGATGGCGTGGCGCACGACGCGGTCCATATGCCCTTCCTGCACAAGAGTGCCGGAGTGGCTGTCGTCGGTGCACAGGATGAAATTGCGCGGGTCGAGCCCCTGCTCCGTCACCGCCTTGATCTGGCTTGCCACGTCGTACCAGGCCGAGCCGAGCCTCAGCATCGCCTTCATGCCCTGGCGCACACGGGCGATGGCATCCTCCATGCGCGTGCCTTCGTGGTCGTCCTCCGGCCCGCCGGCGACGTAACCGTGGAAGGCGCGGCCGAGCTCCGGCGAGGCGAAGTGCCCGCCGACTGTCTTGCCGGCCTCGACCGTGGCGGCGATCTCGCCCGCCATCACCGGGTCGTTGGCAGCCACGCCCGGGAAATTCATCACCTCGCCGAGGCCGATGATGTTGTCCCAGCCCATCGCCTCGGCGACGTCCTCGGCGCCGAGTTGAGCGCCCGCATTCTCCAGCCCCGGGGCGGACGGCACGCAGGAGGGCATCTGCACATAGACGTTGATCGCCTGCGCCGCCGCCTCGTCGTGCATCAGCCGCACGCCTTGAAGCCCCAGGACATTGGCGATCTCGTGCGGGTCGATGAACATCGACGTGGTGCCGTGCGGGATGACGGCGCGGCAGAACTCCGTCACCGTCACCATGCCGCTTTCCACATGCATGTGCGCGTCGCATAAGCCCGGCACCAGATAGCGGCCCCTGGCATCCACCACCTTGGTCCTGTCGCCGATGGCATGGCTGGCATCCGGCCCGCAATAGGCGAAGCGGCCGGCGGCGATGGCAAGGTCGGTGCCGGGGATAACCTCCCCCGAGTGAACGTTGACCCAGCGCCCGTTGCGCACCACCAGATCGGCGGGCTTGCGCCCCATGGCCACGTCGACGAGCAGGCGCGCGACGGCACTCCAGGGTTTCGGTTTCTTGGACAGGTCCGCGGCGGAAGCTGGCATGGTGGTCTCCTTCGGCCGCACTTTCGCAAACCTCCCGGCGCGATGCCACATAATTCAGGAGGCCGCATCAGGGCCGCATAATTCAGGGGGTTGTCAGCATCGTGCTTGCATCACGGCCGATGCAGCCCCACATCAACCGCTTCTAAAGCTAAATCCGGAGGGACACGGATGAACGTCGCCACGCAGACGATCAACCTCGCGGCCTACCTGCGCCGTGTAAAATACGAGGGCCCGCTGGAGCCGACGCTGGAGACGCTTGCCGCCCTCCACTTTCACCATCCCCTGGCCATCGCCTTCGAGAATCTCGACCCGCTTCTGCAGCGCCCGGTAAATCTCGACCTGGCTTCGCTTCAGGAGAAGCTCATCTTCGGTGGCCGCGGCGGCTATTGCTTCGAGCACAACCTGCTTTTCATGCATGTGCTTTCGACCCTCGGCTTCCAGGTCTCGGGACTGGCCGCGCGCGTTCTATGGGGCCGCCAGGAGGATGCCGTCACGCCGCGCGGCCACATGCTCTTGCGCGTCGAACTTCCCGAGGGCACCTATCTCGCCGACGTCGGCTTCGGCGGGTTGACGCTGACCGCGCCGCTGCGCCTTGAGGCGGGGCGTGAGCAGGAAACCCCGCATGAGCGCTTCCGCCTCGACCGCAACGGCGACACCTGGCGCATGCGCGCCGATATCGGCGGCGAATGGCGCTGCCTCTACCGCTTCAGCCTGGAAGAGCAGTTCCCGGTCGACTACGAAGTGACCAACTATTTCCTGTCGACCAGCCCGGCCTCCCACTTTCGGCATTCCCTGATCGCCGCGCGCCCCACGCCCGAGGGCCGCTATGCGCTCCTCAACAACCGCCTGAACGTCCATGGCGGCAACGGCTCGCGGCGCGAACTGACGGAAGCGGAAGAGATCGAGGCGGTGCTGTGGGACATCTTCGGCATCGACGTGCCGGAGGGACTGCCGGAGGCGCTGAAGCGCGAGGCGATCGCGTGAGAACCGGCCGCTGAACGCCGACGGTCCTCGTGGTCTGACCCAAACGGATGGTACCCATCCGTTTGAAAAAGCCAGCCCACAAGTTGTTGGTCTGGTGGGGCGATTTGCCCTGACAGATGGGTACCATCTGTCAGGATCGCAGCACTACGGACGGTCCCACTCCGGCGAAAAGCCGTAGTCGCAGAGGCGCCGCCCGGCGCTTCTCAGGCGGCTGATCGCCGCCATCTCGCCGGCGTCGAGCGAGAAGCCGAAGATGTCGGCATTCTCGGCCAGGCGCTCCTTGCGGCTGGTGCGCGGGATGACGGCGACATCCTCCTGCTCGAGGTGCCAGCGAAGCACGATTTGCGCCGGCGTCCTGCCGTGGCGCGCCGCCGCCTCGGCCACCGCCGGCTCATCGAGAAGCGCGCCGCCGCGATAGATGGGGCAGTAGGAGACCATGGCCATGCCGTTCTTGCGGCAGGCGGCGTGCACCTTGTCCTGGTTGAGATAGGGATGGTACTCGACCTGATTGGCCACCAGGGGCGCCTCGGACAGGCGCACCGCCTCCGCTAGAAGCCGCGATGGGAAGTTGGAGACGCCGATGTGGCGCGCAAGGCCCTCTTCGCGCACGCGGTTGAGCGCGTCCATGGTCTCGGCCAGCGGAATGGCCGGGTTCGGCCAATGAACGAGCAAGAGGTCGACATGGTCGAGGCTAAGGCGCTCCAGGCTTGTCGCCGCCGAGCGCTTCAGGTCGGCGGCCGCCAGATCCGTCCACCACACCTTGGTGGTGAGGAAGATGTCGCTGCGGGGAACGCCGGAGCGCCGGATGCCCTCGCCCACCGCGCGCTCGTTGCCGTAGATCGCCGCCGTATCGACATGGCGGTAGCCGATGCCGAGCGCATGGCTGACGAGATCGGTGCAGGTGCCGCCATCGAGGGTCCAGGTCCCCAGCCCGATCGCCGGTATTTCGGCGCCGTTCACAGATAGCTTCTTCACGGCTTCTCTTCTCCTTGCGCTGTTATCCGCCTGCGGAAAAGGCGCTTTCACGCCCGTGTGCATTGAACGACGGCCAAGAATATGCGTTCCTGCGCCGGCATTCACGACGCTGCCGGGGACGCTGAAGGTGCAACTGACGCCGACGGATCATCGACGAATCGAACTCATCGACATCGCCCGCGGCACCGCCCTGGTCGCCATGGCCATATACCATTTTACATGGGACCTCGACTTTTTCGGCTATATCGAGCCCGGCACGTCGGTGACCGGCGGATGGAAGATTTTTGCCCGTTCCATCGCCAGTTCCTTTCTGTTCCTGGTGGGCGTCGGCCTTTACCTGGCGCATGGGCGGGCTATCCGCTTGCGCTCCTTCGCCAGGAGGTTGGCGATGATCGCAATTGCGGCGGCGGCGATCACGGCGGTCACCTATTTCGCCACGCCGGATGCCTTCATCTTCTTCGGCATCCTGCACAACATCACGCTCTCGAGCGTGCTCGGCCTCCTTCTCCTGAGGCTGCCGGTTGCCGCGCTCCTGGCGCTCGCGGCAGCGGTCATCGCCGCGCCGCATTTCGTGCATGCGCCCTTTCTCGACCAGCCGGTCTTCTGGTGGACGGGGCTGTCGCGCAACGTCCCCGGCTCCAACGACTATATCCCCATCTTTCCCTGGTTCGGCGCCGTGCTCCTGGGCATCGCAGCCGCCAAAGCGGCGGCGCGCGCGGGCCTCTTCGCCCGCATGGCGGGGTTTGCGCCGGCAAGCCGTGTGCCGCTTCTGGGCGCGGCCGGGCGCCACAGCCTCGCCTTCTACCTGCTGCACCAGCCGGTGCTGTTCTCCAGCGTCTGGCTTTTCGCCCAGCTCATGCCGCCGGCCGCGCCCGACCGGGGGCAGTTCTTCCTTGAAGCGTGCAGCAGCCAATGTGCGGTCGAGCGCAAGGAAAACTTCTGCCGCGCCTATTGCGCCTGCGTGATGGAGGCAGCGACGACCGAGAACCGGCTTGGCGAACTCTACAACCCACGGCGCAGCGAGGCGATCCAATCCTGGCTGGAGGATGTTGCCTTTCGCTGCAGCGTGGAGAACAATGGATAAGGCTTGCGGAAATCCGCGGAGCGGTGACGCAGGACGGGAGGAGACAAAGTCATGAGCGATTCGGCCGAAGAGGCTCCAAGCCGCATTCCCTGGCCGCCGATCCTCTATCTCATCGCCGTCGCGGTCAGCGCGGCACTAAGCTATGCCGTGCCCCTACCCTGGCTCGGCCCGCCCCTTTCCGACCTGCTTTTCGCCGTTGGTTGGCTTCTGGTCGTGGCGACCATCCTCATGGACATCGCCGCCATACGGGCGCTACGGCGCGCCAACACGACCATCAATCCAACCAAGGTCGCCGACCATCTGGTGACGGGTGGCCCCTATGCCTTCAGCCGTAATCCCCTTTATTTGGGCAATACGGCGCTGATGTTCGCCATCGGCATGATAGCCGGTGCGCTCTGGTTCTTCGTCTTCGGCATCCTCGCAGCCTACCTCACGCAGAAGCTCGCCATCGAACCGGAGGAGCGGCATCTGGCGCTGCGCTTCGGCAAGCGCTACCGCGATTATCAGAAGAAGGTGCGGCGCTGGTTCTGAAGCAAGCTCAGGTCTTTACACCAAGCTCGGCCAACCGCTCCACGCAGGCTTCCTCCGCCTGGTCCAGCTCCTGCAGCGTGTCTTCCAGATCGCGGCGCTTCTGGCGCAGGTTCTGCCGCTTCTCCTCGATCTTCTGGATCATCAGGTGCAGCTGCGCCACCTCGCCGGGCGGCGTTCTGTAGACCTGGATGATCTCGCGGATCTCGTTGATGGAGAACCCCAGCCGGCGGCCGCGCAGGATCTGGCGCACCAGGTGCCGGTCGGAAGGGCGGTAGAGGCGCGTGCGCCCGCGGCGAACGGGGTGGATGAGCCCTTCGTCCTCGTAAAAGCGCAGCGTGCGTGTCGAGATGCCGAATTCGCGGGTGAGTTCCGTGATCGTGTAGTATTCCCGCATGCGCTCGCCAGACTCGCTTTCCCAAGAGGGGCGACACTGCCATCTGATTTACGTAAAAGTCAATTCATACCGCGCACTTTCCCGCTATTGGTCTGACCCAAACAGATGGTACCCATCTGTTTGGAAAAGTCAGCCCACAAGCTATTAATCCGGTGGGGCGATTTGTCCTGACAGATGGGTGCCATCTGTCAGGATCGCACCACCAGGACAACCGATACCGCCCCCTGGCCCTACCGGCCCCACCGCCAGCAAGGCTACGGCTCACCCGCGAACGCCCGGAGACCTGCCATGCTTCAGCCCTTGCCGGCCGCCGAGGAGCGCCGGCCAGACGACATCCATTCCTGGCTGCGGCTGACCCTGTGCCTGCTGCTCGGCACGATCGGCAGCGTGGGCATGTGGGCGGTGGTAGTGGTGCTGCCCGGCGTGCAGGCGGACTTTGCCGTGGAACGGGCCGACGCCTCCCTGCCCTATACCGCCGCCATGATCGGCTTTGCCGCCGGCAACGTGCTGATCGGGCGCTATGTCGACCGCATGGGCGTGGCACTGCCTGTGGCACTGGCGGGCGTGGCACTGGGGAGCGGCTTCATCCTGTCGTGCTTCGCGCAGTCGGTCTGGCAGTTCGCCCTCCTGCAGGCTCTGGTGGGTTTCGGCGCCTCGTCCACCTTCGGCCCGCTGATCGCCGACATCTCGCACTGGTTCGAGCGCCGGCGCGGCATAGCGGTGGCGGCTGCGGCCAGCGGAAACTATCTGGCGGGCGTCGTCTGGCCGACGGTCATCAAGCTCATGCTCGCCGGCACGGGCTGGCGCGTGACGTTTCTATACATCGGCATCTTCTGCATCGTGACGATCGTGCCGCTGGCGCTGCTCCTGCGCCCGCGCCCGCCCGCCGCCTCGCCGCTCGGCAGCGACGGGATGCCCACGGGCCTGCGCCGGCGGGCCGGGCCCAGCCCATTCTCGCCGCCCGTCCTGCAGGGGCTTCTGATCGTCGCCGGCGTGGCCTGCTGCGTGGCGATGTCGATGCCGCAGGTGCACATCGTCGCCTATTGCGTCGACCTCGGCTATGGCGTGGCGCGCGGCGCGGAGATGCTATCGCTGATGCTGGCCGGCGGCATTGTCAGCCGGCTCGCCTCCGGCTTCATCGCCGACTATATCGGCGGCGCGCGCACCGTGCTCATCGGCTCGGTGCTGCAGTGCCTGGCACTGATCCTCTATATCCCCTGGGACGGGCTGGCCTCGCTTTACATCGTGTCGCTGGTCTTCGGGCTGTCGCAGGGCGGCATCGTGCCTTCCTACGCCATCATCGTGCGCGAGTACCTGCCGGCGCGCGAGGCGGGGCAGCGGGTCGGCATCGTCATCATGGCGACGATCGCCGGCATGGCGCTGGGCGGATGGATGTCGGGTTTCATCTACGACCTCACCGGCTCCTACCAGGCCGCCTTCCTCAACGGCATCGCCTGGAACCTTCTCAACATCGCGGTGATCCTTTTGATCCTCCTGCGCCGGCCAAGCACGGCGCCGGCGGCGGCTTAGTTTTACGATTTACCGCCGGTATCCGCTTTTCGGGATCAAACAAGCCCGAACCACCAGGTGGCCAGGCCGAGGAAGGCGAAGAAGCCGAAGACGTCGGTCACCATTGTGACGAAGACGGACGAAGAGATGGCGGGGTCGGCGCCTGCCTTGTTGAGAAGCAGCGGGATGAGATTGCCCGCGACCGCAGCGGCGAGCATGTTGAAGATCATCGCCGCGCCGATGATGCCGCCGAGCTGGACGTTGTGAAACCAGATGGCCGCCACCGTGCCGACGATGAGAGCCAGGGTTACCCCGTTCAACAGGCCGACCAGGATCTCGCGCCGGATGATGCGGCCTGAATTGTAGATGTCGAGGTCGCGGGTGGCGAGCGCGCGCACGGTCACCGTCATGGTCTGCGTGCCGGCATTGCCGCCCGAGGACGCCACGATCGGCATCAGCACGGCGAGCGCCACCATCTGCTCGATCGAGGCATCGAAAAGGCCGATCACGGAGGCGGACATCAAGGCCGTGACCAGGTTGACCATGAGCCACGGCACGCGCGAGCGCGAGATGGCGAGCACGGTATCCGACAATTCCTCGTCGCCGACGCCGCCCATGCGCATCAGGTCCTCCTCGGCTTCTTGCGTGATGACGTCGACCACGTCGTCGATGGTCAAGACGCCGACCAGCCGCTCGTTCTCGTCGACGACGGCGGCCGATAGGAGATCGTACTGCTCGAAGATCTTCGCCGCCTCCTCCTGGTCCATGGTGGCCGGGATGGCATGGCGCGTCTCGCGCATCACGTCCTCGATCTTGACCGAGCGCCGGGTGCGCAGGATGCGGTCGAGATCGACGGCGCCGACGAGGCGGAAGGTCGGGTCGATGACGAATATCTGCGAGAAGGAATCCGGCAGGTTCTGCTCGTCGCGCATGTAGTCGATGGTCTGACCGACCGTCCAGAAAGGGGGGACGGCGACGAACTCCGTCTGCATGCGCCGGCCGGCCGTCTCCTCGGGATAGCCGAGCGAGCGGCGCAGGCGCACGCGCTCGGTGAAGGGGAGCTGCGCCAGGATCTCGTCCTGGTCTTCCTGCTCGATGTCCTCGAGGATGTAGACGGCATCGTCGGAATCGAGGTGCTGGAGAGCCTTGGCGATCTGGACGTTGGGCAGGCTGCCGACGATGTCGAGGCGGATCGCCTCATCGACCTCCGTCAGGGCGGTGAAGTCGAACTCCTCGCCCATGAGCTGGACCAGCGCCCGGCGCTGCTCCGGCATCAGGGCCTCGAGCAGGTCGCCGACCTCGGATTGGTGCAGGGTGCCGACATCCTTCTTCAGCGTCAGCGTGTCGCGGTCGGCGATAGCGGCGCCGATATGCGCAAGGAAGGGAGCGGCGATGACCCCGTCCTCGCCATAGATGCCGCGCTCCGGCGCGTCGGCCGGGGTGCCATCAATCCCTTGCGTTTCCGGCTCGCTCAACGGCGCTCTCCTCGGTTTTGACCCTGAAGCCGGTCCGGTTCACGATGCGGCACCTGTAGCGCGCGTCCGGCGCGAATACAAAGCCTGTCGCAGGCAATGCCGCAATAAGATTCGCAAAGAGCGTCCCAGGGGAAAGGAGCAGCATGCCCAACGCCGTCCACAGACAATCGCATGAGGCGGAAACGGCGGTGCCGCCGCTTGCAATCGGGTGGTACCGGACGACGGTCTTTTTACGCCGATTTGGCATATCTCAGGCTTGTTTCGCGGGAGGCGATTTGCTACATGCGCCGTGGCCGGTGGCAACCGGCCTTTCGTTGCGTGCGGTCGTGGCGGAATTGGTAGACGCGCAGCGTTGAGGTCGCTGTGGGGCAACCCGTGGAAGTTCGAGTCTTCTCGACCGCACCAATTTTTCTCCCTGCCTCATATAGCGCCGCCCGTTGAGAGCCTCGTGCTTAACGGGTGAGTTGCCATGACCGCTGCCGCATCGCCGGTCGTTGCTGGACCTTTTTGCTCTTTCGAGGTCATATGTCGGCATGGAGAAAAGACGATGAATGAGACGGCCGCACCACCCGCTCAGGCCTTTCACCCGCGCGCGGCGGCCCCGCCGGTGGAGTGGCGCGTCGAACCCGGGCTGACCCCTTATGAGACGGCGCTTGCCTTCATGGAGGCGCGCGCCGACGCCATCCGCGCCGGCCAGGCGGGCGAGATGGTGTGGCTGGTCGAGCACCCTCCCCTTTATACGGCGGGCACGAGCGCGGCACCCGGGGACCTGCTCGATGCGGGGCGCTTTCCGGTGCATAAGGCGGGGCGCGGGGGCGAATACACCTATCACGGGCCGGGTCAGCGCGTGGCCTATGTGATGCTCGATCTGAAGCAGCGGCGCGAGGACGTGCGCGCCTTCGTCACCGCGCTCGAAGAATGGATCATCGCCAGCCTTGCCCGCTTCAACGTCAAGGGCGAGCGACGGGCGGGCCGCGTCGGCGTGTGGGTCGTGCGGCCGGACAAGCCGCCGCTGCCGGACGGCACGCCGATGGAGGACAAGATCGCCGCCATCGGCATCCGCCTGCGCCGCTGGGTGAGCTTTCACGGTATCGCCGTCAATATCGAGCCGGACCTTTCGCACTACTCGGGCATCGTGCCCTGCGGGATTCCCGGCTTCGGCATCACCAGCCTGGTCGATCTCGGGTTGCCGGTGGCGCTGGCCGATTTCGACGTGGCGCTGAAACAGGCCTTCGAGGAGGTCTTCGGGCCGGCAGAAGCCGGGCGGGACGGGGCATTGGCAAGGAGTGCGTGACATGCAGGAGAAGGGATTGACCGTCGGCGCGCTGGCGCTGGGTGTGGGGCTGGCGCTCGGCCTGCCCGCCGCGGCCCAGCAGGCAGCCGATACGCTGGCGCCGGAGATCGCCAGCGGCAGCGAGGAAAGGACGGTCGTCCCGGCGCGCCGGCAGATGGTGGCGGCGGCCAACCCGCTTGCCGCGGAGGCCGGGCTCGAGGTGCTGCGGCAGGGCGGAAGCGCGGCGGACGCGCTGGTGGCCGTGCAGACCGTGCTCGGCCTCGTCGAGCCGCAATCCTCCGGCCTCGGCGGCGGTGCGTTCCTCGTCTGGTACGATGGGGAAAGCGGCGAGATCACCACCTTCGACGGCCGCGAGACCGCACCCATGGCCGCCTCGCCCGACCTTTTCCTCGACGAGGAGGGCGAGCCGCTCGCCTTCTTCGACGCCGTCATCGGCGGCCGCTCGGTGGGAACGCCGGGTACGGTGCGGCTGATGGAGACAGTGCACGAGCGCTATGGGAAGCTCGACTGGGCGAACCTCCTGACGCCGGCCATCGAAGTGGCCGAGGAGGGCTTCGCCGTTTCGTCGCGGCTTCACACGCTGATCGCCAACGACCGGGGCAAGCTCGACCAGGAGGAAGCGGCGCGGGCTTATTTCTATGACGCGGACGGCGAACCGCTCGCCGAGGGCACGCAGCTCAAGAACCCGGAATATGCGGAGACGCTGCGGGCGATCGCGGAGGGCGGCTCCGAGGCCTTCTATACCGGCGAGATCGCCGAGAAGATCGTCGCCGCAGTGCAGGACCACCCGACCAATCCGGGTCTCCTCAGCCTCGAAGACCTGGCGGCCTACGAGGTGAAGGAGCGGCCGGCCGTCTGCGCGCCCTATCGCGGCTACGAGGTCTGCGGCATGGGACCGCCCTCCTCCGGCGCTCTGACCGTGGGGCAGATCCTCGGCATGGTCTCGCATTTCGACCTTGCGGCGCTCGGGCCGGACGACCCGGAAAGCTGGCGCATCATCGGCGATGCCACGCGCCTCGCCTTTGCCGACCGCGGGCTCTACATGGCCGACAGCGACTTCGTCTCCATGCCGAAGGGGCTTTTGAACCAGGACTATCTGGAGAGCCGCGCCGCACTTCTGCGCCGGCCGACGGCGCTTGCCGAAGACGAGGTCGAGGCCGGCTCGCCGCCCTGGGACAAGGCCGAACTCAGGCTTCCCGGCCTCGAGCCCGAGCGCCCGTCCACCTCGCATTTCGTCATCGTCGACGAAGACGGCAACATCGCCTCCATCACCACCACCATCGAGAACGGCTTCGGCTCGCGGCAGATGGCGGCGGGATTCCTGCTCAACAACGAACTCACCGACTTCTCCTTCGCGCCCGACAGCGACGGCGAGGCGGTGGCCAACCGGGTGGAACCGGGCAAGCGCCCACGCTCCTCCATGGCACCGACGATCATCCTCGAAGACGGAGAACCCGCCTTTGCGCTCGGATCGCCCGGAGGCTCGAACATCATTCCTTATGTCGCCAACGCGATCATCGCGCTCATCGACTGGGACATGGACATGCAGCAGGCGATCTCCCTGCCGCACCTGACCAACCGCTTCGGCACCTACGCCGTGGAAGCCGGCACGCCTGCCGAAACCTTCGCCGACGAGCTTGAAGCGCTCGGCTTCGAGGTCGACATCACGGACCTCACCTCCGGCCTCCACGGCGTCGCATTCACGCCCGAAGGACTGGAAGGCGGCGCCGACCCACGGCGCGAAGGCGTGGCTATAGGCGACTGAGGCCAGGGCCGGTCCTTAGCACTCCGAAAGGGCCGCCTCCGCGGCCCTTTCCTTTCTGCATCTACAGCGCACCGATCCAGGTGGCGACGACGACGATGAAGGAGCTGACGGCAACCAGCGAAGCAACATCCTGAATGAGATCGGCCATGGGACTCTCCTGTGGATAAGCGCCAAATGATCTTGATATGATCCTTATATGTTCTAGTTATGTTCATGTCAACGAGGTTGCCGATATCTGCGGCGGAGCCGGCCGGGAGCGTTAACGGCGGGTAAAAAGGGCGTCCCGTGGCCGGGGACGGAGGGTCTGGAGTATAAGGGAGCGGGACGCTCGGGATGAACCGGGCGCCCGAAGACAGGCACGGAGCGGCAAAGACGCGGGCGCGGAGGTCGAACGGGTGAAGGTCAAACGGATTGTCGCCAACATCGGCACCGAGGACGTCGCGGCAGCGCAGCGCTTCTATGGAGACGTGCTGGGCCTCGACGTGCTCATGGATCATGGCTGGATCGTCACCTACGGTACGCGCGAAGAGGCGCGTACCCAGGTCAGCTTCGCCGTCGAGGGCGGCTCGGGAACGCCCGTGCCCGACCTTTCCATCGAGGTGGACGATCTGGAGGCGGCGCTGGAGCGCGTGAGGAAGGCGGGATTTGCGGTGGAATACGGGCCGGCGGACGAGCCCTGGGGCGTGCGGCGGTTTTTCGTGCGCGACCCGTTCGGCAGGCTCGTCAACATCCTCATCCATGCCTGAGGCGGGACGCTGTGGATTGTTGAAGCTGCGCATCGTGCCTTCCGAAAGCCGATTCCGGTTTTCGGGCCTATGCGCTAGCGGACACCGGCGCCTAGATCATTTCACCGTTTCACGGAAACGATGAAATGATCTAACCTTTTGATTTTACGCAATTCCGAACGGAAACCCGGTTTCCACTTTTCCTGGAATTGCTCTATGCCGGCATGTCCACCACCTTGCCTTCCGAAAGCGTCACGCGGCGGTCCATGCGGGCGGCGAGGCCTTCGTTGTGCGTGGCGATCAGGGCGGCGAGGCCGGACTGGCGCACCAGCGCCTCCAGCGCCTCGAACACGTAGCCCGCCGTCGTCGGATCGAGGTTCCCCGTCGGTTCGTCGGCCAGAAGAACGAGCGGCGCGTTGGCGACGGCGCGGGCGATGGCCACGCGCTGCTGCTCACCGCCGGAAAGCTCGGCCGGCCGGTGGGTGGCGCGATCGCCGATCTTCATATAGGCGAGAAGCTGGTCCGCCCGTTCCATCGCTTCGGCCGGTTGGAGGCCGGCGATGAGCTGCGGCATCATCACGTTTTCCCGAGCGGAAAATTCCGGCAGGAGGTGGTGGAACTGGTAGACGAAGCCGATCTCGCTGCGGCGGATCGCCGTGCGCCTGTCGTCCGAAAGGCCGGCGCAGGACTGGCCGTTGACGACGACGTCGCCGCCGTCGGGATGCTCCAAGAGGCCGGCGATATGCAGGAGCGTCGACTTCCCCGTGCCGGACGGCGCCACCAGCGCCACCATCTCGCCGGGCGTCAGCGTGAAATCGGCGCCGCTGAGGATGGTCAGTTCCTTCGGCCCCTGCACATATCGGTGTTCGACTGCTTTGAGTTCCAGCACGCTGTCGGCCATCTATTCCTATCTCGAACTATTCGTATCTCAGGGCTTCGACGGGATCGAGGCGCGAGGCGCGCCAGGCGGGAAAGAGCGTGGCGAGGAAGGACAGCAATAGCGCCATCAGCACCACGGAAAACGTCTCGCCCGTCTCCATGTCGGCCGGCAGTTGGCTGAGGAAATAGACTTCCGGATCGAAAATCGTCGTGCCGGACAGCCAGGAGAAGAACAGGCGGATCGATTCCACGTTGAGGCAAAGCAACGTGCCGAGGATGAAGCCGGCGATCGTGCCGGCGACACCGATCGCCGCCCCCGCCATCAGGAAGATGCGCATGATGGCACCGCTGGTCGCCCCCATGGTGCGCAGGATGGCGATGTCGTGCCCCTTGTCCTTCACCAGCATGATCATGCCGGAAATGATGTTCAAGGCCGCCACCAGCACGATCATCGTCAGGATCATGAACATGACGTTGCGCTCCACCTCGAGCGCGGAGAAGAAGGTTTGGTTGCGCTGGCGCCAATCGCTGATGGAGACCGGGCGCTGGGCCGCTTCCTCGACCAGCGGCCGCAGCGCGTCCACGTTGTCGGGGTCGTCGACGAAGACTTCGATGATCCGCGCCAGGCCCTCCACGTTCAGGTAGAGCTGTGCTTCCTCGATGGGCATATAAACGAGGGAGGCATCGTATTCCGACATGCCGATCTCGAAGATCGCCGTCACCGGATAGGACTTGACGCGCGGCGTCGTGCCGAAGGGCGTGACGTCGCCTTCCGGCGAGACCAGCGTAATGGGATCGCCAAGCGCAATGCCCAGCGTCTGGGCGAGGCGCGAGCCGACCGCCACCCCCTCCCCGGCGGCGAAATCGATCAGCGAGCCGTGGCGGATGTGCTCTGACACGAGGTCCATCTCGGTGAGGTCCTCGGCGCGCACGCCGCGGATGAGGGCGCCGGTGCCCTGGCCGCTGCGCCCGCTCGCCAACACCTGCCCCTCCACCAACGGGACGGCGAGCTTGACGCCCGGCACTTCAGCAATGCGCCCGGCAACGGCTTCGTAATCGTCGAGCGGCAAATCGACCGGCTGCACGATCAGGTGGCCGTTGACGCCGAGGATGCGGGTGAGCAGCTCGGCGCGGAAACCGTTCATCACCGCCATGACGACAATCAGGGTGGCCACGCCCAGCATGATGCCGATGAAGGAGATGGAGGCGATGACGGAAACCACCGCCTCCTTGCGCCGCGAACGCAGATAGCGCCAGGCGACGAGACGTTCGAACCGCGAGAAGGGCCCGGCCTCTGCGTTGGCGTTGACGCTGGCTTCCGCGGTCGCGCTCATGCGCTGGCGCCGAACCTGTCAGCCACCGATGCAACCGGCATCGCCTCGCGTTCACCGGTGGCGCGGTTTTTCACTTCCACCTCGCCGCCAGCCACGCCGCGCGGGCCGACGACGATCTGCCAGGGCAGGCCGATCAGATCGGCGGTGGCGAATTTGGCGCCGGCGCGCTGGTCGGTGTCGTCGTAGAGCACATCCCGGCCAGCCGCCGTCAGCCCGGCATAGAGTTCCTCGCAAACGCGGTCGCACGCCGTATCGCCCACCTTCATGTTGACGAGCGCCATGTCGAAGGGCGCGACACTTTCCGGCCAGATGATGCCGTTGTCGTCGTGGCTCGCCTCGATGATGGCGGCCGCGAGCCGGCTCGGCCCGATGCCGTAGGAGCCCATGGAGACGAAATGCTCCTGCCCGTCCGGCCCCGTAACGCTGGCCTTCATGGGTTTGGAATATTTGGTGCCGAAGTGGAAGATATGGCCCACCTCGATGCCGCGCGCGGAAAGCCGCTTGTCCTCCGGCACGTCGGCCCAGGCCGCCTCGTCGTGCATGTCGTCCGTCGCCGCATAGGGCGCGGTCCATTCGGAGACGATGCCGGCGATCTCGGCGTCGTCGGCGAAATCCACATTCTCCCCCGGCACGGAAAGGCCGAGGAAGTCCTTGTGGCAGAACACCTCGCTCTCACCCGTTGTGGCGAGGATGATGAATTCGTGGCTCAAGTCGCCGCCGATGGGGCCCGTCTCCGCGCGCATGGGAATGGCCTGCAGCCCGAGGCGCGCGAACGTTCTCAGGTAGGCGACGAACATGCGGTTGTAAGCCGCCTTGGCGCCTTCAAAATCCAGGTCGAAGGTGTAGGCGTCCTTCATCAGGAACTCGCGCGAGCGCATGACGCCGAAGCGCGGGCGCACCTCGTCTCGGAACTTCCACTGGATGTGGTAGAGGTTCAGCGGCAGGTCCTTGTAGGACTTCACGTAGGCGCGGAAGATGTCCGTCACCATCTCTTCGTTGGTGGGGCCGTAGAGCATCTTGCGCTCGTGCCGGTCGGTGATGCGCAGCATCTCCTTGCCGTAGTCGTCGTAGCGGCCGCTCTCCATCCAAAGGTCCGCCGACTGGATGGTGGGCATCAGGATTTCGTGCGCGCCGGCACGGTCCTGCTCCTCGCGGACGACCCGGCACACCTTGTCGAGGACGCGCTTGCCCAAGGGCAGCCAGGAGAAGCTGCCGGCGGCCTGCTGGCGGATCATGCCGGCGCGCAGCATCAGCCGGTGCGAGACGATTTCCGCCTCGCGGGGATTCTCCTTCAGGATGGGCAGGAAGTAGCGCGACAGTCGCATGAACCGGTCCGTGAGCATGAGGGGGCGGAATCATCCCCGCCAGAGATATCGTCAGGCTTCTTAGCTATTTCATGACGGGTTGAAAACCCGGCGCTTACCCCACCTCCCCCGCCCTCTGCGTGACCAGCCGGCGAACGAGAAGGCTAAAGTGGTAACTGGGCTGTGGTAACGCAAAATTTTTCGTGACATTGCGTCGAAACTTAGTCTAATGTACCCATCACAAAATAAGAGAGCGGAAGCTTAATCCGCATCTCATTACGCGGTCAAAAGTCTTGGGAGGATACGGTCCTGGCGCGGGCAATCGCAGCCGCCGTTTAACGAAACGGAAACGGATCGGACGCGTTTAGTTGCAAGGCCTGGTGCCTTGCATTTTTTTTGGGGGCATACGCCCGCTTCCCTCCCCAGAAGTCCTGGCCTCCCCAGAAATCCTGGCCTCCCCAGAAGTCCGATGCTCCTTAGAAGTCCGGCACGATGCGCGGGATATCGTCGAAGGAATAGCCCAGCACGCGCGTGACGACGTAGAAGACTGCGACGACGGCTGCCGTCAAAAGGGTCGCGCGGACGACCGCCCGCAGCATATGGGGGCCGCGCGGGGCACTCGAGGTCGTGCCGAGAACGACATTGTTCTCGTCGTCCTGGGTGCGCAGGCCGACCGGCAGCGAGACGAACAGCATCACCCACCAGACGATGAAGAAAACGGCGGCGAGCGATATCCAGGTCATTCGGGTGTCTCCGTTGCGGGCACGGCGCGGATGCCGGGCGCTTCCAGCCCGGCCTGCCAGCAGACCGAAAATAGCCGTTCGGGCGGCGATTTTAAAATGCCGGCGGCGCGGCGTGCCGTCACACCTCTTCGAGTTCGACCAGCGTGCCGAAAAAATCCTTCGGGTGGAGGAACAGCACCGGCTTGCCGTGGGCGCCGATCTTCGGCTCGCCGTCGCCCAGGACGCGCGCGCCCTCCGCCAACAGGCGGTCGCGGGCGGCGAGGATGTCGTCCACCTCGTAGCAGATGTGGTGCATGCCGCCGGCCGGGTTCCTTTCCAGGAAGCCGGCAATGGGAGAATTCTCGCCGAGCGGCTCCAAAAGCTCCACCTTGGTGTTGCCGAGATCGATGAAGACCACCGTCACGCCATGCTCGGGCAAGGGTTGCGGCGCGGAGACCCGCGCGCCCAGCGTATCCCGGTAGACCGCCGCGGCGGCGGTCAGGTCGGGCACTGCGATCGCCACGTGGTTGAGCCTGCCGAGCACCCGCCTCCTCCTCTACTGGGTCACGAAGACGGTCACGATCGGCTTCTTGCCCCAGGCGTCGTTGGCGGCGGCGCGGACGGCCCGGCGCACAGATTCGGCCACCAGGTCGAGGTCCTTGCGGCGCTGGCGCGGGATGCTGGAGACGGCGCCGACGGTAGCCTCCAGCATGATCTCCTCCAGCGGCTCGCCGCGCGCATCCACTTCCGCCACGCCGAGGGCGACCAGATCCGGATCGCCCGCGAGATCGTAACGATCGTCGAGCACGACGTTGACGGCGACATGGCCGGCGAAGGAGAGCTTGCGCCTTTCGCGGACGCCCACCTCCTCATCGGTGCCGATAATCTTGCCTTCCTTGAAGATGCGGCCGAAGGGCACCTGGTCGATTATCTCCGCGGCACCCGGCGCCAGCCGCAGCATGTCGCCGTTCCTCACCTGCGCCACCTCGGGGATACCGGACATGGCGCCCAACGCGCCGTGGGCGACGAGATGCGCCGCCTCGCCGTGGACCGGCACGAGGATCCGCGGCTTCACCCAATCGTACATTTGCTTGAGCTCGCTGCGGCGCGGATGCCCGGAGACGTGGACGAGCGCATCCTTGTCCTCGATCACCTTGACCCCCTGCTCGATGAGCTGGTTCTTGATCGCCAGGATCGCCTTCTCGTTGCCGGGGATGGTGCGCGAGGAAAAGACCACCGTGTCGCCCGGCGACAGCGCCACGTTGCGCATCTCGTCACGCGCCAGCTTGGCAAGCGCGGCGCGCGGCTCGCCCTGGCTTCCTGTGCACAGGATAACGGCGTTCTCGCGCGGGATATAGCCGAAATCCTCTTCAGGAAGGAACGGCGGCAGGCCTTCGAGGTAGCCGAGCTCGTCCGCCACCTCGATAACGCGCTGCAGCGAGCGGCCGAGCACGAGCACCTGCCGTCCGGTGTCCCGCGCGGCCTCGGCGACGGAGCGGATGCGCCCGACATTGGAGGAGAAGGTGGTGACGGCGACACGGCCGCTCGCCTTCTCGATCACCTCCCTGATCCCCTCGCCCACCGCCTCCTCGGACGGGGATTCACCCTCGCGCATGGCGTTGGTGGAATCGCAGATGAGCGCCAGGACGCCGGCCTTGCCGAGCGCGCGGAAGCGGGCTTCGTCCGTCTTGGGCCCGAGCGCGGGCGCGGGGTCGAGCTTCCAGTCGCCGGTGTGAATGACGGTGCCCGCGGGGCTGGTGATGGCGAGCGACACGGGCTCGGGAATGGAATGGGTGACCTCGACCGCCTCGATGGAAAAGGGGCCGACGGTAAAGGTCTCGCCGGCCTTGAAGATCGTCACGGGGATGTCCGGCGCGTTCTGCTCACCGGCGCGCTTGGCCTCCAGCAGGCCGGCGGTGAACGGCGTCATATACACATCGACCTTGAGGCGCGGCCAGAGATCGAGAAGCGCACCGTAGTGGTCCTCGTGGGCATGGGTGATGACGATACCGGCAAGGTTCTCCACCTCACCTTCGATGAAGCGGATATCGGGTAAAACGAGGTCGACGCCCGGCAGATCCGGCCCCGGAAAGGTGACGCCGCAATCGACGATGATCCACGTGCGCTTCTGGCGCGGGCCATAGCCGTAGAGCGCGAAATTCATGCCGATTTCGCCAACCCCGCCGAGCGGGCAAAACACCAGTTCTGCTTTTTCCGATGCCACGTCTACTTCCTTGTTCTTTCGTTACGCGCGCGCTGACGCCACCGCGCCGAAATGGACATCGCCGGCGGCGATCCGCAGGCGCGAACCGTCGTCCTCGCGGATAACGAACCGGCATGCTTCGTCGATTGTTTCGAAGATACCCCGCACGACCCGCCCGTCGACGCGCACGGAGACCGCGCCGCCGAGGCCCGCAGCGCGCTTCAGCCACCGCTCGCGGATAGCCGCCAGGCCACGCCCGCCGTTCCACAGGCGCATATTGTCGACCCAGGCATCGGAAAGCGCCAGGAATAATTCTCCCGCATCCGCCCTGGCACCGAGCCTCAAAAGCGATGTCGCGGGATAGGGAACGTCCTCGGGGTATGAGACCACGTTGACGCCGATGCCGATGGCCAGCGCCAGGCGATCGCCTTCGATCATCGAGGACTCCAGGAGAATCCCCGCCAGCTTCGCCCCGTCCGCCAGAACGTCGTTCGGCCATTTCAGCTCGAAGCGGTCGCGGCCGGCGTGTCCACCGTCCACACCGAGGTTCACCTTCGCGGTGGGCACCACGGCGGCAAGCGCATCGCCCAGCGCCAGCCCGGCAACGAAGCCGAGGGTGGCGGCGGTTGCCGCGTCCCGCGCTTCGGTGATCATGAGGGTGGCGGCGAGGTTTCCCGGCGGCGTCGCCCACGGGCGCCCTCGCCTGCCGCGGCCGCCCGTCTGCTGTGTCGCTACGACCCAGAGCTTGTTCTGCTCGCCCTCGCGCGCCCGTTCGAGCGCCAGCGCATTGGTGGAACCGACGCTTTCATGCGCTTCCAGCCGATAGCCGGCAGCAAGGGCCGAAGGCGCGAGCGCGAACATCGATCAGAAGAACGTCAACGCCGCGGCTTCCGCCAGACGCCCGACGGGGCCGCCGAAAAACACGTAGAACAGCACGAAGGCGCCGGAGAGCCCGAGCACGAAGCGCAGTTCGCCCGCCATCGGCTGGAAGGCGCCGACGGGCTCGTCGAACCACATCACCTTGATGATGCGCAGGTAATAGTAGGCGCCCACCACCGAAGCCAGCACGCCGATGACGGCGAGCCAGTAGAGCTCGGCATTGATGGCGGCCAGGAACACGTACCACTTGGCCCAGAAACCGGCGAGCGGCGGGATGCCGGCCAGCGAGAACATGAGGATGGTCATGATGGTGGCCATCATCGGGTTGGTGGCCGAAAGACCCGCCAGATCGTCGATCTGCTCGACATTGGTCTCGTTGCGCCGCATGGCCAGGATGAAGGCGAAGGTGCCGAGCGTCATCGCCAGATAGATCAGCATGTAGATGACGACGCCGCGCACGCCCTCCGGCGAGTTCGCCGAAAGGCCCACCAGCGCGTAGCCCATATGGCCGATCGAGGAATAGGCCATCAGCCGCTTGATGTTGCGCTGGCCGATGGCGGCGAAGGCGCCAAGCAGCATCGAGGCGATGGAGATGAAGACGATGATCTGCTGCCAGTCGAAGGCGATCGGCTCGAAGGCGCCCATCACCACGCGCACGAGAAGCGCCATGGCCGCCATCTTGGGGGCGGCGGCGAAGAAGGCGGTGACGGGCGTGGGGGCGCCCTCATAGACGTCCGGCGTCCACATGTGGAAGGGCACCGCCGAGATCTTGAAGGCAAGACCCGCCAGCACGAAGACGAGGCCGAAGACCAGCCCGAGCTGGCGCTCGCCGCCCGAAAGGGCCGCAGCGATCGCCTCGAAGCCGGTGTTGCCCGTGAAGCCGTAGATCAGCGTGATGCCGTAGAGCAGCATGCCGGAGGAGAGCGCGCCAAGGACGAAATATTTCAGCCCCGCCTCCGTCGCCCGCACGCTGTCGCGGTTGATGGCAGCGACGACGTAGAGAGCCAGCGACTGCAGTTCCAGCCCGAGATAGAGCGAGAGCATATCGTTGGCCGAGATCATCAGCATCATGCCCAGCGTGGAGAGCATGATGAGGACCGGGTATTCGAACTTGTCGAACTTCTCGGCTTTGGCGAAGCCCACGGACATGATGAGCGTCACCGCCGCTCCCACCAGCGTCAGGAGCTTCATGAAGCGGGCGAAGGGATCGTTGACGAAGGCGCCCTCGAAGGCCTCGCCATAGGCCGGGAAGACGATGATCCAGGCGATCGCCGCCAGCAGCAGCGCGACGGAAAGGCCGGTGACGGTGGTATTTGCCCGCTCGCCGGAGAAGACGCCGACCATCAGGAGCGCCATGGCGCCCAGCGCCAGCGCCAGTTCGGGAACGGAAAGGATCAGGCTCGAGGTCAGATCAAACGTCATGCGAGGTGTTCCCGTTCAATTGGATGCAGCGCCGGACTGGGCCATGTCGAAGGACACGCTCACCTGGTTGAGCAGCGCTTCCACCGATGTCGCCGTGGCATCGAGCAGCGGCGCCGGATAGACGCCGAAGAAGATGACGAGGGCAACGAGAGGATAAAGGATCGTCTTTTCACGCAGCGACAGGTCGGCAAGGCCCTTCAGACTCTCCTTGGTCAGCGCGCCGAAGATGACGCGGCGATAGAGCCACAGCGCATAGGCCGCCGACAGGACGACGCCGGTGGTGGCGAAGAAGGCGACCCAGGTGTTGACCTGGAAAGCCGCAAGCAGGGTGAGGAACTCGCCGACAAAGCCGCTGGTGCCCGGCAGCCCCACATTGGCCATGGTGAAGACCATGAAGGCGACCGCGTATTTCGGCATGTTGTTGACGAGCCCGCCATAGGCGGCGATCTCGCGCGTGTGCATGCGGTCGTAGATGACGCCGACGCACAGGAACAGCGCCCCGGAGACCAGGCCATGGCTGATCATCTGGAAGATGGCACCCTGCACGCCCTGCTGATTGAGCGCGAAGATGCCCATGGTGACGAAGCCCATATGGGCAACGGAGGAATAGGCGATCAGCTTCTTCATGTCGGCCTGCATCATCGCCACCAGCGAGGTGTAGATGATGGCGATGATGGAGAGCGCGAAGATGAAGGGCGCAAGGTCCATGGAGGCGACGGGAAACATGGGCACCGAGAAGCGCAGGAAGCCATAGCCGCCCATCTTCAGGAGAATGCCGGCCAGGATGACCGAGCCCGCCGTCGGCGCTTCCACATGGGCGTCCGGCAGCCACGTGTGCACCGGCCACATGGGCATCTTCACCGCAAAGGAGGCGAAGAAGGCGACCCATAGCCAATACTGCATATTGGCCGGGAAGACGTGGGTGAGCAGCGTCGGGATGTCGCTCGTGCCCGACTGCCAGAACATGGCCATGATGGCGAGCAGCATGAGCACCGAGCCCAGAAGCGTGTAGAGGAAGAACTTGAAGCTCGCATAGACGCGGCGCTTGCCGCCCCACACGCCGATGATGATGAACATCGGGATGAGGCCGCCCTCGAAGAAGACGTAGAACAAGACGATGTCGAGGGCGCAGAAAACGCCGATCATCAGCGTTTCCAGGATCAGAAACGCGATCATGTATTCCTTGACGCGGGTATCGATCGATTCCCAGCTCGCCAGGATGCAGAACGGCATCAGGAAGGTCGTCAGAATGACGAAGAGCACCGAGATGCCGTCGACGCCCATGTGGTAGGAGATGCCGGCATCCAGCCACTCCCGCTTCTCCACCATCTGGAAGCCCGGCACCGAGGGATCGAAGCCGATCCACACGAACAGCGACAGGATGAAGGTGAAGACGGTCGTCAGCAGCGCAACGTTGCGGATGTTGCGGCGCGCGCCCGCCCCGTCATCCCGGATCATCAGGATGAGGAAGGCGCCGACGAGCGGCAGGAAGGTGACCGTGGAAAGAATAGGCCAGTCGGTCATTTAGAAGGAACTCCCGAGCATCATCCAGGTCACGAGGGCGGCGACGCCGATCAGCATCGCAAAGGCATAGTGGTATAGGTACCCGGTCTGCATCTTGACCACGCGGTTGGTGACGTCGATGACGCGGGCGGAGATGCCGTCGGGGCCGAAGCCGTCGATCAGCCAGCCGTCGCCCCTCTTCCACAGGAAGGTGCCGAGGCGCTTCGCCGGGTTCACGAAGAGGAAGTCGTAGATCTCGTCGAAGTACCACTTGTTGAGCAGGAAGGCGTAGAGCACGCGCTGCCGCTTGGCGAGCTCCTTGGGGCTTCCCGGCGAGCGGATGTAGAACTGCCAGGCGACGAAGAGGCCGAGCAGCATGGCGGCGAACGGCGACAGCTTCACCCACAGCGGCACGTGGTGGAACTCCTCCAGGATCTCATTCCCGGGCAGCGTGAAGAGCGCGCCTTTCCAGAAGTGGTCGTATTCGTCGCCGACGAAGAAGCCTTCGAAGACGACGCCGGCGAAGACCGCGCCGGCGGCCAGCAGGAACAGCGGCACCAGCATGACCAGGGGCGATTCATGCACGTGGTGCATGACGTCGGCGGAAGCGCGCGGCTTGCCGTGGAAGGTCATGAAAATGAGACGCCAGGAATAGAAGCTGGTGAAGATCGCGGCGACGACCAGAAGCCCGAAAGCGATGGGCGCCACCGCGTTGTGCGCAACGAAGGAGCCCTCGATGATGGCGTCCTTGGAGAAGAAGCCGGCAGTACCGATGATGGTGCCGGGGATGCCGACGCCCGTCAGCGCCAGCGTGCCGGCGATCATCATCCAGTAGGTCTGCGGGATCAGCCTGCGCAGCCCACCCATCTTGCGCATGTCCTGCTCGTCGGAAACGGCGTGAATGACGGAGCCGGCGCCCAGGAACAGAAGCGCCTTGAAGAAGGCGTGGGTGAACAGGTGGAAGATGGCGGCGCTATAGAAGCCGGTGCCGAGCGCCACGAACATGTAGCCGAGCTGCGAGCAGGTGGAATAGGCGATGACGCGCTTGATGTCGTTCTGCACCAGGCCGACGGTGGCGGCGAAGAAGGCGGTGAAGGCGCCAACCGCCGTCACCACCGCGAGCGCCGTCGAGGACAATTCGAAAAGCGGCGAAAGCCTGGCCACCATGAAGACGCCGGCCGTCACCATGGTTGCGGCATGGATGAGGGCGGAGACGGGCGTCGGACCCTCCATGGCGTCGGGCAGCCAGGTGTGCAGCGGCACCTGCGCGGACTTGCCCATGGCGCCAAGGAACAGAAGCAGGCAGACGACGGTCAACGCGGCCTGGTTGGTGAGTGCGTAGCCGAGGAAATTGAGCACCGGCTCGCCGGCCTCGCCCTCGGCGGGCAGGAAGGTGGCGGCGTTGGCGAAGATGGTGTCGAGATTGATCGAGCCGAACAGCACGAAGACGCCGAAGATGCCGAGCGCGAAGCCGAAGTCGCCGACACGGTTGACGATGAAGGCCTTTATTGCCGCGGCGTTGGCCGAGGGCTTCTTGTACCAGAAGCCGATCAGGAGATAGGAGGCGAGACCGACGCCCTCCCAGCCGAAGAACATCTGCACCAAATTGTCCGCCGTCACCAGCGCCAGCATGGCGAAGGTGAAAAGCGACAGATAGGCGAAGAAACGCGGCCGGTGCGGGTCGTGGTGCATGTAGCCGATGGAATAGATGTGCACCAGCGAGGAGACCGTGTTGACGACGACCAGCATCACCACCGTCAGCGTATCGATCCTCAGCGCCCAGTCGACGTCGAGCGCGCCCGAGGAGATGAAGCGCAGCATGGGAACGGTGAAAGCCTCGCCATCGCCAAGGGCGAAGGTGAAGAAGGCGATCCAGGAAAGGAGCGCGGAGATCACCAAGAGGCCGGAAGTGATATATTCCGCCCCCTTGGCGCCGATCGAGCGGCCGAAGAGCCCAGCAATCAGGAAGCCCGCAAGCGGAAGGAAAACGATCGCTTGATACATGAAGGTCCCCTCTTCAGCCCTTCATCATGTTGATATCTTCCACCGCGATGGAGCCGCGGTTACGGAAGAAGACCACCAAGATGGCAAGGCCGATCGCGGCCTCGGCCGCGGCGACTGTGAGAACGAAGAGCGCGAAGACCTGGCCGACCAGATCCCCCAGCACCGCCGAGAAGGCGATGAAGTTGAGGTTGACGGCAAGCAGGATGAGCTCGACGGACATCAGGATGATGATGACGTTCTTGCGGTTCAGGAAGATGCCGAACACGCCGAGCGTGAACAGGATGGCCGAAACCGTCAGATAGTGCGCGATGCCGACTTCCATCGTCAGATCCCTTCGCCCGTTTCCACGTTGCGGATTTCGATGGCCGTCGCCGGATCCCGCGCGACCTGGGCGGGAATGCTCTGGCGCTTCACATTCTCCTTGTGACGCAGCGTCAAGACGATGGCGCCGATCATGGCGACCAGAAGCACGAGGCCGGCGATCTGGAAGAAGAAGATGTAGTCCGTGTAGAGAATGTCGCCCAAGGCCGCCGTGTTCTGCCGCTCGGCGATTGCCGGGGCCGGCTTGGCGATCTCGGCCGCGATCTCCGGCGTGAAGACGTAGCCGCCGAGCACCACCACCAGTTCGACGGCGAGGATGATGCCCACCGTGGCGCCGATAGGCGCGTATTGCAGGGCGCCCTGCTTCAATTCCGCGAAATCGACGTCGAGCATCATGACGACGAACAGGAAGAGCACGGCGACCGCGCCGACATAGACGATGAGCATGATCATCGCCAGGAACTCGGCGCCCGTCAGCAGGAAGAGCGCCGCCGCGTTGAAGAAGGTGACGATCAGGTAGAGAACCGAGTGAACGGGGTTGCGCGCGGAAATGACCATGAAGGCCGCCGCGACCGCGATGAAGGCGAACAGGTAGAAGAATATCGCCCCGAGTCCTGTCAGCATCGATTCCCTCGATATTTGCCTTGGCCGAGACTGCCGCCCCGGCTGGTTTTCGCCCGCCGGGTTGCCGACAAGCCGTTTGCTCTTAGACGAGTTCATCGTTTCATGGAATCGATGAACTGGTCTAACTCGTTGTTTGTTGCAATTCCGGACGGAAAACCGGTTCCCACTTTTCCTGGAATTGCTCTAGACGAGCGCCCCGCCCTCGTCCACTCTTCGACCCCTCACCGGTACGGCGCGTCCAACGCGATGTTGCGCGCCAGTTCGCGCTCCCACCGGTCGCCGTTGGCCAGGAGCTTCTCCTTGTCGTAGTAGAGTTCCTCGCGCGTCTCCGTCGCGAACTCGAAATTCGGCCCCTCGACGATGGCGTCGACAGGGCATGCCTCCTGGCAGAAGCCGCAGTAGATGCACTTCACCATGTCGATGTCGTAGCGCACGGCGCGCCGCGTGCCGTCGTTGCGGCGCGGGCCCGCCTCGATGGTGATCGCCTGCGCCGGGCAGATGGCCTCGCACAGCTTGCAGGCAATGCAGCGCTCCTCGCCGTTGGGGTAGCGGCGCAACGCGTGCTCGCCGCGGAAGCGCGGGGAGATCGGCCCCTTCTCGTGCGGATAATTGATCGTGTATTTCGGCGCGAAGAACTGGCGCATCGACAGGATGACGGCGCCGACGAATTCCTTCAACAGGAGGCTTTTTGCGGCTTGAGTGAGAAGTGACATCGTCATTCTCCGGCAAGGGTGGACTGGACCGTCATGAAGCGTCTCATGCCAGGCCCGTGAATTTGAGGAACGCCGCCGTCGCCGCCACCATGAAGAGCGAGATCGGCAGGAACACCTTCCAGCCGAGCCGCATGAGCTGGTCGTAGCGGTAACGCGGCACGAAGGATTTTACGAGGGCGAACATGAAGAAAACCATCGCCACCTTGAGCACGAACCAGAAGACGCCCGGCACCCAGGTGAACGGTGCGAAGTCGAAGGGCGGCAGCCATCCGCCGAGGAAGAGGATGGTGGTGAGCGCGCACATCAGGACGATGGCGACATATTCGCCGAGGAAGAACAGCAGGAACGGTGTCGAGGAGTACTCGATCATGTGGCCGGCGACGAGCTCGGATTCGGCCTCCACAAGGTCGAAAGGCGGGCGGTTCGTCTCGGCCAGCGCCGAGATGAAGAAGACGATGAACATCGGGAACAGCGCCAGCCAGTGCCAGTCCAGGAAGGTGTTCGGCAGGCCCACCATGGTGCCGATCCCGTCACGCTGAGACAGGACGATGTCCGTGAGGTTGAGCGAGCCGACGGCCAAAAGCACGGTGACGATGACGAAGCCGATGGAGACCTCGTAGGAAACCATCTGCGCGGCCGAGCGCAGGGCGCCCAGGAACGGGTATTTCGAGTTCGAGGCCCAGCCGCCCATGATGACGCCGTAGACCTCCAGCGAGGCGATGGCGAAGACGAAGAGGATACCGACATTGATGTCGGCGATCGCCCAGCCCTCGTTGATCGGGATCACCGCCCATGCGGCAATCGCCAACACGGCAGCCACCACCGGCGCCAGGAGGAAGACGCCCTTGTTGGCGCCGGACGGGATGACCGGCTCCTTGAAGACGAATTTGAACAGATCCGCGAAGGCCTGGAAGAGGCCCCAGGGGCCGACCACGTTCGGGCCGCGGCGAAGCTGCACTGCGGCCCATATCTTGCGGTCCGCGTAGAGAATGTAGGCCACGAAGATCAGCAGCGCGACGATCAGGACGACCGACTGCAGGAGGATCACGAGACCCGGAAGCACATAGATTGTGAAGAAGGTTTCCATGGTCTCGTCTCTACTCGGCCGCCTGTTTCAGTTCGCCGCGCGCAAGCGCGGAGCACTCGGCCATGACGGCCGAAGAGCGCGCGATGGGGTTGGTCAGGTAGAAGTCCTTCACCGCAGAGGCGAACGGTGCCTTCGTAAGCCGGCCACCCAGCTTGGCAAGGGCGGCGACCTCGGCCGGCCTGCCGGCCTCGATACCGTCGATTGCCGCCATATGCGGATGCTCCTCATAGAGCCTGGCGCGCAGCGCGGCCAGCGAATCGAAGGGCAGCTTGTGGCCGAGCACGTCCGACAGCGCCCGCAGAATGGCCCAATCCTCCTTCGCATCGCCCGGCGCGAAGCCGGCGCGGTTGGTCATTTGCACGCGGCCTTCCGTGTTCACGTAGGTGGCCGACTTCTCCGCATAGGTGGCGCCCGGCAGGATGACGTCGGCGCGGTGCGCGCCGGCGTCGCCGTGGGTGCCGATATAAACGGTGAAGGCGTCGCCGATTTGTCCCATATCGATCTCGTCGGCGCCCAGGAGGAAAAGCACGTCCATGGCGCCCATCATGCCGGCGACGTCCTTGCCGCCCTCGCCCGGCACGAAGCCGACATCGAGCCCGCCGACGCGGGCAGCCGCCGTGTGCAGCACGGCAAAGCCGTTCCAGTCGGCCTTGACCGCGCCCACGGCCTCGGCGAGCTTCGCCGCCTGGCCGAGCACGGCGCGACCATCCGAGCGGGCGAGCGCGCCCTGGCCGACGATGATCATCGGGCGCTTGGCTTTCTTCAGAACCGACAGGAATTTGCCCTTGCCGCCGGCAAGCTCGGCCAGCGTCTCGGGTCCGGCGCCAAGGTGCTCATAGTCGTAGCGCAGGTCGCCGCCTTCGCCGATCACGCCGATCGGGAAGGCGCCCATGCGCCAGCGCTTGCGGATACGGGCGTTCAGGACCGCCGCCTCGAAGCGCGGGTTGGCGCCGACGATCAGGAGCGCATCGGCCTCCTCGATGCCCTCGATGGTCGGGTTGAAGATGTAGCCGGCGCGGCCGAGCGCCGGATCGAGCGCTGCGCCGTCCTGGCGGCAGTCGTGGTTGGACGAGCCCAGCGACTGCACGAGCTTCTTCAGCGCGTACATCTCCTCGACGCCCGCCAGATCGCCGGCGATGGCGCCGATCTTCTCCGGCGCGGCCTTGCCGACCGCCCTGGCAACGGCCTCGAAGGCCTCGCTCCAGGTGGCGGGCTCGAGGCGCTTGCCCTTGCGCACATAGGGCCGGTCGAGGCGCTGCGTGCGCAGACCGTCCCAGACGAAGCGGGTCTTGTCGGAGATCCACTCCTCGTTCACCGCGTCATTGTTAAGCGGCAGGATGCGCATGACCTCGCGGCCGCGCGCATCGACGCGGATGGCCGAGCCGACGGCGTCCATCACGTCGATGGACTGGGTCTTGGAAAGCTCCCAGGGCCGCGCCTGGAAGGCATAGGGCTTCGAGGTCAGCGCGCCCACCGGGCACAGGTCGATGACATTGCCCTGAAGCTCCGACGTCATCGCCTGTTCGAGATAGGTGGTGATCTCCATGTCCTCGCCGCGGCCCGTGGCGCCGAGCTCGGAGATGCCGGCGACCTCCGTGGTGAAGCGGACGCAGCGCGTGCAGTGGATGCAGCGCGTCATGATCGTCTTGACCAGCGGGCCGATATACTTGTCTTCCACCGCACGCTTGTTCTCGTGGTAGCGCGAGGAATCGACACCGAAGGCCATTGCCTGGTCCTGCAGGTCGCACTCGCCGCCCTGGTCGCAGATCGGGCAGTCGAGCGGGTGGTTGATGAGCAGGAACTCCATCACGCCCTCGCGTGCCTTCTTCACCATCGGCGTGTTGGTGAAGATCTCCGGCGCCTCCCCGTTGGGGCCGGGGCGTAGGTCGCGCACGCCCATCGCGCAGGAGGCGGCCGGCTTGGGCGGCCCGCCCTTCACCTCGATCAGGCACATGCGGCAGTTGCCGGCGACCGACAGCCGCTCATGGAAGCAGAAGCGCGGGATCTCGGCGCCCGCCTCCTCGGCGGCCTGCAGCAGCGTGTAGTAATCGGGAACCTCGATCTCCGTGCCGTCGACTTTCAACTTCGCCATTATCGCCGTCCGCTAACTGTTTGCTCTTTCAAGCAAAATCTTTTCCTACTCCGCCGCCACCAGCGCCGGCTCGGCGCGGTGGGCATTGCGGGTGAATTCGTCTATGCGCCGCTCGATCTCCGGGCGGAAATGCCTGATCAGGCCCTGGATCGGCCAGGCGGCGGCATCCCCAAGCGCGCAGATCGTGTGGCCTTCCACCTGCTTCGTCACATCGAGCAGCATGTCGATCTCGTGCTTCTTCGCCTCGCCGCGCACCAGCCGCTCCATGACGCGCCACATCCAGCCCGTGCCCTCGCGGCACGGCGTGCACTGGCCGCAGCTCTCGTGCTTGTAGAAATAGGCGAGCCGGGCGATGGCCTTCACGATATCGGTGGACTTGTCCATGACGATGACGGCCGCCGTGCCGAGGCCGGACTTCAGGTCGCGCAGCGAATCGAAGTCCATCGGCGCGTCGATGATCTGGTTGGCCGGCACCAGCGGCACAGAGGAGCCGCCGGGGATGACGGCCAGCAGATTGTCCCAGCCGCCGCGCACGCCGCCGCAATGGCGCTCGATCAGCTCGCGGAAGGGGATCGACATCTCCTCTTCCACCGTGCACGGGTTCTCGACGTGCCCGGAGATGCAGAAGAGCTTCGTGCCCTTGTTGTTGTCGCGTCCGAAGGAGGAGAACCATGCCGCCCCGCGGCGCAGGATGGTCGGTGCCACGGCGATGGATTCGACGTTGTTGACGGTGGTCGGGCAGCCATAGAGACCGACATTGGCCGGGAAAGGCGGCTTCAGGCGCGGCTGCCCCTTCTTGCCCTCCAGGCTTTCCAGGAGCGCCGTCTCCTCGCCGCAGATATAGGCGCCGGCGCCGTGATGGACGATGATGTCGAAGTCCCAGCCGTTCTTGTTGTTCTTGCCGAGGAGGCCCGCCTCGTAAGCCTCGTCGATCGCCGTCTGCAGGGCCTCGCGCTCGCGGATGAACTCGCCGCGCACGTAGATATAGGCCGTATGCGCGCCCATGGCGAAGCCGGCGACCAGGCAACCCTCGACCAGCGTGTGCGGGTCATGGCGCATGATGTCGCGGTCCTTGCAGGTGCCGGGCTCGGATTCGTCGGCGTTGACGACGAGATAATGCGGCCGGTCGCCCTCTTCCTTCGGCATGAAGGACCATTTGAGCCCGGTCGGGAAGCCGGCGCCGCCGCGTCCGCGCAGGCCGGAGGCCTTCATCTCGTTGACGATCCAGTCGCGGCCCTTCTCTAGGAGGGCCTTGGTGCCGTCCCAGTGGCCGCGCGCCTGGGCGCCCTTCAACGAGCGGTCGAAGTGGCCGTAGATATTGGTGAAGATGCGGTCCTTGTCTTGAAGCATCACACTCTCCTCACCGCGGCTTCTTGCCGAAGACGCGCTCATATTCGGCGACACCGCCCTTGGCCAGCGCCTTGGCCTGCTTCACCCAGTCCTCGCGCTCGATGCGGCCCTTGAAGCGCAGATAACCGTCCACCCACGCGCGCTCGGCCTTCTTCCACGCGGCGACCTGTTCGTAGGTGTAGATGCCGAGATCGTTGAGAATTCCTTCGATCTTCGGCCCCACGCCGGAGATCATCTTCAGGTCGTCGGGCTTGGCGGGGCGGCGGATGCCTTGCGGCCTGTTCTTTTCGTCGGCAGCGCGCTTCGGCGGCGATTCGGGCCCGGGCTCGGTCCCGCCCGCGGCCTTCGCCTTCCTCAGCGCCGGCGAGCGCAGCGCCGGCGCCTCGGTCTTCCGTTGCTCGCTGTGGCGGCGGGTGCGCGAGGAAAGCTCCACCTCCTCGGCCACATGGTTGGCTTGAACCGCATCGGGCTTTGGCGCCTTAACGCTCGTCGCCTTCTCGTCTTTGCCCCGCACCTTCACGGGCGACGGCGATTCGACGGCGGCCGAAGTCTCCCAGGCCTCGGTCTGCGGCTTGGCGGCGCGCGACGGCGGCAGATGCGCCGTCTCCGGGCCGGGGTTCTGCCGCTTCGTCCCCCGCCGGCCCCGCTGCGGGAACTTGATGATCGCGCTCTCGTCGGTGAGGCTGGTGAAGCCGGAGGCCGGCGCCGAGGTGAAGCGGTCGACCTGCGGTCCCGGCGTGACGGTATCCCCTTTGCCCGCCTCGAAGGCGTCGATGATCTCCTCCAGCCGCTCCGGCGTCAGGTCCTCGTAGGTGTCCTTGAAGATCATGATCATGGGCGCGTTCACGCAGGCGCCCTGGCACTCCACCTCTTCCCAGGAAAGCGTGCCTGCCTCATTCGTGTGCAAGGGCTCGGGGTGGATCTTCTTCTTGCAGGTCTCGATCAGCTCGCCCGCACCCCTCAGCATGCAGGGCGTGGTACCGCACACCTGCACATGCGCCCGCGTGCCGACCGGCGCCAGCTGGAACTGGGTATAGAAGGTCGCCACCTCCAGGACACGGATCAAGGGCATGTCGAGCATCCGGGCGACATATTCGACCGCCGCCCGCGTAACCCAGCCGTCCTGCTCCTGGGCGCGCATCAGCAGCGGGATCACCGCCGAGTGCTCACGCCCCTTCGGATACTTCTTGATCGTCTGCTTCGCCCAGGCCTCGTTCGCCCTGGTAAAGGCGAAGCCCTGCGGTTGGACGGCTTCGTCTGCGAGACGGCGCACTGACATTATCTGTCTACCTCACCAAACACGATGTCGAGGGAGCCGAGCACGGCGGCGATATCGGCAAGAAGGTGGCCGCGACACATGAAGTCCATCGCCTGGAGGTGGGCGAAACCGGGCGCCCTGAGCTTGCAGCGATAGGGCATGTTGGTGCCGTCGGAGACCAGATAGACGCCGAACTCGCCCTTGGGAGCCTCCACCGCCGCATACACCTCGCCGGCCGGCACGTGATAGCCTTCCGTGTAGAGCTTGAAGTGGTGGATGAGGGCTTCCATGGAGCGCTTCATGGCGCCGCGCTTGGGCGGCACGACCTTGCCGTCCTCGTTCGACACCGGCCCGGCGCGCTCTGTGCCAAGCAGCCGCTCCACGCATTGCCGCATGATGCGGGCCGACTGGCGCATCTCCTCCATGCGCAGGAGATAGCGGTCGTAATTGTCGCCGTTCTTGCCCACCGGGATGTCGAACTCCATCTCGGGATAGCACTCGTAGGGCTGGCTCTTGCGCAGGTCCCAGGCAGCGCCCGAACCGCGCACCATGACGCCGGAGAAACCCCACGCCCACGCATCTTCGAGGCTGACGACGCCGATATCGACATTGCGCTGCTTGAAGATGCGGTTGTTGGTCAGAAGCTCGTCGAGGTCGGCGACCGTCTTCAGGAACGGATCGATCCACTTGCCGATGTCTTCCACCAGCTTTTCCGGCAAGTCCTGGTGCACGCCGCCGGGGCGGAAATAGGCCGCGTGCATGCGCGAGCCGGAGGCGCGCTCGTAGAACACCATCAGCTTCTCGCGCTCCTCGAACCCCCACAGAGGAGGCGTGAGCGCGCCGACGTCCATGGCCTGCGTGGTGACGTTCAGAAGGTGGTTCAGGATGCGGCCGATCTCGGAGTAGAGCACGCGGATCAACTGCCCGCGGATCGGCACGTCGATGCCCAAAAGCCGCTCCACGGCAAGCGCGAAGGCGTGCTCCTGGTTCATCGGCGCCACATAGTCGAGCCGGTCGAAATAAGGCACGGCCTGCAGGTAGGTCTTGTGCTCGATCAGCTTCTCGGTGCCGCGGTGCAAGAGCCCGATATGCGGATCGACACGCTCGACCACCTCGCCATCCAGCTCCAGCACAAGACGCAAGACGCCATGCGCAGCCGGATGTTGCGGGCCGAAGTTGATGTTGAAGTTGCGGACCGAGGTCTCAGGCACGCGACACCTTCCTAACCAGCTTGATCACTGTTTCGCCTTCTCGTCCCCTGGCAGGACGTAGTCCGTCCCTTCCCACGGCGACAGGAAATCGAAGTTGCGGAACTCCTGGCGCAGGTCGACGGGCTCGTAGATCACGCGCTTGGCATCGCCGTCGTAACGCACCTGCACGAAGCCGGTCAGCGGGAAGTCCTTCCTGAGCGGATGCCCCTCGAAGCCATAGTCGGTGAGGATGCGGCGCAGGTCCGGGTGATCGGTGAAGAGAACGCCGTAAAGGTCGTAGATCTCGCGCTCGTACCAGTCGGCGGCCGGAAACACCTCGACCACCGAGGGCACCGGCGTGTCCTCGTCCGTCGACACCTTCACACGGATGCGCTGGTTCTGGCGCGGCGAAAGCAAGTGATAGACGATCTCGAAGCGCTTCTCGCGCGCCGGGTAGTCGACGCCGGAGATGTCGATGAAGGCGAAGAACTGGCACTGGACGTCCGTCTTCAGGAAATTCAGGACATCGATGATGTCGCCCGCCTCCACGAACAGGGTGAGTTCGCCATAGGCGACCATGGCGTCCTGGATCTGCGCGTCGAGCTTCTCGGTGATGTAGGCCGCAAGGTCCTTCAGGGCTTCGCTCATTTGGCCCTCCTACCGCTCGATGGTGCCGGTGCGGCGGATCTTCTTCTGCAACAGAAGAATGCCGTAGAGCAGCGCCTCGGCGGTCGGCGGGCAGCCCGGCACATAGATGTCGACCGGCACGATGCGGTCGCAGCCGCGCACCACCGAATAGGAATAGTGATAATAGCCGCCGCCGTTTGCGCAGGAGCCCATGGAGATGACGTAGCGCGGCTCCGGCATCTGGTCGTAGACCTTCCTGAGCGCCGGCGCCATCTTGTTGGTCAAGGTGCCGGCGACGATCATCACGTCGGACTGGCGCGGCGAGGCGCGAGGCGCGATCCCGAATCGCTCCGCGTCGTAGCGCGGCATGGAGACGTGCATCATCTCCACCGCGCAGCAGGCAAGCCCGAAGGTCATCCACATGAGCGAGCCGGTGCGCGCCCAGGTGATCAGCGCCTCCGACGAGGTGACGAGAAAGCCCTTGTCGGAAAGCTCTTGGTTGACGTCGCCGAAGAAGGCGTCATTCTCTCCAACCGGATTGCCTGTCCTAGGATCGATGATGCCCCGAGGGTTCGGCGCGACGAGCGTGTCGTTCAATCCCATTCCAGCGCTCCCTTCTTCCACTCATAGATAAAGCCGATGGTCAGCACGCCCAGGAACACCATCATCGACCAGAAACCAAGCCAGCCGATGGCGCCGAAGGAGACCGCCCAGGGAAACAGGAATGCCACCTCGAGATCGAAGATGATGAAGAGGATGGAGACCAGATAAAAGCGCACGTCGAACTTCATGCGCGCATCGTCGAAAGCGTTGAAGCCGCACTCGTAGGCCGACAGCTTCTCCGGATCCGGGTTGCGGTAGGCGATCAGGAAGGGCGCGATGATCAGCGCCGCGCAGATGCCTAGCGCCACGGCCAGGAAGATGACGATGGGTAGATATGAACTCAAGAGACCGTTCATTGTCCGACTTTCCGTTGCCCGCGTGATGCGAGGCTCCGTACTGGGGCGTGTTGCACAGCCGCCGGCATGACCGACCCGCAGCGCGGCAAAGCCCATGTTGCAACGCGGCGAGGGTTAGCGCAGGCGGTCAGGGGACGCAAGTCAAACCTTGGCGAAAATGGGGCGTCAGATGCCCTTCACCGGCAAAGCCCCTAGCCGCCTGCCCACCCCGCGACGCCAGCGACACAGACGGATTTAGGTGCATTCGAGCCCCACTTGAACCGTTGCCGCCCCCAAAAGCAGCACTTTTTGTCAGGAGCGTTTGCCGCGACGCGGCAAAACGGGTGGCCTGCCGCGCCGCAAGCCATTAGCTTTGCACGAAAATCACGGGGACGGGAAGCGCATGGCGGCGAGAGAAAAGCTGACGCAAAAGCAGGTGCGGCGAATTGCCCTTGCGGCACAGGGCTTCAGCGACCGGCCGCCGGGCGGAGCGGTCGAGCGGCGGCACATGGCGCGTGTGCTCGGGCACACGGGCCTCTTTCAGATCGACTCGGTCAACGTCGTCACGCGCGCCCACTACATGCCGCTCTTCTCGCGACTCGGGCCCTACCCTACCGGAATTCTCGAGCGGGCCTCCTCGCGCCGGCCGCGCGCCCTCTTCGAATACTGGGCGCACGAAGCCTCGCTCCTGCCTGTGGAAACGCAGCCGCTCTTGCGCTGGCGCATGGCGCGGGCGGAAGCGGGCCAGGGCATTTACGGCCGGCTCGCCCAGTTTGGGCGCGAGCGGCGCGATTTCGTCGACCAGGTTCTGGCCGATGTGACGGCGCGCGGGCCGCTCACCGCCTCCGATATCGACGGGCACACGGGCACCAGCGGCTGGTGGGGGTGGAGCGAGGTCAAGCATGCCCTTGAATGGCTGTTCTGGGCCGGCCGCATCACCACCCACTCGCGCAAGCCCAGCTTCGAACGGCTCTACGATCTGCCCGAGCGGGTTCTGCCTGCGGCCGTCCTGGCCACGCCGACGCCCGCCCCGGAAGACGCGCAGCGCGCCCTTATCGAGATCGCCGCCCGCGCGCTGGGCGTCGCCACGGCAAGCGACCTGCGCGACTATTTCCGCCTGCCGCCGGCCGACACCTACCCGCGCATCGAAGACCTCGTTGAGGCCGGCACACTCATCCCGGTCGACGTCAAGGGTTGGACGCGGCAGGCCTATATGCACCGCGAGGCGCGCCTGCCGCGCAAGGTGCGGGCGCGCGCCCTGCTCGCTCCTTTCGATCCGCTGGTGTGGGAGCGGTCGCGGGCCGAGCGCCTGTTCGATTTCCGCTACCGGATCGAGATCTACACGCCGGCGGAAAAGCGGGTCTACGGCTATTACGTCTTCCCCTTCCTTTTGGGCGAGGAGATCGTCGCCCGCGTCGACCTCAAGGCCGACCGCCAGCAAGGGGTGCTGCGGGTGCAGGCGGCCCACGGGGAACCGAACGCTCCGCCCGAGACGGGCCGCGAACTATGGCAGGCGCTTGAGGAAATGGCCTCGTGGCTGGAACTGGGCGAGGTCGAGATATGCCCGGCCGGCGACCTCGCGCCGGCGCTTGCGGATGCGCGGAAGCAGCCCGCGTAGGGCGAACGCCTCCCCTAACCGCCCGTGTAGCGCTCGACGATCTCCACGCGCCGGTTCTTGGCGCGGCCTTCCTCGGTCCTGTTCGAGGCGACCGGCGAGAGCATGCCGGCGCCGGCCGGTATCAGGCGCCCCGGCGCGATCCCATACGAGGCGACGAGCGCGTCCACCACGGCCTGCGCCCGCTGTTGCGACAGGGACAGGTTGTAGTCGAACGCCCCCTGCCCGTCCGTGTGCCCGACAATGATCGCCTGCAAATCCTGGTTCGTCTTCAAGAGTTCTCCCAACTGGTCGATCTGCGGTTGGGATTCCGGCTTGATGTCTGCCTTGTCGAAATCGAAATAGATGCCGTAGATGGCGATCTTCCCGTCCTTAGCGAGCGCCTCTTCCATGGCGCTCGCCTCGACCAGCGTGATCCGGTCGGTCTCCATCGGCTGGCTCTCCACCACCGTGACGGCGACGTGCGGCGTCAAGGGGATGTCGCCTCGCGCCTGTGTCTCGACGCCGAGCATGCCGACCGTCACCAGGCCATCCGCATCGTTGCGCTCGGCCAAGAGGTAGATGGTGGTGTCCCATGTCGTCGGCATGCCGATGCCGCCACGTGCGGCATCCCAGAATGCCGAGACGGACTGCTTGGGCGAACACTCGTCCCGGCCGCGGCAGAAAAAGACGATCTCAAAGCCGTTCGCCTTCAGGGCCGTCTCATAGTTGCGCATGACCTCCAGGATGGAGCGGTCGCCGGGGCCCTTGTAGCGGATCGAGGTGAGCTTTCCGGCAAGCTCTCTCTGCCATTCGCCGCTCTCCAGCGCCTTGAAGGGCAAACGCAGTTCCTCATAGGCCTTGGTCTCAAAGAAATCGATTGCGGAGCCGTCATAGCGGCCGACAAGCGCATGGTCGGCCGCGCCGGGAAGATCGGCCTGCTGCGCGGACGCGGGCAAGGTACCCGCGGAGGAGAAAAACAGACCCGCCGCGACGAGAACGAACAGCTTAAGCATAGTACCCCCCAACCAGTGAGCCTGCCATTATAAAGGCGCCCCACAGCGCCGCAACCGGCGTTGCCCGCAGGGTTGTCGACGGGGAATCATGGCCGGCAGGACGTGGAAACCAATTGATCACCTATATCGGCTAGGCTAGACGCTTCCACCTGTGTGGGGGCACGATTGTCGGTCAGTAAGGAGTAACGATCGATGCTCTCCTTGGCGCTACCCATCCTCGTTCTCACAACGTCGAGCGCGGCAGCGCAGCCTTTCGGCTGCAGCGACGTCATAGGAACCGTCTTCGACGACCAGAACGGCAACGGCTACCAGGATGCGGGAGAGCCGGGACTGCCGGGCGTGCGGCTTGCCACCGTCAGCGGCTGGCTCATCACGACGGATGCTCACGGCCGCTTCCACGTCGCCTGCGCAAACGAGGAGGCAGGGCGCATCGGCTCGGCCTTCATCATGAAGCTCGATGCGCGCACGCTGCCCACAGGCTACCGCCTGACGACGGAGAATCCTCGCGTAGTGCGGCTGACAGCGGCCAAAACGACGAAGCTCAACTTCGGCGCCTCGATCGGCCGTTAGGCCATTTCATCGTTCATGGAATCGATGAACTGGTCTAACATGTTGTTTTGTCGCAATTCCGGACGGAAAACGCTTTCCACTTTTCCTGGAATTGCTCAAAATATATGGCGATGTTTGAGAAATGGCGCGAGTGACGGGGCTCGAACCCGCGACCTCCGGCGTGACAGGCCGGCACTCTAACCAGCTGAGCTACACCCGCGCTTGCGACGTCGCCGTTGCGCGGCGTCTGGGCGGTCACTTAGGCGCTTCGCGGGTGCCTGTCAAGCAGGCTCAAGGCCCTTTGCTGGCTGAATTCGCACGGCTGGAGCAAAGACCGGTCGGCGGGCGATTTCTTCTTGCGATCAGGCGGCGAACCGCCTAAACGGACGGGCTTGAGGGGTCGGCCCGCCAGCCGCCGGCGCCTCACGCACGGGCGATTAGCTCAGCTGGTAGAGCGCTTCGTTTACACCGAAGATGTCGGGAGTTCGAGTCTCTCATCGCCCACCACCCTATCCCTTGAAGTTTCTGCAAGCGTCTGTGGTGGCGCGCCGGGATGCCGTCGCCTAAAGCAGAAAAGGCCGGGCGAGCCCGGCCTTTGTCATGTGACAAGAAACAGCCTTGTCGGCGGCGATCAGTTGATCGCGTCCTTCAGGCCCTTGCCTGCGGAGAATTTCGGCACGTTGCGGGCCGGAATCTGGACGGGGGCGCCGGTCTGCGGGTTGCGGCCCGTGGAGGCCTCGCGCCGCGAAACGCCGAAATTGCCAAAACCCACAAGCCGAACGTCGCCGCCCTTCTTCAGCTCGCTCGTGATGACGGAGAAAACCGCATCGACTGCCGACTGGGCATCACCTTTGGAGATACCGGCCTGATCGGCAACGGCGGAAACCAGTTCGTTCTTGTTCATAAACAACAAACCCCTTCTTCATAATGGCCGGAGAGAGACTCAACCGGCAAGGTCGGCAGTTTATGAAGAAGTGAAGAACCGACCAAGCGGGAAATGAGCCGGAGAAGTGGAAAATCCCCGGTTTTCCGCGCTTTTTCAGCAAAAAGCCGGCCCAATCGGGCCGGCCTTCGCTTCTTGGGGCTTGTCGCGCGCTTACGCGACTCAGTGGGCGACCGTCTGGCTCCCAGCCTTGTCGGCCACTTCCACGTTCTGGGCGGCGACTGGCTCGACCCATTCGATCGGCTCGGGCTTCTTCACCAGCGCGTGCTCCAGCACTTCGCCGACGCGGCTGACCGGCACGATCTCCAGGCCGCTCTTCACGTTCTCCGGGATCTCCGCCAGGTCCTTGGCGTTCTCTTCCGGGATCAGCACCTTCTTCAGGCCGCCGCGAAGAGCTGCGAGCAGCTTCTCCTTCAGGCCGCCGATGGGCAGCACCCGGCCCCGCAGGGTGATCTCGCCGGTCATGGCGATGTCCTTGCGCACGGGGATGCCCGTCATGACGGAGACGATCGCCGTCACCATGGCGACACCGGCCGACGGACCGTCCTTCGGCGTCGCGCCTTCCGGCACGTGCACGTGGATGTCCTTCTTCTCGAAGAGCGGCGGCTCGATGCCGAAATCGATGGCCCTCGAGCGGACATAGGATGCCGCCGCCGAGATCGATTCCTTCATCACGTCGCGCAGGTTGCCGGTCACCGTCATCTTGCCCTTGCCGGGCATCATGACGCCTTCGATCGTCAAGAGCTCGCCGCCGACCTCGGTCCAGGCGAGACCCGTGACGACGCCCGTCTGGTCCTCGCCCTCGGCCTGGCCGAAGCGGAAGCGCGGCACGCCGAGATAGTCGGCAAGGTTCTTCTCCGTCACCTTGACCGTCTCTTTGCCGGACTTCAGGATCTCGGTCACCGCCTTGCGCGCCAGCTTCATCAGCTCACGCTCCAGGTTACGCACGCCGGCTTCCCGCGTGTAGGTGCGGATGATCTCCTGCAGCGCGCCGTCGGTGACGGAGAACTCCTTCTCCTTCAGCGCGTGCTCGCGCACGGCCTTGGGCAGCAGATGCCGCTTGGCGATCTCGACCTTCTCGTCCTCCGTGTAGCCGGCGATACGGATGATCTCCATCCGGTCCATCAGGGCCGGCGGGATGTTCAGCGTGTTCGCCGTCGTCACGAACATGACGCTCGACAGGTCGTATTCGACCTCGAGGTAGTGATCCATGAAGGTCATATTCTGCTCGGGATCGAGCACCTCGAGCAGGGCCGAGGACGGATCGCCGCGGAAGTCCATGCCCATCTTGTCGATCTCGTCGAGCAGGAAGAGCGGATTGGACTTCTTGGCCTTCTTCATCGACTGGATGACCTTGCCGGGCATCGAGCCGATATAGGTGCGGCGGTGGCCGCGGATCTCGGCCTCGTCGCGCACGCCGCCCAGCGCCATGCGCACGAACTCACGGCCCGTGGCCCGCGCGATCGACTTGCCGAGCGAGGTCTTGCCGACGCCGGGAGGGCCGACGAGGCACAGGATCGGGCCCTTCAGCTTGCGCTGCCGGCTCTGCACGGCCAGATATTCGACGATGCGCTCCTTGACCTTCTCGAGGCCGAAATGGTCGGCGTCGAGCACCTCTTCGGCGAAGTTCAGGTCGTTACGGACCTTGGTGTTCTTCTTCCACGGAATGGAGAGCAGCCAGTCGAGATAATTGCGCACGACCGTCGCCTCGGCAGACATGGGCGACATGGTCTGCAGCTTCTTCAGCTCCGCATCGGCCTTCTCGCGCGCTTCCTTGGAAAGCTTCGTCTTCTTGATGCGCTCCTCGAGCTCGGCCACCTCGTTGCGGCCGTCCTCGCCCTCGCCGAGCTCCTTCTGGATCGCCTTCATCTGCTCGTTGAGGTAGTACTCGCGCTGGGTCTTCTCCATCTGCCGCTTCACACGGCTGCGGATGCGCTTCTCCACCTGCAGGACCGAGATCTCGGCCTCCATGAAGCCCATGGCCTTCTCAAGCCGCTCGCGCACGGAGAGCGTGGCCAGCATCTCCTGCTTTTCGGGGATCTTGATCGCCAGGTGCGAAGCGACCGTGTCGGCCAGCTTGGCGTAGTCCTCGATCTGGCTCGCCGCGCCCACGACCTCGGGCGAAATCTTCTTGTTGAGCTTCACATAGTTCTCGAAGTCGGCGACGACGGAACGGGCCAGCGCCTCGATCTCGACCTCGTCTTCCTCCGGCGTTTGCAGAAGCTCCGCACGCGCCTCGTGGAAATCCTCGCGCTCCGTGAAGCCGGAAATGCGCGCACGCGCAGCGCCCTCGACCAATACCTTGACCGTGCCGTCGGGCAGCTTCAGGAGTTGCAGAACATTGGCAAGGGTGCCGATGTCATAGATGCCGCTCGGGTCGGGATCGTCGTCGGCGGCATTCATCTGGGTCGCCAGCAGAACCTGCTTCTCGGCGCCCATCACCTCTTCCAGCGCCTTGATCGACTTCTCGCGCCCCACGAAGAGCGGCACGATCATGTGCGGGAACACAACGATGTCGCGCAGGGGCAGCACCGGGAAGAGCGTTTCACCGGAAGTCTTCGGGGTGCCAGGAGTCTTGGGGGTATTTGTCATCTTTCAGCCTTTGTCAGCCGCAGCCGCTCTCAAGAGCCAGCCGCGGGCCTTGCTTTCGAAGGATACCGTCCGCCCGTGGGGCTTGCCATACGCAACGCCGACCCGGGGGACGAAACCCGCCACCATATGTCCATTAAGTGGAGGCGCGCGGCACTAAGATCAAGGGCGTTGCGCCGGCCTTCGGGCCTGGGCGGCGAAAGCGGGATATCGGCCCTCCGGCCGTGCCTTGCTACCCCGTCCCGACGGCCAGCTTTCCTCACGCGCTGACGCTGCCTTTTTCCTTCTCGCGCTCGGCATAGATGTAGAGGGGGCGTGCATTGCCGTTGACCACCTCGTCGGAGATCACGACCTCCTGGACGCCCTCCAGCGCCGGCAACTCGAACATTGTGTCGAGCAGGATCGATTCCATGATGGAGCGCAGGCCGCGCGCGCCGGTCTTGCGTTCGATCGCGCGTTTGGCGATCGCCAGAAGCGCGTTCTCGTGGAAGGTGAGTTCCACGTTCTCCATCTCGAACAGCCGCTGATACTGCTTCACCAAGGCGTTCTTCGGCTCGCTGAGGATCTGCACCAGGGCTTCCTCGTCGAGGTCCTCCAGCGTCGCCAGCACCGGCACGCGGCCCACGAACTCCGGAATGAGACCGAACTTCAACAGGTCCTCCGGCTCCACCTGGCGCAGGAGCTCGCCGGCACGGCGGTCCTCGGGCGAAGAGACGTTGGCGGCAAAGCCGATGGAGGTCTTGCGGCCGCGGTCGGAGATGATCTTTTCGAGCCCGGCGAAGGCGCCGCCGCAGATGAACAGGATCGACGAGGTGTCGACCTGCAGGAACTCCTGCTGCGGGTGCTTGCGCCCGCCCTGGGGCGGCACGGAGGCGACCGTGCCTTCCATGATCTTCAGGAGCGCCTGCTGCACGCCCTCGCCCGACACGTCGCGGGTGATGGACGGGTTGTCGGACTTGCGCGAAATCTTGTCGATCTCGTCGATATAGACGATGCCGCGCTGAGCGCGCTCGACGTTGTAGTCGGCCGACTGCAGGAGCTTGAGGATGATGTTCTCCACATCCTCGCCCACGTAGCCCGCCTCGGTCAGCGTCGTCGCGTCGGCCATGGTGAAGGGCACATCGATGATGCGCGCCAGCGTCTGCGCCAGCAGCGTCTTGCCGCAGCCGGTGGGGCCGATCAGAAGGATGTTGGACTTCGCCAGCTCCACGTCGGGATTCTTGCCGGCATGGGCAAGCCGCTTATAGTGGTTGTGCACGGCCACCGAGAGCACGCGCTTTGCGTAGCTCTGGCCGATCACATAGTCGTCGAGAACCTTCAGGATCTCCTGCGGGGTCGGCACGCCCTCACGCGACTTCACCATCGAGGATTTGTTCTCCTCGCGGATGATGTCCATGCAAAGCTCGACGCATTCATCGCAGATGAAGACGGTCGGCCCGGCGATCAGCTTGCGCACCTCGTGCTGGCTCTTGCCGCAGAACGAGCAGTACAGCGTGTTCTTGGAATCACCGCCGCTGTTGCTGATCTTGCTCATCTCTCACGTCCTTTCAGTACCACCGGCGCCCCTTCACGAGGTCGTCTGCCGGAGGGCGAAGAAAGGGTCTGACCCCCCGCAGCTTCGCCCCATTGTCGTTTTCCGAACGAACCACAAATCGGAAAGCGCGGCAACAATCCCCAGCAAAGACTAGGGTATCGAACTTCAACATAGGCTTAACGTAGGCGGTTGCCAGCATCGAGGGAACAGGAAATTGTGACGGAAATGACGCAGCACCCAGCTATTTTCGCCGCCCGTTCCCCGTCCCCGCCCTCTTACGAGATCTTTGGGGCCTCGATCAGTTCGCGATTCGTGATCACCCTGTCGATGAGACCGAACTCCTTGGCCTCGTCCGAGTTCATGAAGTGGTCGCGGTCGAGCGTTTTCTCGATCGTCTCGTAGTCCTGGCCCGTGTGCGTGACATAGACCTCGTTGAGCCGCCGCTTCAGCTTGATGATATCCTGGGCGTGGCGCTCGATATCGGAAGCCTGTCCCTGGAAGCCGCCGGAAGGCTGGTGCACCATGATGCGGGCGTTCGGCGTTGCAAAGCGCATGTCCTTGGCGCCGGCGCACAGGAGCAGCGATCCCATGGAGGCCGCCTGGCCGAAGCACAGGGTGGAGACCGGCGGCTGGATGAACTGCATCGTGTCATAGATGGCCATGCCGCTCGTCACCACGCCGCCTGGCGAGTTGATGTAGAGCGCGATCTCCTTCTTCGCGTTCTCCGCCTCGAGGAAGAGGAGCTGCGCGCACACCAGCGCAGCCACGCTGTCCTCGATCGGCCCCGTGATGAAGATGATGCGTTCCTTCAAGAGGCGCGAGAAGATGTCATAGGCGCGCTCGCCGCGGTTCGTCTGCTCGACGACCATCGGCACAAGGTTCATCGCGGTCTCGATGGGATTTGGCATGGAGGGATACCTTATTCCTTGGAAGCGCCGGCCTGCCGGGCGCGAGGCAGATTCGTTCTCTTTACGCCGATATAGGATGCCCGCTCCCGCCTGCGCAAGGCCGCGATTGAATTGCCGTGCTCCATAAGCCCCGCGCACCGGTTGCGCCGTCGCGAAAGAGGGCTAAGACAGAGCCTATGAACACCGCCGAATCCCCTCCCCTCTCCCTCGACCGGCCCCTCTCCCTCGACCGGCCCCTCTCCCTCGACCGGCAAAGCCGCCGCCTGCGGCTCGACCCGCACAGTCCCGCCTTCGTGCAGAACCCCTACGCGGCCTACGCCCACCTGCACGAAAACGCCCGCGTCTTCTTCTGGGAGGATTACGGCATGTGGTGCCTGGCGGGCTACGAGGAGGTGAACGGCGCGCTGCGCAACCGCCGGCTCGGCCGGCAGGTGCCGGCGGGCACGACGCTCTATGGCGAGCCGCATCTGCGGGAGTTCGCGGCGGTCGAGGCGCATTCCATGCTGGAGCTGGAGCCGCCGGCGCACACGCGGCTCAGAACGCTCGTCAACCGCGCCTTCGTCTCGCGCCAGGTGGAGCGGCTGCGCCCGCGCGTCGAGGCGCTGTGCCACGAACTCGTCGACGGCTTTTCGGCGGACGGCGAGGCGGACCTGATCCCCGCCTTTGCCACGCCGGTGCCCATCACCATCATCGCCGAGATGCTGGGCGTTCCGGTGGAGATGGGAAGCCAGCTCCTCGACTGGTCGCACCGCATGGTCGCCATGTACATGCACGGCCGAGGCCAGGCCGTGGAGGAGAGCGCCAACGAGGCGGCGCGCGAATTCGGCGGTTTCATCCGCTCCTATGCGGCGAAGCGGCGGAGCGAACCCGGCGACGATCTCCTCTCCCTCCTCATTTCAGCGCATGAAAGCGACGACAGGCTGTCGGAAGACGAGCTCGTCTCCTCGACCATCCTGCTCCTCAATGCCGGCCATGAGGCAACGGTGCACCAGCTCGGCAACGCCGTCGCCACCATCCTCGCCCAGGGCGGCGATCCACGCCGCTTCTTCCGCGCACCGGAGGAGACGGCAGCCGCCGTCGAGGAATGCCTGCGCTACGATCCGCCGCTGCACATGTTCACCCGTTATGCCTACGAGCGGGTGGAGGTCGCCGATGGCGTGTGGCTGGAGCCCGGCGAAGAGGTGGGCCTCATGCTGGGTGCGGCCAACAGCGATCCTCAGGCCTTCGACCGCCCGCGTGCCTTCCTTCCCGGCCGTGCGGATCAGAAGAACGTCTCCTTTGGCGCCGGCATCCACTTCTGCATCGGCGCGCCGCTGGCCCGGCTGGAGCTTCAGGTGGCGCTGAAAGTGTTGTTCGAGCGGTTGCCGGAGATCGCGCTGGCCGAGACGCCGCTGTATCGTGACACCTATCATTTCCACGGGCTGGAGCGGTTGGTGTGCCGATGGTGAGCGCGCCAGCCACGCGCGTCATCCCCGGAAGCCGGAGCGTTAGCGGAGGCTGTCCGGGACCCATTCTCGCCTCGCTGAAGCTCCGGCGAAGCGGGCCGGAATGTGGGAAAGTCACGGAGTGGGTCCCGGACAACCGACTTTCGCTCCGCTCAAGCCGGCTTCCGGGATGACGAGCGCGGGTCCCCCCAAACGCAAGGAAAGCACTGGGATTCCTCCCAGTGCCTCCCTGTCCAATTCAGGCACCCGGTCCGACCGTCCGAAAGACTGGCGCGTTCCAGACCCTGATTGACGGTTCCCGGTGGTGCATTGCTCGCGCTTGCGCGCTCGCGTCCGCCCTGCCGGGCCACCCCTTCTCCACCCGCGAAGGCTTCCAAGAGGCGCACCATCGAAGGACTAACCGGCCTTCATGGCAGCATCGGTCTGCCGTTTGCGTTCCGGAACCGCTTGCGACAGCTCCGCTGGACCCCTGGCACCGGACCCAAACTCCGGATCGAAACCCGTCGCCCGACCGGGCCAGCACGGCCTCAGAAAATCCCTTCAGTTGGTTCCGCTGTCCGGGCGGACTGTCGGGCTCCTGAGTTGGTCTGAGCTTACGTCGCGCAAAGGTGCGGCGCAATGGCGCACCCCTTGTGGAAAGCGAGGATTGCGGGGAAAGCGCCAATGAATCTGCACCCGACGCGCCACCAGCAGTCAACAAAGGCAGCCGGTATTACACCTTGGCCAGCGCCTGCTCCAGGTCGGCGATGATGTCGTCCACGTCCTCGATGCCGATCGAGAGGCGGATAACGTCCGGCCCGGCGCCGGCGGCCACCTTCTGCTCGTCGGTGAGCTGCCGGTGCGTTGTCGAGGCCGGATGGATGATGAGGGACTTCGTGTCGCCGATATTGGCCAGATGCGAGAACAGCTCCACGCCCTCCACCACCTTCACGCCGGCATCGAAGCCGCCCTTCAGCCCGAAGGTGAAGACGGCGCCCGCGCCCTTAGGCGAATATTTGCGCATGAGCTCATGGTTGGCATCGCCCGGCAGGCCGGGATAAGACACCCAGGCCACCTGCGGCTGTTCCCCGAGCCATGTCGCCACCTTGAGCGCGTTGTCGGAATGACGCTGCATCCTGAGCGGCAGCGTCTCGATGCCGGTGAGGATGAGGAAGGCGTTGAAGGGAGAAATGGCGGGGCCGAAATCGCGCAAGCCGAGCACCCGCGCGGCAATGGCGAAGGCGAAGTTGCCGAAGGTCTCGTGCAGCACCATGCCGCCATATTCGGGCCTCGGCTCCGAGAGCATCGGGTAGTTGCCGGATTTCGACCAGTCGAAGGTGCCGCAATCGACCAGCGCACCGCCGACGGAATTGCCGTGCCCGCCCATGAACTTCGTCAGCGAGTGCACGACGACGTCGGCGCCGTGTTCGATGGGGCGCAGAAGATAGGGCGAGGCCATGGTGTTGTCGACGATGAAGGGCAGCCCGTGCCGGCGCGCCACCTCGGCTATTCTTTCGAGGTCCACGAAGGTGCCGCCCGGATTGGCGAGGCTTTCCACGAAGATGGCGCGGGTGTTCTCGTCGATCTGGTTCTCGAAGGCTGCGATGTCGTCCGGGTCGGCCCAGCGCACTTCCCAGTTGAAGTTCTTGAAGGCGTGGCCGAACTGGTTGATCGAACCGCCATAAAGCTTCCTGGCGGCGATGAAGTTGGCTCCCGGCTGCATCAGCGTGTGGAAGACGAGAAGCTGGGCCCCATGGCCCGAGGCGGTCGCCACCGCCGCGGTTCCCCCCTCGAGCGCGGCGATCCGCTCCTCCAGAACCGCCTGGGTCGGGTTCATGATGCGGGTATAGATATTGCCGAAGGCCTTCAGCCCGAACAGCGAAGCCGCATGGTCGACGTCGTCGAAGACATAGGACGTCGTCTGATAGATCGGCGTGGCGCGCGCGCCGGTCGCGGGGTCGGGCTGGGCGCCGGCGTGGATGGCAAGGGTGTTGAAACCGGGCGTGCGCTCGTTCATGGGTTTCCTCCGTTCTCGTCGGCGCCATCCTTACAAAGCCGGAGGAGCGAGGGCAAAGAAGATTTGTCCGATTTCGGGTGGACGGACGAAAGTTCGCGCGACACCCGGCCGACCACGGCAAACGGCAATCACCTCTGGCGGATGCCGAAGCTCTGAAAACCCTGCCGCATCACCGGCTTCTTCGAGGAAATCACGCGGCTGTTGACGCCGTTCCAGCCGATCTCGCCCGACAGGCGGCCGTATTCGATCTTCGGGCAACGGTTCATGACGACCTTGATGCCCTTTTCCTCCAGCCGCACTGCTGAGGCGTCGTCGCGCACGGTGAGTTGCATCCACACCACCTTGGGCAGCGGGTCCATGGCCAGGATCTCCTCGGCGACGCCCGGCACGGCGCTGGACGCACGGAAGATATCCACCATGTCGACCGGCCCGGGAAGATCGGCAAGCGAGGCGTAGGTCATGGCGCCGGCGATCTCCTTGCCGGCCTGGCCGGGATTGATCGGGTACACCTGGTAGCCCTTGTCGATCAGATACTTCGTGACGAAGAAGCTCGGCCGCACGTCGTTGGCCGAAGCGCCGAGGATGGCGATCGACTTCACGGAGTTCAGGATGCCGGCGATATAGGCATTGTCGTAGGTATCGTGGTTCATTCGGGGAGCGTAATACGGCCTTCCTCGTCGATTGGAAAGTCCGGGTTATGGGCAACCTCCCACAGATTGCCCTCGGTGTCCTCGAAATAGCCCTGCATCCCGCCAAAGAAGGCGCGCTTTGCGGGCTTGACGACGCTGCCTCCGGCCTTCTCCGCCCGCTCGATCATGAGCCCCACCTCGGCTTCCGAGCGCGTGTTGTAGGCGAGCGCGACGCCGGAGAAGCCCCTCGTTCTCTCCCTGATGCCGGCGTCCTCGGCAAGTTCGTCGCGCGGCCACAGCGCCAGGATGATGCCGCCCATCTGGAAGAAGGCGACGCCCTCGGTGATGCGCTCGTTGCGCTCCAGGCCCATATCCTCGTAGAAGCGGACCGCGCGGTCGAGATCGTCGACGCCGAGGGTGATGATCGAGATGCGCGGTTCCATCACTCGCCCCTCCATTCCGGCTTGCGCTTTTCGATGAAGGCGCCGATGCCCTCCTCCGCGTCGCGCGCCATCATGTTCTCCACCATGACGCGCGCCGTATATTCATAGGCCTCGGCCAGGCCCATTTCCGCCTGCCGGTAAAAGGCCTCCTTGCCGATCTTCAGCGTCAAAGGCGATTTGGACGCAACGGCTTCGGCCAGGTTCATCACACCGCGATTCAACGCGTCCGGCGCCACCACGCGGTTGACGAGGCCGTAGGAGAGCGCGGTGTCGGCGTCGATCATCTCGCCCGTCAGAAGCATCTCCATCGCCTGCTTGCGCGGGACGTTGCGCGACAGCGCCACCATGGGCGTCGAGCAGAACAGGCCGATATTGACGCCGGGCGTGGCGAAGCGGGCATTCCCCGTCGCCACCGCCAGGTCGCACGAAGCGACGAGCTGGCAGCCGGCGGCCGTCGCCACGCCGTCGACAGCGGCGATCACCGGTTTGGGATGGCGCACGATCGCCTGCATGAGGGAGGCGCAGAGCGCCATGGTCTCGGCGAAGAAGGCCCTTCCCCGGTCGGCGTCCTTGCGGTGCGCCGTCATCTCTTTCAGGTCATGGCCGGCCGAGAACACCTTGCCCTCATGCGCCAGCACGATCACCCGCACCGCCGCCTCGTCCCGCGCCGCGTCGAGCGCGGCCTTCAGCGCCTCCATCATGGATATGGACAGCACGTTCGCCGGCGGGTTGTCGAGCGTCAGCGTCAGGATGCCGCCGGTGCGCACGCCGCCGACAAGGCTCCGCGTCTCGCCCCGGACGGTCGCAACTGCCTCAGCCATGGCTCGTCTCCTCTCGGATGGACCTTGTCCTCACCTAACACAGCACGGCTTGCAGATCAGCCGGGAAAAGGCCATCGTCGCCTTCCGTTGACGCAAAGGTCAAGCGCCGCAATGGAGGAGCCGATATGGACGCAAGTGCCCCGGCGGGCCTCGCCCCGGTGATGAGCGTCGAAGAGGTCAACGCCTATCTGGCGGAGGTCTATCCGCAGCTCAATGAGGACCATACCGAGTACAGCGCCGTCGCCGTCAGCCCCGGCGGCTGCACCGTGCGGCTTGCAGCCGGCGAGGGGCACCTGAGGCCTGGGAACACAGTCTCGGGCCCGGCGCTCTTTACGCTCGCCGATATCGGCGGCTATGTCTGCGCGCTGTCGCATATCGGCCGCGAAGCGCTGGCGGTCACCACCAACCTCAACATCAATTTCATGCGCAAGGCCGAGGCAGGCGACATCGACGGGAAATGCCGCATCCTCAAGCTCGGCAAGACGCTGATGGTGTTCGAAGTGGCGATCACCGCCGGGCCCGACCGCGCCCTCGTCGCCCACGCCACCGGCACCTATTCCCTGCCTCCCAGGCACCGAAAGATGGGGTAATATATTACCTTTTTCCTATCTTATTGTTTTATATTGATTTTTATCGCCAAACCCGCCCCAATTGCGCTTGACTTGCTTCATCCCCCCTCCTATAAGCCCGCGGATCGTGGCATTGCCGTGATTTATCGAGGGTCCTTGTCGGGCCATCGGTTCAAGCAACAAGAAACGCCCCGCCCTCGGGCAGGGTTCAAGATAAGACAGGACGACCATGAAAACCTTCTCGCAGAAGCCTGCGGAGGTGGAGAAGAAGTGGGTACTGATCGACGCCGAAGGGCTTGTCGTCGGCCGCCTCGCCACCATCGTAGCCAACCGCCTGCGCGGCAAGCACAAGCCCACCTTCACCCCGCATGTCGATGACGGCGACAACGTCATCATCATCAATGCCGACAAGGTGGTCTTCACCGGCAGGAAATACCAGAACAAGAAATACTACTGGCACACCGGCCACCCGGGCGGCATCAAGGAGCGCACGGCGCGCGACATCCTCGAGGGCCGTTTCCCCGAGCGCGTGGTTGAGAAGGCCGTCGAGCGCATGATCCCGCGCGGACCGCTCGGACGCCGCCAGATGAAGAACCTGCGCGTCTACGCGGGAACCGACCATCCTCACGTCGCCCAGCAGCCGGAAAAGCTCGATGTCGCGGCGATGAGCAAGAAGAACGTAAGGGTCCAGGCACATGGCTGAAATCAATTCCCTCCAGGAGCTGGGCGAGGCGACGCAGGCGGTCGCGCCCGAGGCCGAAGCTCCCGTGCACGTGCAGAAGCTCGACGCACAGGGCCGCGCCTACGCCACCGGCAAGCGCAAGAACGCGATCGCCCGTGTGTGGGTGAAGCCGGGCTCCGGCAAGATCACGGTCAACAACAAGGACTTCAACGCCTATTTCGCGCGCCCCGTCCTGCAGATGATCCTGCAGCAGCCGATCGTGGCGGCCAACCGCAACGGCCAGTACGACGTCGTCGCGACGGTCGTCGGCGGCGGCCTGTCGGGCCAGGCGGGCGCTGTGCGCCACGGCATCTCCAAGGCGCTCACCTATTACGAGCCGGAGCTGCGTGCGGTCCTCAAGAAGGGCGGTTTCCTCACCCGCGACAGCCGCGTGGTGGAGCGCAAGAAGTACGGCCGCGCCAAGGCCCGCCGTTCGTTCCAGTTCTCCAAGCGCTAAGGCTTGGGACTTTCCGGATCGGAAAAGCGGGCCTTCGAGCCCGCTTTTTTGTTGCGCATGCGGCTCGACCCAATCGTTTCTAATCGCTATGATTGGAAGCGATTAAATGAGGCATCCCCATGGAAACCAAGGTTCTCACTGCACATGTGCCGCTGGAGCTTGCCGAAAGGGTCGATCAAGTCGCCTCGCGCCTGGAGCGCTCGCGCGGATGGATCGTCAAGCAGGCACTGACCGCCTGGATCGAGCAGGAAGAAGAGCGAAGGCGACTGACCCTAGAAGGGCTGGCGGATGTGGATGCCGGTCGCGTGATCCCACACGAGGCGGTTCAGGCATGGGCGGATAGTCTCGATACCGACAACCCGCTCCCGCCACCCAGCATTCCACCCAAATGATCAGGGTGGAGTGGACCGGTGACGCGCTTTCCGACCTGACGCGGCTTCATAGTTTCCTCGCGCCGCTCAACCCTCGCGCCGCTGCGCAAATCGTGCGGTCACTCACGGCGGCCCCGTCGCGGCTGCTCGAACATCCGCGCATCGGCGAAAAGTTGGAAGAGTTCGAGCCACGCGAGGTTCGCCGCATCCTCGTCGGCAATTATGAGATGCGCTACGAAATCCGCAGGTCAACGATCTACATCGTGCGCCTGTGGCACACGCGGGAGGAACGGTAGGACATGCCGTCCAAATCCATCGACCACGCCTTCACCGCGCGCCAAAACCTCGGCGCCGCCGGCGATCCCACCTATGCCGGCGCCCTCTCCTTCATGCGCCGCCGCTTCACCAAGGATGTGAAGGGCGCGGATGCGGTGGTGTGGGGCCTGCCCTTCGATGCGGCAGTCTCCAACCGTCCGGGCGCGCGCTTCGGGCCGCAGGCAATCCGCCGCGCCTCGGCGATCCTCGACAACGACCCGCAATATCCCTTCGGCCTCGATCTCTTCGAGACGCTCGCCGTCGTCGACCATGGCGACTGCCGGTTCGACCACGGCTATCCGCAGAGGGCGCCCGCCACTATCGAACGGGAGGCCGGAAAGATCCTGCGCGCGGACGCCTTTCTCGTCTCGCTCGGCGGCGACCACTCCGTCACCTGGCCACTGCTCAAAGCCCATGCGGCAAGGCACGGCGCGCCGCTGGCCCTCGTCCAGTTCGACGCGCATCAGGACACCTGGCCGGACGATGGAAAGCGCGTCGACCATGGCTCGTTCGTCGGCCGCGCCGTGCGCGAGGGGATTGTCGACCCCGCCCGCTCCATCCAGATCGGCATCCGCACCCACGCCCCGGAGGATTGCGGCATCAAGATGCTGCACGGCTACGAGGTGGAGGAGATGCGGGCGGCCGAGATCGCCGAGGCGATCGCCGCGCGTGTCGGCAATGCGCCGGCCTACATCACCTTCGACATCGACTGCCTCGACCCGGCCTTCGCGCCGGGCACAGGCACGCCGGTGGCCGGCGGCCCCTCCTCCGCCAGGATGCTCTCGGTCCTGCGCCGGCTCGGGCCACTCAATATCGTCGGCGCCGACATCGTCGAGGTGGCCCCGGCCTACGATCATGCCGACATCACGGCCATTGCCGGAGCGGCCGTCGCCATGCACTATCTGGGGCTTCTGGCAGAGAGGAAGCGACGATAGCGCATGCGGGCCCCTCGGCACTTTTCGGCCAGGCACTTTTCGGCAGGCACTTTTCGGATTGATTCCGGACGGCGCTTCAACCATTTGAAACCGGACTCTTTTTCGGACGCGAACCCATGACGGCAAAAATCTTCATCGACGGCGAACATGGCACCACGGGCCTGCAGATCCGCACGCGGCTCGCCGCGCGCGGCGACATCGAACTGATCTCCGTGCCCGTGGAGCGGCGCAAGGACAAGGCGGCGCGCGCGGAGTATCTGAACGCCGCCGACATCGCCATCCTCTGCCTGCCGGACGAGGCGGCGCGCGAGAGCGTCTCCCTCATCGAGAACGACACGACACGGGTGATCGACGCCTCCACCGCCCACCGCGTCGCCGGGGGCTGGGCCTACGGCTTTCCCGAGATGGACCGCGACCAGGCGAAGGCCATCATGCAGGCCAGGCGCGTCGCCAACCCGGGCTGCTGGCCGCAGGGGCCGATCGCCCTCCTGCGCCCGCTCGTGACCGCCGGCCTGCTGCCCGCGGATTTCCCCGTCACGGTCAACGGCATCTCCGGCTATTCGGGCGGCGGACGGTCGATGATCGAGGACTACGAGGCCAAGGGCGAGGACGCGCCGGAGTTCCTGCCCTACGCGCTCGGCCTCAACCACAAGCACCTGCCGGAGCTGCGCGCCTATGCAAAGCTCTCGCGCGACCCGCTGATGCAGCCGGCGGTCGGCAATTTCGCGCAAGGCATGGTCGCCGCCGTGCCCCTGCAGCTCGGCCATCTCGACCGCGTGCCGAAGGGCGAGGAGCTTCATGCGGCGATAGCCGACCACTACGCGGGCCTCGAGGAGAGCGCCGTCGAGGTCGCCCCCCTGGCGGCAATCGAGCGCTCCGCCGAGATCGAGCCCGAGCGCTTCAACGGCACCAACACCATGCGGCTCCACGTCTTCGCCAACGACGCGCGCGCCCAGGCGCTGCTCCTCGCCATCTACGACAACCTCGGCAAGGGCGCGTCGGGGGCGGCGGTGCAGAACCTGGATCTGATGCTGAGGACCACCTGACGCATCACGCCGCGGCATCCAACGCGCGTCATCCCGGAAGCCGTAGCCCGCAGGGCGGAGGCTGTCCGGGATGACGCGCGTTGGCTGACCCTGGCCAAAATTTCATCCGGCTTTAGGCAGCGGATAGGCGCCCTTCGCGGCGCGCCAGTGCGCCGCCGCAAATCCCAGCACGATGAGCGCCGCGCCCTGGTGGGCGAGCGCCCAGCCGAGCGGTGCGACCATGAGCAGCGTGGCGATGCCGATGGCCGCCTGGGCGAGGACGAAGAGGACGAGGACGACTGCCCGCCGTGCATGCGTCGACCCTCGGTCGGCGCGCCAGGCGGCAACGGCGTGCCAGAGGACGAGCGCCACGAGCGCATAGGCGCCGAGGCGGTGGAGGAACTGCACCGTCTTCGGGTTCTCGAACAGGTTGATCCAGGCCGGCGCCTGGACGAAAAGCCCCCCCGGCACCAGCGCGCCGTCCATCAGCGGCCAGGTGTTGTAGGTCATGCCGGCGTTGAGCCCGGCGACCAGCCCGCCGAGATAGATCTGCGCCAGAACGGCGGCCACCAGCCACCCGGCGAAGCGTCGCGTTCCATCATGAGCAGGCCCGGCGCTGTGCGGCGCCAGCCCGCGCGCCACGGCCATGGTGGCGACAAAGATGATGCAGGCGATGACGAGGTGCGTGGCGAGCCGGTACTGGCTGACGTCGCTCCGCTCGACAAGGCCGGACGCCACCATCCACCAGCCGATGGCGCCCTGCAGGCCGCCGAGCGCCAGGATGCCGAGGAGCTTCGGCTTCAAATGGCCCTCCAGCCGACCCGTCAGCCAGAAGAAGGCGAGCGGCAGGGCGAAGACGAAGCCGACGCCGCGCGCCAGGAACCGGTGCGCCCACTCCCACCAGAAGATCACCTTGAATTCGTGGAGGCTCATGCCCCGGTTGATCTCCTCGTACTGGGGAATCTGCCGGTATTTCGCAAACTCTTCCGCCCACTCGGCCTCGCTGAGCGGCGGTATGACGCCGTGGACGGGTTTCCATTCGGTGATCGACAGGCCGGACTCGGTCAGCCGCGTCGCCCCGCCGACCAGCACCAGCGCGAACAGCGTCAAAACCACGGCGTAGAGCCACACGCGCACCCAGAGCCGATTACGGCGTTCGCTGGCGGCGCTCGCGGCGGGAGCGCGCAGATCCGTGGTGGCTGCCATCTCGTTGTCCAATCGGAAATCCAAAAGGTAGGTGCCGCAAAGCCGCCCGGCTTGCAAGCCTGCCCGCGGCGACATGCGGTCGCGCCGAGCCTCCCGCTGCGGCAATATTGGCCTGTCGGGCGGCCGCGTATTGCGCTATGCAGCGCCCGAGAGGATTTCGCGATGCCCACACGCCTGAGGAAATTCGTCGGCATGGTAGCGCTGGTGGCGCTGGTCGTCGTCTATGCCATCGTCTCCACGGCGGTCGCCGTCGCGCAGCTCGCCGACAAGAGCGCGCTGGTGCACCTGATCTATTATCTGGTGACGGGGCTTCTGTGGGTTCTGCCGGCCATGCTTCTGGTCAAATGGATGGAAGGAAAGCCGCGGCGCCCGGCCGACTGACGTTCCTCCTCCCGTCGAGCTTTGATTCATCTTTTGCCGGTAAGGTACGGGAAAATACGCAAAATCAGGCTTCGTCATGGTGGACGCCGCATCCTTTTCCAAGCAGGAAACGCCGCACGCCGAACGGCCCGCCGCCGCCGCGCGCTCGGCCTTCTCGGCGCGCATATTGCCTGCAGACGGGGCGGCGCTCGAAGCCTACGCCGCCTTCTGCGCGGACACCGTCCATTCGCCCACCCAGAGCCCGATGTGGGCGGCCGCGTGGCTTGAGGGCACCGGTGAGGACGGGCTGATCGCCCTTCTCGAACGGAACGGGCGGCCGGCAATGGCGCTGGCCCTTGAGATCGGGCGCAAGGGCCCGTTCCGCGTCGCGCGTTTTGCCGGCGGAACGCATGCCAACGGCAACTTTCCGGCGGTGGGTCCCGCTTTCGATACCGCGGACGCTGCCATGACGGCGCTCGTGACGGCAATCCGCGAGGCCCGGCCCGATATCGACATGCTGTCGCTTGAGCGGCAGAGGAAGACCTTCGAAGGCCTGCCGAACCCGACGCTCGCCCTTCCCCACACCATGAGCCCCAACATCGCGCTCGCCGCCGATCTTTCCGGTGGCCTCGACGCGATGCTCCAGACCAGCGGCAAACGCAAGAGCAAGAAGCACCGCGCTCACGCCCGCAAGTTCGAGGCGGCGGGAGGCTACCGCCGCCTTGAAGCGCGTAACGTGGAGGAGGTCGACGCCTTGCTCGACAGGTTCTTCACGCTGAAGCACGCGCGCTTTGCCGAATTGGGAATAGCCGACGTCTTCGCCGCGCCCGAGGTGCGGACACGCTGGCGCACCCTTTTCCGGGCGGCCCTTGGCCAAGAGGCGCCGCCCTTCGTTCTGCATGGGCTGGAGGTGGGCGGAATCCTGCGCGCCGTTACCGGCTCCAGCCGTACCAGCGACAGCATCATCTGCGAGTTCAGCACCTTCGCCCAGGACGAGCTCGTCAGTTTCAGCCCCGGCGAGTTCCTCTTCTACGAGAACATCCAGGCCGCCTGTGCGGAGGGCCTGGCGGTCTACGACCTCAGCGTCGGCGACGAGCCCTACAAGCGGCTTTGGTGCGGCATGGAAACCAGCCACGCGGACGTCTTCGCCGGCCTCACTCTCAAGGGAAAGCTGCTTGCGGTGGGCTACCGCGCACTCGTGCGGCTGAAACGCATGGTCAAGAACGACCCCGCGGCGGCAAGCCTGGTCCGACGGCTGCGCAGGATCGCGCGCGGGCGGTCCGACTGATCCGATCTAGACACGCCGATCCCACGCGACATCCGTCGGCGTGTAGTGGCGCATTTCGGCGATCTCGCCGATGAACGGGCGGATGAGCGCCAGAAAGGGCGGGAAATTGGGGCCGGTGCGAAAGCCCTTCATATGCGCTTCCGCCGATGTCCAGAGGATGCGAAGCGTGACGTTCGAGGCATCCTCGTCGCACTGGGAAAGCTCATAGCCGAGGCATTCCGGCGCGGCGCGCAAATGGGCTCCCGCCTTCTCGTAGGCCGTGCGCAGTTCCTCGGCCGAGTGGTCCTTCAAGACATAACGGATATATTCGACGATCATGCCCTCGCTCCTCGAAACGGTGAACCGGCCCCGAAGCTAACCGAAGACGCGGCCGCCCGCTACGGCAGGGCTATCGCATATGGCTTTCGTTCAGTCTGTTTGACCCCCACCCTCAATCCCCCCTCAAGGGCTATAGGATTCACACATCGAGGGTGGGAAGGCGCCGGCGTTGCGGCCGGCAACTCCTCGCCCCCACGAATGTGGGGGAGAGGTGGCCCCGTGTAGCGGGGTCGGTGAGGGGGCGAAGGCGCCGCCTCTTCCATCAGCTCCCGCCTCGATCCGACAAGGCACCGGCCGTGGGCAACACCGCGCAAATGGCGCCCCCGAGCCGGCCCCCTCACCGTCTCGGCCTTCGGCCGATCCACCTCTCCCCCACTCCGTGGGGGCGAGGAATGGGCGCCCTTCATCTCCCTTGGCACGTCTTCACCAGCGTTGGCTCTGGCAAGATGTGTGAATGCTGTAGCCCCTGAGCCCCTGAGCCCCTGAGGGGAGGGATTGAGGGTGGGGTTCCGGCGAAGCCGAACAAAGATTGCGATAATAGCCCTGCCCGCTCCGGCGGTCAGGCCACGTCGCGGCCGGGAGGGGCGGCCGGGGAAATGTAGCCTGCCGGCGTCACCAGAAGCGGCGTGCCGAAGCCCTCTTCCTGCAACTCCGATGCCGCGGCGACGACGCTCTCTTCCTTCGGGTCGAGAACGCTCACCAGCACCCGGGTGTCGTCGTCCATGAGGCGCTCGATCGCCGGGGCATCGGCGGCGCCGCACTCGGCCACCACCAGGTCGTAGGCGGTGGTCAGCGAGTTCATGATGATGGGAAGGCGGTCGATGCCGCGCATGGCGCGGTCGGGTTCGGCCGTGCCGATGGGAATGACGTGGCAGGCCGAATAAAGGTCGGCATGGATGACATCGGCGAACTGGGCCTCGGCCGCCAGGAGATTGGTGATGCCGGGATAGATCTTGCTTTCCAGTGTCGGCCGTGAAACGGCGCCGGAGGCCGTCAGGTCCAGGAGGAGGACGCGCAGCCCCGCGTCGGCCACCTCGCGCGCCACGAGAACGGCCGTCGCGGCGGCCTCGTCGCCCTCGGGCGAGATGAAGATGGCACGCGCCACGCCGGTCGAGATCAGTGCCTCGGCGGCGGCCTCGACGTTCACCTCGCCGAGGCTGCCGATGGCCGGCGCGGCCGGCGCGGGCGGTGCGGGCGGAGCGGGCGGCACGTCTTCGGCCGTGGCAGGCATCCGCACCTGGGGCACCGGCTCGATGTCGCCGGTGGCCGGGCGCAGGGCGCGGCCGCTGAAGAGCTCCTGCAGCAAGACCACGATACCCATCAGGAGGAGAGAACCGGCGAAGGCGGCAAGGGTGATGGGCAGGATCTTCGGGAAGTAGGGCTCGGAGGGCGTGATGGCGCGCGAGAAGATGCGTGCATCCACCGGCAGATAGTTGCGGTCGCCGCGGGCGGCCGCCTCGCGGTAGCGCGTAAGATAGGATTCCAGAAGCTGGCGCTGGGCGGCGGCCTCGCGCTCCAGCGCACGCAGTTCCACCTGCTCCTCGTCGGCGCGGGCCGATTCGGCCTTCAGCGTGTTGAGATCGGCGGTCAGCTCGCGCTCGCGCAGGCGTGCCATTTCAGCCTCCTGCTCCAGCCCCTCCAGCACCTTGCGCGCCTCGATGCGGATCTGCGCGTCGAGATCGGCAAGCTGGGACTGCAGCGCCTTGATATGCGGGTGGTTGTCCAGAAGCGACGTCGACAAGTCGGCGATCTGCGCCCTGAGCTCCACCTGCCGCTCGCGCAGCCGCTGTATGAGGTTGGAGGCCAGCACCTCCGGGACTGTCTCCAGCGCCGCGCCCTGCTCTATGGCGGCGCGTACCGTCTGGCCCCTGGCTTCGGCCGCCGAGCGGTTGGCGCGCACCCGCGACAGTTCGCTCGATAATTCGGACAGTTGCTGCGTGGCGAGCACCGTGTTGTTCTGGCCGATCAAAAGGTCCGACCGGGCGCGGAACTCGGCAACCCGCGCCTCCGCCTCCTTTACGCGGTCGCCCAAGTCGGCGATCTCCGGCTCCAGCCATTCCGTGGCGTTCTCGTTGGACTCCGCCTTCGCCGCGCGCTGGCTCGCCACATAGGCGTCGGCGATGGCATTGGGCACACGCGCCGCCAGTTCCGGATCCTCCGAGGAAAAGCGGATGACGATGACGCGGGAATTTTCGACGCGGTAGACTTCGAGTTTCTCACGGAAGGTATCGAGCACCCGCTCCTCCGGCGGGATGGCGCCGGCATCTCTTTTAAGACCGATGATGACAAGCACCCGGTCGAGGAGCGACTGCCCGTCCGCCTCGAACTCCTCGCGGCTGGCAAGATCGAGCTCCCGTGCCACCTGCGTCAGAATCTGGGTGGAGGCTATGACCTCGACCTGGCTGGCCACGCTCTCTGCGTCCAACGACGCCCGCTCGCCGGTATCGGCCGCCTGCGGGCGCGTGTAGACCGATTCGCCAACCTCGATGAGCACCCTCGTCTCGGCGCGGTAGTGCGGAGTGGCCATCGCCGCGAGCATGAAGGCGATCGCCGTAATAGCAAACGCGAAGAAGGCGATGCGCCACCATTTGCGCCTAAGGCTCGCGAACAAATGGCCGAGGTCGACGTCCACGTCGTTAGCCATCTTCCCACCGCTGGTCATTGCGCCGCACTCCGGAGTCTTCCGGCGTGAAGGTAAACCCACATGGTAACCAGGGGGTTAATCGCGCACGCCCCCCCGTGCCGCCCCAAGCCACCCATAACCGGGCGCTTAACCCTGCATTAACCCTGATGAGCCAATAACCGGGCAGGTCATGAAGCTCTGGCGCATCGGGGGCTCCGGCAGAGAAGTGTGTATCCGGCCATGAAACATCCGACTTCATTCCTCCTCGGGCTTGCAGCGAGCGTTGCCGTTGCGGGCTGCTCGGGCTACCGCCCTGCCCCGCCGGCCTTTCACGAGGCGCTCTACCAGCCCTATGTGATGGACGCGGGCGACCGGCTGCGCATCACGGTCTTCGACCAGCAGAACCTCTCCAACACCTACAGCGTCGACCAGGCGGGCTACATCGCCTTCCCGCTGGTCGGCTCCGTGCCGGCGCGCGGCTTTACGGCCAACCAGATCGAGCAGCAGGTCGCGCAGAAGCTGCGCCAGGGCTACCTGCGCGATCCCGATGTGACGGTGGAGGTCGACCGCTACCGGCCGATCTTCATCATGGGCGAAGTGGGCGCTCCCGGGCAGTATTCCTACGTGCCCGGCATGACCGTCCAGAAGGCCGTCGCGGCGGCCGGCGGCTTCACCCCGCGCGCCAACCAGGCGTTGGTGGACGTCACCCGCCAGATCAACGGCGAGATCCTGACCGGCAGCGTCGTCACGTCCGATCCGCTGCTTCCCGGCGACACGGTCTACGTGCGCGAAAGACTGTTCTGACCGTGTCGGCGTCTGGCGTCCGGTGACCCACGGCCTGCGCATCGTCCATTGCTTCCGCTCGCCGGTCGGCGGCATCTTCCGCCATGTGCGGGATTTGTGCGAGGCGCAGGTCGCCGCCGGCCACGAGGTCGGCATCGTCTGCGATTCCACCACCGGCGGCGCTTTCGAGGATCGGCTCTTCGCCGAGATCCAGGATATCCTGGCGCTCGGCGTCACCCGCACGCCGATACAGCGCCACATCGGACCCGGCGATCTCGGCGCGGCCTTGCGGTCGCTGAGGATCGTCCGGCGCTTGCGGCCGGACGTCCTGCACGGGCACGGCGCCAAGGGCGGCGCCTATGCACGGCTTTTCGGCACCGCGATGCGCGTCAGCCGCCGCCCGGTCGCCCGCCTCTATTCGCCCCATGGCGGCAGCCTGCACTACGACGCCGAGACGCCGGTAGGCCGCTTCTTCTTCGCGCTCGAGGCGCTCATGGAGCGGCTGACCGACCACATCCTGTTCGTCTCGGATTACGAGCGGCGCGCCTATAAGCAAAAGATCGGCGGTCCGCGCGCGCCGACGAGCCTCGTCTACAACGGCTTGCGCGCCGGGGAGTTCGCGCCGGTCGTCGACGCGCCGCAGGCGGCGGACTTCGTCTATATCGGCATGATGCGCGATCTGAAGGGGCCGGACCTCTTCATCGATGCGCTCAAGACGGCGGAAGAGCAGACCGGGCGGACGCTTTCGGCCGTGATGGTGGGGGATGGCGACGGGCGCGACAGGTATGCCGCCCAGGCGGACGCGCTCGGCTTTTCAACAAGGATCACCTTCCGCCCGGCGATGCCGGTGCGCCAGGCCTTCGCGCTCGGCCGCACCATGGTTGTCCCGTCGCGGGCGGAGGCGATGCCCTATATCGTCCTGGAGGCGCTGGCGGCGGGCAAACCCCTCATCGCCACCGCCGTCGGCGGCATTCCGGAAATCTTGGGGGAAGGTTCACCCGCCCTGTGTGCCCCCGCCACCGCCGCGCTCGCCGCGAAGATGACAGCCGTGCTCGCCGACGAGGCGGCCTACCGCTGCAAGATGCCGTCGCGCGAGGAACTGAAGGCCCGCTTCGGCGTCGACGTCATGACCGGCAGGATCGAGGCGATCTACCGCGAGACGCTCGGGCGCTGAGGGATAAGTCCCCGACCCCGCAAGCCAATCCTCCGATCCTTCAACAACAGCGAAGCGCATCAAGGGAATCTTAGGGCCCTTGGTGCTATCCGCCTATAAACCGGTTGTTATGCCCCATGAACAACATCGACCCCATCCACCGCTACAGGAACGGCGCGCGCGGCCAGGCGGAAGGGCCGCGCCAGCGGCAGAAGCCGAATCTCGGCCCCGTGGCGAGGCAGGTAGCGCAGCAATACCGCCAGGACACCTTGTCCCCGGTCATGGTGAGCGGCGTGATGCGGCTGATCGAATTCGCCGTGCTCCTCCTTGCCGGTCTGCAGCTCTATGCCGGCCATGTGGGGCTGACGACGCATCTGTTCGTGCAGTATCCGCTCATCATCGTCGGCGTGGCTCTTGTGGCCGTCTTGCTCATGGAGGTGTCCGACTGCTACCAGCTGTCGGCATTGCGCAGCCCGCTTTCCCAGGCCGGGCGCATCTTCATCATCTGGTCGGGCACCTTCGCGCTTCTGACCGTGGCGCTGTTCTTCCTGAAGATCTCCTCGGAGTTCTCGCGCTTCTGGCTCGGCACCTGGTATGTCAGCGGGCTCATCATCATCATCGTCCTGCGGCTGGCGGCCGCGCACCTCTTCCGCCGCTGGGCGCGCAACGGGCGTATCGAGCGCCGTGCCGTCATCGTCGGCGGCGGCAAGAACGCCGAGACCCTCATCCGCGCCATCGAGCAGCAGCCCTATAACGACATCCGCATCTGCGGCATCTTCGACGACCGCGACGACTCGCGCTCGCCGCCCGTCGTCGCCGGCTACCCGAAGCTCGGCACGGTGGCCGAATTGATCGAGTTCGCCCGCATCGCCCGCATCGACATGATGATCGTGTCGCTGCCGATCACCGCGGAGGCGCGTGTCCTAGCGATGCTGCGCCAGCTGTGGGTGCTGCCCATCGACATCCGGCTGTCGGCGCACTCGAACCACCTGCACTTCCGCCCGCGCGCCTATTCCTACATCGGCTCGGTGCCGATGCTGGACATCTTCGACCGCCCGATCAACGACTGGGACAAGGTCGCCAAGCGCGCCTTCGACATCGTCTTCAGCCTCATCGGCATCGCCGTCTTCTCGCCGGTGATGCTGGCGACGGCCATCGCCATCAAGCTCGACAGCAAGGGCCCCGTCCTCTTCAAGCAGAGGCGGCACGGCTTCAACAACGAGGAGATCGAGGTCTACAAGTTCCGCTCCATGTATGCCGACCAGTGCGACCCGACGGCAAGGAAGGCGGTGACGAAGGGCGACCCGCGCGTGACCCGCGTCGGCCGCTTCATCCGCAGGACCTCCATCGACGAGCTGCCGCAGTTCTTCAACGCGCTCTTCGGCAGCCTTTCGCTCGTCGGCCCGCGCCCGCATGCGGTGGCGGCCGAGGCGCATAATCGTCTGTTCGACGAGGTGGTGGACGGCTATTTCGCCCGCCACCGGGTGAAGCCCGGCGTGACGGGCTGGGCGCAGATCAACGGCTGGCGCGGCGAGCTCGATACGGAAGAAAAGATCAGGAAGCGCACCGAGTACGACCTCCACTACATCGAGAACTGGTCGCTTCTGTTCGACCTCAGGATCCTGTTCCTGACGCCGATCCGCCTTCTCGACACGGAAAACGCCTATTGAACGCACTCGTCCACAGCGGCGACAGCAGCCTTCGTGCGGCGGCAAACGCGCGGCTGATCGCGCTCATCCGCGCCGGCGCCGTCGCGCTCGGCGTTTTCCTGTCTGGCTTCGTGCTGCGCGAGCCGGCGCCTTACGAGCTCTACATGGCCGGGCTGATCGCGGTGTGGGCCGTTTTCGGGCTGCGCATCTCGCGCCACGCGGTGCCGCTTCTGGTGCTCCTTGTCCTGTTCAACATCGGCGGCTTCATCTCCATGAGCCAGCTCGCCGATATCGGCGACATCCCGCTTTACCTCGCCGTCTCGCTGTTCCTCGCCTTCACCGCGGTCTTCTTCGCCGCGATTGTCGAGGCGCAGCCGGGCCTCCTCGATGTCATCTTCGGCGCCTGGGTGGCGGCGGCGGTGGTGACGGCCTTCGCCGGCATCCTCGGCTACTTCCAGGCCCTTCCGGGGGCCGAGATGTTCACGCGCTACGGGCGGGCGGCCGGCGTCTTCGAGGATCCGAACGTCTTCGGCCCGTTTCTCACCCTGCCGGCGATCTACCTGCTTCACCGCATGATGACCGGTCGTGCCGGCGCCGCATTCCTTTCGCTCCCGCCCTTCCTCATCGTCGCGCTCGGCCTCTTCCTCTCCTTCTCGCGCGGCGCATGGGGCCTGTTCCTGTTCTCCGCCGTCATGCTCACCCTCGCCCTCTTCATCCACAACCAGCGTGGGCTCATAAGGCTGAGGATCACCGCCATGTGCATCGCCGCCGTGGTGCTGACCGTCGTCGGGCTCCTGGTGGCGCTGCAGATACCGGCCGTGGCGGATCTCTTCGCTCAACGCGCACAACTGGTCCAGGACTACGATAGCGGCCGCCTCGGCCGTTTCGCCCGCCATGCCATCGGCTTTCTCCTCGCAACCGAGCGTCCGCTCGGCATCGGTCCGCTCGAGTTCGGCCGGATATACGGCGAGGACACGCACAATATCTGGCTGAAGGCGCTGCTTGCCTACTCCTGGCTCGGCTTCGCCGCCTACCTCACCCTCATCGCGTGGACCGTGGCCGCCGCATTCCGCATGCTCTTCCGGGCGCGGCAATGGCAGCCCTATCTTCTGTGCACCTACATCGTCTTCATCGGCCACATCGCGCTGGGCAGTGTGATCGACACGGACCACTGGCGGCATTTCTACCTGATGCTCGGCATGCTGTGGGGGATGATGGCGCTGGAGCAGCGGCGGCAGGCAGGTCTCGGCAAGCCCCTGTCCGCAGCGGTGAATGAAGAAAAACCCCGGCTGAAAATGGTCGGAGCGGCGGGATTCGAACCCACGACCCCTTGACCCCCAGTCAAGTGCGCTACCGGGCTGCGCTACGCTCCGAACCGCGCAAAGCCCTATATTCTCCGGGCTGCCGACGCAAGGGCAAAATCCGTTCCCTGGAACAAAAGCAGGCGGCCACAGGCGTTTGGAAGGCTCTCGTTCAACCACTCAAATGAATATTACGGCGATTTTTATTCCCTGATCGCAAGCACTCACGAGGAATAGATTATTTCCCACTGAAACAAATGATTACTTATAAAAATAAATTAGAGGATTCTCGGCCGAATTTCCCCCTCACTTTCCCTTCTACCGTCTTTGCGCGGGGGTGGAAGCGGCAGGTAATCGTATCGGTCTGCCGTCAACAGGTGGAGGGCCATCCTGATGAAACATCTTCTTGCAGCGCTCGGTTCTGTCGATATCGACCAGAGCGGAACGGTTACGTTCGAGGAGCTGCAAGGGTGGTTCCGGATGTGACGGAGGAGGCCTTCACCGCCGCCGGTATGGATGGAAGTGGCGATCTCCCCCAAGAGAAACGCGCCGCCATCGCCGGCCGGACAACCAATGAGGAACAACCAATGCTGAAGATACTGCTTTCCATGGCGTCGGCCGTGGCTCTTTTCGCCCTTGCCGCCTGCGACAGTGGCGGCACAGCGCCCGAGGGCGACGCGGCTACGGATCAGATGACCACGACCCCGGAAGAGCCGGCCGAGCCGACGCAGTAAGCAGTCGCAGGGTAGTCGAGAAGGGGCGCTTCGGCGCCCCTTTTTCTTGGACCGCCGGTGCCTCGCCCCAGATGGGCGCGGCGCTCTAACGCACCTGGTCGAGCAGGCGCTTGCACTCCAGGAGGTCGAACAGCGTCTCCTGCAGGAGCGCACGATTGTCGCGCGAAAGCCGCCCGTCGTCGGCGGAAACCGGCCCGTCCTCCTCCATCCCCATGCCGAAGAAACGGCGGCTCGGCTTGGCCTTCGGCTTGCCGACGAGCATCTCGTCGTCGGCGCCCTTCTCCTTCGCCTCGGCGAGCTTCTGCTGGGTGATGGCCTCGACGGCGGCCATGTCGCCGCGGCCGATGGCGACGACGAACTGGTTGCCGTTCTCGCGCAGGAGCTTCTGCACGCCCTTGATGGTGTAGCCCTGGTCGTAGAGCATGTGGCGGATGCCCTTGATGAGCTCGACATCCTGCGGCCGGTAATAGCGGCGCCCGCCGCCGCGCTTCATCGGCTTGATCTGCGAGAAGCGCGTCTCCCAGAAGCGCAGCACATGCTGGGGAAGGTCGAGTTCCTCCGCCACCTCGCTGATGGTGCGGAAAGCGTCGGGGCTCTTGTCCATCCGTTCTTCACCTCCTGCGACTCGACGCCCGCCATTTCAACAGGCTGGCGCGCTTCCTGACAAGGCCTGCGAGGAACAGCGAGCATATCACGGCAGAAGGCTACCGCTATGCCGGCGGCGCTCCAGGGCCGATGATTTCCGCAATCGTGCCGTCCGGGCTGTGGAAATGTTGCCAGCTTTCGCCATCGGCATGTTGAACATCACCGATGAAGCCAACCCCTGCTGCGATCATCGCCTGGCGTGTCGCATCGAAATCATCCACCCGGAACCCGACAACCGGTCCGGTCTTGAAGAAGGCGTGAAACGCGTCGCCGGGACCGTAAAGCTCCAACACGGTTCCATCGGAAAGCCTGAATCCCACGAGATCGCCAGCTTGCCGCGTGACCGGAACTCCGATCACGTCGCGAAACAGCCGCACCGTCTCATCGAGCCGGTCGCTTCGCATGCCCACAAACCCGATCCCGCGCACTGCCATCACGTCCCCCGAGAAAAATGGGTTCCATAAGGCCGAACCTATAGACGCAACATCGAATGGGCCAGCCCCAGCATTGCCGTTGCATTTGAAGAGCACGGGAAAAGCGCGCGCAGTCTGGCTGGCAATTTACCTGCGAGCTAACCCGCCTTGCGCGCCTTGCGCTCCTGGTGTGCGCGCAGGATACGGTTCTTGAGCACGTTGGAGGCCTTGAAGGTCATCACCCGGCGCGGCAGGATCGGCACTTCCTCGCCGGTCTTGGGGTTGCGGCCGATGCGCTCGTTCTTCTGGCGCACCTGGAAGGTGGCAAAGGAAGACAGCTTCACCGTCTCCCCACGCACCACCGCGTCGCAGACCTCCTGCAGGACCATCTCGACGATCTGGGCCGATTCGGTGCGCGACAACCCCACCTTTCGGTAGACGGCTTCCGCGAGGTCGGCGCGTGTGATTGTCTTTCCCCCCATCGGCCAACCAACCCTTCGAAACTATTGAAAATACAAAGCGACGCCACGGACGTTACAAAAATTGGCCTGCAAAGGTCAAGAACCGGAGAGGCTAGTCTTAGGGCTAAGAGCGGGATGCGCCCGCATTCGCTCCTTTTATTTGTTTTTGCAGCATTTTTGCGACACTAGTGGTGCGATCCTGACAGATCGCACTCATCTGTCAGGACAAATCGCCCCACTAGATGTTTCCACCCGGCTGCAAATGCTCAAGAGCGTTCACCAGCGCAAAAGCACCGCGCCCCAGGTGAACCCCCCGCCCATCGCCTCCAGAAGCACCAGGTCGCCGCGCTTGATCTTGCCTTCCGCCACTCCGTGGGCGAGCGCCAGGGGAACGGAGGCGGCCGAGGTGTTGCCGTGCAGGTCGACGGTGATGATAACCTTCTCCTCGGCGATGTCGAGTTTTCTCGCCGAGGCGTCGATGATGCGCTTGTTGGCCTGGTGCGGCACGAACCAGTCGAGGTCGTCCGCCGTCACGCCGGCCTTGGCGAAAACATCCTCGATCACGTCGGTGATCATGCCGACCGCGTGCTTGAAGACCTCGCGGCCCTGCATGCGCAGATGGCCCACCGTGCCGGTGGTCGACGGGCCGCCGTCGACATAGAGCTTGTCCTTCTGCGCGCCGTCGGAGCGCAGCGAAGATGCGAGAACGCCGCGGTCGGCGATGGTCCCCTCGCCTTCCACCGCTTCCAGGACCACCGCGCCCGCGCCGTCGCCGAACAGGACGCAGGTGGTGCGGTCGCTCCAGTCGAGGATGCGCGAAAAGGTCTCCGAGCCGATGACCAGCGCGCGCTTGGCAAGCCCGCCGCGAATGTAGAGGTCGGCGGTGGTGATGGCGTAGACGAAGCCGCTGCACACCGCCTGCATGTCGAAGGCATAGCCGTGATGGATGCCGAGCCTGGCCTGGATATCGACCGCGGTGGCGGGGAAGGTGTTGTTGGGGGTAGAGGTCGCCAGGATGATGAGGTCGATATCGGCCGGCTCCAGTCCGGCGTTTTCCAGGGCGTGACGGGCGGCAGCCTCGCCCAGCGAGGCGGTGGTCTCGTCGTCGGAGGCGACGTGGCGCTGGCGGATGCCCGTCCTCTGGACGATCCACTCGTCCGAGGTGTCCACCAACTCCTCGAACTCCTTGTTGGTCATGATGCGGCGCGGCAACGCTGAGCCGACGCCGCGCACGGCGGACCTGATCATCATTCTATCCTACGCGTTGGAAGCCATCTGGCCTGCCATTCCGGCGGGCTTGCGGGCATGGAAAAGGTCGAGAGTGGTGCGCGTCCTGTCGAAGACGCCGCTCTTCACCATCTCATAGCCCAGTTCCACGGCGGCGGCAAAGCCCTCCTCGTCGGCACCGCCATGGCTTTTGACGACGATGCCCTTCAGCCCGAGGAACACCCCGCCGTTGATCTTGCGCACGTCCATCTTCTCACGCAGGCGCTCAAAGGCGCCACGTGCCAATATATAGCCGATGCGCGCCAGAAGGGTGCGACTCATGGCCTCGCGCAGATATTCGGCGATCTGGCGTGCCGTGCCCTCGGCCGATTTCAGCGCGATATTGCCGGAAAAGCCCTCGGTGACCACCACGTCGACCGTGCCCTTGCCGATGTCGTCGCCCTCGACGAAACCCTGGTACTGCATGGTGTCGAGCGCCGCCTCCCGCAGCATGCGGCCGGCCTCCCGGACCTCTTCCTGGCCCTTGATCTCCTCCACTCCGACATTGAGCAGACCCACCGTCGGCCGCTCGATATCGAACAGCGCGTTGGCCATCGCCGCGCCGAGAATGGCGAAATCGACGAGTTGCTGCGCATCGGCACCGATGGTGGCGCCGACGTCGAGCACGATGCTCTCGCCACGGATCGTCGGCCAGATGGCGGCGATGGCCGGGCGCTCGATGTCGGCCATGGTGCGCAGGCAGAATTTCGACATGGCCATCAGCGCGCCGGTATTGCCGGCCGAGATGCAGGCGTCGGCGTCACCTGCCTTGACCGCCTCGATGGCCTTCCACATGGAGGATTTCCAGCGCCCCTGGCGCAAGGCCTGGCTCGGCTTGTCGTCCATGCGCACGGCCACGTCGCAATGCACGAATTCGCTGATGTCCTTGAGCCGCGGCAGTCCGTCGAGCACCGGGCGGACCGCGTCCTCATGACCGAAGATCACAAAACGCGCATCCGGCCGGCGCTCGGCGACCCGGAGGAGGCTTGGAAGTGTGACCTCAGGGCCGTGGTCTCCGCCCATGGCGTCAATCGAAATGCGTATCACGCGTTATATGCCTCGGTTGTTGAGCGAACGGGCCCTTCGCGAAGTGCGGCGAAAATAGCGTTTTTGCACGGCGGCACAACCTCGATTCCGCAGGTTTCCGTGCAAACTCAACCCTTTTCACGCAGCTTCTTGAGCCCTTCATGGAGGGGGCCGGATCCCTCCTCCTTTCCTTCCTCCTCGGCCGGAAGGTCCAGCGTGGCGGTGCTCTTCCTGGGGTAAGGGTCGATGCCGAGGGCGAAAAACTCCTCCGCGAGCGCGCCGAGGTCGATCCTGTCGCCGGTGAAGGCTTCAGGCAGATCCTCACCCTCCGCTTCGACGAGGATTTCGCCGCTCTCGTGGTCGGCGCGGGCGAGCCGCGAGCCGTCGGGCACGAAAAGTGCTGCGATCTCCTCGTCGATTCGCGCGATCAGCGGCTCCAGCGTCACCACGCAAGCCTGCGTGATGTCGGCCTCGACACGGCCCGTCACACGCACGCCGTCGCCTTTCCAGGGCCGCACGCCAAGCTCGGCATAAAAGCGCTGGACCGAGAGCAGATCGTGAGCATGGGCAAGAGCGGCGCGCTGCGCCGCATCGGCCTCGATCGTCACCGTCGTTCCCTTCTGCGGCAGCCGGTTGACCTGAAGCGGGTAGGAGACCGGGCTTTGCGTGCGAAGCGGATCAGCCATTGTCCATCCCTTCCTGCGGCAGGGGCGCGAAGCGCAGCCTGCCGGCGCGCAGATCCTCGTCCGAAAGCGCCTGAAGCGCTTCATGGGCATCCAGCGTATAGGCGGCAAGGGCGTCCGCCTCAATCCATACCGCGCGGTCGGGCGCAATGTTCCGCCTAAGGGCGGCGGCAAGGGCCGTCTCGTCGCCGGCGTCCACGGCGGCGCCATAGGCCGACAACCGGCCGTAGAACATGCGGGCAAGCTTCTTTATCCGCTTCGGCACGCCGAGATCGCCGACGCCCAGTTCGCGCAGCGAATGGTCCACTTCCAGGAAGAAATGATCCGTCAACTCCTGCGCGATCTCCTTCAACGCGCCCTCCTTGCCGCGCAAGCGGTGCAGAAGCAGGAAAAAATGCAGGGCCATCATCTCGAAGCGGCCGAGCGGCGTGTCCGGCGCCCGCCAGTCGGAATAAAGCTGCGGCCGCCGCGCCGCTGCCACGATTTCCCCGTAGAGAGCGTCCACGACAAGGCGGCGGCTGCGCCGGCGCGCGCCGGAAAGCCACTGGAACATGGGGTTGCCCTCCTTCAGGCTGGTTCGGATCGCATATCGCACCGGGCCCGCCGCGAGGTCCGGTTGCATCGGCGCGCAAGCTGGTTTACCGGTTTTGCCGTCGCGTGCAAGGTGACGACCGGGCCGATCCGGTGCAATCGTTCAAGGGAGATGTCGTTGCAGGTGCGGAAAATCAAGACCAACCATGCCTGTCGGTACGTCCTCGCCGCCGCCCTCGGCGGCACCGCGCTGGCGCTTTCGGGATGCAACGCCGCCTCGACGCTGAATGCACGCGAGACGTTCACCCAGGGCTACGTCATCGACGAGCAGGCGCTGGAGCTGGTGCCGGTGGGCTCCAGCCGCGAGCAGGTGCTCTTGGCGCTCGGCACGCCGTCGACGACGGCGACCTTCGACAACGAGGTCTTTTATTACATCTCGCAGAAGCGCGTGCGCGGCGCCGCCTTCATGAGGCCGAAACTTGTCGACCAGCAGGTGCTGGCCGTCTATTTCGGCGACGACCAGCGCGTCACGCAGGTTGCGCACTACGGCATGCAGGACGGCAAGCTGTTCGACTTCGTCTCGCGCACCACGCCGACCGGCGGCAAGGACCAGAACTTCCTCACCCAGATGATCGCCGGCGTCGCCCGCGGCGGCCCGCCCTCCAACCCGCTGGGGGCGCCGACATTTCCCTAAAGACGCAAAGGCCGGCGAGGATCCCTCCCCGCCGGCCTCTTATCGTTTTCCGCCTACTTCAATGCGCCAGCACGGCCAGAAGCAGAAGCGCGATGATGTTGGTGATCTTGATCATCGGGTTCACGGCCGGTCCGGCGGTGTCCTTGTAGGGATCGCCCACCGTGTCGCCGGTGACGGAGGCCTTGTGCGCCTCCGAGCCCTTCTCGTGCTTCACGCCGTCCTTGTCGACGAAGCCGTCCTCGAAGGACTTCTTGGCGTTGTCCCAGGCGCCGCCGCCGGCGGTCATGGAGATGGCGACGAAGAGGCCCGTTGCGATGACGCCCAGAAGCATGGCGCCGACGGAGGCGAAGGCCTCGTTCTTGCCGCCGATCAGGTAGATCACGGCGAAGACGACGAGCGGCGAGAGCACCGGCAGGAGCGAGGGGACGATCATCTCCTTGATCGCCGCCTTGGTCAGAAGGTCGACCGCGCGGCTGTAGTCCGGCTTCTCCTTGCCCTGCATGATGCCCGGCTTCTCGCGGAACTGGCGGCGCACCTCCTCGACGATGGAGCCGGCGGCGCGGCCGACGGCGGTCATCGACAGGCCGCCGAACAGGAAGGGCAAGAGACCGCCGAACAGGAGGCCGACGACCACATAGGGGTTGGACAGCGCGAAATCGACCATCACGCCCTCGAAGAAGGAGCCCGGCTCCGCATTGGCGGCGAAGAACTTCAGGTCCTCCGTATAGGCCGCGAACAGCACCAGCGCGCCGAGGCCGGCCGAGCCGATGGCATAGCCCTTGGTCACCGCCTTGGTGGTGTTGCCGACGGCGTCGAGCGCATCCGTCGTCTGGCGCACCTCTGCCGGCAGATCCGCCATCTCGGCGATGCCGCCGGCGTTGTCGGTGACCGGGCCGAAGGCGTCGAGCGCCACGACCATACCGGCGAGCGCCAGCATCGTGGTGACGGCGATGGCGATGCCGAACAGGCCGGCGAGCGTGTAGCTCACCAGGATGCCGGCGATGATGACCAGCGCCGGCAGCGCCGTCGCCTCCAGCGAGACGGCGAGGCCCTGGATGACGTTGGTGCCATGGCCGGTGACCGAGGCCTGGGCGATGGAGCGCACGGGGCGGAAGCCGACGCCGGTATAATATTCGGTGATCCAGATGATGAGGCCGGTCACCACAAGACCGGCCACGCCGCAGAAGAACAGGCTCGCCCCCGTGAAGGAAGCGCCGCCGGCCTCGAACTCGGTCGAGCCGCCGAGCCAGAGCCAGACGATCAGCGCCAGCGCCACCACGGAAAGGAGGGCCGTGGCCAGGAAGCCCTTATAGAGCGCGCCCATGATGGAGTTGTTGGAGCCGAGCTTGACGAAGAACGTACCGGCGATCGAGGTCACCACGCACGCCGCGCCGATGACCAGCGGGAACAGCATCAGCGTCAACGCCGTCGCGCCGGTAAAGAAGATCGAGGCCAGCACCATGGTGGCGACGACCGTCACCACGTAGGTCTCGAAGAGGTCGGCCGCCATGCCGGCGCAGTCGCCGACATTGTCGCCCACATTGTCGGCGATCGTCGCGGGATTGCGCGGATCGTCCTCGGGAATGCCGGCTTCCACCTTGCCGACGAGGTCGCCGCCGACATCCGCGCCCTTGGTGAAGATGCCGCCGCCAAGGCGCGCGAAGATGGAAATCAGCGAGGCGCCGAAGCCGAGCGCCACCAGCGCGTCGATGACCGTGCGATCGGTCGGCCCGTAGCCCATCGGGCCCGTCAGCGCCCAGAAATAGACCGACACGCCGAGCAGCGCCAGGCCGGCAACCAGAAGGCCGGTGATGGCGCCGGACTTGAAGGCGATGTCGAGGCCGGCGGCCAGGCTCGATGAAGCCGCCTGCGCGGTGCGCACATTGGCGCGCACGGAAACATGCATGCCGATGAAGCCCGCCGTGCCCGAAAGCACCGCGCCGATCAGAAAGCCGAAGGCTGCGGCGGCGGTCAGAAGCCACCAGGCGATCGCAAAGACGACGACGCCGACGATGGCGATGGTCGTGTACTGACGCGTAAGATAGGCCTGTGCACCCTCCCGAATGGCACCGGCGATTTCCTGCATGCGCGCATTGCCCTGATCGGCCGCAAGGACCGATTGCGTCGCCCAGATGGCGTAAAGGACAGAAAGCAGGCCGCAGGCGATGACGACGTAAAGCATGGTCATTGCCAATCAATCCCTCTGATTTCGGCCCGCTGGAACCCCTCCCGGGCCTAGAGAAAGGCCGCGGGAAGAATATTCCCGCAGCCTTAAACTATGGCTTATGCGAAACACACCGCCGAACGTCAAGGTTTTGCCGGCTTTTGGGCTTCACCGCAGCGCCGCGCGCGCCCGCCGCCGCCCCAGCGCCAGCAGGCCCAGCACCAGGAGCCCGGCGCCAGCCACGGGGAAGATCACCCAGTTCAGCATCTCCCAGCCGAAGGCGTTGTAGACGCGGCCGGACATGAGCGAGGCGAAGGCGACGGTGGAGAAAAGCACGAGGTCGTGCACGCCCTGCACCTTGTTCTTCTCCGAAAGATGATAGCAGTCGGCGACCATGGCCGTGGCGCCGATGAAGCCGAAGTTCCACCCCACGCCGAGAAGGATGAGCGCCAGCCAGAACTGCCAGAGCTCGATGCCCGACAGCGCCACCACTCCGCAGCCGATGAGGAGCGCGAGCCCGGTCGCCACGATCCGCTCCTTGCCGAATCGCGCGATGAGGCGGCCGGTGAAGAAGCTGGGCGCGAACATCGCCAGCACGTGCCAGGAAATGCCGAGCGTCGCCTCGTCGGGCGAAAAACCGCAGCCCACCATGGCAAGCGGCGCCCCCGTCATCACGAAACTCATCAGCGCGAAAGCGCTGACGCCGCACAGGAGCGCGACGATGAAGCGCGGCTGCGACATGATTTCCAACAACGGCCGCGCCGGCTGATGGTCGTCGAGCGCCGCCGAAGGCGCGTCCTTGGGCAGGCGAAGCAGCGACAGGATCAGGGCGCCGATGGCGGCAAGGCCGATGATCCCCACGAAGGCGCCGGCGAACATGACGGGCGCGAACATCTCGCGCGTGTGGATGGCCGTCTGCGGCCCGATGACGGCGGAGAAGATGCCGCCGCTCAGCACCCAGGCGATGGCACGCGGCTTGAAATCGGCCGGCGCGTTGTCGACGGCCGCGAAGCGATACTGCTGTGTGAAGGCCGTCCCGGCGCCGACCAGGAGCATGCCGAACGCGAACAGCCAGAAATCGGCCTGAAACAGCGCGAATGCGGCGACGGCGCCGCCCAGCGCGTTTGCCCCGGCCCCGGCGACCAGGCCGTAGCGCCGGCCGATCGCGCGCATCAGCATCGCCGCCGGAAGCGCGGCGAGCGCCACGCCGACATTGAAGCCGGTGACCGGCGCGGTGGCGAGCGATTTGTCCGCGCCGAGCAGGTAGCTTCCTGCAAGGCCCCCCATGGAGATGGCGATGGGCGCCGAGGCACCGACGATGGCCTGCGCGGCGGCGAGAATCAGTGCCGTGCGTTTGGCCTCGCGGTAGAGTGCCTCATCGCTCACGAGACATCCTTCCCCCTGCCCTCTTTGCGGCTGGCGCGCGCCACGCGGTCGAGCACGGCGTTGACCACCTTCGGCTCGTCCTCCTCGTAGAACGCCTTGGCGATGTCGACATATTCGGAGATGATGACGGCGACCGGCACGTCCGCCCGCTCGGTCAGCTCGTAGACGCCGGCGCGTAAGATGGCGCGCAGCGTCGAATCGAGGCGGGAGAGCGGCCAGTCCTCAAGCAGCGAGCGGCGGATGACCGGGTCGATCGTCTTCTGGTTCTCGACCACGCCTGCAAGGATGGCGCGGAACCATTGCGGGTCCGCCTCGCGGTAGAGATCGCCGTCGACCTCCTTGCCGAGACGGAATGATTCGTATTCCGCCGTCGTCTCCAGAAGGCCCGTGCCGCCCACATCCATCTGGTAGAGCGCCTGCACGGCGGCCAGCCGCGCGGCGCCCCGCTTGTTGGCCGGGCGGAAGTTGACCGGCTCGCCGGCTCCTGAAGGATGCGCCACCTCAGGCCCCCAATCGCTCTTTCAATTCGATCATGCGCAGCGCCGCTTGCGCTGCTGCATATCCCTTTCCGCCGGTGGCGTTCGAACCTTCGCTCTTCTCGATTCGCGCCAGCGCCTGCGCCTCGTTCTCGACCGTCAGGATGCCGTTGCCGACCGCCAGCGAATGCTTAACGGCCAGGTCCATCAGGGCACGGCTCGATTCGTTGGCGACAATGTCGAAATGATAGGTCTCGCCGCGGATCACGCAACCCAGCGCCACGAAACCGTCATAGACCGTGCCGCCCTTCCCCGCCGCCGAAACCGCATAGGCAACCGCCGGCGGAACCTCCAGCGCGCCGGGCACGGTGACAACATCGTAGCTGGCACCCGCCGCTTCCAGCGCCGCCTTGGCGCCGGCGAGAAGGCCGTCGGCCAGGTGGTCGTAGAAGCGCGCTTCGACGATGAGAATTTTTGGGGAAGTCGTATCGGCCATCAGTCTCTCCGGGATCGTCGGTGACTTAGGCCGAAGCCTTCTGCTTAGCAAGCGGTTCGTTGGGATAGGGGCATGGGCGGCACGCAAGACTGCGCCGAACACGATGGAATAGCATTGAAGGAGCCGGCACACGTCGCCACCACCCCCTTCCGCCTGCCGGCACCTCCCCCACAAGGGGGGAGGAAGGCTGGCCGCTTGCTCCGGCGCTTCTTTTGCAACGCTGGCGATTGGCGAAGGCCGTCGCGACGGCTTTCCTCCCCCCTTGTGGGGGAGGTGCCGGCAGGCGGAGGGGGGTGGTGGCGCCCGCGTGCCGGCATAAAAAAGCCAGCGCGGAACCTAAGCGTCCGCCGCCTCCGCAAGCCGCGCGGCATAGCGGGCCATCGTGTCCACCTCGATATTGACCCTATCCCCCACCTGCCGCTCGCCCCAGGTGGTCACGGCAAGCGAGTGATGGATGAGGAGCACGTCGAAGCGATTCTTGTCGACACGGTTGACCGTCAGCGACGTGCCGTCGAGCGCCACCGAGCCCTTGGGCGCGACGTACCTGGCCAGTTCCGCCGGCGCCTCGAGCACGAAGCGCACTGCCTCGCCCTCTTCCAGCCGCTCGACGATCTCCGCCGTGCCGTCCACGTGGCCGGAGACGATGTGGCCGCCCAATTCGTCGCCGACCTTCAGCGGCCGCTCCAGGTTGACCCGCGTGCCCTCGCCCCACGCGGCGGCCGTCGTCAGCCGCAGCGCCTCCTCCCACGCTTCCACCTCGAACCAGTGCCGGTTGGAGCCTGCCTCCGGCAGAGCGACGACGGTCAGGCACACGCCGGCGCAGGCGATGGAGGCGCCGATGTCGATGGTCGCCGGATCGTAGCGCGTCTCGATGCGCAGCCGCGCGCCCTTCGCAAGGGGCCGGACCGCCTGCACCGTTCCCACGTCCGTGACGATCCCCGTGAACATCAGTGTGCCCTCGCATATTCGAGATAGCCGTCGTCGCCGAAGCGGGCTTCGCGGAGCTTCGTGAAGCCGTCAGGGATATGGTCGGGATTAACGGGCGATGCAATGCCGTGCGGGCCTATTTCGCCGGGGCCAATGAAGAGGCAAAGGCGGTCGACAAGGTTCTCGGCCAGAAACGCCTCTGCCGTGTAGGCGCCGCCTTCCACGAGAAGGCTCGAGATGCCGCGCGCGGCAAGGTCTTCCAGAAGCTCCGGCAGGGCGATCTGGCCGTTTACCGCCTCGACGGCAAGGAAGTCGACGCCCGCCTTGGCCAGAGCCGCCCGGCGCGCCGCATCCGCATCCCGCGCGGCGGTAAGGAGCACCGGCATGTCGCGCGCGGTGCGGGCCAACTCAGAATCGAGCGGCAGGCGCAGACGGCGGTCGAGCACGATGCGCGCCGGCGAGCGGGCTTCCAGCCCCGGCAGACGGCAGGTCAGCGCCGGGTCGTCGGCCAATGCCGTGCCGATGCCGACGAGGATGGCATCGGCCTCGGCGCGCATCAGGTGGACCTGGCGGCGGGCAATCTCGGCGGTGATGGGCACCTGCCCCTCCCCCCCAACGCCGATCTTGCCGTCGGCGGAAAGGGCAAGCTTGAGAATCACTTCCGGCCGCTTTCTCAAGGACCGTATGAGATACCCTTTCATCAGGTCGGCGGCCGCATCGGCCAAAACGCCCTCCACCACCTCGATGCCGGCCGCGCGCAGGATGGCGTAGCCCTTGCCGCTGACGCGCGGGTCCGGGTCGCTCGCAGCGCCCACCACGCGCTTCACGCCGGCGGTCACGAGCGCCTCCGCGCAAGGCGGGGTGCGCCCGTGATGGGCGCAGGGTTCCAGCGTCACATAGGCCGTCGCGCCCCGCGCCAACGCCCCCGCCTCCTCGAGCGCCTGCGCCTCGGCATGCGGCCTGCCGCCCACGGCCGTCACCGCGCGCCCGACGATGCGGCCGTCACGCACGATAAGCGTGGCAACGGAGGGATTGGCGGCCGTCAGACCGAGATGGCGGCGCGACAGGCGGATGGCGGCGGCCATGAAGCGCCGGTCGGTCTCCTCAAGACCGGCAAGCGGGGTGGGAGCGCCCTTGTCCGGCATCGCTCACTCCAGGTCCGGCTCGCCCTTGAGCTCGCCCAACACGTCCTGAAAGTCCTTCGCCTCGCGGAAATTCCGGTAGACGGAAGCGAAGCGGACATAGGCGACGTCGTCGAGCGACTTCAGCGCCTCCATGACCAGGAGGCCGATCTGGTCGGAAGGAATCTCGCTCTCGCCCGAGTTCTCGAGCTGGCGCACGATCCCGGTCACCGCGCGCTCCACGCGCTCGGGGTCGACATTGCGCTTTCTCAGCGCGATGTCGAAGGAGCGCATCAGCTTGTCGCGGTCGAACGGCACCTTCCGGCCCGAGCGCTTGACCACCACGAGATCGCGCAGCTGCACGCGCTCGAAGGTGGTGAAGCGGCCGCCGCAATCGGGGCAGGCGCGGCGGCGGCGGATGGCGGCACCGTCCTCGGCGGGCCGCGAATCCTTCACCTGGGTGTCCTCGGACTGGCAGTATGGGCAGCGCATGGCAGCCTTTTCTTGGCAGGTTTGCTTGTCGCGTCAGCCTTACCCCAGATAGGGGTAGAGCGGAAAGCGGTCGAGGAGGCCTTCAACCTTCTTCTTGACCGCCTCCTCGACGGCCAGGTTGCCCTCGTCGGAATTGGCCGCTTTCAGCCCGTCCAGCACCTCGGCGATCAACTGGCCCACCTGAGCGAACTCGGCGACGCCGAAGCCGCGCGTCGTGCCGGCGGGGGTGCCGAGGCGGATGCCGGAGGTGACGAAGGGCTTTTCCGGGTCGAAGGGGATGCCGTTCTTGTTGCAGGTGATGTTGGCCCGCCCAAGGGCTGCCTCGGCGCGCTTGCCCGTCGCGTTCTTGGGGCGCAGGTCCACCAGCATCAGATGGTTGTCCGTGCCGCCGGAGACGATATCGAGGCCGGTCTCCTGGAGGCTCGCGGCAAGCGCCCGGGCGTTTGCCACCACCTGGTGCGCGTAAGCCTTGAACTCGGGCTGCAGCGCCTCGCCCAGCGCCACCGCCTTGGCGGCGATGACGTGCATCAGCGGCCCGCCCTGCAGGCCGGGGAAGACGGCGGAATTGAGCTTCTTGGCGATGGCCTCGTCGTTGGCCAGGATCATGCCGCCGCGCGGACCGCGAAGCGACTTGTGCGTGGTGGTCGTCACCACATGGGCATGCGGCAGGGGCGAAGGATGCGCGTCGCCCGCCACCAGGCCGGCGATGTGCGCCATGTCGACCATCAGGTAAGCGCCGACGCTGTCGGCGATCTCGCGAAAGCGCTTCCAGTCCCAGACGCGCGAATAGGCCGTTCCGCCGGCCAGGATCAGCTTCGGCTTCTTCTCGTGCGCCAGCCGCTCCACCTCGTCCATGTCGAGGAGATGGTCGTCCTGGCGCACGCCGTAGGAGACGACGTTGAACCATTTGCCGGACATGTTGACGGGCGAGCCGTGGGTGAGATGGCCGCCGGAATTCAGGTCCAGCCCCATGAAGGTGTCGCCGGGCTGCAGCAGCGCCAGGAACACCGCCTGGTTCATCTGGCTGCCTGAGTTGGGCTGCACATTGGCGAAGTTGCAGCTGAAGAGCTCCTTGGCGCGGGCGATCGCCAGCTCCTCCACCACGTCGACGAACTGGCAGCCGCCATAGTAGCGCTTGCCGGGATAGCCCTCGGCGTATTTGTTGGTGAGCACGGTGCCCTGCGCTTCCATCACCGCGCGGGAGACGATGTTTTCCGAGGCGATCAGCTGGATCTCGTCGCGTTGGCGACCGAGCTCGTTGCGGATCGCGTCGAAGATGTCGCGGTCGGTTTCCTCGAGCGGCCTTGAGAAGAAGGTCTCGGTCTCGACGGCGGCGGCGGACGCATGTGCCATGGCGATATCACCCCTTGCGCTGGAAGCTCATGATGCGTGGCGGAACCCGCGCGCCCTTAGCACTTTTCCAGGACCGCCACCACGTCTTGTGCCGATTTTTTGAGCCGGTGCGACATAGAGGGCGACATGCCGCGGCGCGGATAGGCTGGGAATGCGAAAAGGCCGCCCCGAAGGAGCGGCCTTTGAACGGAACTCCCAGGTGAGGGTCGCTACAGCGCGGTGGAAATCTGCAGCTCCTGCTGGCCGTCGCGGCCGTAGATGTCGTCGCGGAAGTGGATCGCGCCGTCGCCCGTCGACCAGGCCGAGATGTAGGTGAAGTAGACCGGCACCGGACTGGCGACGGGAATGCGCTTGTCTTCCTCGGTCTGGATCGTCGTCTCGATCGTGCGCCGGTCCCAGCCGGGCGTGTCGCGCAGGATCCACGTCACCAGGTCGCGCACGTTCTGCACGCGCACGCAGCCGGAGGAGTGGAAGCGCGCCTGATCGCCGAACAGCTGCTGCTGCGGCGTATCGTGCATGTAGACCGCATGCTCGTTGGGGAAGTTGATCTTGACGGTGGCCATGGCGTTGATGCGGCCGGGATCCTGGCGGAAGCGGTATTTGGCCGCGTCGTCCGTCGACCAGTCGACGCTCAACGGATCGACCTCGGTGCCGTCCGGCGCGATCAGGCGGATGCTGTTGTCCGTCAGGTAGTTGGGATCCTCGCGCATCTTCGGGATGATGTCCTTGCGGACGATGGACACCGGCGCGTTCCAGTACGGGTTGAGGATGATCTCGTTGATATTGGAGTTCAGCACCGGCGTCTGCCGGTCGACCTTGCCGACGATCGCCGTGTGGCGCAGGAAGACGCGGCCATTCTCCACCGCCTCGATCGAGGCCGCGGGGATGTTGACCGTCACCAGGCGGCCGTCGAGGGGATTCGCCGTCATCTCGCGCAAGCGCCCAAGGTTCGTCTGCAGCTGGCCGAGACGGATCGGCGCCGAGACGTTGAGCGCGGAATAGGTGTACTGGCCCGTAACGCCGTCGGCGGGCAGGCCGTGGCGGGCCTGGAACCGCTTCAGCGCCGCATCGACGTAGGAATCGAAGGCAGGCGACATGCCTGCCTGCTGGGACAGGTCCTCGGAGATCATCAGCCGGCGGCGCAGGATTTCCACATCCGGATCGACGACGCCGAGCTGCAGCTTCTTGGTGGCCGGCACCATGGGCCAGCCGCCGCGCCCGACGATGTCCGAATACCGGGCGATGGCACGCTCGACATTGCTCGCCGTCTGCTGGCTGAGAATGGGTTGGGTGGAAGAGACGTTGCCGACTTGCGCCGCCTGGGCGTCGAACCGGTCACCCCAACTGCCCCGCCGCGGGGAATTGATGATGGCATCGATTGCATTCTGTGCCCTGGCGGAGCCTGCAAGGGCCGCAGCGGCCGCTGCAGCACCGGCTCCGGTAAGGAAAAGGCGGCGGTTGGATTTCATGTTTACCGAACCCTCAACGTAAAACCCGGATTGTCTGGCTTTCGAACGTGCACGAAACAGCGTTAATTTTTCGCCAAAGCGCCGCTCGAAGCGTGACCGACTTGCCCTCTCCGGCCGGAATACGGCCTTGGCAGCGGCGATGTCGCATCATCCATTCCACCGCAATTATGTTATTAGCGTGGCGCTTATGGTTACAACAGGAACCCCCATCACAATACCGTAATGGCCGGCACCCCGTCAGGGATACCAGCCATTCCGGTCGGCCTTCGCCGGCCGCCCCCAGCAGTCAAAACGGCACTGCTCACATGCGATAGGCGATGGTGTCGTTCCAGAAGCGGTCGAGCCGCTGCAGGGCACGGTTCATCTGGCGGAACTCGTCGGCCTTGATGCCGCCGACCTGCTCGATGGAGCCGATGTGACGGTCGTAGAGCTTGGAGACGACCTTGGCGATCTCCGTGCCCTTCGGCGTCAGGCTGATGCGGACCGAGCGGCGGTCGATGCGCGAGCGCTGGTGGTGGACGAAGCCCTGGTCGACGAGCTTCTTCAGGTTGTACGAGACGTTGGAGCCGAGATAGTAGCCGCGCGTGCGCAGTTCGCCCGCCGTCAGCTCGGCATCGCCGATATTGAACAGGAGCAGCGCCTGGATGGCGTTGATGTCGCTGCGGCCCTGGCGCTCGAACTCGTCCTTGATGACGTCGAGCAGGCGGCGGTGCAGCCGCTCGACGAGCTGCAACGATTCGAGATAGAGGGAGCGCAGCGGAGCCTCGCTCTCTTCATGGGTAGACGTCTTCTGTGTCGCGGATCGCGTGTTGATCATGACTGGTGCCTTTCGTTTTGACGCCGGTGAGTTTTTTGTTTTCACCTTGGAGGCAACCGTATCGAATGCACCTAAAATTCGACTTAAACGTCAGGCTTAACAACACCTTGCGCAGGAAACCCTGCATTTAGGGCTAAAAAGGCGTTAACTTCGGTTAATGCGCGGCGCGGCGCCGGGCGAGATGAAGCAGGGTCTGCAGCACGGTATAAAGGGCGGCCACCGCGCCGTGCAGAACGATGAGCCAGGGCCAGGCGCCGAAGAGCTGGGGGAAGAAGCCGTACATGACGGCTTCCGCGGCCGCGCACAGGAACCAGACCACCGGTCCCCAGGAGGCCAGCATCCAAAGCCCGACCGCGGCAAAGGGAAAAAGGACGGCAAGCGGGGCGGCCGTCGCCTGCCAGTAGAACGGCATCAGGTCGAAGCGCCATTCCGGCCCCTCGAAGAAGCCCAGGAGCCTGACCCAGTAGCCGATGCCCTGGACGAGGCAGAAGAGTGCCACGGCGCGCTGCAACATCTCCAGCGCATATTCGAGGGGGGATTGGCGCACCGGCATCTGCGTGACCGCGTCGTTCGTCACAGCTTAAGCTCCCCGTCGGGAAGCGGCGCGAAAAAGGCGTCGATCGCCGCCGGATCCACCGCGTCGAGCGATGCCGGCCGCCACTCCGGCGCCTTCGTCCTGTCGATCACCGCGGCGCGGATGCCCTCGTAGAAGTCGCCGTTGGCCAGCATGCGGTTGACGATCCGGAACTCCATGCGCATGCACTCGTCCATGGTGAGCGCGGCGCCGAGGCGCAGTTGCCGGAAGGCGACGTGAAGGCTGGTCGGCGAGCGCTTGGCGATTGTCTTGAGTGTCGCGGCCGCGAATCCATCCCCCTCTTCCGCGGCTTGCGAAAGGCTGGCGACGCACTCTTCCAGCGTTGAAAGGGAAAAATGCCGGGCGATGGCGTCAAGGCTCGCCGCATCCTTTTCCCGGGGCACGTCGCGGGCACGGGCGGCAAGGGCGGCAAGGGCGGCGTCCACGTCGCCGGTCTCGGCGATCTCGTCCGCAAGCCCCGCAAGCGCCGCCGAATCGACGGCGTGGGTGGCAAGCCCCGCCGCAAACGCCTCGCCCTGCCCGATGCGCTCGCCGGTCAGTGCCAGATACATGCCGTAGTGGCCTTGAAGGCGTGAGAGGAAGTGGCTGCCGCCGACATCAGGGAAGAAGCCGATGCCGACCTCCGGCATGGCGAAAAGCGCCTTCTCCGTCATCACCCGGTGCGAGCCGTGGGCGGAGACGCCCACCCCGCCGCCCATCACCACCCCGTCGATCAGCGCCACATAGGGCTTCGAGAAGCGCGCGATAGCCGCATTGAGGCGATATTCGTCGGCGAAGAAGCCGATCGGCGGCCGACCGGCGCGGCCGGCCTCATAGATGTCGAGAATGTCGCCGCCGGCGCAGAAGGCCCTGCCCTCCCCCTTGATGAGGACGACGCGCACCTTCTCGTCGGCCTGCCAGGCGGCAAGTGCCCGGACCATCGCCTTGACCATGGAATGGGTGAGCGCGTTGAGCGCTGCCGGCCGGTCAAGCACAATGACGCCGGCACGGCCCTGCTGCGCGAAACGGATGTCGCCGCCACCGCCGAAATCGCCTTCCAATCGAGCCTCCCCTCGCGAAACGCTCAGTTGGTGATTATGTGCGGCATGGCGCCGCGTCAATGGCGGCATGCCCGCCTTTCCCGCCGCCACGGGCCGCATCGGGGGCGATACGCCCGCACTCCATGTTGTTCAGGCGTGCCGGCGCGTGATAAATACCGGGGCATACTGGAGAAAAGCCCGTGAACAAGCTGACCCGCGCCAAGCCCGAAGCCATCCGCAGCGTCGACGAGATCACCGCCGGGCGGCGATTGAGACGCATGCGCAAGGCCGACTGGTCGCGCCGGCTCGTGCAGGAGAGCCACCTGCGCGTCGACGACCTGATCTGGCCGATCTTCCTCATCGAGGGTGAAAAGCGGCAGGAGGAGATCGCCGCCATGCCGGGCGTCTTCCGCTATTCGGTGGACCTTGCTGTGCTCCAGGCCGAACGCGCGGCGAAGCTCGGCATCCCCGCCCTTGCCACATTCCCGAACATCGACATGAGCCGGCGCGACGTGCGCGGCTCGGCCATTCTCGACCCCGACAACCTCATCAACCAGGCAACCCGCGCCATCAAGGAGGCGGTGCCGGAGATCGGCGTCATCACCGACGTGGCGCTCGACCCCTTCACCAACCACGGCCATGACGGCATCCTGCGCGACGGCGTCATCGCCAACGACGAGACGGTGGCGCAGATCGCGGAAGCGGCGGTGCTGCAGGCGGCCGCCGGCTCCGACGTCATCGCCCCGTCCGACATGATGGACGGGCGCATCGGCGCCATCCGCGACGCGCTCGACGGCAACGGCTTCCAGGACGTCGCCATCATGTCCTACGCCACCAAGTTCGCCTCCGCCTTCTACGGCCCCTACCGCGAGGCGATCGGCACCGGCGGCCTTCTGAAGGGCGACAAGAAGACCTATTACATCGATCCCGCCAACACGGACGAGGCGCTGCGCGAGACCGAGCAGGACCTTGCCGAGGGCGCCGACATGGTGATGGTCAAGCCGGGCCTTCCCTATCTCGACATCGTGCGGCGGCTGAAGGACAGCTTCGCCGTGCCGACCTTCGCCTATCAGGTGTCGGGCGAATACGCGATGATCAAGGCAGCCGCCGCCAACGGCTGGCTCGACGGCGAAAGGACCATGATGGAAAGCCTGCTCGCCTTCAAGCGCGCCGGCTGCGACGGCATCCTCACCTATTTCGCGCCCGAGGCGGCGGAAATTTTGGCGGGGCGGTAGCGGGCCACAATGGAAATGCCGGCGCCCCTTCGCGCCCCCCTCTGTCCTGCCGGACATCTCCCCCGCATGGGGGGAGATTACGCTGGCCGCTTGCTCTGGGACCTGTCCTGCTACGCCGATGATTAGTGAAGCCATACGCGACAGCCAATCTCCCCCCTCGCGGGGGAGATGTCCGGCAGGACAGAGGGGGGCGCGAAGGGCGCCGGCATCTCGAAATCTTGAAACCCCGCCCGCCATCCCCATCTGCATGTGACCAGTGGTGCGGTCCTGACAGATGGTACCCATCTGTCAGGACAAATCGCCCCACTAGATTAATAGCTTGTGGGCTGACTTTTCCAAACAGATGGGTACCATCTGTTTGGGTCAGACCACTAGCGTTCCCATAAAGGCAGGAGCCCAATGGCACACACTGACGCACATTCAAGGACGCTCGACGGCGAGGCTATCGCCGCGCGCCTCGACGACTGGCGCACCCTTCAGGGCGTGCGCACGCGGCGCGTCATCGCCTTTTTCGTCGACTACCTCCTGATCGGCCTGCTTCTCATCCCCGTCGGGCTCCTGGTGTTCCTGTTCGGCGTCCTCACCATCGGCCTCGGCTGGCTGCTCTTCGGCATTCTCGGGCCGGTGACGGCCCTTCTGTATGTCGCCGCCACACTCGGGGGACGGCATCAGTCCACCCTCGGCATGCGGATGATGGGCATTCGCCTTGAAAGGCTCGACGGCGGGCGCGTCGACCCGCTTCTGGCGGTCGTCCACACGGTTCTTTTCTGGGCCGGCAATGCCATCCTCACGCCTCTTATCCTGCTCGCCACCCTCATCCTTCGCTACAAGCGCGCCGTGCACGACCTGCTTCTGGGCACGGTGGTGGTGCGCGCTGACTGACGGAACGGCGTACCACGCCGAGGCGAAGGCGTGGTGCAAAGTTGCGCGTGAGAAGGCAGCGCAGGCAAATCCATGCTTGCGGCGGCAGGCGCCGTGCTTATGCTCTGGCGCACCTGCGGGCAGCGATTTCGGCCCGCGTGCAGTTGAATGCGGGACGCGATGGCCGATTTCCACCTCTGGATGACCTATGCGATCATCCTCGTAACCGTCGTCGCCTACACGAGCGAGCGCTTCGCGCTGGAGCTGGTGGCGCTGGCGAGCTTGGCCGCCTTCCTCTTCCTGTTCGCCGTCTTCCCTTACGAGAACGAGGCCTATGGCAGCCTGCACCCGGAAGAGCTCTTGACCGGCTTCGCCAACCCGGCACTCGCCACGGTGCTGGCGCTTCTCATCGTCGGCCAGGGCCTCTTCGCCACCGACGCCATGGACAGGCCGGCGCGCATGATCTCGCGCCTGGGCGGCCGCTCCAGCACCCGCGCCATCGTTATCACGCTGTTGGCCGCCGCCGCCCTGAGCGCCGTTTTGAACAACACGCCGGTGGTGGTCATCTTCATTCCCGTGCTCACGGTGATGGCGGCGCATCGCGGCTTCGCCGCCTCCAAGGCGCTGATGCCGCTCTCCTTCCTCACCATCTTGGGCGGCATGACGACGCTGATCGGCTCCTCCACCAACCTTCTGGTAGCAGGCGTGGCGGCCAAGTCGGGCATCGGCATCGGCTTTTTCGACATCACCGTCCCGGGCGCGCTGCTCGCGGCCGTCGGGGCGGTCTATGTGCTCGGCGTGATGCCGCGCATCCTGCGCGGGGTGAGCAGCGAGACCAGCTATCAGCAGACGGTCTCCGGCACGCAGTTCATCGGCGAGATCCGGCTGACGGCGGGTCATCCCTTCATCGGCGTCGAATCGCGCGCCGGCCTGTTTCCCGGCCTCGGCGAATTGACCCCGCGCCTCATCGTGCGGCGCGGCATGAATTTCTTTCCGCCTTTCGAGAACGTCACCCTTTCGGAGGGCGACCGGCTGGTGGTGACGGCGACGCGGCGCGCCTTCCTGCACGCTCTTTCGAGCGGCGGCGCCAGCATCGTCTCCGACGGCGCCGACGAGCATCTTGCAGGCACCGGCGATCCCTCGCAGCCGCTGGGCCCCGACTACCATCTCGCCGAGGCGGTCATCGCGCCCGCCTCGCGCCATGCCGGGCGCACCATCCGCAATGCCGGCATCGACACCACCCACGGCATCCACATGCTCGGCGTGCAGCGCAAGCACCGGATGGGCCGCACGCCGATGTCGGAAATCCGCCTGGAGCCCGGCGACACGATCCTCATCGGCGGCACCGACAGGGCCTTCGAGGAGTTGCGCGAGGGCCACGATCTCCTGGTGCTCGAATGGTCGGCCGAGCCGGTGCCGCAGCGCCGCAAGGCCGGCATCGCCATCGCCATATTCGCCTTCATCGTGATCACGGCGGCGCTCGACCTGCTTCCGATCGTGGCAACCTCTATCATCGGCGCCGTCGCCATGATCGCCACGGGCTGCCTCACCCTGCCGCAGGCGGGCCGCGCCTTCGACCGGCAGATATTCGTGCTCGTCGGCGCCTCCATCGCCGCCGCGACGGCGCTCGAGCGCACCGGCGGCGCTCAGCTCATCGCCGATGCGGCGGTGGCGCTGATGGACGGCCAAAGCCCGGCTGTCGTCTTGTCGGGTTTCTTCGCCGTGGTGGCGGTGCTGACGAATTTCCTGTCCAACAACGCCACCGCCGTCCTGTTCACCCCCATCGCCGTCGGCATCGCGCAGGCCATCGGCGCGCCGCCGATGGCCTTCGTCGCCGCCACCATCTTCGCCGCCAACGCCTCCTTCGCCACCCCCATCGGCTATCAGACCAATCTCCTGGTGATGGGGCCCGGCCACTACTCCTTCCGCGATTTCATCAAGGCCGGTGCGCCGCTGGTGGCAATAATGTGGTTGACGTTTTCCCTCGTCGGTCCATGGTATTATGGGCTTTGACAAAGGAGCGACGCCCACAAAAAATGACGCATCATCAGACACAATCGCCGCAATTCTTCCTCACCGCGCCCTCGCCCTGCCCCTATCTGGAGGGCCAGTACGAGCGCAAGGTGTTCACGCACCTTGTCGGCGACAAGGCGCCCGAGCTCAACGACCTTCTGACCCAGGGCGGCTTCCGCCGCTCGCAGAACATCGCCTACCGGCCGGCCTGCGAGACCTGCCGGGCCTGCGTGTCGGTGCGCATCCTGGCGCAGGAGTTCCAGCCGACGAAGAGCATGAAGCGCATCATGAAGCGCAATGCCGACCTCATCGGCACCGCCCACGACGCCGAGCCGTCGACCGAGCAATACACCCTCTTCCGCGCCTATCTCGATGCCCGCCACCGGCGCGGCGGCATGTCGGACATGACGGTGCTCGACTACGCCATGATGGTGGAGGACACCCACGTCGACACCAAGGTGATCGAATACCGCCGGCGCGGGCCCGATTCCTTCATCACCGGCCGCGGCGAGGGCCCGCTCCTGGCGGTGGCGCTCACCGACCAGATGACCGACGGCCTGTCCATGGTCTATTCCTTCTACGATCCGGCCGTCGAGGACCGCTCGCTCGGCACCTTCATGATCCTCGACCACATCCGCCGCGCCACGGCGGCGGGCCTTCCCCACGTCTATCTCGGCTACTGGGTCAACGGCGCCCGCAAGATGGCCTATAAGGTGCGCTTCAAGCCGCAGGAGCATCTGGGGCCGAACGGCTGGGAGCGCTTCGAATAGCCTCACGGCCGTAACGGCGGGCCGGACGGCATGCCGCCGATATTTCTTTATCACCTCCAGCTTCCCTACACAGCGATACGGTTGCAGACGCGTTTAGTTGCGAGCGCGATTACCGTGCGTTTGCCGTAAACGTAGGGAGACTGTCTCGATGGTTCAAAACCAGGTCGGGGAAATGAGGCCGGTGCATAAAAACCGGCATGCGCAGCCACGCAGAACAGTCCGCGGCCTTCCGCCCCTTCTTTTCAAGGCCGCGCGCGAGCGTGGGCAAAAGCTGGTATGCGGCGTGGTAGGGGCCCTGGCCCTGCTCGCCGGCCTTGGTTCCCCCGCTCAGGCGCAGGTTCAGCCGCCTGTCGTCACCTGCTTCACCGATGGCGCTATCTTTAACACGGCGTATAACGCGGCAACGGGAGGTACGCTCGACAGTGGGAACGATGCTTATTGGGAAGTGGCTGAAACCACCGAGGATGTCAGAGGCCAGCCGCCAACGAACCTGACATATCAAAGAGCGGTTGTCATCGAAGCGCCCGCGCCGGGCTGGGCCGTATCTCCCTACGCCAATGCGGACTGGATATCGATCCAAGCCAACGGGCTGCATCAGCAAAACCCCGCTGGGCACCTCGACATATTTTACCGGTTCAGCTTCTACCTCGATCCACAAGTCCAAACGGATCGCCTCGCCATGGATATGGCGTTCTGGGCTGACGACAACATCTTCGAGACGTGGGTAAATGGCACCGCGCAAAACGTCAAATCTCCTTTTCCAGCGGGCCAGGAGTACGACTTTCCGGGGTTTCTTCAAGAAAACGGCGCAGTCGGTGTTTTGCCCGGCGGATGGAAAACCGGCACCGATCCCGGCGATCTCAACGAAATAGTCGTCCATATCAAGTCGGTCGGTGGCTTCCAGGGGTTGCTTTCGCAGTTTGATCCAGGTGGGCTTTGCCAGCCGGTACTGACGCTGCAAAAAGCCGTGATAAACGACAACGGCGGCACGGCGAGTGCGACCGACGGCTTTACGCTTAGCGCAACGGGGCCGCAAGGCGCGGCAGCACCCATAACGATTTCGGGGCAATATACGGATCCGGCCAACCCGGCCATAACCGAGCAACTGGTCGCGACGGGCGAATACCAACTCTCGGAGGTGGTTCCCGTAGCCGGATATACGCCCAGCTATAGCTGCGAGATCCAACGCTTTTCCGAAGATGGCACGTCACAAACCGTCATCGACGACGACGATCAAAACGTTGAGCTCCACACCGCCGATATCGCCGTCTGCACCATCACCAACGACGACCAGCCGGCACAGCTTACGTTGCAGAAGCTGGTCACCAACGACAATGGCGGGTCGGCCGCGCCGGCCGATTTCACGCTCGTCGCCACGGGGCCGACGTCGATCCAAGGCGCCCACGGCAGCCAGACGGTGACGAACGCCGAGGTGAGCGCAGGATCCTATACCTTGTCGGAGGCCAACGGCCCGAACGGCTATACGGCCAGCCCCTACATCTGCGCGGTCAACGGCGCCGCCGCCGTCGCCGACCAGATAACGCTCGCGAGCGGCGATCAGGCGGTGTGCACCGTAACCAACGACGACCAACCGGCCACCCTGACGCTGCAGGTGACCGTGCAGAATGATAACGGGGGCACCGCCACGGACGCCGATTTCACTTTACGGGCTGCCGGCCCGACGACGATCGAGGATGCGGAAGGCGCCAATGCCGTAACGGATGCAGAGGTCGACGCCGGCGCCTACACCCTCTCCGTTCCGACGGCGCCCTCCGGCTATGCGCCCATCGGCCCTTACAGCTGCACGGTGAACGGCGGCAATCCCGTCGCAAGCGACAATCTGACGCTCGTTCCCGGCGATGTGGCCGTCTGCACCGTCACCTACCGGGACGAGGCGGCCATGCTCACCTTGCAGAAAGTGCTCAACCTCACCCATGGCGGGTCGGCTCAAAGAGGGGACTTCACCTTGACGGCGACCGCCACCGGGGCCACGGCGCCGATCGTCTCAGGCGCGCATGGCGAGCCGCCGGTCACGGGCGCGGCGGTGAGCGCCGCCACCTATGTGCTGGCGGAAACAGGCGGTCCGAACGGCTATACGGCCGGGCCCTATCGCTGTTCGATCAACAATGGCGCCGAGGCCGCCCTTACCAACGACCAAATCACGCTCGCCGTCGGCGACGCGGCTGTGTGCACCGTGACCAATTCCGATCAGCCGGCAAAACTGACGCTGCTGGTCGACGTCCGCAACGACAACGGCGGCACCGCCACGGATAACGATTTCACCCTGCGGGCCGACGGGCCGACACAGATCGAGGGCACTGAAACCGGCACGGCGGTAACGAAGGCCGAAGTCGACGCCGGCGCCTATGCCCTCTCCGTGCCGACGGCGCCCTCCGGCTACGCTCCCACCGGCTCCTACAGCTGCACGGTCAACGGCGGCAATCCGGTCTCAAGCGACGATCTCGCACTCAATTCCGGCGATGAGGCCGTCTGCACCATCGTTTACCAAGACCAGGCGGCGACGCTGACGCTGAGGAAGGTCGTGCGCAACGAGAAGGTCGGCACCGCAAAAGCGGAGGATTTCATCCTCGCCACCGCTGGTCCCACGCCAATCGAGGGAAACCATGGGAGTCCGGACGTCACCGGCGCTTCGGTGAAGGCGGGCGAATACACGTTGTCGGAAGCCGATAATGTACCTGGCTATTCGGCCATCGGTCCCTATGGATGCGAGCAGGACGGCACCGCCCTTTCGCCGGCCAACACGGTCACGCTCGGCCCGGGCACCACGACCGTCTGCACCGTTACGAACCTCGACCAGGCGGCTACGCTGACGCTCTTGAAGGCATTGGTGAACGACGATGGAGGGACCGCCGTGAAAGGAGACTTCGTGCTTACGGCGAGTGGCCCGGTCGAAAAGCGAGGGCCCGAGGGGCATGCGGACGTGACACAAGCGCAAGTGCCGCTCGGAGCCTATACGCTGGGCGAGGAAGGGCCCTCGGGCTATGGCTCGAGCCTCTACAGTTGCGTCGTCAACAACACTGCCGCCGTCGAGGGCAATACATTGACGCTGGCGGCCAACGACGTGGCGGTGTGCACCATCACCAACGACGATATCCGGCTCGAAAAGACGGGGCCCGAGGAAGAGGGCGGCCTGCTCGCCGACGTCGCCGAACCCGGGGAGACGCTGATCTACACCCTGACGCTCACCAACGACGGCGATGTCGACGGCCTCTATGACCTCGTCGACGACATGGATGACAGCATCAGCTATATCGGGCTGGCCGAAGGCGGCGCGGGACTGGGCGAGCCGAGCAATATCGACCCCTTGGAATGGAAGGATGTCGTGGTTCCCGCCCGTGGCCAGGTGGCCGTCAGATACAAGGTGAAGGTCGCCGACCCGATCCCCGACGGTGTCGAGATGATCCGCAATTGCGCCGGCCCGGGCGTCTGCGTCGAGATAGCCGCAGCCGGCAAGGTCACGACGAAAAAGGCGGTGGTGGAGGAAGAGGGCGGCGCGCAGGACGATCTGGTGGAGCCGGGCGAGATCCTGACATTCGAGATCGCGCTCATCAACGAAGGCAATGCCCCCTCCCCTTATAATCTCGAGGACCGGGCCGATCCCCACCTCACATATATCAAGGGCTCGGCAAATGCCGGCGAGCCGGCGAGCACGAGACCGCTGGTGTGGCGCGCCATCACGGTGCCGGTCGGAAAGCCGCTGGTCGTCAGATATAAGATGAAGGTCGCCGACGACCTGCCGCTCGACGTAAAGACCGTCAGCAACCTGGCGTATGCGGAAGGCAAGGCGTTGCCCGCGAACTTCTGCGCGGTCAATCCCGGAGCCTGTGTCGTTGCCGATACCGTGAACCTGACGCTCACCAAGACCGCCGGCCAGACTGAAGTGCGAAGGGGCGAGACGGTGCCGTTCACGATCCGGGCCGTCAACAATGCCGGCGCGCCGATGCGGGATCTTACGCTGATCGACACGATCCCGCCCGGCTTCCGTTTCATGGAAGGTTCCGCCACCATCGCCGGCAAGCCCGTCACTCCAACCGTCGAAGGCCGTTCGCTGCAATTTTCCATCGAATCGATCGACGCCAATGGGGAACTGGAGGTCCAGCTTAGCCTGCAGGCGCTCGCCTCCATTGAGCCCGGCGAATATGTGAACCGCGCCGGCCTCTTCGATGTGCGCGGCCGCCAAGTCGTGACGCAGGCGGAAGCGAGGGTCGAGATCACGGTCGACCCGGTCTTCGATTGCGGCGACATCATCGGAAGGGTCTTCGACGATATCAACCGCAACGGCTATCAGGATCCGGGCGAGGTGGGCCTGGGCGGCGTCCGCGTTTCCACCGTCGCCGGCCTTTTGGTGACCACCGACGCGCGCGGCCGCTTTCATGTCGCCTGCGCGGACCTGCCCGCGCGGGCAGGCTCGAACTTCATCATGAAGCTCGACCCGCGCACGCTGCCTGCGGGCTACCGGATCGTCAGCGAAAACCCGCGCGCCGTCCGGCTCACGGCAGGCAAGGCCCAGCGTCTCAATTTTGCCGCCGCGCTCGGCCGCCTCGTGCGCGTCGACGTGAATGACGCGGCATTCGCGCCCGGAACGACCGTGCTCCTGCCTGAATGGCACACGCAGCTTCCGGGCCTCATCGCCTTGCTCGAGCAAGAGCCGTCGGTCCTGCGCATCGCCTATGTCGAAGCCACCGGCGACCGGCGCCTCGCCGCCGAGCGCGTCAAACAGATGCGCCGTACGGTTGCCGAAATGTGGAAGGCGGTGCCGGCCCGCTACCGCCTGGAGATCGAATCGCGCATCGAGATCGGCCGGTAGGAGCGGTGTCATAGGGGTGGGCGGCGGTCGTGGGTAACGAATCGCCGCCTATTTCCCCGAATCGATGATCCGATCCAGGTCTCTGTCTCTTCGCAATTCCGGACGGAAAACCGGTTTCCACTTTTCTGGAATTGCTCTACCGCCCTCACATCTTGGCCAGAAGCTCGGCGAGTTGGTCGGCGCATTGCCCCCAGCCCTCGTGGAAGCCCATCTCCTCGTGCGCCTTGCGGTCCTCGACCGTCCAGTGCCGGGCCCGCGCGGTGTAGCGCGTCTTGCCGCCCTCCTCTTCGAAGGTGAGGATGGCGGTGAAGAAGGGCTTCTCGGAAGGCTGCCAGGCCTCCGAATAGGCATCGGTCGTGACCAGCTTCTCGTTCTCCACCACCTCCAGATAGACGCCCTGATTGGGGTACTCGTTGCCGTCGGGATCGCGCATAGTGAAGCGGCTGGCACCGCCCGGCCGCACGTCGAGCTCGACTGAAGCGATGGTCCACGGCCTCGGCACGAACCATTGCTTCATGATCTCCGGGTCGGTCCAGGCGCGAAAGACCTTCTCGCGCGGCGCATCGAAAACGCGCGTCAGCACGAGTTCGCGATCGTTGGCAGGGGTGTCCTGGTTGGTCATCGTGTCCTCCTTGGGTTGCTTTCCGTGCCGAGGACGATAGCACGAGGGCAAATCCGACACGCCCCTTCCCTTTCGTCAAGCGGCGGGGCTATCGCATGTGGATTTTGAGTCCCTGATGGTACCCCCACCCCTTACCCCTCCCCTCAAGGGGGAGGGGGGCGCCGACGCCTCAGAATCCCCCTCCGCTTGAGGGGAGGGGTGAGGGGTGGGGGTCCCGGCGAGGCCGAACAAAGACTCCGTCCATATGCGATAGCCCTCCAGCAAGGGAGCGAAAGCCGCCTACCCGAACTTCCCCGTCCTCGGAAAGCCCTTCGGCGCCATGCGCCCCGCCGCCGCGCGGTTGCCGAGCCACTCGGCGAGCTCCCCTTGGCTGCGGCTGAAGGTGCGGTCGGCCGAATCCTGCCAGGAAAGCCCCTCTTCCATGGCGAAGGTCTTCACGTCCGACACGCCGCCGTCCTTGTAGCGCTGCAGGCGCACGCCCTTGCCGCGCGCCATCTCCGGCACCTCCGACAGGGGGAAGACGAGAAGCTTCCTGTTCATGCCGACGATGGCCACATGGTCGCCGGTGACCGGAATGCACAGCTTCGCCTCGTCCGGCGCCTTGACGTTCATCACCTGCCTGCCCTTGCGGGTGTTGGCGACGACGTCCTTCTCCGCCACGATAAAGCCGTTGCCGGCGTGGGAGGCCAGGAGCAGCAGCCGCTCGGGATCGTGCGCGAAGGCGGTCACGACCGCCTGGTCGTTCTCCATGTCGACCATGATGCGCACCGGCTCGCCATGGCCGCGGCCGCCCGGCAGCCGGTCGGCGCCGAGCGTGTAGAACTTGCCGCCGGTGGTGAACAGCAGGATCTTGTCCGTCGTCTGGGCGTGGAAGGTGAGCTTGAGCGAGTCCCCCTCCTTGAAGGCGAGCGAGGAGAGGTCGGACAAGTGCCCCTTCATGGCGCGCAGCCAGCCTTTCTCCGAAAGGACGATGGTGACCGGCTCACGCTCGATCATCGCCTGCTGCACATCCTCGAGGTCGTGGGTCGGCGCCTCGCCGAAGGTGGTGCGGCGGCGGCCCAGCGCCGGGTTCTTCTCCGGGTCGAAGGTCTCGCGCACCTTCGCCACCTCCCAGCGCACCGTCTTCCACTGCTTGGCCGTGGAGCCGAGCAGCCCCTCGATCTGGGTCTTCTCCTCGGAAAGCTTGTCGAACTCCTTGCGGATCTCGAATTCCTCGAGCTTGCGCAACGCCCGAAGCCGCATGTTGAGGATGGCTTCGGCCTGGGTATCCGTCAGTTCGAAACGGGCGATCATGACGGGCTTCGGCTCGTCCTCCTCGCGGATGATGCGGATCACCTCGTCGATGTTGAGATAGGCCACGAGATAGCCGCCGAGGATCTCCAGCCGCCGCTCGATCTCGGCCAGCCGATGGCGCGAGCGGCGCAGGAGCACCTCGCGGCGGTGGTCGAGCCATTCGCGCAGAACCTCTTTCAGCGACAGGACGCCCGGCACCTTGCCGCGCGAAAGCACGTTCATGTTCAAGGGGAAGCGCGTTTCAAGGTCGGTGAGCCGGAAGAGCGATTCCATCAACAATTCAGGTTCGACCGTGCGGCTCTTCGGCACCAGCACGACGCGGACGTCCTCCGTGCTCTCGTCGCGCACGTCCTCCAGAAGCGGCAGCCTGCGGGCGATGACGAGCTCGGCGATCTTCTCGATCAGCCGCGACTTCTGCACGCCGTAGGGAATCTCGGTGACGACGACGTTCCACGTGCCGCGGCCCTGGTCCTCCTTCTCCCAGCGCGAGCGCACGCGAAAGCCGCCGCGGCCGGTCTCGTAGGCCTCGCGGATGGCGGCAGCCCCCTCGACGATGATGCCGCCGGTCGGAAAATCCGGTCCCTTGACGAAGTCGAGCAGACGCAGGACCGGCGTTTCCGGATCGTCTATCAGGGCAAGGGCCGCGTCGCACACCTCGGCCGCGTTGTGCGGCGGGATGGAGGTGGCCATGCCGACGGCGATGCCGGACGAGCCGTTGCACAGAAGGTTCGGGAAGGCGCCGGGAAGGACGATCGGCTCCTCGTCCTCCTCGTTGTAGGTGAGGCGGAAATCGACGGCATCCTCGGTGATGCCCGTCAGAAGCTCCGCCGCCACCTCCGTCATGCGCGCTTCGGTGTAGCGCATGGCGGCGGCGTTATCGCCGTCGATATTGCCGAAGTTGCCCTGCCCGTCGACCAGCGGGTAGCGCATGGCGAAGGGCTGCGCCAGCCGCACCAGCGCATCGTAGATCGACTGGTCGCCATGCGGGTGGAACTTGCCCATCACGTCGCCGACGATGCGGGCGCATTTGGCGAAACCCTGGTCGGGGCTCAGCCTCAAGAGCCGCATCGTATGCATGATGCGCCGGTGCACGGGCTTCAGCCCATCGCGCACGTCGGGCAGCGCCCGGTGCATGATGGTCGACAGCGCATAGGCCAGATAGCGCTCCTCGAGCGCTTTTTTCAGGTCGACGGGAGCCGCCGAATCATCGCCCCCGCCGGGCGGAAGAAGCTCTTTTCCCATGGCTTCCGGTTAGACCAGCAGACGATTCGCGGCAAGTGGGCAAGCCCGTCGTCAAGGCCAAAAATGGGATTATGGAGGTCGGCCGATGCTGTCTGGCTGCAATGCGTGCCAAGGGTGCCCTCAAACACGCGTTTGGAAGAGCGGTGCAGCCCTTCCGGCCCACCAGCGCGCGTCATCCCGGAAAGCCGAAGGCTTGTCCGGGACCCATTCCGTGACTCGTCCACCTTCCGGCCCGCTTCGCCGGAGCTTCAGCGAGGCGAGAATGGGTCCCGGACAGTCTCCGCTTCGCTCCGACTTCCGGGATGACGCGCGTTGGAAAGGCGGCGGGCGCCCTTCACCTCAGCCGGCAATGCCTCGCCTGCGCGGGGACAAATTCCCGCCCCCTCA
>NZ_WQNH01000039.1 GCF_009812055.1 Chelativorans xinjiangensis | reverse complement strand
GTAACCGGCCGAATAGGACCGCCTTATGAGAGGTGGTGTGAACCGGTAAGTTCAGGTCGTTAACGACGTCGTTATTGACGTCGTTAAGGAGGTGAGCGATGCGGCAAGAGGTTTTGATCGGCGTGGAGCGGCGGCGGCGCTGGCCGACCGAGCAGAAGCTTCAGATTCTGTCAGAAGTCGGGGTGGACGGTGCAACGGTTGCGGACGTTGCGCGCCGGCACGACATCACCCGCCAGCAAATCTATCAGTGGCGCCGGGACTTGCGGCGGCGCAGGACGGGTGCAGAGGAAGCGCCATATTTCCTGCCTGTCGAACTTCATGGTGGCGAAGTCCGGGCATTGGGCAGCTCGGGCGATCGGCGGCTGGAGATCGGGCTTCGCAACGGCCGCACTGTGCGCGTGGCGGGTGATATCCCCGACGCTTTGCTGGCACGCGTCATCCGGATTGCGGAGGGGGCATGATCGGGCTGGGGACTGGGGTTCGTGTCTACCTCGCCTGTGGGCAGACCGATATGCGCAAGGGGATAGGTGGGCTTGCTGCGCTGACCCAGGAGGTTCTGCGGCACAACCCGGCGTCGGGGGCGGTGTTTGCGTTTCGCGGGCGCAGAGGTGACCGGATCAAGCTTTTGACCTGGGATGGGCAGGGCTTTTGCCTCTATTACAAGGTCCTCGAGAAGGGCCGTTTTCCGTGGCCATCGCCGGCAGATGGCACGGCGCGGCTGACGGCGGCGCAAATGGCCATGCTATGGGAAGGCATCGATTGGCGACGGCCGGCATGGAGCGCGCCGCCGGCTCGGGTGGTCTAATTATCTCATTGATTCCAATGGATAATGCTGTGCATTGCGGGCACTTTCTGCTAGCCTTTCTGCATGGCAGCCGGCCTCGAATCACTTCCTGATGACCCCTCTGCGCTGAAGGCGATCATCGTCGCCCAGCACGAAGAGATAGCCCGGCTTGCCGCCGCCGAGCGCGCCTATGAGGCGCTCATCCAAGCCCTGAAGATCCGCATTGCACGGTTGAAGAGGCAGAAGTTCGGGTCGATCTCGGAGAAGATCGAGCGCGAGATCGAGCAGCTGGAACTTGCGCTCGAAGACCTGGAGATTGCCATGGCTGCGGCCGATACCGCGCCGGAGCCCGAAGACAACGAGACTGAAGAGGTGCCGTCCCGGTCGCGCCGGCGTCGCGGCAAGCCGCGGGTGTCGGAGACAACGCCGCGCGAGCGTATCGTCCTTGATCCGGGCGACACGTGTTTCGAGTGCGGCGGACCGCTGCGCCTGGTCGGCGAGGACGTCACCGAGATCCTCGACTTCATCGCCGCAAAACTGAAGGTGGTGGAGACGGCGCGCCTGAAGAAGTCCTGTCGCCATTGTGAGACGATGGTGCAGCCGGCCGCGCCGGCGCGGCCGATCCCGCGCGGCATGGCCGGACCCGGCCTGCTTGCGCACATCCTGGTCTCGAAGTTCGACGATCATCTGCCCTTGTACCGGCAGAGTGAGATCTTTGCCCGCCATGGTGCCGACATCCCGCGCTCGACGCTGATCGACTGGTGCGGCCAGGCCGTCGCCGTGTTGCGCCCGCTAAGCGCGCTGATCAAGGCCGAGGTGATGGGCTCGAACCGCCTGCACGGCGACGACACGCCCATCAAGGTCCTCGATCCCAAACAGCGCCTCAAGGGCAAGGCGCGCGGCGTCAAGGAAGGCCGGATCTGGGTCTATGTGCGCGATGATCGTCCCTGGGGCGGCGATGATCCGCCGGCTGCCGCTTACTGGTTCTCGCCGGACCGGAAGGGCGAGCACCCGCAGGGCCACCTCGCCGACTTCAAGGGCATTCTACAGGCCGATGCCTATGCCGGCTTCAAGGAACTCTACAAACCGGACGCGACAGGAGCCGTGCGTGTGCGCGAGGCAGCCTGTTGGGCGCACCTTCGCAGGGATTTCCACGACGTGTGGAAGGCGACCAATTCGCCGGTCGCCAAGGAAGCGCTCGATCGGATCGGCGCCCTCTATGACATCGAGCGGCGGATCACCGGGACGTCGGCGGTGCAGCGGCTTGCCGTTCGTCAGAACGAAAGCCGGATGCGCGCCGAGGCCTTCCGCGCCTGGTGCGAGGCGGAGCTCCTTCGCATCCCCGGCAAAGGAGACCTTGCCAAGGCGATGCGCTACGCGCTCAACCGCTGGCATGCCTTTACCTTGTTCCTCGATGACGGCCGTGTTGCCATCGACAACAATGTTGCCGAGCGCGCCATTCGCCCCGTTTGCATCGGAAGAAAGAACTTTCTCTTCGCCGGTTCCGATGCCGGGGGCGAGATCATCGCCGACGCAATGACCATCATCGAGACGGCGAAGCTGTCCGGCCTCAACCCGCAGGACTATCTTGCCGATGTGCTCGCCCGCATCAACGACCACATCGTCAGCCGGCTCGATGAACTGCTTCCCTGGAACTGGAAGGCGCGGGCCGTCCCTCAGGATCAGGCGGCCTGACGATGGCTGCCGTCGCTCATGTCTTCACGCTCGCCTATGTCGCCGAGCTCCTGGGCGAAGACTGGCTGCACGAGATCAGCATCGAAATGGAACCCGAAGACGGCTTCATGGGCGTCCACGGCGTCGGCGACGAACACACGCCGCCTTCACAGACTTCGGAATAGAGAACCTGCGCCAGCTCGTCGAAATCCACAAACAGGATGCGGCGCGTGACGCCCAGACCGCGACCGCTAAACCCAAGCCTGGGTCCTGATCGGCCGGTTACTCTCGTCGAAATCCACAAACAGGATGCGGCGCGTGACGCCCAGACCGCGACCGCTAAACCCAAGCCTGGGTCCTGATCGGCCGGTTACGGTTCACACCGGAGCGTTCGGCAAGGGCCGCCTGGGTGAGGCCCCTCAAGTCGCGGAACACGCGCAGCGGGCTTTCGCCGTCCACCATGCGGCGTACATATTCGGCGGGAATGGCTTCGCCGGGGTCGGCCATCGCCCGGTCGTAGGCCTCGATGTCGGCCAGGTCCTCGGCGGCCTCGCGCAGCCTCGTATATTCCTCGCAGGTGATCGTGACCGTACCGGCCATCTTCGCCTCCATCAGTGAGCGCCGCCACGCAGCCCGATGCGCAGAACGCGTCGAGCGTACGGCACCGGATCACCCCCTCTCTTGCAAATTCTAAGGCTTGGCTCCGCCAAACCCAAGAATTTGCTTTCTCCCCCACCAAGGGGGAGATAGGCACGTTGCATATTCGCCTCCGTCAACTTCCAGCGTCAGCGATTGGCGGAAACGGCGATGCCGGCGTTATCTCCCCCTTGGTGGGGGAGAAAGCGATTTCTTGGGTTTAGCGAAGCTAAGTCTTAGAAATCGCAAGAGAGGGGGCAACGGCGCCGACACCTACTCCCCATTCACCAACCCCAGCACCAACTGGTGCACATTCCCGCCCTCACTCAGCTCCACCCGGTCGAACTCCCGGCTCCGCCGCTTCAGCTCCTCGGCGAGCGGCGGCAACCGTCGCTGCAGTTCGGCGCGGGTCTTGGTGCAGTCGGGGTCGTCGGCAACGGTCAGCCCCACCGACAGGGCCTCGATCTTCTTCGTGATGTCGAGGATGATCTCGCCGTGCACCCGCTCGTGCTTCTCCACCCCGTCGATGAACCGCTCCCACAGCCGGCGTGTGGCGGCCGGCAGGTCGCCGGCGGGCTTCGGCAGGCGGTAGGTGATGACGAGATTGGGCCTGGCGGCGGCGAGCACGCAGCCGCCGCCCTGCGGCCGGTAATCGCGCCGCCAGGTGAGCTTGTAGTCCGTGTAGGCGATGGCCCGGCCGATACCGGCCTTCGGCCCGTTTTCGCCGATCGAGCGGTAGAGCGCGATGCCCGTCTTGCCGGAGATCGCATAGGTCTCCACCCGCTCGACCGCCCGCCACCCGGCCTGCCCCGCCGTCGGCACGGGCAGGAGCAAGGCCGCCGCCAGCGCCATCCGCAATCCCGCCTTCAATCGCCCCTCCTCCTCGTCCGGTGCCGCGTCCGAACTGAAAAGGCCAAAGCGCCGGCGGGTCAAGTGCGAATGGATGCGGGTGCCGCGCGGGGCCTCCCGGCTCCGGGCAAGGCTGTCATGGATGGAGTCTTTGGTTCGGCTTCGCCGGCCCCCCACCCCTCCCCTCAAGGGGGAGGGGGACGAAGACGTGCTCGGCCTGCCTCCCTCCCCCCTTTCGGCAAGCTCAGGATGGGGAGGGATTGAGGGTGGGGATCAAACTGCACAAAAACCACATGCGAAAGCCCCCGGCTCCCGCGAGGGAGGCCGGGAGAGGCGCAAGGCGTCAGCCGTCCACGGTCGCCTCGGCGGCTTCCGGTTCGGCCGCCGACGGGATCTGATCCATCGCCACCAGCCGCTCGGCGCAAAGGTCGGCCGCGCCGGAGACCTGTTCCTTCAAGAGATCGAGCGTTGCCCAGCCGCCCTCGTCGATGAGGTCGTCGCGCTGCCAGGAGCTTGCATCCTTCAGCGCCTGCAGGTTCTGCCGCGCATCGGGAGCGGCGACGAACCGGCTGACGCAAATGGAGGCCACAAGCGCTTCGCGCGCCTCCTGCCTGGCGCCGGCCGCCATCGATTCGGCCGTGCCGCCGGTCACCCATCCTCCCGCGGTGAACCCGACGATCATGGTCAGCACGATCGAGCCCGCGCACGACCAGAGCCACATGGCCTTCGACGGACGGTATTCCTCCCAGCGTTGAAACAGGCTTCTGGATTCTGCCATTGTTCTTCCTTTCGCTTGTCACGCTATTTAACTCTTCGTAACAATTCGAGACTATAGCATCGCCCCCGCCCTGTGAACCGCCGCCGCCCGCTTTTCCGGTTTCGGCCACGCCGGCTGCTCCCCTATCCTTCCGGGATGGCGCGTTTGGAGGAACCGTGCAGCCCTTCCGGTTCAAGGCGTGACGGATAATCCAGCGCCCCTTCGCGCCCCCCTCTGTCCTGCCGGACATCTCCCCCACATGGGGGGGAGATTGGCTGTCACAGCGGTTTTCGCCAGCCATCAGCGCTGCAGAACAGGCGCCGGAGCAAGCGGCCAGCGCAATCTCCCCCCTCGTGGGGGAGATGTCCGGCAGGACAGAGGGGGGCGCGAAGGGCGCCTACCGGCGATGCCTCCCCTGCGCGGGGATAAAATGTGGCGACAAAGAACCTTTCTTCCCCGCCAACCCATTGTTTTCACTCGCTTCCGAATAATTTCTCCAACTTTTTTCGCGGGAAATTACACCCCCTGCCCAGCCCGCCCTTACAATCCTCCCCATCGCCCTCACGGGAACCTTGGTCCGGACCGGGGACACGGGGAGGGCGGCGGCAGCCTCCCCCTCCAGGAACGGTACCTGGAGGTCGAATGTCGGGACAGCGGCCGGCGGGGCGCGTTTTTCGCGCCTTAAAAATAAATAGAGTGGCACGGACAACGCGCCCCGCTTCCCACCTTACTCAGTGGCCAGACGCGAAAGCGGGCGTGGCAACGATGGAACGCGCGCCTACCCGCCCCTTGCCGCAAGCGGGATACAGAAGGGCCGCCCCGTCTCCTCGTCTAAGAGCACGCGGCAGTGGATGCCGAACACCTCGGCGATGCTTTGCGCATGGAAGATGCGGGCGACCGGGCCGGCGGCGGCCACGCGGCCCTCCTTCAGGAAGACGATGTCGTCGGCAAAACGCGCAGCAAGGTTCAAATCATGCAGCACCACCACCACCGTCTTGCCCTCCTCGTGGCTCAAGCGCCGCACCAGCGACAGCGTGTCGAGCGCGTGGGCGATGTCGAGGTGGTTTGTCGGCTCGTCGAGCAGGATCACCGGGGCCGCCTGGGCGATCACCATGGCAATCCACACGCGCTGCATCTGCCCGCCCGACAGCGTGCCGATGGGGCGGTGGGCAAGGTCGGGAAGGTCGGTGGCGGCAAGGGCGGCCGCAACCGCCTCGCGGTCGGCGGTCCCCTTTCGTGCAAGCCCGCGGCGGTGGGCATAGCGGCCGAGGTTGACGAGGTCGGCGACGGTCATCTCGTCCGGCGCGCTCGGGCTCTGGCTCAGCATGGCGATCTCGCGCGCCAGCGCCTTCGGCGCCCAGCCGGAGAGCGGCTTTCCGTCGAGGAACACGCCGCCCTCGCGCAGCGGCAGCATGGCGCGCATGGCCTTGAGCACGGTCGACTTGCCGCAGCCGTTCGGCCCGCAGAGCGCGGTCACCCGGCCGCGGGCGACGGAAAGATCGAGATCGGAAAAGACCAGCCGCTCGTCATAGCCGGCGGCGGCGGCGCTGAGCTTAAGGGCCTCCTCGTTGCTGCGTGACCGGTCATGCATGGGCGCGGCCCGTCCTGAAAAGGATGAAGAGGAAATAGGGAGCGCCGATGAGCGCGGTCGCCGCCCCCGTCGGCACCTCGAGCGGCGCGAAGGCGAGCCGCACGAGGATATCGGCCATGACCACCATCGCCGCGCCGACGAGCGCGCTGGCGGCGATCGCCGGCAGGGCGCGGGCGCCGACGAGAAGGCGCGCGGCATGGGGCGCCACCAGGCCGACGAAGCCGATGGCGCCGACGAAGGAGACGGCAGAGGCCGTCAGCACCACGGCAAGCGCCATCAAAAGCGCCTGCGTGCGCCTGACGGGCAGGCCCGAGGCTTCGGCGCTGTGGTCGTCGAGGAGGAGCTGGTCCATGTGGGCCGTGAGAACGAGGAGCACCGGCAGGACCAGCGCCATCAGGCTTGCCAGCACCGCGACATCGCTCCACCGCGCCTCGTGGACGGAGCCGGCAAGCCAGATGGAGGCCTGGCTCGCCCGGTAGACCGGGCCGGCGATCATCAGAAGCGTCACGCCCGCCTTGGCAAGCGCGCCCAGCGCGAAGCCGTGCAGTACCAGGCCCACCGGGCCGCCGCCGGCGCCGCGCGCCAGGACGGCCACCAGCACGGCGAAGACCGCCGCCCCGCAGCTTGCTGCCACCGGCTGCCAGTAGATGCCGACGGTGAGCGCATTGGCGGCGTCGCTGAAAAGGAAGAGAAAGCCCACCGCGCCGAGCGCCGCGCCGTCGGAGATGCCGAGAACGGCGGGCGCGGCAAGCGGGTTGCGCGTGGCGCGCTGGAGGAGGAGGCCGGCGAGCGCCAGCGCCATGCCGGCAAGGGCGGAAAGCAAAACGCGCGGGGCCCTCAGCCCCCAGACGATCAGCCGGTCCGTCTCCGCCCCCTGCCCCACGAGCGCCGGCAAAAGCCGGTCGAGCGGCATCGAGGAGCTGCCGAGGGCAACGCCGGTCACCGCCGCCGCGCCGAGGAAGAGGAGAAGTGCCGCGAGCCTGCCCGCCCGGCCATGGGCCGGCGCGCGCGGTATCTCCATTGCCGCCACCGCCGTCATGCCGCCGCAAGCCGCGGCCGGCGGCGCAGGAGCGCCAGAAGCACGGGCACGCCGATGATGGCAAGCACGGAGCCGACCGGAGCCTCTGTCGGATAGACGACAAAGCGCGAAAGAATATCCGCCAAAAGCGCCAGAGCGGCGCCCGCGAGCATCGAAACCGGGATCAGCGCCACATGCCCGCGCGCGCCCATGCGCCGTGCCACATGCGGCGCGGCGAGGCCGACAAAGGCCACCGGCCCGGCAATGGCGACGCAGACGCCGGCAAGAAGCGCTGCGCCTGCAACCGCCGTGCTGCGCGCCGCCGCCACCGGCAGGCCCAGCGCCGCCGCAGTGGCGTCGTCGGCCGTCAAAACGTCGAGGGACCGTGCAAAGAAGAGGCTGAGGAGGGCGATCGCGGAGATGACGGCGGCGGCCGGCACGACCGTCCACAATTGCCCATAGGTGAAGGAGCCGGAAAGCCAGAACAGAAGCTCCTCCATCGAGCGCTCCTGCGAGACAAGCACAATCTGCGTCCCCGACATCAAAAGCGCGGCGATGACGAAGCCCGCCAGGAGGAGATGCAGCGGCGCGGCCCCGCCGCCGAGGCGCGCAACGCCGTAGACGGTTGCGGCAGCAAGCATGGCGCCGCCGCAGGCGGCAAGCATGACCGGCAGCATGAGCTGCTCGCCGGTGAACGTGACCAGAAGAACGGCGGCGAACGCCCCGCCCGCGTTCACCCCCATCAGCCCCGGCTCGGCCAGCGCGTTGCGCGTCACCGTCTGCATCAAGAGCCCCGACAGCGCCAACCCCGCCCCCACGGCGACGGCGATCAGCGTGCGCGGCAGGCGCAGCGTGGTGACGATCAGCGCCGCCTGGTCCGTTCCGCCCTGCGTCAACGCACGCCACACCTCGCCCGGCTGCGTGAAGCGAACGCCGAGGTGCAGGCTGGCAAGGGCCAGAAGCGGCAGCGCGAGAAGGAGCGCGAGGGTCGAGCGTGTCATGGGTGGTCGTTTTCATAAGATGATTTGCAAAGTCAACTTCTAACTTGACTCCGCCAGTCAGTATTTGCATCACCGGCCGACCGTTCTCGAAGGGGAAGAAGCGATGTACAAGCTCATGAAACCGGTGCTGGCGGCGGTGGCCCTCCTTTACACCGCAGCCGCCGCGCAAGCCGCCGATATCACCCACGCGATGGGAACGACGAAGGTGCCGGACGAACCGAAGCGCATCGTCGTTTTGACCAACGAGGGGACCGAGGCGCTTCTTTCGCTCGGCATCCAGCCGGTAGGGGCGGCGAACTCGTGGACGGGCGACCCATGGTATCCGCACATCAAGGAACTGATGGGAGAGGCTGCGCCGGTGGGCAAGGAAAGCGCGGTCAACCTGGAACTCGTGGCGGCGCTTCAGCCCGACCTCATCCTCGGCAACAAGATGCGCCACGAGGCGATCTACCCGCATCTTTCCGCCATTGCGCCAACCGTCTTCTCGGAGCGGCTGCGCGGCGACTGGCGCGAGAACTTCGTGCTTTACGCGGAGGCAGTCGGCAAGGCGGAGGAAGGCGCGCGGCAGCTCGAGGCCTTCGACGCCCATGTGGCCGAACTGCGCGAGAATCTGGGCGACAAGACGCAAGAGCGCATCAGCATCGTGCGCATGATGGCGGGCCAGATCCGCATCTACCAGAAGGACAGCTTTTCAGGCTTCATCCTCGATCAGATCGGCTTCCGCCGGCCGTCCAACCAGGACGTCGACGAATTCGCGCTCCGCGTCGGCAAGGAGAGCATCCCCGACATGGAGGGCGACCGGCTGTTCCATTTTACCTATGAGACGGGTGATGGCGAAGGCGAGAAGGCGACGCGGGAGGTTCTGGGCGATCCGCTCTGGCAGAGCCTGGATGTGGTGAAGGCCGGCAAGGTGCACGCCGTTGACGACGTGATCTGGAATACCGCCGGTGGGATCGTCGCTGCCCACCTCATGCTCGACGACATCGCCCGCATTTACGGTGTGGCGGATTGAGGCTTTTCTTCCCTCCCCACGAATGGGGAGGGAAGAAGGCGGCGCCGCCATCCCCCCGCCAAGGTGTTGTCAGAACTTGCCGACAACGTTCAGGAACGGCCCACGGTCGTCCAAGGTGAGGTCGCGCAGGTCGTCGGAGAAGCGGCCAAAATTGTAGCCGGCGCCGACCTTGAAGTTGTTGCCGACATGCCGGTAAAGGGCGGCAAGCAGGCCGTAGTCGACGGTATTGACATCGGGCGTGAAGAAGGCACGGCCTTCCAGGAGTGCATCCCATTCCTTCACGATGTGAAGATCGGTACGCAATATGCCCAGATGTGCAATCGAATCCTGCCAGTCGTCGTCGAGCGTCTTGGAATCGCTGTTGCGATAGCGGATCTGGCCGAAGCGGGCGCCGTACTTGCCGCCGATCGATAGCCAGGGCAGAACGTCGTAAGTCACATCCGCCGAGACGATGTGACTGCGTTGCAGCGGCCCGTTGGTGGCACTGCCGGACAGCAACGACGATATCTGGTCGTTGCCCGGCAGATCGTAAAGGAAGGTGTAGCGGACCAACGCGTTGAGGCGGTCGTCGAGAGCCGGCCTGTAGGCATAACCGAGCGAGGCCTCCACGTAGTCACCGTCGTAGAAGACGCCGGCATCCGAGTCGGAGACCACCGCATCGACACTGGCAAGCAACCGGCCGCTCTCGTGATGGCTCCAGGTGCCGCCGCTCGACAACAGGTAGGTGTTGCGGTCGCGCGTTTTGTCGTCGGAGCGCTCGAAGCGCGCTTCGCCACGGATGCGGCCCTTCAAGCCCAACTCCTCGTCGTTGTACCCGGCGGCGAGCGAGACGGCATAGCGGTCGAAATCGGAGCGCTCCTTCGCCGTCTTGGGGTCGATGCGGTCGTCCATCACACGGCCCACCTCGACGCCGCCGTCCACGGTCCACATGGCGTCGGGCGTGTAGACCACACCATAGGTCTGCGCCAGCGAACGGCGACGACCGAACAGGTCGTAGTTGTTCTCCGCATAAGCGGAGGTGACGTCGTCAATGCGCTTGCGCACGCCGCCGACGATGGAGCCGCGATCCACGCCATCGAGCACGTCGCTGCGGGTGAGATCGAAGGAGCGGTCCGGATCGAGGCGGTAGCCGATGTAGTAGTGGTCCTCGACCGTCGGACTGTAGGTAAGGTTGGCAAGGCCGCCGAAGCCGCGGTTGCCGTGGGAGACCTCGCCTTCGACGCCGATCTTCTCGGTCAATCTGACCTGGGCGCCGAGGCCGTAACGGTCATTCTTGTAGATATCGCCGTCACGCTCCATCGTCGATTGGGCGAAACCGTAATAAAGGTAGTCGGCGTTCTGGCGGTAATCGACGCGGATGCCGGCGTCCATGCGCTTGCCGTCATACCCCCTCTTTCCCGACATGGCGGCCTGCGGCGAATAAAGCTTGGTATAGGAAACGCCGAAGGACGCCTTCCAGTAGTTGTCGAACTGCCAGCTTATGGTGATGTCGCTGTCGCGCTTGTTTTGACCGCCATCGTCCCTCAGTTCGTCGTAGGAAGCACCGATATCGACGTCTCCCGTGATCGGCAGGGAGACGTGCCCGCCCCAGGTACGGCGGTCATGCGTGATCTGCTCGGTGATGGTGGAGAAGTTGGCATCCTTGGACTCGTAGTAAGCGCCAACCTTGCCGCCAACGCCGTAGCGGTTGAAGTCGGCAAGATCGGCTTGGCCTTCCACCATCCAGGCCTTGGCCGAACGGCCGCCGGAAGCTGATCTATCGTCGATGGTCAGACCACCGTCGGTCGAATAGGTGGAACCGAAGCCAGGGCCCTTCGACTGTGCGATCTCGGCTTCCAGATAGGTGGTGTCGGAGCGGCGCAGCAGGAAATCGGCGCCGATGGCCTGCTGGTCGGCTTCGCCGGTCTTCTCGTTCATGCCGGTGACGCCGATGCGCAGCCGGTCGCCCAGCCAGCGCTGGACGCGACCGCCGTAGACATAGCCGTCCAGATCGCCGGCTTTCGGCTCGTATTCGTATTGAACGATGAGATACTGATTGCTCTCGCCGAGTGCGCCGTCGCGCACCGGGCCCAGGCCCAGCGCGCTCGATGACAGGGGGCGTTTCAGGATGATGACGCCCTGCAGATAGTCGAAGGTGTAGTCCTCGCCTTCCTTCAGAAAGCGCCGCTCTACGAGGCGGCCCGTCACCCCGTCACGCGTCTCCACCGAAATCGTCTCGGAGCCGATGGTGATGTCCTGGCGCTTGAGGAAATAGGCGGAGCCTCCGGTGCCCAGGAACTCGTCACGCTGGGGCAGCGTGTCCGGCAGGGCGGCATAAAGGTCCGCCCTGCCCTTGCGCTCGCCGAACGAGGTCGTGCCCTGCGAGCGGTAAACGGCGTTGGCGCCGTAGAGCCCGCGGTCGGAGGAGAGGAACCGCGAGCCCTCGATGCGGGTCTTGTAATTGCCCCACATGATGTGATTGTCGCCACGCTCCAGGCGCACATAGAACTTGCCCTGCGTAGGCGCATCCTCGACCGAGGTCGAATCGTCGCCGTAGACCGGGTAGTACTTGTCCGGATCGATGCGGCGCAAAAGCTCCTGCGCGTCCTTGGCGCCCATGTGGTTGAACAGGCTCTTGATATTGTTTTCGCCGGTGTCGGCGGCGGCAGTCAGAAGAAATTTTCCTTTGATCTTGCCCTTCAGGTAGAAGGCCAGCCGACCCTTCTTGTAGTACTTGTCGTACTCGTCGGTGCGCACGTCCTCGATGCCGGGATCGCCGGTCCGCTTGCCGACGGTGAAATCGGCCAGAGCCACGTAGAACCACTCGTTGTCGGGGATGTTGACATCCCGGCTGAAATAGAGGCCGCCGGCCTTCATCGGGCCGTCGACGGCGATGTCCACCACATGGTCGCCCGGCGGCAGGATGCGCTGGGTGACGAAGGCGCCCTTGGGATCGATCGGGATGGGCTCGTTGAACACGTGGATGCCGTAGCCCTCCGGCACGTTGCGACCGTAGACGGTGACGGCGCCGCCGTGAATGGGAATGTTGCGGAAGGCGGTGCGATCCTCCGCCAGGCCCGGCGCCACCGCGTCGCCGGAATCCCGCTGCAGGTCGCTGTCGGTGCGGGCGATCATCAGCGGCACCGTCTCGTCGAACCGCCCCTCCTCGTCATAGACGCGCAGCACGTAGCTGTATTCGCCGGCGCCGCCGGTCGGCATGACCCAATCGGCCAGGCTGTTTGGCTGCGTGGGGATGATGTCGATCGGCTTCTTCGAGGGGTTGGGTCCCTGGCGGAAGATGCGGATTTCCGCCCGGCCGATGAAGGCCGGGTAGTTGGTGGTGGAAACGAAGGTGATGGCCTCACCGGCCTTGAATGTGTGGCTGACGGGCACCGTCGACACGTTCAGGAGCGGCTTCTGGTCGAGCCCGTCGAACTTGAGCTGGATATCCACCGCGCTCAGATCGACATCCGTCTTGCGCTGCCGTTCGACGGGCCGGGCCATGGGATCGACGCCGAAGGCACCCCCGTCCTGGATCGCTCCGGACTCGTCGACGACCTGACCATCAACACTGATCTTGAAGGGGATACCTATCTGATCGGCTAGGGACTCCTGCTCGAGATTTGGCGTGATGGGCAGGCGTCCGACGGCGCTGCGGTCGAGCATCTTGCCGCGCATGATCGAGGGGCAATCCTCTTCGACGCACTCGGCCTCCATGCCCTCGGTGGCCGCCGCGGCATTCTCGTCGTCCACCAACCAGTCGGCGGCGAAACTTGGCTGACTCACCAACATGACGGCGACAATCGCACTCGTCGCTCGGAGAAATTGATCGCGTGCATAAGTCATGATGTGGTACCCGCTGTTCTTGCTCGTGTTGATGGTCGGTCTCATTCCGGTGTCTCTAATGCTGGTTTCAGGTTCGATCCGGCAGCAGCGGCCGCTTTTTATGTTGCGGCCAATGGGCGGCCGACGGCAGCAACTAGCGAACCTGAGCGCCAACCCTCTCTTGTGCCGGTTCTTGATCCTTGGCTGTGGCGGCTCGGTTTACACATGTGGTGTGGCAGCACCGCTCTACGTATAGAAAGGCGGGATATGATTCGGTCAGTTGCTATCGGGTAGGGATACGGTAAACGCCACTTGCCCTTCTCGGGCGCGCGCTTGCGGCTGGCAGTGATGTCGACACAGGCCGGCGGCGCGTTTAACTCACCCTTATGTTTACCATCTATCCACCGTAAGCACCTCCTGCACCCCGGCTGGCCACCACACGCGTGCGCCCGGAGGAGGGAGCGTGGCGCGAGGCCCCCGGGCGGGCTATAAGGGCAGCGGCATCGCCCTTACGCGTTGCCCGAAGCGGAGACGATCCGGGAGGTTGGATGTTCGGAAAGATCCTCATCGCCAATCGCGGCGAAATCGCCGTGCGTGTGATGGAGACGGCGCGTCGTCTGGGCATACCCACGGTGGCTGTCTATTCGGATGCGGACGCCGGGGCGCTGCACGTCGCCATGGCCGACGAGGCCGTTGCGATCGGCCCGGCTCCAGCGGCGGAGAGCTATCTCGACGGTGCGCGTATTATCGCGGCGGCCAAGGCGCGCGGAGCCGAGGCGATCCATCCGGGCTACGGTTTCCTGTCGGAGAACCCGGATTTCGCGGAGGCCGTGGAGGCGGCGGGGCTCGTCTTCATCGGGCCGTCTGCCAAGGCCATCCGCGCCATGGGGCTGAAGGACGCGGCCAAGCGGCTGATGGAGAAGGCCGGCGTGCCGGTGGTGCCCGGTTATCACGGCGAGGCGCAGGAACTCGTGGTTCTGGCCGGCAAGGCGCGCGAGATCGGCTATCCCGTGCTCATCAAGGCGCGCGCCGGCGGCGGCGGCAAGGGCATGCGGCGCGTCGACGAGCCGGAGAAGTTCGCCGAGGCGCTGGCCGCGGCCAAACGAGAGGCGAAGGCCGCCTTCGGCGACGGGCGCGTGCTTGTGGAAAAGCTGATCGAGAAGCCGCGCCACATCGAGGTACAGGTATTCGGCGACCGGCACGGCAATGTCGTGCATCTTTACGAGCGCGACTGCTCGGCCCAGCGCCGCCACCAGAAGGTGATCGAGGAGGCGCCCGCGCCGGGCATGACCAATGCCATGCGCTTGGCGGTGACGGACGCGGCGGTGAAGGCGGCGCGGGCGATCGGCTACAGCGGGGCCGGCACGGTCGAGTTCATCGTCGATGCATCGAAAGGGCTCAGGCCCGACCGCTTCTGGTTCATGGAGATGAACACGCGGCTGCAGGTCGAGCATCCGGTGACGGAGATGACGACGGGCATCGACCTGGTGGAGTGGCAGTTGCGCGTGGCGGCCGGAGAGGCCCTGCCCCGCGCGCAAGCCGCGATCGCCCTTGCCGGCCATGCCGTCGAGGCCCGGATCTACGCCGAGGATGCCCAGCGCGGCTTCCTGCCGGCCACCGGCACGCTGCATCATCTGCGCTTTCCGGCACGTGTCGCGGGGGCGAGCCTGCGCGTCGACACGGGCGTGCGCGAGGGCGATGCCATCTCCCCTCATTACGACCCGATGATCGCCAAGCTGGTGGTGCATGCGGGCGACCGCGCAAGCGCGCTTTCCGCGCTCGCCGCGGCGCTGGAGGAGACGGAGATCGCCGGCTCAACCGTGAACACGGCCTTCCTGGCGCGGCTGGCGCGCGATGAGGCGTTTGCATCCGGCGATGTCGACACGGGGCTCATCGAGCGGCGGCAGGAAGCGCTGACACGCACCGCGGAGCCGGACACCAGGGCCATCGCCGAGGCGGCGCTTGCAGCCTCCGGCGCTGTCCACCGGCCCGAGGCGCCCGAGCCCTTCGAGGCGATCCAGGCCTACGGCCACTTCCACCCGCCGGTGCATCCCAGCACGATCCATCATGGCGAACGCGCGGTGACCTATGCCATCTCCGGGCTCGGCGACGGGCGCTTCGCCGTGCAGCTCAAAGGGCCGGACGGGGCGGAGGAAACGGTGGTGCTCATGGCGGGCGCAAGCCGGCGGCTCGCTTCATGGCCGGGCCATGTGACGCTCTTCGACGGCGCCGACAGCCATACATTCCGCCTGCACGACCCGCTGGCGCTTGCCGAGGAGGCGGCCGTCGGGGGCGACAGCCTGCGCGCGCCGATGCCGGGGCTCGTCAAACTGGTGCGGGCGGCGGCGAAGAAGCCGGTGAAAAAGGGCCAGCCGCTGCTTGTCCTCGAGGCCATGAAGATGGAGCATACCATCGCCGCCCCCCATGACGGCGTCATCGCCGAAATCGCCGCCGAGGGCACGCAGGTGAACGATGGGGCGGTGCTGGTGCGGTTTGAGGAGTGAGTAGTGAATAGTGAATAGTGAATAGTGAGTAGTGAGTAGTGAGTAGTGAAGGGTCCACGGGTCGCGCCGCTACTCGCTATTCTCTATTCACTATTCACTTCCCCTCACCTCACTGCATCGTCATCCATTCGCGCGCCTCGCGCAGGGCTCGGGCGATGTCGGCTTTCGACATGTTGGCCGCCAGCTCCGAGCGCATCTCGGCGGCGCGCTCCGATCCCTTGATGGCGGCGATGTTGAGCCATTTGTGTGCGGCCACAAGGTCCATGTCGCAGTCGCGACCGGTCGCATACATCATGCCGAGCTGGAGCAGAACGTCCGGCTGGGCGCTGCCGCCCGCAGTGGCTGATCCTGTTCCCTGAAAATCGTAACGTGCCATTTCACAAATCCCCGTTTTACACCCTGAGAGCCGCCCGCCTTCTCTTTTCCGAGGCGGTGCTGCGATAAGTCCCGAGGATGGCGGCGAGGATTGAAATCGCCGTTAAACAGCTTGATTAATTTGCAGAAAACAAAGTTCAAACATTCGGTAAAGGGCTGGATTCCGTTAAGGATAGGAATGCCTGAGGCGCAAGACTTTCGGCCGCGCGGCCGCGAAAAAATGTAACCGACGCGACAACCCTTTCCTAACCATCCGAGAAGGCGTGCTGGAAAAACATCGCCGTCTCCGCTTCCCCATGAGACCCGTGGAAGCGTGTTTTCGGCATCTTCCGCAGACGCGCGGAATGCATTACGCTTACGTTCGCGTAACTGGCGGAACCAGAGGTCCGCCAGCGTCAGGGAGGAAAAGACATGGTACGCAGGATGTTCTTTGCGGGGGCGGCAATTCTTGCCGCGGTGGGGCCGGCGTTGGCCGATCCGATCGAGGGGAGATGGAAGACCGGCTCGGGCAACACGGCGGAGATTTCCGCCTGTGGCGGCGCCTTCTGCATCACGCTGAAGACCGGTCCGCACGCCGGCAAGCAGATCGGCCGCTTCGAACCGCAGGGCGAGGGCAACTATGCGGGCACGGTGACGGATCCGAACAAGGACAAGACCTATAAGGGCAAAGGGAGCCTGGAGGGCAATGTCTTCACCATGGGCGGCTGCGTGCTCGGCGGCCTTATCTGCCGCAACGAATCCTGGTCGCGGATGTAGGGTTGAGGGGGATCACCCCCTCCCCGCCCCGCAGGCCCTCAAGAACCGCCGCACCGTCTCGGCCATGCCGAACTCCAGCGCGTCGGCAGTCAGGCTGTGCCCGATGGAGACTTCCGCCAGCGCCGGGATGCGATCGGCGAGCGCGGGCAGGTTGGCGACGGTAAGATCGTGCCCTGCATTGACGCCGAGGCCGAGCGCGGCCGCCACGTCTGCCGTTTTCCCAAGCTTTTCCAGTTCCTTGGCGGCCTTCTTCGGATCATCGTATGTGGCGCCGTAAGGGCCTGTGTAAAGCTCGATGCGGTTGGCCCCCGTTGCCTTGGCGGCTACAAGCGCCGCCTCGTCGGCATCAGGATCGCTGAAGAGCGAGACGCGCATGCCGCGCTGCTTGAGCCGGCCGACCATCGGTCTCAGGAGATCGACATTCCGCTTGAAGTTCCATCCGTGATCGGAAGTGGCCTGCTCGGGATCGTCGGGCACCAGTGTCACTTGGTCCGGTTCAGTTTCCAGAACCAGTTCCAGAAATTCCTCCGTGGGATAGCCTTCGATGTTGAACTCCCGATCGGGAAACTCGTCGTCGATGAGAGCCCGGATTTCCGGCACGTCGGAAAAGCGGATGTGGCGCTGGTCGGGCCGCGGGTGCACGGTCAGCCCGTGGGCGCCGGCGGCAAGCGCGATGCGGCCAAGTCCTGTCACGCTCGGCCACGGCAGATCGCGCCGGTTGCGCAGCATGGCGATCGCGTTAAGATTGACGGAGAGCTTGGCCGGCATGGCGAATCCCGTTGCATGGAGAGCTTTTCTCTCCACCCCTATACCGGCTTTCGGCGGAACTGACAGGGCCAATTGCGGTTGTCGGGAGGGACAGGCGAACGACCCGCGGGCGCCGATGAGCGCTCGTCCAGGAGACGATGCGATGCTGATCAACGAGACGCCGCCCCATGTGCGCCGCATCGATACCGACCGCGAGGACGCTTATGCCTTCGAGATCACCGGCCATATCACAGCCGCCGACGTGGAGAACATGTACGGCCTGTTGGAAGGCGCCTATGAACTGCACGAGCGGATCGACCTGATCGTCACCATCCGCGATTACGAGGGCTTCGACTGGAGCGCGGCCTGGAAGGATCGGGGCATGTTCGGCAAGACCCGCGCGTTCGAGCACATCCGCAAGTGCGCCGTGGTCGGCGGGCCGGGCTGGGTCGGCACCGCGGTCGCGCTCTTCCGCCCGCTCTTCTCCGTGGAGATGAAGCACTTCGAGGCCACGGAGATGGATGCGGCGTGGGCGTGGATCGACGCCAACCCGCTTCCCGGCCCGGCTTGAGCCCTACCGCATCGGCCCGAAAACCGGAATCGGTTTTCGGAAAGCACGATGCGTAGATTCAAAGGACGCTTTAGCGCACCACCGTCAGCCGCTCCGCGGCGCGCGTGATCGCCGTGTAGAGCCAGCGCTGGCGGGTGTCGCGGAAGGCGAAGCTCTCATCGAACAGCACGACATCGTCCCATTGGGAGCCCTGCGCCTTGTGCACCGTGAGCGCGTAGCCGAAGTCGAAATCGTCGTAGCGCTTCTTCGTTTGCCAGGGGATTTCGGATTCCGGGTCCTCGAACGCCCCTTTCAGGAGCTTGATCTTGGCCACGCCGCGGTCCGGATCATCCTCCTCGGGCGAGACCAGCAGATTGATGCCCGGCTTCACCGTCTCGCGCGAGGCCGTCATGACTTTCCACAGCGAGCCGTTCAAAAGCCCCTTGTTGGGGTCGTTCCTCAGGCACACCAGCTTGTCGCCCGCCTGCGGGAGGAGCCCCTCGAAACCCTTCAGCTCGCGCAGTCGCTGGTTGTAGCGCCGCCGCGTGCGGTTGATGCCGACGAGCACCTGGTCGGCGGAAAGCACCAGGTCGCTGTTCACGTCGGCTTTCGAGATCACCTTCGCGGTGCCGTAGTCGCCATACATGAACTCCCGGCCCTCGCGCACGTCGAGCGCCAGGCGGATGATGGGGTTGTCGCGCGCCTGGCGGTGGATCTCGGTCAGGAGATAGTCCGGCTCGTGCTCGGTGAAGAAGCCGCCGCCTGAGATGGGCGGAAGCTGGCCGGGGTCACCCAGAACCAGGATGGGCGTGCCGAAGGACATGAGATCGCGGCCCAGTTCCTCGTCCACCATGGAGCATTCGTCGATGACGACGAGCTTGGCGCGCGAGACCGGGCTTTGCCGGTTGAGCGAGAAGGTGGGCGACATGGAGGTCTTGCCCGTCGCCTCATCTTCCACCTGCTCCTCGCCGCGCGGGCGATAGATGAGCGAATGGATGGTGCGCGCGTTCACGGCACCCTTGGAACGCAGCACCTGGGCCGCCTTGCCGGTGAAGGCGGCAAACTGCACGCCGCCGTCCACATGCTCTGCGAAATAGCGCGCCAGCGTGGTCTTGCCCGTGCCGGCATAGCCGAACAGCCGGAAGAGCTGCGACTGCCCATCCTTCAGCCAGCGCGATACGGCCTTCAGCGCCTCGTCCTGTTGCGGCGAAAACTCCATAGGCCCAGAAACCAGATTCTGGCCAGCCTGAACAGGGCCGCCTGCGCAGTTCCTGCTAGGCCGTAGTGATTATCTCAACATGGGCCACAGGGTCGCGGCGAGCGCCACGCCCATCGCGATATTAAACCATTTGAGCCGCACGGGATCGGCGAGAAAGCCGCGCAGCGCAACCCCGAAACCGGCCCAGACGGAGACACTTGGAAAATTGACGAGCGTGAAGGCAAGCGCCACCAGGAGGACGGAAATGAACGGCGCCTGCGGGTTGGTGTAGACGGCCATGGCCGTGACCGCCATGACCCAGGCCTTGGGATTGACCCACTGGAAGGCTGCGGCCTGCATGAAACTCATCGGCTTCGCGCCGCTTTCGTCTCCTTGCCCCAGCGCCCGCGACATCGCGATCCTCCAGGCCAGGTAGAGCAGATAGGCACCACCCAGGATCTTCAGAGCGAAGCTCAATTGCGGATAGGCGGTCAGCAGCGACCCAAGGCCGAAACCCACCGCAAGCAGGAGCGAGCAGAATCCGACGGCAATGCCGAACATGTGCGGAATCGTCCGCACGAACCCGAAATTCACGCCGGAGGCGAGAAGCATGAAGTTGTTCGGCCCCGGTGTGACCGAGGAAACGAAGGAAAACACCAGGAGGGCGATAAAGACGTCGGGCGACATGGCTCCGCTCCGTTCGGAGGAATCGAATTAGGTCAATGATATTGACCTAATTCGCGATATCCAAGGGCCAGTATTCGCGGGTGACTGGCTCAGCCGACCTGCAAAAGCGCAACTCAACCTCGATCCGCCATTTGGAAGGCTTACATCCCCTCCGGCCCACGGTTCATCGCCGCCACGCCCGTGCGGCAGACTTCAACGAGGCCGAGCGGCTTCATGATGGAGATGAACTGCTCGATCTTCGACACGCGGCCGGTGATCTCGAAGATGAAATGCTCGGTGTTGGCGTCAATCACCTGGGCGCGGAAGGCGTCGGCGAGCCTCAGCGCTTCCACCCGGTCGTCGCCCTTGCCGCTGACCTTCACCATGGCCAATTCGCGCTCCAGCGGGCGGTCATGGCCCCGCTCATAAGCGGTGGATGTCAGGTCCACCACCCGGTGCACCGGCACGATGCGCTCGAGCTGGTGCTTGATCTGTTCCAGAACATGCGGCGTGCCGCGGGTGACGATGGTGATGCGCGAGAGGTGCCGCTCGTGCTCGGTTTCGGAGACGGTGAGGCTGTCGATATTGTAGCCGCGGCCGGAGAAAAGGCCGATGACACGGGCCAGAACGCCCGGCTCGTTGTCGACCAGCACGGCAAGCGTCCGCTTTTCGTCCGTCTCGGTTTCCTTGGTGATGAAATAGGCGGAGCCTGTCGGCTTGAGCTGGGCGTTCATGCGTTTGTTCTCTTTTTCAACGATCGGTGACAGATGGTATCCATCCGTTTGGGTCAGACCACTAGACCAGCGCCCTGCCCTTGGCGTCGATGGCATTGGCCACCGCCTCGTCGGTCGCCTCATCCGGCAGAAGCATCTCGTTGTGCGCCTTGCCCGAGGGGATCATGGGAAAGCAGTTGGCAAGGTTCGCCACCCGGCAGTCGAAGATCACCGGCTGGTCGGTCTCGATCATCTCCTTGATGGCCCCGTCGAGGTCGCCCGGCTTCTCGCAGCGTATGCCCTTGCAGCCATAGGCCTCCGCCAGCTTGACGAAGTCGGGCAGAGCCTCCGTGTAGGAATGCGACAGCCGGTTGCCGTGCAAGAGCTGCTGCCACTGGCGCACCATGCCCATGTACTGGTTGTTGAGGATGAAGATCTTTATCGGCGCCCGATGCTGCACGGCCGAGCTCATCTCCTGCATGGTCATCAGCACCGAGGCGTCGCCGGCAATGTCGATGACGAGCGCGTCCGGGTGGGCGATCTGCACGCCGAGCGCGGCCGGCAGGCCGTAGCCCATGGTGCCGAGCCCACCCGAGGTCATCCAGCGGTTGGGCTTTTCGAAGCCGAAGTGCTGCGCGGCCCACATCTGGTGCTGACCGACCTCGGTGGTGATGTAGACGTCGCGGTCCTTGGTCAACTCGTAGAGCCGCTGGACCGCGTATTGCGGCATGATGACATCGTTGTTTGGCTTATAGGCGAGTGAATCGCGCGCCCGCCATTTGGCGATCTCACCCCACCAGGGTTTCAGCGCCGCCTTGTCCGCGTGCGCGCTCGCCCGCCACAGGCGCACCATGTCTTCGAGCACCCGCCCGGCGTCGCCGATGATGGGAATGTCGACATGCACGTTCTTGTTGATCGAAGAGGGGTCGATGTCGATGTGGATCTTCTTCGAATCGGGCGAGAAGGCGTCGATGCGGCCGGTGATGCGGTCGTCGAAGCGCGCGCCTATGCACACCATCACGTCGCAGTCGTGCATGGCCATGTTGGCTTCGAACGTGCCGTGCATTCCCAGCATGCCGAGCCAGTTCTTGCCGGAGGCCGGATAGGCGCCGAGCCCCATCAGGGTCGAGGTGATGGGAAAGCCCGTGAGATCCACCAACTCGCGCAAGAGATGGCTCGCCTCCGGCCCCGCGTTGACCACGCCGCCGCCCGAATAGATGACCGGGCGCCTGGCGGCGGCCATCAGCGCGATAGCCTCCTTGATCTTGTCTTGGTCGCCTTCGATGCGCGGGTTGTAGCTCGTGCGCGGGGCGGTCTGCGGCGGCGTGTAGGTGCCCTTGGCAAACTGGACGTCCTTGGGGATGTCGACCACGACAGGGCCCGGCCGCCCCGTCTGGGCGACATGGAAGGCCTCGTGAAGGACCGCCGCGAGCTGATTGACGTCGCGCACCAGCCAGTTGTGCTTGGTGCAGGGGCGGGTGATGCCCACCGTATCGCACTCCTGGAAGGCGTCGGAGCCGATCAGCGTCGTCGGCACCTGGCCGGTGATGCAGACCAGCGGAATGGAATCCATCAGCGCATCCTGCAGCGCGGTGACCGCGTTGGTGGCGCCGGGACCGGAGGTGACCAGCATGACGCCGGCCTTGCCCGTCGAGCGGGCATAGCCCTCGGCGGCATGCCCTGCCCCCTGCTCGTGGCGCACCAGGATGTGCTGCACCTCTTCCTGCTGGAAAAGCTCATCGTAGATCGGAAGCACGGCGCCGCCCGGATAGCCGAAAATGTGCTTGACGCCGTTATCCCTCAGCGCCTGCACCACCATCTCGGCGCCCGTCATCTCCTGCATGCCCGTTTCCTGCCCCAAGGGCGCCGGCGCTTGTGCGTTCATCGCTTTCGTGTCCCGTCTCGATCCATCGTCTTTTCTGTCGTTCGGCCAATAAAAAAGGCTCCCGGAGGAGCCTCATTTCGCACATGAGTGGCTGTCGCCCGGCGGCTACGCCGCCCTGCCCATGTGCGTTCCTACTACGAGAATGCCTGTCATCATCATGACCGCGGACAATAAGGGGCAACCATGCACGGTGTCAACGCATAAAGCGCGCCGCAATCGCCGAGCGCTGAAAGATGCGAAGGCGCGACAGGGTTGACCTTCCAGAAGGGCAGACTTACCAACGCGCTTCCCTCCAAACCCAGCCGAAGACATCGCGCTCAATGGAACTGACGACCGAACGTCTCATACTGCGCTCGTGGGAGGATCGCGACCGAGCGGCGATGGCCGCCATCCATGGCGATGCGCATGTGCGGCGCTTCTTTCCCAAGGTGCTGACGCCCGAGGAGACGGACGCCGACATCGACCTGGCGATCGAGCGAGCGCGGGCCAACGGGTTTCATTTTCAGGCAGCCGAGATGAAGGACAGCGGCGAATTCATCGGGCTGATCGGGCTGGGGTATGTTCCGGACATCATACGCGCTGCCATCCCCAGCCATCCGCGGGTGGAGATCGGCTGGGTGATCGGGAAGGCGTTCTGGGGACGGGGGCTCGCCCCGGAAGGGGCGCGAGCGTGGCTCGACTACGCGTGGTCCATCGGCCTGCCCGAGGTGGTCGCCTTCACAGCGCGGGTGAACGCTCCGAGCCAGCGGGTGATGCAGAAGATCGGCATGGTGTACGACCCTACGGACGACTATCGGCATCCCAGGATCGCCGAAGGTCATCCCTTGCGTCCACACGTGGTGTACCGAAAGCGGAACCCGGCACTCCAAGTGGTGCGATCCTGACAGATGGTACCCATCTGTCAGGGCAAATCGCCCCACCGGATCAACAGCTTGTGGGCTGACTTTTCCAAACGGATGGGGACCATCTGTTTGGGTCAGACCATCAGGGTAAGCCGCCGGTTAACCCCGCCTCAACCATCCCCCCTCATCCGGCCTTAACCTTGCCGCGGTAGCTTGCCGCGATCCAAGGGCATATGGGGCGGGCGAATGTATATCGACGGCGATGCCATGCAGGGCGAAACGACATCGCGGGAGCGCCGGACCGCGGGCCAGCCGGCCGCCCGCGTGCTGGGCCACGTCGTGCAGTGCGACGGGGCGCGCGCCGTCATCGCCGCCACCATCGGCAAGGACGAGGCGACCATCGCCGGCACCTGGACGGTCGGCAAGCTGATCTCCATCAATCTCGGCACCACGCGCACGGTCGGCCTCATCTACGCCATCGAGCGCCCGCAGCGGCGCTGGGAGGACGAGGGGGGCAATCCCATCATGGTGTGCGTCGAACTGATCGGCGAGGTGCGCGACGGCGACGGCGCGCCTATCTTCGACCGCGGCATCACCGAGTATCCGCACATCGGCGCGCTTGCCCACCGCATCCGCGCGCGCGACCTGCGCGCCATCTACGACCTCGGCGGCCGGCGCTCCGTCACCATCGGCCAGCTCTCGCAGGACAACGCCATCGATGCCTGCCTGGCGGTGGACGAGACGCTCAGCCGCCATTTCGCCTTCGTCGGCACCACGGGCGTCGGCAAGTCGACCGCCGTCTCGCTGCTCCTGCGCAAGACGATCGAGGCGCGGCCGGACTTGAGGGTGCTCATTCTCGACCCGCATAACGAGTTCGCCGCCGCCCTTCCCGAACACTGCGTGCGCGTCGACACCGGCTCGCTCGACCTTCCCTTCTGGCTGTTCCGGCTGGAGGAGTTCGTCGAGGTGCTTTATCGCGGGCGCGAGCCGGTGATGGAGGAAGTGGAGCTTTTGCGCGACCTGATCGCCGGCGCCAAGCATCTTTACCGCAATTCCGGCGGCGGCGTGCTCAAGCGCGGCGGGGACAGCGGGATCACCGCGGATACGCCCCTGCCCTACCGCATGGCCGATCTTGTGCATGGGATCGACGAGCGGATGGGGCAACTGGAGACGAAGACCGACCGCCCCTACTATCGACAGCTGCGCGCGCGCATCGAAGCGGCGCTGAACGACCCGCGCTACCGCTTCATGTTCTCCTCGCATCTGATCGAGGATTCCATCCACGAGACCGTCGGCCGTATCTTCCGCATTCCGAGCGAGGGCCGGCCGGTGACCTGTTTCGAGATGGCCGGCCTGCCGTCGGAGGTGGTGAACTCGGTCTGCTCCGTCCTGGCGCGGCTCGCCTTCGACCTGGCGCTTTGGAGCGACGGCAGGCTGAAGCTTCTCGTCTTGTGCGAGGAGGCGCACCGCTACATGCCGGCCGACCCCAGGCTCGGCTTCGCGCCGACGCGCCATGCGCTGTCGCGCATCGCCAAGGAGGGGCGCAAATACGGCTGCTATCTGGGGGTCGTCACGCAGCGGCCGGGCGATCTCGACCCGACGGTGCTTTCGCAGTGTTCGACCGTGTTCGCCATGCGGCTTGCCAACGAGCAGGACCAGTCGATCATCCGCTCGGCAATCGCCGATTCCTCGGCCTCCACGCTCGCCTTCCTGTCGGCGATGGGCCAGCGGGAGGCGATCGCCTTCGGCGACGGGGTGGCAACGACCATGCGCATGAAGTTCGAAAAACTGCCCGACGAACGCCTGCCCGGGGTCAAGGACAAGCTCGGGGACGCCGCGCCGGCATCCGACGGCCGCCAGGTCGACGATGTGGACCTTGCGCGGATCGTCGAGCAGATGCGCAACTCCGGCAAGCGCACCCGCACGACCTCCGGCACCTTCGGAGCCGGCACCGCCGGCTCCCTCGGCTCGGTCCGCGACGTGTCGGGCGAGGAAGGGATTGCCGCCCCTCGCAGCCGCTTCACACGGTAGGGCGCTCAGCGCGCGCGCTGGCCGAACAGCACCTTCTTTGCTTCCTCGTCCTCGGCGATGTTGCGGCGGTGCTCCTGGCCGACGGCCAGGCCGCGCGCCACCGCGGGGCGCGCCATGACCGCCTCGAACCAGCGCTTCAAGTTCGGGAAGTCGTTCAGATCCTGCCCCTGGTTCTCGTGCGGCTTGATCCAGCCGACACAGGCCATGTCGGCGATGGAATAATCGCCCGCCAGATAGTCGCGGTCGGCCAGACGCTTGTTCATGACGCCGTAGAGGCGGTTACACTCGTTGGTGTAGCGCTCGATGGCATAGGGCACCTTTTCGGGTGCGTACTGACGGAAATGATGGGCCTGGCCGGCCATCGGCCCGAGCCCGCCCATCTGCCAGAACAGCCACTGGTCGACCTCCACCCGCTGGCGTTCCCCGGTGGGATAGAAGCGGCCGAACTTGCGCCCAAGATACTGCAGAATAGCGCCCGATTCGAAAATGGAGATGGGTTTGCCGTCCGGCCCCTCGGGGTCGACGATGGCGGGCATCCGGTTGTTGGGCGCGATCTTCAGGAATTCCGGCCGGAACTGCTCGCCACGACCGATATTGACGTAGTGCACCGCGTAGGGGAGCCCGAGCTCCTCCAGCATGATGCTGATTTTCCAGCCGTTGGGCGTGGGCCAGTAATGCAGCTCGATGGGGCGGGTCTGTTCGGTCATGGGCGTCTCCTTGGTCTACGCCTTTTGAAGTAGGGGCAAAGCGCCGGCTTCGCAATTCAAGGCCTCGTCAATAATCTTGAACGCACCATGAACGGCCACCTCAGCGGCCGTTCAGCCGCACCGGGGCATTCTCGCGGAAGGGATGAAGAGATGCTCTTGGGGACAGATGACCAATGCCGACCATGAAGACGACAATCACTCACTTGCGCCGCGCCGCGCCGCGGGCGCTGATCCTTCTCTGCCTGCTGGCGCTGCCCATCATGGCGGTGGGAATCGTGCACCACGGCAACGGCGAGAAAACCTTGGAAAGCGCGTACCGGGCACCGGGCGGCGCCGGCCCTGCGGACGGAATGTTTCCGCGGCACATGCGGTGAGGTGATCACATCTCGAAACCGCCACGGGAAACTCCTATAATGGGTTATGGACAAGCGAATCTATCCTCAACCCATTGAAACCATCTCGAGCCCGGGAGCGGTCACCCGGAAAAGCTTCAGCGATGCCGGAAAGGCCGTCGAAGCGCTGAAGGCGATCTACGAGCGCAATACCGCCTTTCTGCGCGACGCCTTCGCCCAGGTGTCCACCACCGGGGCGAGCGACCACCGCTACCGCGCCTTCTATCCCGAAATCAGCGTTTCCACCTCTTCCTTCGCGCAGATCGACACGCGGCTGGCCTTCGGCCACGTGCCGACGCCGGGCACCTATTCCGCCACGGTCACGCGGCCGGATCTTTTCGAGACCTATCTGACGGAACAGCTCGACCTCATCATCCGCAATCACGGCGTCGAGGTGACGGTGGCCGAATCGGAGATGCCCATCCCCCTCCACTTCGCCTTTACCAAGGACACCTATGTGGAGGCGTCCATCCCCGACCGGCTGAAGCGGCCCCTGCGCGACCTTTTCGACGTTCCCGATCTCAGCGCCATGGACGACGACATCGTCAACGGCACCCACGAGACGGCGCCGGGCGAGCCGATGCCGCTGGCCCCCTTCACCGCGCCGCGCATGGACTATTCCCTGCACCGGCTGTCGCACTACACGGCGACGGCGGCGGAGCACTTCCAGAACTTCGTGCTTTTTACGAACTACCAGTTCTATATCGATGAGTTCTGCGCCTTCGCGCGGGAGACGATGGCGGCCGGCGGCGGGGGCTACGAATGCTTCGTGGAACCCGGCAACATCGTCACGCGCGCCGGCGAAACGCCGCCGGAAACGGCGCTTCAGCGCCTGCCGCAGATGCCCGCCTATCACCTGAAGAAGGGCGACCACAGCGGGATCACCATGGTCAATATCGGCGTCGGCCCGTCCAACGCCAAGACTATCACCGACCATATCGCGGTCCTGCGCCCGCATGCCTGGCTGATGCTCGGCCACTGCGCGGGCCTGCGCCATACCCAGGCGCTCGGCGACTACGTTTTGGCGCACGCCTATGTGCGCGAGGACCATGTGCTGGACGACGACCTGCCCGTGTGGGTGCCGCTGCCCGCGCTTGCCGAGGTGCAGGTGGCGCTGCAGGAGGCGGTGGCGGAGATCACCGGGCTTTCGGGCTACGAGCTGAAGCGCATCATGCGCACGGGGACCGTCGCCACCATCGACAACCGCAACTGGGAGCTGCGCGACCAGCGCGGGCCGGTGCAGCGGCTTTCGCAGTCGCGGGCGATCGCGCTCGATATGGAATCGGCGACGATCGCTGCCAACGGCTACCGCTTCCGCGTGCCCTACGGAACGCTTCTGTGCGTCTCCGACAAGCCGCTGCACGGGGAGTTGAAGCTGCCGGGCATGGCGACGGATTTCTATAAGCGGCAGGTGGCCCAGCACTTGAAAATCGGCATCCGCGCGGTGGAGAAACTGGCCGCCATGCCGCCGGAAAGGCTGCATTCGCGGAAGTTGCGGAGTTTTTCCGAGACGGCGTTTCAATAGGGAGCTCCTGTTCGCAGTGGCGGGGAAGAGAGGACGCGCGGCGGCGTTGCCACGCCCGGTTTTCACCGTCTGGCCTCTTGGGTAAGTTGGGAAGCGGGGCGCGTTGTCCGTGCCACTCAATTTATTTTTAAGGCGCGTCCAACGCGCCCCGCCGGAGGCTGTCCCGACGGTCGGCCGGTCACTCGGGCTCCCCGTCCTTCCCGGCTGCACCCAATTGGGGCTTTGCCGGGCCGGACGAGAAGCCCTGGCGGCTTCTCCGCAATGCCGGCAACGCTGTCACCCAGCGCTCCCGGCACCGCCGGCCTGTCGCGGGCCCTCAGGCCTCCGGGTACCGAGCCCGAAGGGAGAGGTCTCCGCCGCTCTCCCTGATCCCCGGTCCGGACCCGGTTCCCGTGAGGGCGATGGGGTGGATTGTACGGGCGGGCTGGGCAGGGGGGAGTATTTTCCCGCGAAAAAGTTGGAGAATTTTTTCTGCAGTGAGTGAAACCAATGGGTTGGCAGGAAAGAAAAAAATTGTCGCCACATTTTATCCCCGCGCAGGCAAGGCACTGCCGGCTGAGGTGAAGGGCGCGCCCGCCGCCTTTCCAACGCGCGTCATCCCACCCGCCCGCGCGCGTCATCCCGGAAAGCCGAAGGCTTGTCCGGGACCCATTCCGTGACTCGTCCACCTTCCGGCGCGCTTCGCCGGAGCTTCAGCGAGGTGAGAATGGGTCCCGGACAGTCTCCGCTTCGCTCCGACTTCCGGGATGACGCGCGTGGGGTGGGGTGGGGTGGGGGATGACGCCCTGAGGGGGCGCCGCGACCCGTCCACCGAAACCGAAGGGCGAAGGTGGAGCGGGGTGGGTTGGCGGATTCTGACCGCCGGATTTATCCCAGCGCGAAGGTTGGCGCCGTGTTCGACGATCAGGGCTGCCGCGTTCTGGCCGAAGCGCTTGACATGCGCCGCGCGGGGCGCAAGAAATTATACATGGGGATCGCGATCTCCCCACGAGGCGCCAGCCCAAGAATCGCGTCCATGAACCCGTTAAACGGAAGGACGCGTCATGCCCTCTCCCACCACTATCTCCATCGACAAACTTTCCCGCCTGGTCGGCACGCCCAACTGCCCTGCCCTGATCGATGTCCGCAACGACGAGGACTTTTCCGCCGACCCGCGGCTGATACCCGGCTCGGTCCGCCGGCCGCATGAGGAGGTGCGCGACTGGGGCCCTGCGGTCGAAGGGCGCTCCGCGGTCGTCATCTGCCAAAGCGGCAAGAAACTCAGCGAAGGGGCGGCTGCCTGGCTGCGCCATCAGGGGATCGCCGCCGAATCGCTGGAGGGCGGCTTCGAGGCCTGGCTGGATGCGGGGTTGCCGGCCGTGCCGGCGGAGCGACTGCCAGGGGCGTTCGCCGGGGGCGGAACGGTCTGGGTCACCCGGGCGCGGCCCAAGATCGACCGCATCGCCTGCCCCTGGCTTATCCGGCGCTTCGTCGACCCTCAAGCCGTCTTCCTGTTCGTCGCCCCGCAGGAGGTGATTGCCGTGGGCGAGCGGTTCAATGCCGTTCCCTTCGATATCGAGGACGTCTTCTGGAGCCACCGCGGCGAGCTTTGCACCTTCGACGTCATGGTTGAGGAGTTCGGCCTGACCACCGAGCCGCTCCTGAGGCTTGCGGCGATCATCCGTGGCGCCGACACCGCGCGGCTCGACCTCGCCCCTGAAGCACCCGGCCTGCTTGCCGCGTCGCTTGGGCTGTCGCGCATGTTCGCCGACGATCTGCAACAGCTCGAAGCCGGCATGGTGCTCTACGATGCCTTCTACCGCTGGTGCCGCGACGCCACGGACGAAACCCACAACTGGCCTTCGGCCAAACCCAGGCAGACGAGATGAGCGAGCAGCTTTCCGATGTCTCCGCGAGCCTGAACCGGCCCGGCGGTGGGCACGGCATCTCCTTTGCAGAAGGGCTGAAGGTCTGGCTGCGGGTGGCGGCCCTCAGCTTCGGCGGGCCCGCCGGGCAGATCGCGGTCATGCACCGCATCATCGTCGAGGAGAAGCGCTGGATCGGCGAGAACCGCTTTCTCCACGCACTCAACTACTGCATGCTGCTCCCCGGACCGGAGGCGCAGCAGCTTGCCGTCTATATCGGTTGGCTGCTGCACCGGACGGCGGGCGGCATCATTGCCGGCACGCTCTTCGTGCTCCCCGGTTTCCTGTCCATCCTTGCGCTCAGCTACATCTACGCCGCCTTCGGCAATGTCGGCATCGTCGAGGGCCTGTTCTTCGGGCTCAAGGCGGCGGTGCTCGCCATCGTGCTTCACGCGGTGGCGCGCATCGGCAGGCGCGCGCTGAAGAACCCGGCGATGATCGCCATCGCGGTCGCCGCCTTCATCGCCATCTTTTTCTTCGGTGTGCCCTTTCCGCTCATTATCCTGTCCGCTGCGCTGATCGGCTATTTCGGTGGGCGGATGGGCTCCCCGCTGTTCCAGATCGGCGGCGGCCACGGCAAGGCATCGAAAGACGTTCTCTCCGACGGGGACTCTGCTCTGGGCAAGGGAGTGCCGGCCCACGCGCGACCCAACGTGGCCTGGTCGCTCAAGGTCTCGGGCGTCCTCCTTGCCCTGTGGCTGGGGCCTGTGGCGGCCATCATCGCCATACTCGGCATGGACAACGTGTTCAGCCAGATCGCGCTTTTCTTCAGCCAGATGGCGGTGGTGACCTTCGGCGGCGCCTATGCGGTGCTCGCTTATGTGGCGCAGGAGGCGGTGCAGCACTATGGCTGGCTTCAGCCGGGCGAGATGCTGGACGGCCTTGGCATGGCGGAGACGACGCCGGGGCCGCTCATCCAGGTTGTCCAGTTCGTGGGGTTCATCGGCGCCTATCGCGATCCCGGCACGCTCAGCCCCATGATGGCGGCCACCCTTGCCGCGGTTCTCACGACGTGGGTGACCTTCGTGCCTTGTTTCCTGTGGATCTTTCTCGGCGCGCCCTTCATCGAGACGCTGCGCGACAATCGCGCCATGACGGGCGCCATGTCGGCCATCACGGCCGCCGTTGTGGGCGTCGTCATGAACCTTGCCGTCTGGTTCGCACTCCATGCGATCTTTCGCGATGTGTCGCCCTGGAGCGGCTACGGGCTGGTGGTGGAGGTGCCGGTCTGGTCGAGCGTGAGCCTTCCCGCGCTGGTGCTCACGACGGCCGCCGTTTTCGCCATCTTCCGGCTCGGCGTTCCCTTGATGGCGGTGCTGCTCCTGTCGGCGCTCGCCGGGCTTTTTTGGACGGCTATGGCGTGAGGCGCCTCAATACGTCGTCCTTCTCTCGTCGCTCGGCGGCCTGCCGAATTGCATGCGGTAGCTTTGGGCAAAGTAGGAGTGGGAGGTGAAGCCGGTGGCGATGGCGACGTCGAGGATGGACATGTTGGTCTGGCGCAGGAGCTCGCGGGCGCGCTCAAGGCGCAGGCGCATGTAGTAGCGACCGGGGGTCATGCCCAGATGGCGCAGGAAGAGGCGCTCGACCTGGCGGACGGAGAGGCCGGCGGACTTGGCGAGGTCGACCGCCGAAAAGGGCTCGTCGAGGTTCTCGGCCATCAGGGCGACGATCTTCTGCAGCTTCTCGGACTTGCCGACGAGGTCGCGCTCCGGGCCGATGCGCTGGCGGTCTATCGGAGAGCGGACGCGCTCGTGCTGGAACTGGTTGGCGACCTCGTTGACGAGGCCGTTGCCGAAATCGGCGCGGACGATCTCCAGCATCAGATCGATGGAGGTGGTGACGCCGGCGCAGGTGTAGCGCTTGCGGTCGATCTCGTAGACGTTGCCGGTGCACTCGATCTCCGGGAAGCGCTCCTTGAAGCCGGCGCGGTTTTCCCAGTGGATGGTGCAGCGGTGGCCGTCGAGCTGGCCGGCCTCGGCAAGAAGCAGGGAACCGGCGGCGATGGCGCCGAGCGCGCGGCCCTGGCGGCCCCAGGCGCGGAGCGCGGCAAGCACCTTGCTCTTGCCGGGAAACTCGGTGGCAAGGCCGACGCAGACGAAGAGGATGTCGGCTGTCGGCAGGTCGGCGACTGCATAGTCGACCTTGATGGGCAGGCCGTTGGAGGCCATGACGGCCTCGCCGTCGGCCGACACCGTGATCCACCTGTAGAAATCGCGGTCGAGCAGACGGTTGGCCGAGCGGAAGGTGTCGATCGCCGCGGCGAGCGAAAACATGGAGAACCTGTCGACCAGCAGGAACGCGAACTGCCGGCCCTCCGCCGTGCCCTCGGTCATGGAGGGGCTTTCTACAGGATATGGCGGAGCGCGGAAAGCCATGCCGGGGATGGGCGGTCAGAAGACGGGCGGCTTGCGCCCAGCGGCGCGGCAGGCGGAGGTGAGCGTGTTGGCCATCAGCATGGCGATGGTCATGGGGCCGACGCCGCCGGGAACCGGCGTGATGGCGCCGGCCACCGCCCTCGCCTCTTCGAAGGCGACGTCGCCGACGAGCCGCGTCTTGCCCTCGCCCTTTTCCGGGGCGGGGATGCGGTTGATGCCGACGTCGATGACGGTGGCGCCGGGCTTGACCCAGTCGCCCTTGACCATCTCGGGCCTGCCGACGGCGGCGACCAGGATGTCGGCCGTGCGGGCGAGCGCGGGAAGGTCCGCCGTGCGGCTGTGGGCGATGGTGACGGTGGCGTTGGCGGCCAGAAGCAGGTTGGCCATCGGCTTGCCGACGATGTTGGAACGGCCGACGACGACGGCGGAAAGGCCGGAAAGGTCCTTGCCGCGCACACGCTGCAGGAGGAGCATGGAGCCGGCCGGCGTGCAGGGGACGAAGGCGGTGGCGAGCTCGCCGGTGCCGAGCTTGCCGACATTGATGAAATGGAAGCCGTCGACGTCCTTTTCCGGCGCGATCGTCTGGATGATGCGGCCGGCGTCGACGTGGTCCGGCAGGGGAAGCTGCACCAGGATGCCGTGGATCGCGGGATCGCGGTTGAGCGCCTCGACCAGGGCGACGAGCTCTTCCTCGGGGGTTTCGGCGGGGAGCGTGTGCTGGACGGAATGGAAGCCGCACTCCCTGGCCTTTTTCGACTTGGAGGCGACATAGACCTGGCTTGCGGGGTCCTCTCCGACAATGACGACGGCAAGGCCCGGCGTCGTGCCGGCGGCGATCAGCCCGGCCGCCTGCGCGGTCACCTTCTCCACCACCTCGGCAGCCACCGCCCTGCCGTCGATCAACTCTGCCATGAGGCACCCTCCCGTGTCCGGTTTTTGCCGATCCCTCGCATATGCGGCAATGGCGGCGCGTGCAATCCCGCACATGCGCCGCCTTTTGACGCAATCGCGAATGCGGGGCCCGGCCGTGGCGGCGGGCGCATCGACTCTGAGGCGGTTGCATCGGCAGGCCAAAAGCGCCATTGCTTCGTCTAGAGCGGGATGAATTCAACCGAAGCCATCCACCGCGCGTCATCCCGGAAAGCTGAAGGCTTGTCCGGGATCCATTCCGTGACATCGACGTTCCGGCCCGCTTCGCCGGAGCTTCAGCGAGGCGAGAATGGGTCCCGGACAGCCTCCGCTTCTCCCCGCGGTGGGTGACCCGACCTAATCTGGCTGTAACCGAAGGAGGCGTTGATGGGCAGGAAGGTTGTTCTGGTTGGCTGCGGCAATATGGGCTACGCGATGCTGAAGGGCTGGCTGGCGGCCGGCAGGCTGGCCGCGGGCGATGTCACGGTGGTGGAGCCGAACGAGGGGCTGCGGGCGCGGGCGGCCACGCACGGCGTCACGGTGGCGGCGGATGCGCGGGAGCTGGAAACTGCGGCCGATCTCGTCGTCTTCGCGGTGAAGCCGCAGGTGATCGGCGACGTGGTGCCGGCGTATCGGGATCTTGAGGGCGCGACCTATCTGAGCGTTGCCGCGGGGACGGGCGTGGCGACATTCGAGGACCTTCTCGGCGGCGAGGCGGCCGTCATGCGCTGCATGCCCAACACGCCGGCGGCCATCGGCAAGGGCATGATAGTGGTGTTCGCCAACCGCAACGTGCGACCGGAGACGAAGGCGTTCGTGGACGGGCTGCTGGCGGCCAGCGGCGCCGTCGCGACGGTTGCGGACGAGGCGCTGATGGACGCGGTGACGGCGGTCTCGGGCTCGGGGCCGGCCTACGTGTTCCACTTCATCGAGTGCCTGGCGGCGGCGGGCGAGAAGGCCGGGCTGCCGGCCGACACCGCCAAGCTGCTTGCCATGCAGACCGTCTACGGCGCGGCGTGCCTTGCCAAGGAAAGCGGCGAGGAGCCGGGAACGCTGCGCGAAGAGGTGACGAGCCCGGGCGGCACCACGGCGGCCGCGCTCGGCGTGCTGATGGGCGAGGAGCGGCTGGTGGAGCTGGTGAGCGCGGCGGTGGAGGCGGCGAAGCGGCGGTCTGTCGAGTTGGGGAAGTGAAGCCAGATGAGACCGGGTTACCCAACCGCGCGTCATCCCGGCCGAACCCCCGGGTCTCGCCTTCGGCGAGCCCGAGGACAGGCTCAGTGAGGGCCGGGACCCATTCCGTGGCTTCGACATTCCGGAATGGGTCCCGGACAGCCTCCGCCCTGCGGGCTCCGACTTCCGGGATGACGCGCGATTGGGGTGACCCAGTGAATATTCATCCCGATTTAGAGCTGGGCCGTGCCTGACAACACCATCTCGTCCTGCAGCCGGCGCAGTTCCATCAGCTTCGTGCCGGGGATGGGGGCGGTGTTGTCGTGGGTGATGAGCGCGCCCTTCTTCACCGGCGCGGTGACCGTGCCGCCTTCGAGAAGGCCGCAGGGGGCGGCGCCCGCGGCGCGGGCGTCTTCGGCCGTCATGATCCATGAACGGTAGGTGTATTCGCCGATGGCATCGAGCTTTTCGCCGGAGGCGAGGTCGCGCTTGGCGACCGCGCAGACCTCGGCCACGGGCCTGTCGAGCGGCACCATGTCGGGTTTGCCGTAGAGGACGGCACGGGCACAGGTGAGCGGCACTTCGAGGCTCGTCAGGTGATGGGGGCGGTAGAAGGTGAAGTAAGGCCCCTCGCCCAGCTTCAGGTCGGCCATGCGCTCGTGCAGGCGCGGGTGGGCCATGTCGGCGATCACGAAAACGCCGGGGGCGACGCCCTTGCCGATCGTGAAATCCACGCACCCCTTCTTCGACAGCACGCCGCCGTCGGCCGCCGGGCAGAGCACGCGCGGCAGATCTTCCAGGCTGGCGGCGGGGCCGTGCATGCCGGGCTTGTCGGGCACGAGGCCGGTGGCATTGGCGATCGCCGCCATCTCCACCATGGTCTTGGAGCCGTCGACGAACTCCACCAGCATGCGCGGGTTCATGTTGCGGCGCTCGGCCTCCTGGCGATAATCGTCCGGCGTGGCGTCGTGGTTGAGAGGGTTGTTCTTGCCCTTGCCGGCGGCCACGACGTCGTGCCCCATGGCGGTGACGAACTCGACCAGTTCCATGCAGGAGGACGGCTCGTCGCCGGCGCCCAGCGAATAGACGACGCCGCGCCTGTCGGCCAGGCGCCGCAGATAGGCGCCGATGGTGACGTCGGCCTCGACATTCATCATGACGAGATGCTTGCCCGCCTCAATGGCGGCAAGGCCATATTCGGCGCCGGCGGTGGGCCTGCCCGTGGCATCGACGATAACGTCGACGTGTTCACTCTCCATGAGATGCATGGCGTCACCGACGATGGCCGTGCGGCCCGCGCGGATGGCATCGGCCATGGCGCCGACGGAGGCGGCGCGCATGGCACTTTCCGGCGCGCGGCCGGCGGTGCGAATAGCAGCCTCTGCATTCACGTAGCGGCGGTCGGCGATGGCGGCGACCTCGATGCCGCGCATGAGGGCGACCTGGGTGACGATGTCGGTGCCCATCTCGCCGCAGCCGATGACGCCGATGCGCACCGGCCGCCCCTCCTCGGCGCGGCGGGCGAGATCGCGGGCAAGGCCAGTGAGGGCGACATTGGTCATCAGTGGTTTCCCGGCATGAGAGATGGCCGGAGATAGAGGGCCGGCACGGCGCTTTGTCAACCTAGTGGTGCGATCCTGACAGATGGTACCCATCTGTCAGGGCAAATCGCCCCACCAGACCAACAGCTTGTGGGCTGGCTTTTCCAAACGGGTGCCATCCGTTTGGGTCAGACCACCAGGTCGCCCGGCGGGCGGAGAACCGGCTTTTTCCCTTGCCCGTCCGGGAGCGCTGTGCGAGGAGCCGAGCATAGATCAGGACGTGACCAAGGGAGGAGCTTATGTTCACAGTTACACGCAGGTCGTTCGTGGTGGCGACACTTGCCGGGGCGGCAGGCCTTGTGGCCGCCGGCGCGCAGGCCGCCGACAAGATCAATGTCGGCATCATCCCCTCGCTCACCTCGCATTCGCCGAGCATCATCGCCGAGGCCAAGGGCTATTTCGCCGATCAGGACCTCGAGGTGGAGTTCGTCAGCTTCCAGTCGGCCCAGCCGATGGCGGTGGCGATCGCCTCGGGAGACGTCGATTTCGGCATGACGGCGATTTCCGGCGGGCTCATCAGCCTGGCCGACAAGGGTGTGATCAAGGTGATCGGCGGAGCGCTGCAGGAGACGCCGGAGATCGAGGGGCAGAAGATCCTCGTCTCCAAGGCGGCGCATGATGCCGGCGTGACAAGCCCGGCGGACCTGAAGGGACGCAGCTTCGGCATCACCACCACCGGCTCCTCCTTCCACTACATGGCGCATAAGATCGCCGACGGAGAAGGCTTCGCGCGCTCCGAGATCCACCTCAGACCGCTGCAGAAGGTGCCGGCGGTGATCGCCGCGCTGAAGAGCGGGCAGATCGACGCCTGGTCCATCGTACCCAACATCGCCGGCAGCCTGACGGCGGGCGGCGACGTGGTCGAGATCGGCAAGGTCTCCGACTATATCGACGATTATCAGGTGACCACCATTTTCACCTCGACCGCCAACACGCAGGAAAAGCCAGACCTCGTGAAGCGCTTCCTGGGCGGCCTTTCCAAGGGCATGGACGACTACAACGCGGCCCTGGTCGACAAGACGATGGGCGAGGACGAGACGGCGGAAATCGTCGCGGCGATCCACGAATACATCTATGCCGACCAACCCCTCGACAAGGCGGCCCCGCGCATCAGCACCGGCGCCATGCGCATGAGCCCCAATGCGGCGTTGAACCTCGCCAGCGTCGAAGACCAGCTCGAGTGGTTCAAGTCGGAAGGCCTGGTGCCGGAGGGTGTGAGCATGGAGAAGCTGGTCGACGCGAGCTTCGTGGAGACCTATTAATACCGAGGGAGCGAACGATTGGCCGCCCTGACCGGATCCTTGCGCGCCGTAGCGACGTTGCGCCGTGCTTATGATGCACAGGCATCACGGCGCGCGGCGCGCCTTGCCACGACATGCGATACCTCCGGCCAGAGCGGTCAATCCGTTCGCTCCCTCGATATAGGACGCCAGCCGCCCCACCCCAGGGCGGCCTGAACAGAAGCGCGAACGGCCCATGCAACTCATCCTTCGAGGCATCAGCCACCGCTACGGCGGCACGAACGTGCTGGAGGACATCTCGTTTGCCGTCGGCGACGGCGAGATCGTCTGCATCGTCGGGCCTTCGGGCTGCGGCAAGTCCACGCTGCTTCGCATCGCCGGCGGGCTGGAGCGGCCGGACGCGGGCGAGGTGCTGGTGGCGGGAACGGCGCCGGACGGCTCCCTCAACCCGCTCACCTACATCTTCCAGGATTTCGCGCTGCTGCCGTGGCGCACGGTGGCGGGCAACGTCAGCCTGGTGCTGGAGGACCATGGCATCGAAGCCAAGAAGCGGCGCGCCATCATCGACGACGTGCTTTCGCGCACCAACCTTTCCGACTTTTCGCATGCCCTGCCGCGCCAGCTCTCCGGCGGCATGAAACAGCGCGTGGCGATCGCCCGGGCGCTCGCCGTCAAGCCGGCGATCATGCTGATGGACGAGCCGCTGTCGGCGCTCGACAGTCAGACGCGGGAACTGCTCATGGACGACCTCGTGGCCCTGTGGCAGCGCGAGCGCTTCTCCGCCTGCTATGTCACGCACAACCTGGCCGAGGCCGTTCGGCTCGGCCGGCGCATCGTCGTCTTGTCGCGGCGGCCGGGGCGCATCCGCGAGGTGGTGGAGATCGACATGCCGCTGACCGAGCGGCCGGGGCGGCTGGTCGAACTGGAAAAGCTGCAGCGGCGGGTGTGGGAGATCATGCGCGAGGAAGCGCGCGAGGCCGACAGGGAGATTTCCGATGTCACATGAGGCCGCGGCCGAAGGCCGAGAGCGCGCCGAAGAGGACGTGGCGGCGCGCGAGGCCGCACGCCCGGTGCCCTTCCGCGGCGGCGGCTTCACACACCGGCGGCTGGGGCCGGTGGCGCCGATTGTCTTTCTTGCCATCATCGCCCTGTGGGAGGTCGGCTCGCGCACGGGCGCCATCAGCCCTGTCGCTCTGCCCGCCCCATCGGAAGCGCTCGGCGCTCTGGCCGATCTCGTCGCTACGGGCATGCTGTGGAAGCATGTCGGTGCCAGCCTCTACCGGCTCAGCCTCGGCTGGGCGCTGGGCAGCCTCCTGGGCATCTCGGTCGGGCTGATGATCGGCCTGTTCTCGCTGGCGCGCGCCGGGCTCCTGCCGCTGGTCTCGGCCCTCTTCCCCATCCCGAAGATCGCGCTCCTGCCGCTCTTCATCATCTGGTTTGGCATCGGCGAAGGCTCGAAGGTGGCGACGATCCTGTTCGGCACCTTCTTCCCCACGGTGATCGCCACCTATGGCGGCGTCGACAATGTCGACCGGAACCTGATCCGCATGGGCCAGTCCTTCGGGCTTTCGTGGCTGTCCATCGTCAGGAAGATCATCATCCCCGGCGCCATGCCGGCGATCCTCTCCGGCTTCCGCATCTCCGCCTCCATCGCCATCGTGCTCCTGGTGGCGGCGGAGATGATCGGCGCGGAGACGGGCATCGGCGCCTATATCCTGATGGCCGGCGCGCTTTTCGCGCTCGACCAGCTGATCGCCGGCGTGGCACTTTTATCGACGCTCGGCCTTGCCATCGCCTGGCTGATCGGCCGCACTGAGCGGGCGCTTCTCGCCTGGCGCGCATGAGCCCACGCCGCGCCGGCCCGACGGCCGGCCGCGGCTTCGGGCGACTTGAAAAAACTCTCGCCAATTCCCGGCGCAGGACGCTGGACAGGGCAAAATCTCATGCTATAACCCACGCGCCTTCGGCGGAGCACCAACCCCGCCAGCCGGACAAGAACGGGCTCCCGCCCGACGGCAAAGTGGCACGCCCAGGTAGCTCAGTTGGTAGAGCAGCGGACTGAAAATCCGCGTGTCGGTGGTTCGATTCCGCCCCTGGGCACCATGCACTATAAGCTATTGAAATAATTGAGCTTTCTGCCTCTTTTCACCGGAATCGCATCCTTGGGAAAAAGCAGCGTTCTCGCTCCGGCAACCGACACTTGTGACCCGTTTGGAGACCGACATTGTCAGCGCTGCAAATGACAGTAATGCGCCCTCATGTCGGCCGTAGAGGCTAGCTTTGCCACTTCCCGTCAGCAGACATTTGCCTGCGGCGGCGCTCGAGGTTGCGGGCAGAGCGGACATACGGTCAAATTCTGGCTCCGACCCCTTGTGGACATCCTGAGTTAGGAATCCGATGACGGGAGAACGGCCCTTGCGGACGTTCACTGGCCAGCACGACATTGTGCTTCAGATCAGGTCACTGAGCCTGGCGAGAAGCGCATCGCAGGGAATTGCCGTCGTCTCCTTGTAGGTCTCGGCGACAAAAAACGTCGTGTAGCGAACTACGTTGTCATCACCATCGAAAAGCCTGTCGCAGGTCTCCTGATACTCCGCCATGCTCGCGAAGTTTCCCATCAGAAGGGCGTCGACCTCTCCGGTAACGCCATAGGCAAGGGTGATCGCCGATTCCCCCTTCAGTTTTGCGGCGAAGGCCATGCGCTTGCGGCGATCGTGCTCCTTCGTGGTGACGACAATGAACACCCGTAAGCCGCGTTCCAGACGTGCAGGATCGGCGAGATAGACGCTCTTGTTCAGATGCCCGCTGTCCTTCAACCGCTGGACTCGGCGCAGGCAGGTCGACTGGGTGGAGCCCACCTTCTCGGCGAGCTCGGCGTGGGTCAGGTCTCCGCTGTGCTGGAGAGCCTCGAGGATTCGAACGTCCAACCGGTCCATGCCGCAAGCTCCGACTTGGAGAATTTCTCCAGATTTTCGGAGATTTTGACCACAACCGTCAAGTGCGGCAGGCTATTCTCGCCATATCCTGTCAAGTCGGCGAACCTTCATGAACAACGTGACCATCGGCCTGTCGTGGTGCCTGCTCTTCGTGACGCTGGAAGCCGTTCAGGCCGTCTATTTCGGCGCAACGTTCCAGCGGGTTGACTCGTTTCTCGTGGCCGTTGCGGTGTTCGGTACGACCACGGCGCTGTCGCTTGCCGCGACCCTGATCCGCAGGCCCCGAGAACTGGCTGCAGCGTTCCGGTCACCGGGCATTCTCGCGATCATGAACGTTTCGGCCGCCATTGCCTGGATCACCTATTTTCTCTCGATCCAGCTCGTGGAGCCCGCGGTTGTCTTCGCGGTCTTCTCCGGTTGTGTGCCGCTGGCGACCGTCGCGGCGTCAAAGCGCGGCATGCGAGAGGCGGGCAGCGGCTGCAACCGGATGGCCGCAGCCGGGATGTGCCTCATCGCCCTGAGCATCGGCTGGCTCGCCACTATCACCCTGGCAGGCGAATCCGGCTTCCTGCGCGGCGGGCTCGGGCACGGTGTCGCGGGCATCGCGCTTGCGGCGCTGTCCGGCACGCTCACGGCGGTCATCGTGCTTTACTCGACGCGCCTGAACGCCCGCGGCGTCGGACCCCTGGCCCAGTTCGGCCTACGGTTCCTGCTCTACGTGCCGATCTGCGGGATCGGCCTGTGGCTGGGGGTCGACGACAAGGGCGTCGAAACCGGGGCCGGCGATCTCGCCGTCATCTGGCTGATCGGGCTGATAGCGATCGCATTGCCCCTCTACGCCGTGCAGCGCGCCGTCCCCCTGGTATCCGCGACGGTGATCGCCGCCTTCACGGCGCTCGGGCCGGTCGCCGCCTTCGGCCTGCAGGTCTTCGACGCGCGCGTCGCTTACGCGCCGATGACGCTTTGCGGCCTCACGATCTACATGTTCGGCGCCCTTGTCGCCGCGCTCGGCAGCATCGGCCGCGTCCGGCTGAAAGGCGCGTCATGATCGCCTGGCAGTGCATCGCCCGCTGATGCAGCGTCACGTCGACTCCAAACGTTCGCTTCGGCGCATCGCGACAGGTGGCACGCGAATAGAGCGAGGCGCGGTTCGCTGCGTGGCACAATGCGAAATTAATGGACCTCAAGCGGTCTGGCGATCTGCGCGATACGCTGGAACTTCTTCCTGTAGGCAGACGGCGATAACCCTACGCCACGCTTGAAGACCCTCCGAAAAGACGCCGAATCATCATACCCGATCGAAGCGCCGACCTCGTCTACCGACAGAGTGTCAGTCTCCAACATTTGCTTCGCTTCCTCGATTCGCAATGCCTGCACATATTCTATCGGCGCAAAGCCCGTGGCCGCCTTGAAACGGCGCGAAAAGGTGCGCGCATTCAGACCGGATCGCGCGACCATTCGCTCCACCGGTTTGGCCATTGCGTAGTTGTCGGCGATCCAGGTTTGGCAATCCGAGATCGGCCCGTCTTCCGACGTCATTGGACGGGTCATCACCGCATAGGGGGATTGGCCTTCGGAATGCCCGCTGATCAGGAATACTTTCGCGGTCTCAATCGCTTGCTGATATCCGCAGTACCTAGCGATCAGATAGACCGCCAGATCGTGCCAGGCGCTGACCCCGCCGGCGGTAACGATGCGGTCGCCTTCCGCCTCCAGACAAAGGACGGACTCGTTGCGAAACGCGATTTTGGGATAGTTGCGCTGGAACATGTTTCGATAGGCCCAATGGGCCGTCGCCCCATGCCCATTCAAGAGGCCGGTTTCCGCGATCAGGAGGGCCCCGGAACAAACCGAGCAGATGAGCGCCCCATCTCGATGGAGCCTCTTCAGCCAGGCCACCTCTCGTGGGTAGCGGCCCGTGGGCACATCATAGATCGACGTATACATGTCGCAGACGATCACGACGTCCGCCTTGTCTAAATCGTCGATGGCTGCGTGCGGCTCGACTGGGATATTGCCCAAACAGTGAAACGCCTTGCCGTCCACCGAGACGATCTTGACCTCCAGCAACTCTCGCCCCGGTGTGCCGGCGACCATATCGGTGTAGACCGCCCCGGCCGATAGCAATACGTCATAAAGGCCATAGAGGACCGAGGCCGAGGTTTCTGGCTCCGCCAACAACACGATCAAAGGCTTTTTTGAACTGTTCACAGCGGTCCTCTGACCGTCTTGGCACGGTTTTGGCGCATATGCCTCGGTCGCCTGTCCAGTATGGCCTGTTCATGACCAAATCGCCACTGCCCTGACCGCTGAAACCGTCGTAGCTCCATCGCAACACTGCAAGGGAGTTTTGAAATGGACGATCTGACAACGGCTCTCAACCCGATCACTGAAGATTTTGGCGGAGAGATGTTTCGACCCGGCGACCCGGGGTTCGACGAGGCAAGAATGGTCTGGAACGCCATGATCGACCGGCGACCGGCGCTTATCGCGCGCTGCAAGAACGTGGATGACGTGATAGCGGCCGTATCGCTAGCTGTGGCGCGGGATCTGCCCATAGCAATCCGTGGCGGCGGCCACAATGTGGCGGGTCACGCAGTCTGCGACGATGGCGTAATGATCGATTTGTCGCTTATGCGCGGCGTCACGGTGGATGCCAAGGCGCGTGTCGCTATCGTCGAAGGTGGCGCCCTGTGGAGCGATGTCGACAAGGCCAGCCAGGCGCATGGCCTTGCGACGCCCGGCGGTCTCATCTCGGAGACTGGGGTGGCCGGGTTGGCCCTTTCCGGCGGGATCGGATGGCTGCGCGCCAAGCACGGACTTTCGGTCGACAATCTGATCGCGGCGGATGTGGTCACGGCAGATGGCGTGCTTGTCCGTGCCAGTGACGATGAAAACCCTGACCTGCTCTGGGCGCTCAAGGGCGGGGGCGGTAATTTTGGCGTCGTCGTACGGTTCGAATTCGCGCTTCACCCGATCGGCCCCGAAGTGATGTTCGCGGCCCCCATATATGCCCTCGACGACGGCCCCGGCCCGATCCGCGCGTGGCGCGATTTTCTGGCCGAGCATGGCGATCGTGTCGGATCGCTCTGCGAGTTCTCCACTGCCGGCGGCGAGGATTTTCCCGAAAAGTATCGGGGAAAACGCGTCTATACGCTGGCTTGCGTCTATAACGGCGATGCCGCGGAAGGCGAGACGTTGCTTCAGCCCTTGCGCGAACTTGGGACCACGGTCGCCGATTTTTCCGGTCGGATGGCCTACTGCGATGTTCAGCAGCTCTTCGATACGCTGATGCCATCGGGCGATTTCCGTTGCTACTGGAAAGCACGGTATCTGACCGGCCTGACCGACGAGATGATCGACCTTGCAATGCAGAACGCCAAGGCTGCGCCCTCGGACAATACGCTGTCATCCCTGTGGAATTTCGGTGGGGCGACGGCGCAGGTCCCGGCCGAGGCCACGGCTTTCGGCGACCGGTCCATGGGCTGGATGTATTCCCTGGACGGTGTCTGGTCCGATCCTGGCGAAGATGCCGCCAACATTGCCTGGGCCCGCGATGGTTGGGAGGCGTCGGAGCGCTTCGGCCATCACGGCCGCGTCTATCTCAACTTCCCCGGCCACGGCGAAGACGGAGCCGTGCTGACCCGCGCCAGTTTCGGACCGAATTACCAGCGTCTTGTGGAGATCAAGACGAAGTACGACCCTGAAAACCGGTTCCGCTTCAACCAGAACATCGCCCCGGGGGCTTGATATGCGCGCGCCGTCACCGCTTCCCGTAGCCGGGTCGGGCCCAGTCTTCCTTACCGAAGGCGGGTCCGAAACCGAAATCATGTACCGTCGTGGGTTCGAACTGCCCGAATTCGCCATGTTCCCATTGCTTGACATCCCAAGCGCCGTCACCGCCATGCGCGACATGTTCCGTGCACAACTGGATGTGGCAGCCGAGTTCGGCCTTGGTTTTCTGCTATCCGGGCTCGACTATCGCGCGAGCCCGGACTGGGGCGCCAAACTGGGCTATTCGGCGACGGCGCTGGCGGATGCCAACATCGCGGCCATCGGCTTTCTGCGGGAGATCGCAGGCGACTACCGCGACCAGATCCCAAGCCTTTTGATCGGGGGAATCCTGGGCCCGCGTGGCGACGCCTACGGGCTGAACCGCGATATAACCGCCGAAAGTGCGGAGGCGTATCACGCGGTTCAGCTTGAAACGCTGAAACGGACGCAGGTGGATTTTACCTGCGCAATGACCTTCAACAACATCCCGGAGGCCGTCGGCGCCGCACGCGCCGCTGCGCGGATCGGCGTTCCGCTCTCGGTTGCGCTGACGCTCGATAGGACCCATCGCCTCAAGTCCGGCCCAACCCTTGGCGAAGCGATTGCCGAGATCGATGCGCAGACCGGGCTTGATGCGCCCGACTACTACCTGGTGAACTGTTCTCATCCGTTGGAATATGAGCCTGCGCTCGACGATGGCGCGTGGACCAGGCGACTGCGCGGCGTGCGACCAAACGCGTCGAAGATGGAAAAAATGGAACTGTGCAAATTGAACCATCTTGAAGACGGACATCCGGTCGAGCTCGCAACGCAGCTAAGCAACCTGCATGCCCGGTACCCACATATGGACGTTTTCGGAGGCTGCTGCGGCACGGGCGACAAGCATCTGCGCGAAATCGCAAAAAGCTTGAGACCACGTCTGTCGCGGGGCAGGAAAACGGCCTGATCCGTCTCGGCGTCCTGCCGTCGCACTCAGACCGCGGCGGAACCTGATGACATCTCACTAACAAACACGGCATCGCGGCCATGAGGCTCGTGATCGTCGCAAAGAGGCCCGCCATCCCCCTGCACCGCCGGAAGTATCCAGCGGAACTGCGGTCAGAGTGGCGCGCTCCGAAAGGAATTCCCATGCTGCTGAATGCAAATCTCCAAACTGGTGTGGCGACCATTCGCGACGGCGTGAAAATCCCGTTTGTCGAGCAGGGCGACCCTGGCGGTTTCCCGGTCCTGTTTCTGCACGGGTACACGGACTCATGGCGATCGTTCGAGGGGGTTCTGCCGCTTCTGCCACATTCGATCCGTGCAATCGCGATTTCCCAGCGCGGTCACGGCGACGCCGACCGCCCCATATCGGGCTACCGCGCTTCCGACCTTGCCGCCGATCTGGCATCCTTCATGGATGCCCGTGCAATCGAATCCGCCGTTATCGTCGGGCACTCGATGGGCAGCTACACTGCGCAGCGCTTCGCCATCGACAATCCGCACCGCACGCGCGGGCTGATCCTTGCCGGATCTTATCCGACGGCCAAGGGCAATGGCGAGGTCGAGGAACTGAAGGACGCCGTCTCGGCTCTCGTCGATCCGATCGATCCGAATTTCGTTCGCAGCTTTCAGGAGAGCACGCTGGCCCGGACGATATCCGCCGAATTCCTCGACGCCATCATCGGCGAGAGCCTCAAGGTTCCCGCACGTGTCTGGCAGGAGGCGGTGAAATCCCTTTCGCGCGACGATCATTCGGCACGCCTGCACGAGATTGCCGTTCCGACGCTCGTGGTCTGGGGCGACCAGGACGCATTCTTCCCGCGCGCCGAACAGGACGTTCTCATGCGAACGATCCCAGGCGCGCGACTCGTCACCTACGCCGGTGCTGGACACGCGATTCATTGGGAAGAACCGCGTCGTTTCGCCGTCGACGTAGCCGGGTTTGTCGCGAGTCTGCCCCGATAGCACACAGATTTTTCCACCCATCAGATCAATGAGCCGTGGCGCGGATGCTCCCGCCGGCGCACCAAACTCAAAGGAACCGACCATGAAACTCAAGCCAAACACTTCCCTGCATGCGATTGCCGGAGGACTGATGCTGACCGCATCCGCCTTCGCCTTCGCAGCTTCGGCGCATGAGACCGCACAACCAAAAACCGAATTCTACAAGCCCGGCGTCGCCTTCGCCGAGGGTGCGGAGGTTGCCGCGGCGGGGATCCGGCCTCCTCTCTATGAAGGGCTCGGCGACATGACCATGCCTGTCACCACGGACAGCGCCGAAGCACAGGCCTATTTCGATCAGGGTCTTCGCCTGACCTGGGCCTTCAACCACGCCGAGGCGCGGCGCTCCTTCCAGGAAGCCCAGAGGCTGGACCCGAACTGCGCCATGTGCTTCTGGGGCGAGGCTTTCGCGCTCGGCCCGAACATCAACGACGCCATGCACGACGAGGCGGCGGCTCCCGCCCATGATGCCGTTCAGCGCGCCCTGGCGCTGAAGGAGGGCGTGGCAGCCAAGGAGCGGGCGCTGATCGAGGCACTGGAGAAACGCTACGGCGCCAATCTGATGGCTAGCCGACCGCCGCTCGACAAGGCGTGGGCCGATTCCATGCGCGACGTGGCCAAGGCATATCCGGACAATTCCAACGTCCTCGTCTTCTACGCCGACGCATTGATGAACCTGCAGCCGTGGGACCTGTGGGAAGCCGACGGCGTGACGCCGAAGGGCAATACCGCCGAAATCGTCGCGACCCTGGAACACGTCCTTGAGATCGACCCTGTGCATCCGGCGGCGGCGCATCTTTATATTCACGCCGTCGAGGCATCGGCGACGCCCGAACGCGCGGAAGCCGTCGCCGACGGTCTGCGCGGCGCCATGCCCGCAGCCGGGCATCTCACCCATATGCCTGCCCACATTTATGCGCGGGTCGGACGCCATCACGATTCCATGCGGGTCAATCGCGAGGCAATCGCCGCCGACGAGGCATTCCTAGCGCAGGCCGGCGAGGCGGCCAGTCCGCTCTATCGCTACGGATATTATCCTCACAACCTGCACTATCTGATGGTGTCCGCCCAGATGTCCGGGGTGGGCGAGGACGTAATCTCTTCTGCCGAAAAGCTCGTCGCCGTGACCTCCGACGAGGTGTCGGAGGAACTGGCCTGGGTGCAGGCGATCAAGACGGCGCCGTACAGCGCGCATGCCCAGTTCAGCACCCCGGACACCATCCTGGCTCTTGCTGATCCCGGCGACCGCTTTCCCTTCGTCAAGGGCTACTGGCACTACGCGCGCGGCATCGCCTTCGCCTTCAACGGCAACCTCGAAGCGGCGGCAGGCGAGGTCGGCGAGATCGAGCGGCTGGTCGCGGAGGCGGATATGACTGGTCTCGAGGAACAAGGCCTGCCGGCAAGGGACGTGCTCGGCATTGCCGGCCATGTGGTCGAGGCCCGTATCGCCCAGGCACGCCGTAACTATGTCGCGGCGGAGCGCCACCTGCATGAGGCGATCCGCCTACAGGACGGCATCGCCTATATGGAGCCGCCCTACTGGTATTATCCGGTGCGTCAGACGCTCGGCGCCGTCTTTCTCCAGCAGGGCCGCGCTGAGGAAGCCGTCGCCACGTTCGGCAAGGCGCTTGAGGAGATGCCGCGCAACGGCTGGGCGTTGTGGGGCTTCATGCAGGCGCAGATCGCGGCGGGCGAGCGGAACGTCTCCGACCTCGAGGCGACATTCGTCGAGGTCTGGCTCGGCGACAAATCCCTGCTTGCTCTTGATCGTCTGTAGCAGCCGGAGCAACGCAGGAAACCGCGCGGTGCTATCGCCTTCATCTTCGCGATGGCGCCACGCGGCGACCGGCGTCTCCAGTTCATGCGCAACCAAGGAGAATTCCGATGACGGGATTTCACTGGAGTCGCCGGGCATCAACACAGTGCCCGCTCAATGCGCTCTCCGACCATCAGTTGAAGGATATCGGCCTGTCGAGGTCCGGGATGAGAGACGCGTTGGTGCCGGAAACGGTCGGCCAGTTTGCCGTCATCCAGCCGCCGGCCAACCGACGGCGTAGGTGGCTGGCGCTCGTGTCTTTTTCTATGCTGTCCATCGCTCTGGGCTTGTGGCGCGGCTTTCACGTAAGGTCATGAGGCCCATGCAGCTCGGCGTCGAGCGCTGAGGCCAAGTCGAAGAAGCGGCGGCGCACCTCCAAGGCGTAAGGGTTCAAGCGTTCGATCGCGTCGAAAACCTCGGGCGCATCATGGCGCACCATTTCCACTGCCTCACGCAACAATTCGAAGCTGCGTGTCGTGATCAGATCCGGCAGTGGCTCCATCTTCACGAGCACCTTAGCGATGAGGTGGGTAAGCCCTTGCGCCAACGCGGCGTCCCGATCGTGCGCCTCCGGGGTCGTCCAGATCACCTCAAGTCCGAGTGCACCCTTGAGGAAGGCGGCGACTCGCCTATGGGTGAATCCCCTTATTGGACACAGGGCGATCTTGAGGTCTCGTACTCCCTGTAGCGCGCTTTGCGGACCAAAGAGCGGGTGCGTAGCGATGATGTCGACATACTCAGGAAGCAATTCTCGCATGAGGCGTGCGGGCTCGACCTTCACAGACCCTACGTCGAGAACTAGCGTTCCACGCCGGAGATGGGGTGCAATTGCCCTCAAGACATCGGCCATCTGCGCAACGGGAACAGCTATCACCACTACCTGGCATCGGGCGGTCTCGGCCAACCCAGCCGTCCCGTCGAAAGCGGGATCGAAAACATGCAGAGCAAAGTGCGACGCCAGGTGGGAAGCAGCCAAACGACCGAAGGCGCCAAAGCCAATCAGGCCGATGGACCGGGGACGACGAGGCCTATGCTGCCGTGAGGCAGCTTGGGCAGGATGGAGGAAAGACATTTCGAAAAACTCCGCTAACAGGCTGCGGAGCCAGAGCTTTCTGCCGGATCACAACCGCTGGCCACGCAGCGGTTGAAGGACGACAAAGCACCCGGCCGCTAATTCAGCGGCGCGTAATACATTCCGGCGAGGAAAAAGCCCTTAGTCATGAGATACCGATAGCCAGCAGTGCAATCGGTGTCAATGATGCCCATCGCGCGTCGAGTTCGTTGATGTGCTCGTTCAGAAGGTGGCCGCTTTGAAGCAAACCAGATAACGCCATGATCGTCCAGCAAAGGTTGGCGGCTAAGGCATTTGCTGATGAGCCGATAGAGTCATTCTCCCTGTCCTTCGATGTGGCAGATGCTCTTGAGTGGCCGCCAGTCACCGAGATCGCCTCCCGGAAGCTTTCCTAGACCTGAGAATGAAGCGCGGCTCTCCACTCTTGTCACCGGAAAAATCGACCCTCTGCTGGTATCCGCAACCGTCGCTATGAAGGGCGCGATTGAGCCCAGTCCAGTCGTTCCCGCCACGCCTTACGACGACCGCAGTGCGCCTTATATCGATCGTTGCGATCAGCTTCGCTGCATACTAAAAGCGGACATCGTTGGCGCCCACGCGGGAGGTCCTGGGTGCACTACAACTGTCATTCGGCCCTTTCAACTGGATGGCGATTTTGGTGCGTTTTGTGGGCATTCGTAGTTCATCTCGGGTGAGAAGGCTGCGGGCGGCGCGATCACAGCACAACGGGTTGTCGTCGGCACCCCCGGTCGTCCTGATCCCCGGCTTTCCGCACCCATAGTCGGGGCGACGAAGTTGCAACACCTGGATGATGCTGTGGGTTCGCTGGCCATCAAGCTCACTCCCGCAGAAATACAAGCCCTTGAAAGCGACTATATTCCCCACTCCGTCGTCGGGTTTTCCTGAAGTTTGTTGATGGTCCGGCATCTGCTTTCGCGTAACCCAATTCAGGGCAGACCACGGGCGCCAGGACACTGGACAATCGCCGAGGGCGTCCGCGACGTGCTCACGAACTCCGATGAACCGAGGAGCGGCAGCGTCCGTCTTCAGTGCTCTGCTGGTGGGCAATGCGCTTGGCCTTGGCCGTCCCATGACATCCAGTTGCTGTTGATCTACCTTAGGGGAATGTGCTCATCTCGGTCATCGATCGGGAGATCGAAACGACCCTTGCCCCAGTCCTCGGCGCGCCATTCGGCCTTCGCTTCTTCGATGTGGTCCTTCGAGGAGGCGACGAAGTTCCACCAGATATAGCGCGGTCCGCTGAGCGTTGCGCCGCCGAGGATCATCAGCCGTGCACCTTGGCCGCCGGCAGCGATCGTGATCCTGTCACCAGGCCTGAAGACCATCAGCTGAGATGCCTCATATTCCTGGCCAGCAACCGAGATCGAACCTTCGACGATGTAGATTCCCCTGTCTTCGTGATCGTCCGGCTTCGACCGTCACATCGGCGTAGAACGTCTCCGAGAACATCGTCGCGGGGGCCTTCTGGCCATAGGCGTCCCCGAGGATGAGCCGGACCGAAACGCCGCAATCCTCAATCACCGGCAGCGCCTCTTTGCCGTGGTGCTCGAACATGGGCGCCATGTCCTCCTGGCGGTCGGGCAGCGCCAGCCAGGTCTGTATTCCGAACAGGCTGTTCGGACCGGTTCGGGCTGCTGCGGAGGTGCGCTCCGAATGGGACACACCGCGCCCGGCAACCATCCAGTTCAGCGCGCCCGGACGGATCATCTGGTCTGCCCCGGTGCTGTCGCGGTGATGGAAATCGCCGCGAAAAAGGTACGTAACGGTGCCGAGACCGATATGCGGGTGCGGCCGAACGTCGACGCCCTGCCCGGTCAATAGCTCGGCCGGCCCGGCCTGATCGAAGAAGATGAACGGCCCGACCATCTGCCGCTTCGGCGCCGGCAAGGCGCGCCGGACCTCGAAGCTGCCAATGCCTCGGGCGCGCGGGACGATGAGGGTTTCGATTGCGTCGAGGCCAACCTCATCGGGACAGCCCGGTTCGATTGCTGGGTTCCAACTCATGCGCCTCATCCTCTCCTGGATTGTCAGACGGCCTCACCCCGGTCGATCCAGACGACTGATTCGTATCGGTTCGCACCATGCGCGGTGTCGGGCGAGTACTGCCTCCCGACCTAGCAAGCGGTCGTCTTAGCAACTAGCCATGCGATGCGTTCAGCTGTGTCGCGGTAGGTGGAACACGGAGGCATGCCGGCGAGGTCGGCAGTACGTATGGGCGCGACCGTCGAGCGCGTGGTTTGCCCAGGCTTCGCGGTGTCCGTTCTTCGACCTCGCTATCGATAGCAAGTTACGAGGATGCGATCTGGTCAAGATCAAGATCGGCACGCTTGTGGCAGGTCCGGAAATACGAGCTCGGTCGCTGATCATCCAACAGAAGACAGGGAGACCTGTTCAATTCGAGATCACATCAGATACCCGGGCGAGCCTACTGGCTTGGCTTGAAGGACGTAGCGGAACGGTCGATGACTTCGCTTTTCCCAGCCGGGTAGATTCCCTGGGCCATTTGAGCACCCGGCAATACGCGCGATTGGTAGATGAACGGGTCTCGGCGATAGGTCTACGCCGTGAGGAGTACGGCACACACTCTCTTCGCCGCACCAAAGCATCGATCATCTATAAAGCGACTGGCAATCTTCGTGCGGTTCAAATCTTACTTGGGCACACCAAGGTCGAAAACACCGTAAGATATCTTGGCGTGGACGTAGAAGATGCGCTGGAGCTGGCCGAAGCGACGGAAGTCTGACCGACGGCGGCCCCACCATACTGGCTGGGGCCGTTGCTGCGTTGGGGTGGGAAGCCGGCAGTCTGGTTTGTGCGGGGACTTTCCAGAAAGCTGACACACGGCTGCGGCGGGCCGGCAAGCTGCGTATCCAGGCTCCTTTTTTTTGTCAGGCGGCGAGCGGCCGAAGTGTCTGGACGAGGCTCTTCGCGTCGAGCCGAAACCCGTCGTACACGACGCGGCCATCGGGCGCGATCACCACGAACCAGGGGGTTCCGCCGGAGCGGTATGCCTCCATTATCCCAGGCACGGCGTCTGCTGAGGCCGAGTCAGTGACGGCGTGCCCAAAGGGAACACGCAGTCCATATCGTCGTTGATTTTTCCGCAGACGATCGAAGGTGTTGACCTCCGAACCCTCGAACACCGTCTGGATGGCTGCCAGGCCAACACCTTTATCGCGAAGTTCTTCGGCAAGTGTCACGAATGTGGGAAAGCCATGTGCATGACAGCCCGCACACCAATCCTGAAAGAAGTACAGTATCTTGATGCCTTGCCCCAACTCGGCCAGGGTCAAGGGGCTACGCTCGTCGCCATTTTCATTGATCCACCGGATATTCTCCAGCGGAGGGGCAGGCAAATCCACAATTCCCGTTTCCATGAAGTCCTCCGATAGCAGGCTCGCGGCGTTGTGCCGCGAGCCGCGGGTTTGCTAAGCGGCAGCACCTGTCCTGTGCGGCAACGCCCAGTTCGGACGTGCAAAATGGCAGGTATACCCGTGGGGAATTCGTTCGAGATAGTCCTGGTGCTCGGGCTCTGCCTCCCAGAAATCACCGACTGGCTCGACTTCGGTGACGACCTTGCCTGGCCATAATCCCGACGCGTCAACGTCTGCGATCGTATCGAGCGCAACGGCCTTCTGCTGGTCGCTGGTGAAATAAATCGCTGAGCGGTAGCTTGTGCCACGATCATTCCCCTGACGGTTCAGCGTCGTCGGATCGTGGATCTGAAAAAAGAACTCGAGCAATCGGCGATAGGTGGTCTGCGAGGGGTCGAAGATGATCTCGATCGCCTCGGCATGGGTGCCGTGATTGCGATATGTCGCATTCGGCACGTCGCCACCTGTGTACCCGACCCGGGTCGAGATCACATCGGGCAGCTTGCGGATGAGATCCTGCATGCCCCAGAAGCAGCCGCCAGCGAGAACAGCGCGTTCAGTCGTCATCAGATGTCCTCCACCTGGTTGAGATATTCACCGTAACCCTGCTCCACCATCTCGTCGCGTGGCACGAAGCGCAGCGAAGCCGAATTGATGCAGTAACGCAGGCCGCCACGATCGGTCGGTCCGTCCGGGAAAACGTGGCCGAGATGGCTGTGGCCATGCGTCGAACGCACTTCCGTCCGGATCATGCCGTGGCTGGTGTCGCGCAACTCGTTCACGTTTGCGGATTCGATCGGCTTGGTGAAGCTCGGCCATCCGCAGCCCGACTCATATTTGTCCGACGATGCGAACAGCGGTTCGCCTGAGACGATATCGACATAGATACCAGGTTCTTCATTGTGGAGAAGCGCACCGGTTCCAGGACGCTCGGTCGCACTCTGCTGCGTCACCCGATATTCCTCAGGCGACAACCTGGCGATCGCGGCTTCCGTTTTCTTGTAGGCAGCCATGAATTCCTCCTTCGAATTCCTGTCCCAGAAGATGGATACTCGATCCGGAGGTGTCCAATACGCCGCGACTATAGTTTCGATGTTGCCACCGGCATGCAAATGGGAACGCTTGTGCGGTCGCCGCACCATAAGGCCAGCGCTTCCACGGAATTTCACGACCATACATAACGCTCGATCAGCACACGAAGCTGCCGCAGCGCCGCTGCCGTTCCAGATCCCGAAATCGATTGGAATGCGACCGTGCGCGACAGGTCCAGCGTATCGACCGGGCGCAACGTCAATCCCTCTACGATTGCCGAGCGCTCAGGCAGCATGCAAACGCCGGCGCCCGCTGCCACGGCCTGTTGAATCAGATCCTCCCGTTCGGATCTGAGCCGTGGAATCATGATCACCGCACGCTCATGCAGATGGTTTTGCACGCGCGTACGGAATTCGCACTGGAGCCGATCGAGGTACGGTTGCTCCGACAGGTCCGAAAGAGACACCGAGGCCTGGCTTGCCAGGCTGTGTCCGTGCGCCATCGCCAGTAACAGTCGCTCGCGAAACATTTCGGCGGTGGCGATCTTTGAGTTTCCGGCTGCTGGATCCGTGCAGAAGCACCCATCAATTTGGCCGCTGAGGAGCAGCTCCATTCCTTGGTCGCGCGTGACTGGCTGAAGAACCAGTTCGAGCATCGGCATCTGTCGAAGGGCGTGCGTAACGAACCCGGTAATCAGCGCCGGCGCGATGGTATTCACGACGCCCAGCGTCAAAGTCTCGCGGCGACCGCGAACCCGATTGAGGGATATCGCCCGAACCCGCTGCTCACGGTCCGCGATCGCAGCGAATTCGGATCGGATGTCGCGGCCGAGCGCTGTCAGGCGACTATCTTTTCCATCGCGATAGACCAACGTTCCGCCCAGTTCTTGTTCGAGCCGCTGTATCGCGCGGGTGAGCGTGGGCTGAGACACCCCGCTCCGCATGGCTGCTTCGGTGAAGCTGAGGGTGTCCGCCAGGTTCAGGAAATATCGAATCTGGTTGAGTTCCATTGTTCTTCCTTCGTCGCTTCCTCAAGCATCGTTTTCAGACCGGGCAAGCGCTGTCGGCCGGAGCAATTGCCGTTGTATGGAAACTATACACGCCGGCTATTGGAAAACTTCGTTCCGCGCTGCCACAACTGAGATCATCAACGAACGCTACGGCTCGCTCCCATGCCCGGCATGAGATGCCGAACGGACGTTCCATCCATGCAACATTTCGACCAAACGGAAAATGACCGAGGAGATAATTATCATGAAAGCAATCGTTGTGACGGACCAGGCTGCGGGAACGGCCGGGATGAAGCTGGTGGAGCGTCCCGAGCCGCAGGCGGCGATAAACGACGTCGTCGTTCAGGTTCATGCGTCGGGATTCGTCCCGACGGAACTGGCGTGGCCCTCGACCTGGACCGATCGCCGCGACAGTGACCGAACACCGTCCATCCCTGGGCACGAGCTGGCCGGAGTGGTCACCGCCCTCGGCTATGGCACGACGGGGCTGTCGGTGGGACAGCGGGTGTTCGGCCTCGCAGACTGGCATCGCGACGGCACGCTCGCGGAGTATGTAGCCATGGAGGCACGCAACCTCGCGCCATTGCCGGGCGATGTCGACTTCACGGTGGGCGCGAGCCTGCCGATCTCGGGCCTGACCGCGTGGCAGGGACTGTTTCAGCACGGCCGCCTTCAGGCGGGGCAGAGCGTCCTCGCGCACGGCGCGGCCGGCGCAGTCGGTTCGATGGTGACGCAGCTCGCGCGAGAGGCTGGCGCCTATGTCATCGGCACCGGACGCGCCGCCGACCGTCAGAAGGCGCTCGACTTCGGCGCAAATGAATTCGTCGACCTCGAGAACGACGCCCTGGAAGACGTCGGTGGAGTCGATCTGGTGTTCGATGTCATCGGCGGCGACATCCAAAAGCGGTCCGCAGTCCTGATCCGAGCCGGAGGAACGTTGGTGACCGTCGTCGGACCGGCCGAGGCGCGGCCCGCAGATGGCCTGGCGGTCGACTTCGTCGTCGAGTCCGATCGTGCCCAACTGAGTGAGATCGTCCCGCGGGTGCGGGACGGACGACTGCGGACGAACATCGGCAAAGTCTCGACCCTCGACGATGCCGTCGCCACCTTCAACGCGACCGAGCGACGCGCGGGGAAGACGGTTATCCGCGTTCGTCCGTGAGGACTCGGGGAGAATGAGGGTATTCGCAGCCCTTCCACCTGCAACGTATCTGCTTGCCAGATTGGCCCCGCGCGCGGGCCTTGGACGAAGCGCTTCATCCAAGGACCGCGCCGATACGGTCATTTCGGCCTGCTAGGAGCGTCTTATCGTCTGGCCGAACGGCAGTTTCCCGCGATCAGACACCAAAACCGGACAGTCTGGTTTCGGCCCCGAAGTCGCCTAATCGGCTGCCATGGTGGTTAGGCGATAGTCTGCTTTGTGCGCGATGGGCCGGAAAGAGGACTTCTGATAATTGGTCATGGCGGCAAGTGGGTCGCCGGATTGTAGCCCGCTTCATTTTTGCGTACCCTCGGCAGCCTCCGAGAAGATGGCGAGGAGAAGATCCCATATGGCGAAGCTCGTCTTTGGATTGAACCAGTCGCTGGACGGCTATGTCGACCACACGGCATTTGCACCCGATCCTGTACTTTTTCGTCATTTCATCGACGACGTGCGCGGTCTAGCCGGCAGTGTGTACGGTCGCCGCATGTATGAGGTGATGCGGTATTGGGACGAGGATCATTCCGAGTGGGACGAGGCAGAACGTGACTATGCGGCGGCGTGGCGGAGCCAACCGAAGTGGGTCGTGTCGCGCTCGTTGAAGTCGGTTGGCCCGAACGCCACCCTTGTCGAGGGTGAGGTCGAGGCGGCGATACGCGGGTTGAAAGCTCAACTCGATGGGGTGATTGAAGTTTCCGGACCAGAGTTGGCGGGAAGTCTGACCAACCTGGGCCTTGTCGATGAGTATCAATTATACCTCCATCCCGTTGTGCTCGGCGGCGGCAAGCCGTTCTTCGCCGGCCCGCGGCCCCCGCTGCGCCTCGTGGCGAGCGATCGTATCGGCGAGGACGTGATCAGGTTGACATACGTTCCAGCATAGTCACGGCGATTAGCCTGACGGACCGCTGAAGAGGCAGCTTTTGGGATCGGCGACGGCAGCCTTAGTGTCCGCCATGGGGTCGGTTGCCGAACGGCGGCTTACTCAGTTTTTCGGCCAGAACCGGACAGTCAGCAGACGGCCCCCTCTGTGCTTGAAGCGAGCCAGCCCCCAGTGATTGCGCTTTACTGCGCTACTGCGGAGGCTGCGTGTAGCCGTCGAAAAAGGGGATCGCGATCTCGCTCACTGCGGTCGAGTTGATGATGTCGTAGTGGGTGGCGTTGGGGATCACCGCGAAGTGGTTCTGGCCCATTCCGGAACGGTCCCACTGGGCGTCCTGCGCGCCGCCCCCGAGCATCTCGAAAAATCTGGTAGCGGCACCGATACGGACGGCATCCCAGTCGCCGACGACGACCAGTGTCGGTGCGGTGACGTTGGGTACCTCGGCGGACCAGTCGTAGTCGGTGCCGATGAAGGCACCAAACTCCTTGACCGCGTCGACCCAGCTCGCCTCGCCGCCCGGCGCCTTCATCACGTAGCCCTGGTGCATGGGGGAGCCGACCATACTCTCGGCCGTACCCTCGGGATCGGCGTTGATCGCTCTCATGCCCTCGAAGTTGTATTCGTGCCAGTTGCTGTAGGCGTAGGCAGCCGAGACGATAACCAATCGGTCGACGACCTCCGGATGGTCGATGGCGACGCGAAGCGCTACGGCACCGCCCAGAGAGTAACCCATGACATCGGCGTTATCGTAGCCGAGCGTCGTGATGAATTCGGCGATGTCGGTCGCCATGGCCTCGAAGCTCATGGGGCGGCCGAGCGGACCGGTGCCGCCATGTGCCTGGAGGTCGACGCCGATGACCTTGCGGTCCTGCGACAGGGCTTCGAGGTTGGGTCCGAACATCTCGACCGAACCGAAGCCGCCGTGAATCAGGATCAACGGGTCGCCCTCGCCATAGGTCTGGTACCAGATCTTGACGCCATTGACGTCGGCGAAACCGGACTCGATAGGGGTTGGGAGCTGTGGCATCTGAAAGGTCTCCTGCGCCAGTGTGGCGATCGGTGCGGCAAGGCACAGGGTTGCCGCGGCGACAATGGAAAGTAAGGCGCGTTTAGTCATTTTGATCTCCTTGGGGTCCATCCCTAGGACGAACGACCCGTCCGCCTTGCGACAATCCTGGTAGAACTTTTTCCGCGCCTTGACGGACCCTGGGCGAAGCCAAGTTGGAGATGGATCAATCGCGGGTAACGATTCTTGCAAGCGTTAACGGCGGCTTGCATAGTTGCGCCGCCACAACCAGACGGGCAGCAAACGGCCCCCAGTTGGCCGTTGAGCCTTTTCGTCTCAAGGATCTACGCCGCAAATTGTATGGGGGCATAAAAACGCCTACGGTGCTAGGTGGTAGTGCCGGGCCATCTAGTCGAGGTCGGTCTGGATCCAACGCGGCGAATGGTGGATGTCTATCGTCTGTAAGCGCCCTGGTCCCAGATTTTCGAACCGGTGCGGGATGCCGGCCGGGCCAAACACAACCTGACCGGCAGTCGCGTCGAGAACTGTGTCTCCAACGAAAAAGCGGGCCCGACCCTCGGTCACGACAAACACCTCGTCATAAGGATGCACGTGAAGACGTGGGCCTCCGCCAGTGCGGTCGGTGCCGTAAGCGAGCACGGTCACCGGTGCTCCGAGCGCTTCACCCGGCAAAGAGCCACGCCAGGGACCGTCAGCACCTGGATCGAAAAGCGTTGCCTGAGCAGGCGCGCTTCCGCTTGGCCTGACAGAATTGACGTCGAAATCATTGCGCGTCATGTCATCTCTCGCGAATGGTCCATCTCTGTATTTCGCAGTTCAGTATGAAGCCCGCCGGCGTATCCAGGGCCGCGACCCGAATAGCCCTGCATCGCGGTTCCAATCTCTGGATATCTGGTGCGGCAAAGTGCGCTATCTGGTCGTCCCCTCCTTACGTCGGTGAAACGCTCATGCGCTGTTCAGATGGAGGATGTTGCCGTCAGGGTCCTTGAACCAGACCATCTTAAACCCGCTCGCGTCGTGGACTCCGTCCTTGTATGACACGCCCTCCATCTCATAGCGCTCGAACGTCACACCCTTGGCACCCAGGTCGGCAACGATGGCGTCGATATCTGGTCCGCAGTCCCACACCACGGCATTGGCCTTGTTGGTGCCGGCAAATTGCGAAGGGTAGACGACGAGATACGTCGCACCCGTCTTGTAGACCAACACGCCTTCCATGCCTTCGTCGTTGAGTTCAAGCCCCAGCATATCACTGTAGAAACGCCTCGCCCGATCGATGTCGCTCACCGCGACAATGGCCGAAGAAGACTTGTCGTTGAGTGCATTCATGGAATGTCTCTTTGATTGACATCCAAAGGACGCATGAACTGCTTCGGTTCCGACACCCAGGAGGGAGGTCTCGGCAAATATGCAGAAAGTGACACAAACAAACGAGGCTGCATCGGAGATGCCAAATGTCCACTATTCGCCTCCCTGCCCCGAAAGCTGACGGCCCCCTTCCGGCCCCATCCTTGCAGCCGATTGGCAGTGTGCCCCGTCATTCCGTCGGCCGTCCTCCAGAAGCGGACATCGCTGGTATCAATGCCACGGGCGAGGTGTGCCAGGTGCGGTCATTCCGCCTTAAGGTGAGAAGCATGCATTCGGACGCTAACCGTTCCATCTCCTAAACCTTGTGCGGTTCTTTCGCTTCCCGCCCCTGCTGCGCGACGGCGGTAGGCACGACTCACTTCAGCCAAGTGGGTCCATTTTGGCCCGGCGTTGACAGAATCTCGCGTTCGACTTCGTCCAGGAAGGTTCGGACTGCGGGAATGGTTCTGGTGCTTTCGCGGAGGTAGGCGCCGGCGGCGAGCGGGGAAATGGAAGGCGAGGCGGGGATCGCCCTCAGCCCGCGCTCTGCAATAGCGGACGCGAGTTGCAGCGGCGCCATCATCGCAAAACTCGTGCAGCGAACAATGTCGAGGCCCGTCGAGAAAGAGCTGGTGGTGGCCGCAAAATCAGGAACACCGAGGTTGTGCGCCGCGAAGTAGTCGCTCAGCATTCGCCTGTTGTCCCGTGGCTCACTGTAGGCGACCCATGTAAGCTGCTTGATCTGCGGCGGAAGTAGAACCTCGTTGTCAACGAGCGGATCGTCCTGCCGCAGCACGACGCTTTGCTCCACCTGCACCATTGGAAGCACGCTGATCAAATGGTCGGGGTCGACCGGCTCGAGAGCCCCAAGGACAAGGTCGAGCCGACCGTCGACAAGCAGCGGCAGCGTGCGTGAGTTGTTGTCTGCGACAAGATCCAGCCGCAGTTGCGGATAAATCTGCCTTGTCCGGGCATAGGCTGGAGCCACATAGCGCAAATGGAAAAGAGGACCGGCACCTATCCGCAATACCTCTGTACCAGCATGCATCAACCCCTGCAGCTCTTCTTGGGCCTGAAGGTATTCTTGCTCGATCCGCGTTCCATGCCGCATCAGAACCCTGCCCTCTGCAGTCAGGCTCATGCCGCGTCGGTGCCTGACGAACAGCCGGCAGCCGAGAGTTTCCTCGAGGTTGATTAGTCGCTTTGTCAGTGAAGGCTGCGTGATCCCCAGCATCTTCGCGGCCGACGTGAGATTTCTGTCCTTCGCTATCGTCATGAAGGCCCGGAGGTTCTTGTCCATGAGACATTCCCAAAATCTATTTCTAGTGCCCATAAAAGCGATTTTACAGTATCTCTCTGCCGCCGCAATATTGGGGCCTAAAGTGCCAGGGAGGAACAAGTGCGGACGATCTTCGTGCTCTTCGATTCGTTGAACCGTCGTGCGCTGGGGGCATACGGCGGAACAGCCGTCGCAACGCCCAACTTCGACCGTTTCGCCCAGCGGGCCGTCACGTTCGACACGCACTATGTTGGCAGCCTTCCCTGCATGCCCGCGCGGCGCGACATGCATACCGGCCGGCTCAATTTTACGCACCGGCCATGGGGACCGCTTGAGCCCTTCGACAACTCCTACACGAAGCTTCTGGGGCAAAACGGCGTCTACACACATCTGGTGTCTGACCACCTTCACTATCTTGAAAATGGCGGCTGGGGCTATGCCAACGCGTTCGACAGCTGGGACTTTGTTCGTGGACAGGAATACGACCCGGTCAAGGTGATGACGACGCCGCCTGTAGCGCGGCTTCGCGAGAGATTCGATGAACGCCACTACCCGCTCGACGGCCTGGAGGAAGGCAAGACGGCAACGCGGGCGACCACCCCGAAGGACAGTTGGAGGCGGTCGCGACACGCGACCAATATGCTTTTCACTGAGGAGGAGGAACAGTATCCGACACCACAATGTTTCGCGCGTGCCGTCGACTTCCTGAATACAAACAGGGAGGCGGACGACTGGTTTCTACAGATCGAGTGTTTCGACCCACATGAGCCCTTCGCAGCGCCCGAACGGTTCCGCGATGCCTACAAGTCTGGATATGGTGGCCGGATACTCGACTGGCCAGTGTACGAGAAGGTGACCAACTCGGAACTTGAGGTGGCGGAGATTCGCGCCAACTACGCAGCCCTCGTTGCCATGTGCGACGAATACTTCGGGCGGCTCTTGGACTGGATGGACGAAACTGACGCCTGGAAAGACACGGCGCTGATCCTCACCACCGACCACGGCTTTCTGCTGGGTGAACACGAATGGTGGGGCAAGAACAAGATGCCCTACTATGAAGAAATCTCCCACATCCCCCTGATGATCTGGCATCCCGGCACGGCAGATCGCGCCGGTGCGCGCGTGTCGGATCTGACTCAGACGACCGATCTGATGCCGACTATCCTGGGTTTCCATGAGGTGGACGTCCCGAAGGAGGTCACCTCGTTCTCTATGGAGGGCCTGTTGCGCGGCGAGAACGGCGAGCGCGAAAGCGCGATCTTCGGCATGTTCGCAGGACCAATTTGCGTAACCGATGGGCGCTATACCTATTTCCGCTTTCCAGAGAACCGAGAACCAAATGCCCTGCCGCTCTACACGGTGATGCCCTCACACCTCGAGGACATGTTTTCGGTCGAGGAACTAGCCGGCGCCCAACTTGTGGAGCCCTTCGACTTCACCAAGGGGGTCAAGTTGATGCGCATGCACATGTCGCCAGGAGTGGGTGAGGCGGGGTTTGAACTCGTGGCCAGATGGCAAGACGGGTCTTGCCTGTTTGATCTCGAACGGGATCCTGATCAGTCAGAGCCGATCCGCGATCCGCAAACGGTCGAGCGGCTAACGTCGCTGATCGAGGACCATCTTCGGTTACACGACGCAGCGCCGGAGGTGTTTGCGCACTACGCGTTAGTCACAGAACGGCCGGAAGGAGGAATGGTCGCCGGAACCGTGTGAACAGGCTGAACAAACAGAGGAGGAGGAAACCATGAAATCCAAGTTGAAACTGTCGATCGTGTCTGCCATTGCGGCGCTGATCGCACTGCCGAGCATAGCCCGAGCCAACTTCCCGGAACGCACGGTCGAGAACATCTTTCCCTGGACTGCGGGAGTGGCGATGTCTGTCAGCCAGATCATTGCCGAAGCGATGGGTGACGAGTTGGGGGTTTCCATCCCTGTGATCTCAACGCCTGGTGCTGCCGGAACCAAGGCCTTCCGCACAGCAATGAACAAACCCGCCGACGGCTACACGATCATCGACGGCTATGTGGCTCCATTGGTTCTGCAACCGTTGCTCGGTAACGCGGACTGGACCTACAAGGACTTCACACCGCTTCACGCGGGCGTCTCCAATGCGTTCTCGATAGGTGTCCGGAAGGGCGAAGATCGCTGGACCGATTTCGAGGGCATGATGGAATATGGCCGGGAGCACCCGGGCGAACTGCGCTACTCTTCTGGATCGCGCAACAACCTCCCGCATATGGTGATCGCCAAGGTTCTGCAATCCTACGGAGTGGTCGCCCAAAACATCCCTTACAAGACGGATGGCGACGCAAGGAAGGATCTCCAGGCCGGGGTGCTTGACTTCGCCTTCATCAACGTAGGCGCCTACCTGCAGGACAAGGACGGATACGACATCCTGCTGGTTCTGTCGGAACTGCCAGGCGCGAAGGCCTCTTATGACGGCGCACCCAGCATTGCCGATCTCGATATTGATCTCGGACTTTCGGGCCTGGCCCCGATGGGTTGGAACTGGTGGGTGGTTCACCCCGACACGCCCGAGGACCGTGTAGCCGTGCTCCGGGAGGCGATGAGCAAGGCGATGGCGCGCGAGGACGTGCGTGAGAAGATCGAGCGTGTCGGTTTCGTCCCGCTGGAGTGGGATCACGCCGATTATGAGGAGGTGGTGGGGCCCGTGGCCGGACAGTTGTCTGCCATGGGCGACGCGCTCGCTTGGGAAGAGAAACAGCTAGAGCAGCTGCGCAACTGAGCGAGGGCGGCTGTGAGCTTCACCGTCAGACAAGCGAACTGGCTCACGGTCGCCGTGTTGCTGGTGATCGTCGGGATCGTCTTTCAGCAGATCGCGACAGACATGGTCGAGCAGGGAATCGCCTCGGGCAGTCCCTACGACAACGCTGCGGCCTATCCGAAGGCGGTTGCGATTCTGCTCGGCGGCATGGCACTGCTTCAGTCGATCCTGATGTTCATCCGGCGCGCGCCCGACGAGCCCCCCGCCTCGGCCAAACAATTGCGCCGGCCGGCTCTGCTGGTGCTCATCTTCGCCGTCTATCTGGCCCTGCTCGGTTGGCTTGGCTATCACCTGACGACCGTGCCGATGCTGGCTGCGGTCATGCTGCTGTGCGGGATGCGCAGGCCAATGCGCATCCTGCCGCAGGCGATCGTGATCTCTTTTGGGCTCGCCTACTTCTTCGAAGCGTATCTGAAGATCGTGCTTCCGGGCGGCGTGTTCCAGCTAAACATTCCTTGGTAAGGTGGCGACGATGCTGGATTCTCTGGCCAGCGGCCTTACTCTGGTCGCAACGCCGTTGGCGATCGGGCTGACCTTTCTTGGCGTCATGTTCGGTCTCATGGTCGGAGCGCTTCCCGGTCTCGGGCCGCTTATGGGCATCATCCTGCTTCTGCCGGTTGCGATCGGCCTGCCGCCTGTCGCGGCGATGGGTTTCCTAATCGCGATCTTCATCGGCGGCTCGTGCGGCGGCTCGATATCGGCCATTCTGCTGCGGATACCCGGCACGCCGCTGGCGGCCGCAACTCTGTTCGACGGCTATCCCATGGCGCAGAAGGGACGGGCCGCGGACGCCATCGGTATCGCCATCTCCGCCTCGGCCCTTGGCGGGCTTTTCGGCGGCGTCGTGCTGATCCTGTTCGCGCCCCTTCTGGCCGGGTTCGCCAGCGGTTTCGCACCGCCCGAGTATACGGCCCTAGCGATTACAGGATTGATCGCCATAGCCGTCGTATCAGATGGCTCGGTCCTCAAGGGGCTGATGACCGGAGTCCTGGGTCTACTGGTCGCCACCATCGGCACGGACGAATTCTCTACTGGCTACCGCTTCACTTTCGGCGCTTACCAGATGCTTGACGGGTTTCACATCGTCGCCATCGTTGTCGGACTGTTCGCAGTGTCCGAAATGGCCTTTCAGGTGACGCGCCCTGGACTGTGCGACAAGCCGGAAATCTCCATAGCGCGGCCGGGCTTCCGTTCAGTCCTGATAACACTGCGCCACTGGTTCAATCTTCTGAGGTCCTCCGCCATCGGCGCGTTCTTCGGGTCGCTGCCCGGTGCTGGCGGCGTCATCAGCTCGTTCTGCGCTTACGCTGTCGCCAAAGCCGCCGCGAAGCCGCACGAGCCCTACGGCGACGGAGCCGAAGGCGGCGTCGTCGCCGCCGAAAGCGCCAATAACGCCACGGTCGGCGGAACGCTGATACCCTCGCTCGCCCTCGGCATCCCAGGGGACGCTTCTTCGGCTGTCCTCATCGGTGCGCTTCTGATCCTGGGCTACTTTCCGGGGCCCACACTCTTCGAACAGCAACCCGAGATCGTGGGCGGAGTGTTCCTCGTCTACATGATCTCCAACGTCTTCCTGTTCATCGCCGGCATCCTGGCAACGCCGCTCTTCGTTTACGTGCTGCGCATCCGGAAGAGCTATCTCGTTCCCACGGTCCTGTTGCTCTGCGTGATCGGAACCTTTGCGTTGCAGGCATCGGTCTTCGACCTCTGGGTCATGCTGGGCTTCGGATTGCTCGGGATTCTGCTCAGATCGGCAAACTATCCGCTGGCGCCCCTGGTGATCGGCGTAATCCTCGGCCCGCTTCTCGAAAACAATCTGCGGCGGTCGCTCCTCATCTCCCGCGAGGGCTACTGGATATTTCTGGACCGACCGGTTTCGGCTACCTTGTTGGCGATCAATGTGCTTCTAATCGCAGGCGCTGTATGGTTCGCGATGCGACGACGAAGCCGAAGCAAGAGCGACACGGAGAGTGCGAACAATTGAAGGCGGAGGTCGTGCCAGTGATGCGGGAGGCGAAGACAGGCAAACATCGTACTTTGGACGCGGCCTTGGATAAAGAGACCAACAGAAATCCAACTCGGAAACGGCAATGAACACCTAGAGCGCGTCTGCTATCTATTTTAGAATGCCAATAGCCGCCAGTCCGGTACCGACCCCCGGGCAGGCGTGTTCCAAGCTGCGTTCTCCTTCTGGCCAATGGTGGCCGAAGGAGAAGTATCATGGGACATTCACAATATGACCCTGCTGTGCAGGAGCGGCGTGCCTGGAATGCCGGCAAGAAGGTCGGCGCGAAACGAGCGTTGAAGCCGCGACAGATATGGGCAATCCGCTTCTTCCTTGATCGCGAACGTCGATTGCGAGATCGCGCGCTGTTCGATCTCGCCATCGACAGTAAACTGCAAGGCTGCGACCTCGTGAAGATCAAGATTGCCACCTTGGTCATCGGGCCGGAGATTCGGACTCGTGCATTGGTGATTCAGCAGAAGACTGGTCGTCCTGTTCAGTTTGAGCTAATGGCCGACGCACGGGCGAGCCTGCTCGCTTGGCTTGAGCGGCGTGGCGGAACGATCAACGACTATGCCTTCCCGAGCCGGATCGATCATTCGGCACACATGAGCACGCGCCAATATGCCCGTCTGGTCGATGAATGGGTTTCGGCCATCGGCCTTCGCCGCGAGGAGTACGGCACGCATTCTCTGCGGCGGACCAAGGCCTCAATAATCTATAAGGCGACAGGCAACTTGCGCGCGGTGCAGATCCTGCTTCGCCACACCAAGATCGAGAACACCGTCCGCTATCTCGGCGTGGACACCGAGGATGCTCTCGCATTGGCAGAGGGGACAGAGGGCGCTGCACCAACGCTTTCAAGTAAGCCGCGGACCAGCTTTCTTGCGTCCTCGTCGAGGCCCACGAGCATGTGCCCACCGGTGTCGTAGATGACAAGCCGGGCATCGTGCTGACTGCGTATTGCCTCCCGCTTTGTTGCGTTCAACACTCCGGTTTGGTCATTCGTATCTCCACCGCCCTGGCGCCGAGAGCGCCGGCGACGCGGCGGGTGTCGTCGCTGGAACTCGCTGCGAAATAGTCGAAGCCGCGCAGGACGCTGACGTCCTCGAAGCCGGCGTCGCGGAACATGTTGAGATAATCGTCCTCGATCGAGGCGCCGACGACGCATTCGGCCCAGAGCTTCGGGTTGGCGCGCGAGTTCTCGCTGATCGGCTTGCCGACGACGATGTCGGCGATCTGCACGGAGCCGCCCGGGGGCAGCACGCGAAAGATCTCGGCGAATGCGCGCGGCTTGTCCGGCACCAGGTTGAGTACGCCGTTGCTGGTGACCACGTCGACGCTGGCGTCCGGGAGCGGGATCGCCTCAGCGTTGCCTTCCAGCACGACGACGTTCTCGGCCCAGCAGTGTTCGACATTGTCGCGCAGCTTGTTGAGCATGGCCGGCGTCATGTCGAGCGCGTAGACCTTGCCCATGAGGCCGACCAGCCGTGCGGCGCTCAGAACGTCGGTGCCCGACCCGGAGCCGATGTCGAGCACGCGGTCGCCGGGCTTGATGATTCCGGCGCGGAACGGGAAGCCGACGCCGGCGAAGGATTCCACCGCGGTGGCAGGGAGGGCGTCCAGCCACTCCTGCGGGTAGCCGACGAAGAGGCAGGCCTCCCGGCCGGTGGGAAAGTGGAAGACCCTTCCCGGTTCGCGCGCGACGTCCGTGTACATGTCGCGGACGGCATTCAGGATCTGCTCCCGATTGAACCCCAACACCGCAACCATGGCGCACCTGCCTTTCTTGTTTTTTCTCTCCGGTTAGAACTCGTCGATGAGCTGCCTGATCTTTTGCTTGAGCCGCACGGTCGGTTTCCGCGTCGCGGTTTCCTGAACCTTGTGGCGCAGGGCGAGCTCGAAATCGACCCTGGAGCAGCAGCTCCGACATTCCTCCAGGTGCTGCGCGATGAGCTTCCTGCGGCTCTCCTCGGCTTCTCCGTCGAGGAATGTCAGGAGATGTTCCACCACCTCTTCGCAGCGAATGTACTTGCTTTCAGGCATCTGCCACCTTCCGCTCCTGTGGATGCAAACCAGTCTCAAGCGCCTGCTCCCACAGAGCTTTCTGCAGCAGGCAGCGGGCGCGGCTGAGCCGCGAGCGCACCGTGCCGACCGGCAGGCCGAGTGCATCGGCGGCTTCCGCGTAAGACTGTCCGTTGGTTTCGACGAGGATCAGCACGGTGCGGAACGCATCCGGGATCGCGTCGATCGCGGCTTCTATGTCCTCGCGCAGCATCTTGGAGATCAACTCCTGCTCGGGATTGCTCCACCAGAGCAGGAAGGGCTGGTGCATCTTCTCGAACAGCGAGAAGCAGCACTCCTCGTCGTCGATATCGAGCGGCTCGAAGCTTTCGGGGCGGACGCGGCGCCGGTTTGACACGAAGGTGTTGGCGAGGATGCGCAACACCCATTTGGGGAAGGACTGACGGTCCGAGAGCTGGCCGAAATGCGCCCAGGCCTTGAGCACGGTCTCGGCCACCAGATCCTCGGCGTCGGCCGGATTGCGCGTCAGCCGCAAGGCGGTCCCGTAGAGGCAGTCGGTCAGCCTCTCGATCTCGGCCCTGAAGAAGGCACGGTCCGGGTCCTCGCCCATGTCGCATCCTGCCATCTGGCGCGCCCGCCCGCAATCGGGCGGAGCGCGACCGCTCAGGCCTTGACCGCCAGAATCGACACGCTCTTGACGCCGTATTTGCGGCTGGCGCACTTGGCGTTGTCGGAGATGAAGGCGTAGGCCGGATTGTCCTCAACGGTCTCGACGCGCATGCCGGCGCGCTCGATCTGGTCGCGGTAACTGTCCTGCTGCGCCGCGCCGCCGATGCAGGCGGCCCACAGCGTGGAGTTGCACACGATGCTGTCGGGCAACTGCACCTCGGTGACGATGTCGGAGATCGCGAAACGGCCGCCGGGTCGAAGCAGACGCGCGACCTCCTCAAAGACCTTCTGCTTGTCGGTGGCGAGGTTGATGACGCCGTTGCTGATGACCACGTCGGCGCAGGCGTCGGTCAGCGGCACCTCCTCGATGTAGCCCTTGATGTAGCTGACATTGACGAAGCCGCCCGCGTCGCGCAGGCGCTCCGCCTTGCGGCGCTGCTCGTCGGTCATGTCGACGCCGATGACGGTGCCGCTCGCGCCGACGTGCAGCGCGGCCATGAAGGTATCCATGCCCGAGCCGCTGCCGAGGTCGACGACGGTCTCGCCGGGCTTGAGGCCGGCTAGGTGGAAGTAATACCCGACGCCCGCGAAGGAGGCGATCGATTCGGCCGGGATGCGGTCGAGATCGGCCGGCGGATAGCCGAGCCGCTCGGCAAGGCCGCGTCCCATCTCGAAATGAAACTCGCCCTGCGGGTTCTCGGCCACGGCGCGGTACATGTCCTTCACCTTGGCTTCCAGATCCCTAGGGTCGAACGCTACGGTCGTCGCGGTCATTGTGATCATTCCTCCTGTTGCCCGGCGGGTGCTCCGGCCGGAGCATTGCCGCGTTCTGCCCTTTACTGAGTGGCGGCCACGCTGGTCGGCTTGCCTTCCTCGCCGACGAAGACGACGAGCAGCCTGCTCGGCCCGTCGGCGACGTTGAAGGCCTGGTGCTTGCGGTTCTGCGCCTCGATGAAGGCCTCGCCGGCCTTGTAGCGATGCGGCTCGCCGCCTTCCGATTTCAGCTCGATCTCGCCTTCCAGCAGGTAGACGTAGACCGGCACCGGATGCTCGTGCAGCGCGGTGCGCCCGCCCTTCTCCAGCGTGCCGATGACCGAGATGATCTCAGGCTTGCCGGTCGGGTAGGTGATCGGCTCATCGTCGCGGGTGACGCTGGTCTTGAGCAGCGGCTCGGTGGTGAAGCCTTCCGGCAGCGCATCGTCCTGCGCGAGCGCGGACCAGGGCGCGAAGCCGATTGCCGCGGCGATGGCGAGCGTCTTCAGGCTTGTGCGTATCATTTTTCTTCTCCTCCTCTTTGGGACGCGCGGGGCGGCGCGTCATCGCTTCGTTCGGCGCCAGCGGGGCGCCGGGGCGGCTCAGAAAGAGAGCGTGGCGGCACCCGCCTTGATGCGCTCGTGCATCTTGCTGGAGCCGACGATCTCGACGCCTTCGATGAGGTCGCCCTGCTCGTAGCCGCGCGACTTCACACAGGGCGTGCAGGCCCACAGTTGCCCGCCGCGCTTGATGAAATCCTGGATGAGCGCGGCAAGCGGCTCGAGCGGCTGGACCTGGGTCATGTCGACCGCCTTCCTGCGCACGAGATCCACCGCGGCGCTCGTGAGGAAGATCGAGACCTTCAGGCCGGCGGTCATGCCTCCGTTGGCGATGGTGAATCCCACGGACGACATCTCGTTGTCCGCACCGTGGCTCATCAGAACGACGAGCTCGCGCGTCCCCTCAGCCATGTTCTCCTCCCTGGCTTGACCCGGGTGTTCCCTTACCCGGCGTCGGCAAGGACGCGAGGAGTGCGAAAAAAGTTCCCGGACCCGCCAGCCGTAAAACCGATGATGCCTGAGACCTGATTTGCGGATGGGATAACAATCCTGACAGCTGCGCATCGGGCGGCCGCGCCTGTCAGCGGCGCGCCATCATGCGGTCATTCATTTCAATGAGCGCCTTTGTCAGCGCTATCGGTCACCTATTTTCATTACGTCTGGTGACCTGAATGTCGTCTCTCGCCGTTTGGGTGCCAGAACCTGCCAGTCGCCTTTCGGCCCCAACGCGAGCTTTTTAGGCTTCCGTACAGTCGCTTGACTCTGCCGATTTGAAAGCGAGGGCTTTCGTCAAGAACCTTGAAGTGTGAAACGCTTCTGTCGTCATCTTCCCGAATGTCGGCACCGTCCCAGCCTTGCTGCCGCAATGTATGGAGACTAGTCTGAGGTCCGCTCGGATTCCCGCTGCATACCGCTTGCCGCGACAGTTCTGACACCCCGGTGCCCAAACCCAACCGTCGCAGCGGGTCCACTCCAACCTCGACGATGGGACCACAAGATGAACCACGAATACCCAGGCACATCCGCCACAGTGGATGATGCCGAGCGCTACCTCTATACCACTCTGGGGTTGCTCGGTCGTGACAAGCTGGGGATGATCCTTCCTCACGAGCACGTCTTCGTCGATCTACGCACGCCCGACAAACCCGGCTATGGTGAGGCCGACGAGGCTGAAGTCGTGGCGGTGATGGCGCCCAAGATCGAAGAGATCAAGCGGCGTGGTGTTACTGCACTGGTCGAATGCTCGACCACCGGCGTCGGGCGCCGAGCCGATTTCGACCTGGCGGTGTCCCGCGCGACCAGCTTTCCGATCGTTGTGCCGACCGGCAGCTATCGCGAACCATGGATCACGCCATCGGTTCGGGAGGCCGACGACGAGGCCCTGGAGGCCTGGATGTTCCACGAACTATCCGAGCGCTTTGAAGAGGCGGATTATCGCGCCGGGTGGATCAAGCTTAGCGCCGGGGACGATGGTATCACATGGTTGGAAGAACGGATCCTGCGTGCTGCGGCCCGTGCCGCTGCTCGCACTGGCGCGGTCATCGGAAGCCACACAATGCGCGGTCGCGTTGCGATGGCACAGCTCGATGTCATTGAACAGGAGGGCCATTCGCCCGACCGCTTCCTCTGGATACACACCCAGAACGAGACAGATCTTGGCTACCATGACGAGGCCGTTTCGCGTGGAGCCTGGATTGAGTATGACCATGTGTCCCGAGCCCCGGATGAGGAGGTCAAATCCCTGATATTGCGAGCGCTAGAGGCGGGTTACGCCAACAACTTACTCATCAGCCACGATGTTGGCTGGTTCGATCCGGCCAAGCCCGGGGGTGGCGTGCCGCGCTCCTATACGCATCTTTCCGACGTCATGATGCCGTCGCTCAAAGCTTCAGGCGTCGACGACGGGACGCTGAAAGTGTTGTCTGAGGACAACCCATTTCGGGCCTATTCTCGCCCCGGCTAGATGCTGATCGCTGTTACAACCGAGCCGTGCCGCTGAAGGATGAGCGCAAACCTGCTTCGGGCGGACAATTCGCTTCAATATGCTGGTTTGATGCGCGAGTGCTGAAGGTTGACATGTGTCTACCGACACTCACTGCGCGACCGTCATGCGCCAATCATGCCATGTCCGTGGAAGCTTTCAAGATAGATATGGGGCCAACGGGTCCGACCGCCTGGTTGATGAGGTCAGCAGCAATTAGGTCTGCTCTAGCGCCCTGGCCTCCGGCCCCTTCTTCCCTTCGACATAACGGACAATCACCGCCTGGCCTTCTTCCAGCGTGGTGATGCCCGATCGGTTCAGCGCCGTTGCATGAACGAAGATGTCCGGGCCCCCGTCGGAGCGTCCGATGAAGCCAAACCCCTTTTCGGCATTGTACCATTTGACCGTGCCAAAAGCCTCGTCTTCCGTTCCATCGTGGCTGGCTGAACTCCGGTGTCGTTCCTGTCGATCGGCAGGAACGGCAGGCGACGACAGGATTTCCGTGACCCTGGTGACGTTCAATCCTTTCGGGCCAGGTTCGATGACGACGCGAAGTCGAGCGCCTTCAGCGATGTCACTGAGGCCGGCAGCTTCCAACTGCTTGACATGAAGGAAGGCCTTGTCGCCGCCCGGCGGCTGAACAAAACCAAATCCCTTTGGAGCGTTGAACCAAAGTACGTCAGCTTCAACAGGATCGGGTTGGGATGTTGCCGACCGAACCGGTTCCGGCCGGCGGCTGAAGTAACTGGGCTCCTGAAAGTCGCCGGGGCCTTCGTCGCCCCATTCGCCCCTTCGGGAACCTCTCTTGTCACTGCGGTGTCTGGTCATCTGCGCAATTGCTCATTTTTCGGCACGTCTAGCGGCAGCGCGGACATCCTTCAATGAAAATATGGTAATCATCGGAAAACGAAAGCGAGTTCCTTTCTCACCGAGACCTCGCCCGCCGTGACAATGCCGAACAGCCGGCAGGGCCGCGTCTCTTGCAAGACGATGCCGCCCTCCACCTGGATTGGCCAGGTACGTCCGCCGGTCAGCTCATCCTAGCGAGTTGCGATCCAGCGGAAAACATTCAGGATGCACAAGGCGCTTCAACGCCCGTTACCCCCATTCCGAACACCGGAAGGTGACCGCCCGCTACCGGCCCCCGAGCTGCTGGCGAGCTCCAAGTTCAGATTCTGTCCAACGGCAATGCGCCTATGATGACCTCGTCATCGTGCCGGTCGGCAAGATACTCCGGGCGACCTGGTGTGTAGCGAACACAGGCTACAGGATTGTCGCGCGTGACATGGATACAGCCCGCTTCCGTGCCGTGGCCGAATATCTGGTTCATGTCACCCGCCGGTCGCGGGAGCCAGTGCGCATGGCCGCCACCCCCGATCTCATAGCCGCGTCCTGCCTGGGCTGATGCCTTTTTCGTCCCGACGTGGAACAATCCGGCAGGCCATGACGTCTCCTCTAGCAAAGGCGGATAATCCGCCATGACGGGAGGAGATCATGACACGACAGGTTTCGCGCCACCCGCAGCGGCAGCTTTCTGCACACGAGGTTCGCCAACTTTACGCCGAGCGGCCTGAGCAGGCTGACTGGCTGGTTTTCGGGCGATTGGCAAATTCCGATCGCCGAGGATTCCTGCGGGGAGCCGGCCTCGCCACGATGGGTGCGATGCTCGGCGCATCGATACCTTTCCACCGCAACATGCCGGCAGGACTGATGCCAGTCGCCTTCGCACAAGAAACCGGAATGGAACTCATGAATGGCAAGGACGGGCTGACCGTGCTGAACGACCGGCCGCTCAATGCCGAGACCCCGCCTTATCTCCTTGACGATGAGGTGACGCCCTATTCCCGGCACTTCCTGCGCTTCAATGGGCTCGTGCCGCAGACCGCATTGGATCAAAACGCCGAGGGCTGGAAACTTACAATCGACGGCGAGGTCGACAACGAGCTCGAGTTGACGATCGACGATCTGAAGAACAACTTTGAGACAGTGACCCAACGGTTGTGGATCGAGTGCGGCGGCAATGGCCGCGCCTATTTCGAGCCAGGCGCCTCGGGCAATCAGTGGACCGTCGGCGCCGTCGGCTGTTCGGAGTGGACAGGTGTGCGGCTGCGCGATGTGCTGAATGCCGCCGGCATAAGGGATAGCGCGGTATATACTGGTCACTACGGCAACGACGTCGATGTTTCGGGCGATTCCGACAAGGTCGTCATCTCGCGCGGGGTGCCCATCGAAAAGGCGATGGAGCCGGAAAACTTGATCGCCTGGGAGATGAATGGCGAGCCCGTGCCGGCACTGCACGGTTTCCCGCTGCGTCTCATCATCACCGGCTATCCGGGATCGGCCTCGCAGAAGTACCTGACCCGCATTTGGGTGCGCGACAAGGAGCATGATGGCGCGAAAATGACCGGCTACTCGTACCGGCTTCCGGCTTATCCGGTGGCACCGGGAACGGAGGTGCCGGAACAGGACATGGAGATCCTCACCGTGATGCCCGTGAAATCGATCATCACCTTCCCACAGACCGGGGCGGAAGTGCCGACCGGCCAGGCGAGCGAGGTCCGCGGCAAGGCCTGGTGTGGCAAGGGCGACGTCGTGGCGATGCACATCTCCATCGATTTCGGCCAGACCTGGGCGGAGGCCGAAATCGACCCGCCGGCCAATAAATTCGCCTGGCAGAGCTGGCGGGCCAGCGTGACGCTGCCGGAGGCAGGCTACTACGAGGTCTGGGCCCGTGCGACAGACGGAGATGGCATGATGCAACCCCCTGTCGTTCCAGGCTGGAACCCGCGCGGGTACGGCAACAACATGCAGCACCGCATTGCGTTGCTAGCCGTTTGAGACTTGTAGCGAAAGTGGCGTTGGCGCAAGGTCGCGGACTGAAACACTCGCTGATCGGCCGGTCCGTATCCATTGCCATGGCCGTGATTCTCGGGGGTCTCGGCCCGTTCGTCTTCCCGATCAGCAAGCCCGCTGTGGCGCAGTCGGCGGGCAGGTATGATCCGATGGCGCCGCGCCGCGGCAGAGCCGAACCGAAGATCGAAGTTCCCCTGAACACGGAGTTCGGCGGCCTCCCGGATACTCCCGGTGTGGAGGATGTCTACTATACGTGTTCAGGTTGCCATTCGCTTGCGATCGTAAAACAGCAGCGGCTGACGGATGCCCGCTGGGATTATACATTGAGGTGGATGATTGAGGTACAGAAGATGCCTGAACCGGACGGGGGAACGAAGCAGCGCATTCTTGACTATCTCAAACGCCATTTCTCATCGGAGAGATGACGCGTACGATGCGCTCGCTCCGGTCGGCGCGGCGTCCATGACAGCCAATTGGTCTACGCATTCAATGGTCCGGTCTCGATTCTAACGGACTCCATAATATTATAGCTCTCAGATAGCGAAATCCGAAGACTTGTCAGGGCGCGATATGTCGATGGATCCGACCACGGCAGCCGCAATTGCCGGCGATGATGGCGTCAGTTGCGAGCGCCTGATCGACGCCGTGACAAAGTAAGCGATTTCCAAGCGTGATCCCGAAGGCCTTGCCACATCCTGGAACAGCAAAGCCAAGCGCCTCAAGGGGTGCTCACACAGCCCATTTCGCCAAGCGGCAAAGACCGGGATATCACGCCTGAATCTAGGCCCGATCAGGGAGACAGCCTTCGAACTTGACCAGGTAAAAGAAGAGGTTCATCGCCTCTGGCCACGGGGCGCAGGCTCGCCTCGATATGATGCGGCCGAAACCGCACAAGCTTGCTGATCTCCTCCACAGCGGTCTGCTCAGTGTCCGCATTCACTTCCCATTGCTCGGTCGCTTCGGTCTCGTCTTCGAGCCATGTCGTCTTCACCAGCCAGATTGGCATCAGGATTCGTGCTCCGCGTGTGGTAGTTCCCATGCATCGCCTGGCAGTATGGCCCCCGAGACTACTACTTCCCGGTGTTCGGCGTGTTCGGCAGCCCCACTGCCTTCCGGGATAGGCCGTGCTGCTTGATGGGTGCGGTCAAATTGAGATTAACGGGACCGGCGACCTCGCCGAGCGCAATCAGGATCCGTCTCAATATCCCGGTTTCATCTCCCGGCATGCCTTCTTCGAGGGCCACCGCTTCCTCCGAGGCGTTATACTCCCAGCGGCGCAGGATCTCGATCTTCTGATCTCGCGTGAGTGACGCATCGTGGAGGACGTCCTTTGGCTGGGCAAAGAACGAGGCAGGGTCCTGAACCGCCTTCTCGAATTCAGCAGGCATGATCACCCCCCAAGATCTGCGGCATGTCGAGCGCTGACTATTCCTGGCTGACAAACGTCAGATACATCAGCACCAGATAGATCACAGGAATCGCGGTCAGCACGCCCAACTCGATCCCCAAGGGAGCGCAGTTGGTCAGCCACATTCGATACCCGACATACAGAACCGCCGCGAGGATCATCACAGCACCTACAACCCACGGCGTGAGGCGATTCCTCTTCATGATGCTTGTCCTCATCCCAATTTCGCTGATCGCGTAATTTCTACTCCGTGCAGCGCATTGCGCTTTGATTCCAATCAACAGGAAGAACGATGGGGCTCCATCAGCAGGAACAATTGGGCATTTTGTGCAAAGTCCATTCTCAGTGCTCCCAGTGACGAGGATTTCCGGAATCAACCTACGATACGAGCGTCAAGAGCGGCATTTGACCGAAGTCAACGCAGCGGCCTTCAATTCATTCAATGATATCAAAATGCGGGCAGTTGAACGGAAACGAGAAAAGGCGCCTCTGTGGCGTGTCAGGCCGATCTATGAGCTCACTGCCGGCAAACACCATCGAGGTGACGATTATGCCGATATGCGAAACTTGTGGGAACGACTACGACAAGACGTTCGAACTCCTGATGCACGGCGAGAAACATGTGTTCGACAGTTTTGAATGCGCCATAAGAGCGCTCGCTCCGGTTTGTGCCCACTGCGGCACGCGCATCGTCGGCCACGGCCTGGAACGCAGCGGCACCTTCTTCTGCTGCAAGCACTGCGCAAAAGCCGAAGGCGTGAGCGGCTTGCGCGACAGGATCTGACGCGCCCCGGTGGGTTTTGAACAATCCTTCGATTATTGCAAATGTTGCCGACAGGCAGACGAACCAGGGGATCGAAATGCACGGCTTTGTGGACGATATCGAAAAGTTGACCGCGGAAAACACCGATTTCCGGCGCGTTCTCTATACGGGAAAGAACCTGCAGCTCGTTCTGATGTCTGTTCAACCCGGCGATGACCTCGGTGAGGAAGTGCACGAAGACCGCGATCAGTTCTTTCGTGTTGAACAAGGAAAGGGTGAGGTGTGGATTGACGGAAATCGGTCACAGGTGGAGGCTGACGATGCATTTATCGTGCCCGCCGGTGCCCGCCATAACGTAAAATGCTCCGGAAACGAACCACTTCGCCTCTACACGATCTACGGGCCGCCCGAGCACCGTGACGGAACGATACACACCACCAAAGCCGATGGCGAGGCGCACGAGGAGCATTTCGACGGCAAAACGACCGAGTGATCGCGCGGTCGATTGGGGTTGGCTTCGTAGGCTTATGACGAGCAAGGCCAGTAATCAGTCCAGACGGTCGGTGAACGTAGTGGCGACAACAGTGCTGACGCTTCGGGCATGCTACTCGGTTCCGTACGATAGGCGAGCCGACGTCCACGGCTGGCGCATTGGTTGCAGGGCGTCCAACTTCCTGTTGGCAGTTGGGGCTGCAGGTACCTTCCCCTGCATCCTGCCGTCTTAACGCCCGAAACCCGCGGTCGGTGTATCCGCCCTATTCAACAGACCGGCCAAATGGTTGCCAACCCGATTTGCATAGGCAGCGGTTTGCCTCTTTTCATCAAAAGACCATTTCCGGGGCGATCCGAAATGCGTCGACGGCATTCCTATGATTGTTCCGGATGCGGTGAGGGGCGTTGATTGCACAGCCCGGAAGCCTGTTTCGCGAGCTATGTCGACGATAGAGGAAAATGCGGGGTCGTCATTGATGTCTTCGAGCCAAATAGAGGCTCCTTGGGCCAGGGCGCCACAGGCCGAACCGTCATTCGCCGTCACAACGCGAAATGGTCTAGAAACGGCTTACGAAAATTGCGCTGCGCGCCGATCAGCAGGCTCTGAGTTTCCGGTTCATATAGCTGAATATTGCCGAAGTCGGCCTTGTGCATCCTTACCGCGTCGTCGAGAAACACTTGGAGCAACCTTCCGACCGCGACTTCCCTTGCGGCGTGTGCGTGATGCGACGCCTCATCCAACTCCGTCAGTTCGCGTTCGGCAGCCTCAACAAGCAGCTTCAGGGACAGTCGCCGCTCTCCATCGCTCTCCGCTTGCATCAGTCTGCGGTAGTTCGCGGCATTCTCTCGTAAGATGAAGCGCCACATTGGAAGGTCTCCGGAGAGTGTGGCGACATCATACAGCGGGCGATGTGCCATGCTCAAGGGACGAGCCGATCTTCGTTTTAGCTGGAAAGTGGCAGAAGGTTAGGAACGCGCCGTCGGCACGTTCCAACACGGCGGCTACGTCAAACGTTAGGGGTGGGCTTCTCATGTGCCCGGAGGCGCCGTTCAAAATCTAACCAGACGATGTGGGCCGATATATTCAGTCCTTAGGCCGTCATTCCGGGCATTGCGGACCAGAAGGTTGACGCCCGCGAGATCGGTTATGATGTGGTCACCGTTGTTGCTGAAGAAAGCCGAGTTTGCGTTCTGCCGCGCCCACAGATGCGCCTCCCTAGTCACGATCGCCACCAGCCATCCTGTGCTTTTGGAGTAGCTCACGCGAAAATCCGACTGTCCTAAAGCATCGTTGTGGGTTTCGTGTTGACCAGCCATTTAGAACCTCCCCACTTATCCAACAGTTAAATGGCCTCCGTTGGCGCAGCGTCGGCAGTGAAGTGGGAATCGTTATTATGGTGCTCAGGCCCGTCATTGATCCTCGTCAAACTACTATAGGTAGAATTGCTGGTTCCAAGCGGATACGGGTCAAACAACGGTGAAACATTGATCGGCAGCAAAACCACCCTTTAGCGTCATTACCTGTGCTGCGGTAATGACCGTTTCGGCTCGATCGTGACCTCAATCCCAGCAGGTTCAGCCTCCTCAATCGGACGTCCCCTATTGGCCTCGCAGATGCAAGAAGCGGTCAGCTTGCTCCCGGCCCCTGATTGGTCGTTCAACATGGTCCGCAATTCTGGTTGCTCAACTCTTTGGAGCAACCCCATGGTGGATTCGGAAAAGATTGTCGGGATCATAAGTGACCTTGACCTTCTGCAGGCGCGCATAGTTCTCGCCCCAGAAGGCTTGTTCCCAATCAGCTTCAAAGTAGTCGCTCTCGGAGACATATGATCCTTCCGCCGGGACGTGGGCCTTAAGCGCATTCATGGCGGAGCGGACCCGCTCCGCCTGCCGCCGTGCAAGGCCAACATCGGGTTCGAAGCCGCGAACGCCGGGATAGGCCGGCGGACCTTCCGCACCACAGATAGCAAGCGCGAAGCTGTCGGTCACAACGGGATTGGTGGCAGTTTGCGTACGTACGCGTTCGCGAACATCGTCAGGGGATCCGGCGAGGCCCTTGTTGGTGTGGAGTGTAATGCTCCAATGCCGTGATGCCTCGAACAGCCCGGCAGCGAGTGATCCTTGCAATGCCGGTTCGAGCGAGGTGCTCGGCACCCAAGCCGATGCGAAAGCATGCAGGAACTGGCCAGATTCCCCCCTGTTGCCGGCCCAGTAGATCCGGTCCTGATTGGCTCCGGGTTGGTCATCCGTAAGTACGATGCCCGGAAGCGTCCTCAGAAAATCTGGATCCCAGAACTGCCGTGCCTCGAGAACGATGGCTGTCGGGTCGGAAAAGGCAAAGTCGTCAGGACGATCGCGCAGCCAGGCCCAGAATGGCCCCCAAAGCGTTTCGACCTGCTGCTGACTGAGGCCTTGGCAGAGCATCGAAATCCTGAGCACATTGTCCGGCCGGAAGCCGATCTGCTCGCCCCAATGCGGGTTGTAGAGATCATCGGCGTAGAACTGCAGCATCCGTGCGATGAGGGCGCGATAGGCCTCGTCCGACCGTGCGGAAATATCGGCGAACACCGCGCCGATCGTCGCCGGCATGTCATGCGTGCGCAAAGTGACGCGCGTAACGACACCGAAGGTCCCACCGCCGCCACCCTTGAGAGCGAAGAAAAGCTCGGGATCCCGAACAGCATTGACGATGCGTATCACACCGTCCGCCGTCACGACTTCCGCCTCCACAAGGCTCGAGGCCGCCGTACCGAACGCCTTCGAGAGGCTGCCGAAGCCACCGCTCTGGATGAGACCGGCGACGCCGACTGTCAGGCAGCCGCCCCCCTGAACGTAGCGGCCGGCCCCGGCGCAGACTTGCTTGTAGACTTCTCCCCATATCGCCCCTGCGCCGACAGACACGGCTGGCGTTGGTTCCACATCGCTGCCGTCCGGCGTGAAGGCATCGTGCACTTCGATAGCATTCATCCGGCGTGTCCAGATTAGCAACGAGTCCGCTGCATTGGAGCCGCCGGCATAGCTGTGGCCGCCGCCCTTCACGACAAGCCGGATTCCTTGGTCGCGGGCGAAATTGATCGCTGCGGCGATGTCGGCCGCGGAGGCCGCTTCCAGCACCCTGTTGCTCGGCTGGCTGACCCACGCATCCACCCACCCCATAGTTTGCGTGAGAGCCGGGTTGTCGCCAAGAAAATAGGGGTTGCGGGCCGATGCGAAGAAGGCGGCGCAGTCCTTGCCTCCGGGCTCGGCAAGGCAGCGCTCCAATGGCCATTCCACCGAAGCGAGCCGGTCTCCCACCCGGCTAGCCAGCGCAGTCCAATCCGGGCCGCCACTGCGAGTCGGCATGGGTCTCGTCTCCGCCCATGCCTGCGGCAACGAGAGAAGCCCCACGGTCAGACCGGCCCCGGTTAAGAGCAGATCGCGCCTGCATATCATGACGTTGGCTTCAGGTATGACGGCCTGACAGCCTCGGAAGACTGTGGCTTTGCCTTCGCTCCTGGCACCATTCATTTCTTAAGTTACTGACATCATTGATGTTTTTCGCCCTAATTTTCCCACCGGGTTGGTATCCTCGAAAGAAGTGGGAAAGTCTGTTGCCGTTTCGTCCACGGGCACCAGCAAGTGCATAGCCTCGGCGGCAAGCCGTTTGCGATTGGCGCGGCGCGTGTAGCGTTCCGCTTCCTTCAGCGTTTCCCAACCGTGGATCGCCATCAGCTGATGCGATGTCGCGCCGCCCCTGTCTTCGATCGACACTAGAGTGGTTCACGATTTGACGGAAGCGTATCCGGCGTTTGCGAAGCAGTTTTCGCATTCGCTGGGTTCAATGGTTGAGACGAGGTGGCCGATGTGTCGCCAGGTCTCCTTGATCGTGCGCTTTTGGGCTGATCACCTCGCATAAGAGCATTCCAGCTATCTGGGTCGGTCGCGGTAAGAAGTGTGCCCCTGCGCTTGCTCACGTTATATGGCAGGCCATCAGGTCGAGCTCAGTGCCTGAATCATAAAGATCGGTTGGATTTCATGGTCTTGCGAGCCGCCGCGTGAGCATGCGGATGCTGGCGATGAGAACCCAG
>NZ_WQNH01000038.1 GCF_009812055.1 Chelativorans xinjiangensis | reverse complement strand
GGGTGGTGCCGGTGGCATCCTTGCAGATCCTGCGGATGAATGGGGTCGAAGACGTTCCCACCTTGTCGCAAAGCAGGAAGGTCTCGCATTCGGTGTATACGCATGTGGTCCTAGCCATTTCGGGCCGCTCCAGTAAATTGGGAGGGAAATTGGAAAGGGCGGCACGCGGGCCGCCCAACTCGGATTGCTTTCGATTGGAAAGTCACGATGCCGGCGCAGGCTATCGGGCAGCCATCGCGCGGTCGTCGATGTTCAATCGTCACGGTGATGTTGCCGCGGGGATTTCCCTTGCGCGGCTAACTGCAAAGCTGAACCTGCCCCTGTGTCTGGTACGCCGTGCCGTCCAGATTGACATCCACGACAGAAACAACGTCTCCACCGCTGTCAAACGTGATGTGTCGCAGGAACTGCACTGGAGCAGGGCCGCTGTTCCGTGGCGTAACGGTCAGTCCGAACAATCCCCAAGTGGCCAACGCATTGGGGGCGCTGAGAGCAAGACTGCTGACATTCGTCAGTCGGAAACGATTGGGGGACGCGGTATTCGTGAATAGGGCGCCGCGGTTCAGTCGTTTTGCGACGTCATCCCAGGTAACATTGGGTTGCGTCACCTCCAGCATCACCGTGTCCTCTGGGAATTGCAGATATTTGTTCACAGCCGCAAGTTGCGTATCACGGATATCGAATTCCAGATCGACGGGCCCGTTGTGGAAGGTCCACTGGTGCGTATCGGTGGTGTTGCCAAGGGAAAAATAGCCGTTGGTCGACCAAGAGCCCTGGTTGATCGAATATACGACCCCGTTGGGCGCGGTGGCCTGCGTCACCGGCGTGGATGTTATCCCCTCGTTGCTCGCGGCGAAATCAAATGTATACGGGGCAACAGGGGGCGTGGGCAGGACATCGCAAAGCGCCTGCGTCGTCGACGTGATACCGTCGGAACCGCTGGGGCACTCGCCTACGGTCACCTCCCCTTCCGGAGCGTAGTCATCGCCGTCAACGGTGGTGTCGCTGGAAGAGACGACGTTGCCATCGCAGTCGAGGCAGATATGCCTCAGAAATTGGACCGGCCCGGATGCTACGGGCGTCACGTTCAGCCCAGCCAGTCCCCACGAGTTTGAACCAAGATCAAGCGCGTTGAGAGGAAAGCTGGTAGCATTTCTAATCCGGAAGCGGTTCGCTGCTCTAAATGATGTGCTGGCAGTGCTGCACGCTTGCCTGGTGGCCGGGTCCCATGTCATGCCCCCTGCCGCCAGCTCTATAACCTCGGTCCCCTCCGGCAACTCGACACAACCAACAGCGCCGGCTGTCGAGGGGCGTAGGTCAAACTCCAGATCGACTGGGGGGTCGAATGTCCACGTCTGCAATGGACCGTCATTTGCCTGGCCCAAAAGCAGTACTTCTACCGGGGGCGAGCCAAGCAACGCGTAGTCGCACTGGTCAACCTGCCAATCGACTCCATTGGACGACGTGCCGGATCCTGGGCAGGACAGCCCAGAGAAAGCGATGTCAGCCGGGTCCCCCGCGGGTGCCCCTGCATCGCACATCGGTTGCGTCGTTGAAGTTGCACAACCGCAGCAATCGCCCACCTTTACGGGATCGGCGGGCGCGACGTCCGCGCCGGCAAGATCTGTGTCGAAGAATTGGCCGGTCGCCTGCCCGTCACGCGTAACGTACCATCTGAGAAAGGTTATCCCTGCACCGTCGCACATGACCTGCTTTTCAAGATCATGTCTATCTCCGCAAGCGCCGATCTCGCCCTGAATAGTGTAGATACTTCCTTCTAGATCGATGTTTTCAACCCGAACGTTTCCATCAGCGTCCTCGCAAAACCTACGGATGAAGGGAATCGTCGACGATTCTGTTTTGTCGCAGAGAAGAATGCTTTCACACTCCTCATGCGTACAGATGACCTCTGCCATTTCAGCTTGCTCCTTTGGGTAAATGATAAGCGGTGCTCCAAGCCCGCACGAGATTGGGCTTGGCTTTCACCTTTGATTTCAAAAAAAATCCCGTATGCGCGGCTCGCTTGTGCGCCCGAGCATCAGCTCGGTGATCGCCCAGACAAGCGCATCCACCCGGTCCGGCGAGCGCCCCTGCGACAGGCCGTCCGTGCCGAAGTCGCACATCTCGTCTTCCAGTTCGGGAAGCCGCCGCGCATGCCGCACCCGCCCCTGCGCATAAAGCGCTGCCACCGGCTCGGCCCTCAGCCACTTCCCCCGGTTCGCCCGCACCGCCTTCACGGGAACGGTGGCATCCACCGTGCCGATCACGCTTCTCACCATGTCGCCGCCCTGGTTCACCTCGGCAACGATCATGTCGGCCTGGAACCGGCGATAGAGCGCGACCGCCCGCGCCGCCCAGACCTCGGGCTTGGCCGCCCGCACCGTGCCGTCTTCCAGCACCCAGGCGGCCCCGTCGGCGCCGAGCCCGGCCACCACGATCCCGCAGGCGTCCGACGTGCGCCGCCCGCTCGCCGGCGGGTCCACCGCCACGACGATGCGGCGCAACGGACCCGCCTCGCCCCAGCGCCCCGTCGCCGTCTCCAGCCCGGCGCGCGTCCACAGCGCGTCCTCGCGGTCCTCGATCAGTTCGCCGTCCAGTTCCTGCCGCCCCAGCCGCGTGCCGGCATAGCTCCGCTCCACCGAGCGCAGGAACCGCCGCGCCAGGTTCTGCGCATTCTCCTCCGTGCGCATCCGCGTCACGGTCACGTCCGGGCTTGCCAGCAGCCGCCGGATCAGCGGCACCGGCTTCGGCGTCGTCGTCAGCATCTGCACGGGCCGCTGCCCCAGCCGCAGCCCGAACTGCAGCATGTCGAAACAGGCCTCCCCGTTCTTCCACTTGGCAAGTTCGTCGCACCATGCCGCCTCGAATTGCGGCCCGCGCAGGCTGTCCGGATCCTCGGCGGAAAACACCTGCGCCACCGCCCCATTGTCCCAGACGAGCCGCCGCCGGCTCGGCTCATAGCGCGGCCGGTTGCCGCGCGAGATCGAAAGCAGCCCCGAAGACCCCTCGATCATCACCTCGCGCACGTCCGCAAACGTCTCCCCCACCAGTGCGATGCGCCGATATTCATGGTTTGAAAAAGGCGGCAGCCCCCGCACCAGCCCGTTCACCCATTCCGCCCCCAGCCGTGTCTTGCCGGAGCCGCGCCCGCCCATCACCAGCCAGGTGTCGCAAAGCCGCGCCCCCACCGGATATTGCGGCAGCCGTCCGGAGCCGAACCACTCAGCCAGCGCCCTCTCCGCCATCGGCGGGGTCAGCCTCTCCACAGCCCATGGTGGCAGCGAGTTCACAAGCGAGCTCCACGATACGGGCATCGATAAGGGCGAGCGCGGCGGCCAGTTCTTCATCGCTTTTCTTCTGCCTTTCCGCCGCGCGCTCGGGCACGCGGGTCATCTCGCCGATCTTCTCGACCATCCTCAGCATGGCAGACAGCGCATCGATCCTTCCCTTGTCGTAGCTGCCGGACGCCCGCCCCTCGCCGACCGCCGCCTCCAGTTCGCTCACCAGCTCGTCCGAAAGCGCCACCAGCCGCGTCTCCAGCGCCTCCGGGTCCGTCTCGGCAGGCGGCTCGGGGGCCTTCTCGTCAGATCCCCCGGCCTCAGCGATGCGCCAGCCCTCGGCCCTGGCCACGCCGCGCCAATGGTTCTCCGAGCGCCCGGTAAGGTCCGCCAGGAGCGCAAACGTCAACCGCCCGCCCTCCATGGCCTTCCGCGCCGACCTGTGCACGTGTGCCGACGGCACATATCTCAATGGCATCCCGCCTCTCCCCGAAATCCGCGCAACAAAAAAGCGCCGGAGCCCAAGGCGCCGACGCTCGCGAAAACCTAGCCGAAAAGAAGATCGAGGCCCGGCCACCGACCGAACCCCCAAAAGCGGCTCCCGCCGCCGAACCCACTTTTCCGACGATGCCTGAACCCTAGCAAAGGGCCGTTACGGTGTCAAGGACTAAATTCCTAATTGTGTGCGTGACCTACCGAGATTGGAAATGCGCGATTATTCGCGACAGGCTGGCACTGAGCATCGCGGGGCCCCCTGCTCGAAGGGATATCGATGAACTGGCAAGGATTATCAACCGCCACCAACGGGACGATAACGACGACTTGGACGCGGAATGCGCGATCAAGGTGTTCGCAGTTGTGCGAGCGCATCTTTCGTGAAGATGGCCTGTGAGATCGTGGATAGGTAGCGGTTGGACATTGCGGTCAATTCGGCAACGGTCTCGATCCCCTCAATCGTATATTCATGGTTCGAGAGATTGAATTCGTCGTCGCCGATGAATTTTAGAGTTCGCAGCACGCACGTTTTGGTGGCGGCATCCCAACTGTCAAGCACGCCATGAATCAGGTTGTTCCTGTGCGGGCTCAGTTCCTTCAATTTGGTCGTCAGTGTGCGAATGTCCACGGTCAAGTTCGCGAGGGCCGGGTGCTGATTAAACCAGCGCTTCAGCAGCTTGATTTTGGCCTGAAAACTGATCGGGTGTTTAGCATCGAAAATGGTGTCTGAGTGCTCGCGGTTGTTGACGTGGATTAGGACCGCATCAATATGTTGCTCTAGTCGCGCCCACTGAGCGGAAGCGAAGCCAAGAGCGCGGAAAAGGTCGTCCAAACCATCGGGCGCATCAAGCGGCCCGCCGACAAAAACGAAATCGCGGTTTAGGCCGCCCTTGTCCAAGGTGACGCGGTATTCTTCCATGATAGAATCCCCCATGGATAAAGACCAGGAAAAGGGCGACGAGGTGTTGCGCCGCCTGTTGAAGACCTCTTCCGATCCGAGGAAGGCACGAACGGATCGAAAGGGTGCGCTTCCAAAGGACCTGGATGTATCGGCCCCGGCTGGTACAACTGGAACCAGCCGGGGCGACACAAAGTCCTAGCTCGGGCCGTTCTGTGTTTGGATCAACAGCTTCCAGCGTATCGCACCCGTAGAGGGGTTGTGTTGGCGATGGTTTTGCGGAGGCAACGGATCGCCCGCATTGCAGGCATATTCGTCTCTGCAATTGGCGCAGATGTATATGCCGGAATAGGGCGCGGCGGTGCCCGGCGAGTGCACCTTGTCGAAACAGGCGTCCACCTTGTGGGCCAGTTCGTCGCCATTCTGATAAAGTGCCATGTCATAATTTTCCTGTATGAGGCCACAGGAAGGCTTGACGGAATCACCTGGAGAATTAGTGTGGTGATTGTTCTTCAAGGTCGAGCCTCTCAGTGGCTTGGTTGACGATAATGGCGGTGATTCGTGGTCACCGCAGCCATCCATTTGAGGGGAGTCCAGAGCGTGAAAGCAAGGACGTTCCCGTTCCGTCCACTGGAATCAGAGGTTGTTCCCACGCTTTTTGCGCAACCAGAGAGAGTCGGTGCGCTTTCTGCTTAGGCGTAACCGGTCTCACCAATCCGCCGATCGGTGACGCGCTTGTCGCGAGCCATGAGATTAAATTCCTAACTACGTGCGTGACAAACAAGGGAGCAAGCCGGTCAGGCGGCGTTAAGCGTCGGAAGGTCGCTGACATCAACTTCGCGCTCCGCATGCCAGGCGTCGTAAGCGGCCTGCATGCGCAGCCACGAGGCGGCGCCTCCGCCAAATACCTTGCCAACCTTCACGGCAATAGTCGGGGAAAGCGGCTTGCGCTCGGCAAGAATGTCATGCAGGTGCTGGCGCGAAATGCCAAGCATGCCGGCAATCTCGCTCTTCGTCACATTGAGATCGATCAGGATATCATCCAGGACCGCCCCTGGATGCGAGGGGCAGCGATCAGGATCTCTGATAGCGGGATACACAGTCATGGCAGTGCCTCCTAATGGTACTGTTCGAAATCGACGTGGAGCGCATCACTGTCTTCGAACTCGAACGTGATGCACCACGGCCCGTTCACATGGATCGTGTACCGCGTCGGGTTAAAGCCCTTGAGGGCGTGGAAGTCAAAGCCGGGATGGTTCACATCCTCCGGCGCTCCGGCTGCCTCAAGCCTTTCAAGGCGCAGAAGGATGCGCTTGTGCATTCTGGCGTCAATCTTCGCTGTACGGCCCTTCGACCACAGTTCCGCCAGCGCCTTTGATTTGAACGACTTGATCACAAGTGTAAGCTATCAGGCTACACATTCTCGTGTCAACGGATAGCTTACACATCAGCACGTTTACCTTACCGCGCATACAGTTGATGGCTACAACAATTTCCCCCACACCCCATTCCCCAAAATGTGCTAAACCTCTCCCAGGGGGACGACTTTGCGCACTTGCCGCGGCTTTTTCCGCGGCAGGTCGACAAGCAAGGGGAAGAGGCCGGGCGGTCCAGCAATGGAAGAGAAGCGCACGAAAAAGGGGCGGGCGCCGAGGGCAACGAGGCTCCTCGAGGTCGATGCATGGATCGATTCCACGCTCTATGAAGCGGGCTTCAAGCTTTCGGAAGCCTGGGAAAACATCACCATCTTCTTCCGCCGCTTCCGCCTCTACGGGGCAAAGCGCGCCGCGATCGAGCTCTTCAGCGAAAGCCTTACCCTTGCCACCGTCGGCGCCGTCCTCATGCTGGCGCTCGCCATCCCCGCCTTCGAGGAGACCTCGGCCAACTGGCGCGCCCAGGACGACTATGCCGTCACCTTCCTCGACCGCTACGGCAACGAGATCGGCCAGCGCGGCGTCATCCAGCGCGATTCCGTCCCCGTCGACGAGATGCCCGACCATGTGGTCAAGGCGGTGCTGGCCACCGAGGACCGCCGCTTCTTCGAGCATTTCGGCATCGATTATCTCGGCCTCGTGCGTGCCATGACGGAGAACGTGCGCGCCAACACCATCGTCCAGGGCGGCTCCACCCTCACCCAGCAGTTGGCCAAGAACCTCTTCCTCACCAACGAGCGCACGGTCGAGCGCAAGGTCAAGGAAGCCTTCCTGGCGCTGTGGCTGGAGGCGAACCTTTCCAAGAAGGAGATCCTGCAGCTCTATCTCGACCGCGTCTATCTCGGCGGCGGCACCTTCGGCATCTCGGCCGCGGCCGATTTCTATTTCGACAAGCAGGTGCAGGACCTGACCCTCGCCGAGGCGGCGATGATCGCCGGCCTCTTCAAGGCGCCGGCCCGCTATGCCCCGCATATCAACCTGCCGGCCGCCCGCGCGCGCGCCAACGAGGTGCTGACAAACCTCGTCCAGTCCGGCCTCATGACCGAGGGACAGGTGCTGCCGGCCCGTCTCAATCCGGCCAGCGCCGTCGACCGGGGCGAACGCGACAGCCCGGACTATTTCCTCGACTGGGCTTTCGAGGAGGTCAAGAAGATCGTCCCCGACGGCGCCACCCATTCGCTGGTGGCACGCACCACCCTTGATCCCGACCTGCAGCAGGCCGTCGCCGAATCGATGGAGTACCACCTGCGCCAGCACGGCAAGGACTACGACGTCACCGAAGGCGCCGCCGTCGTCATGGAGACAGACGGCGCCGTGCGCGCCATCGTCGGCGGGCGCGATTACGGCCAGAGCCAGTTCAACCGCGCCACCCAGGCGCTGCGCCAGCCCGGCTCCTCCTTCAAGCCCTATGTCTACGCCGCCGCCATGGAGGCCGGCTTCGAGCCCAGCTCGGTGATCTCCGACGGGCCGATCTCGTGGGGCGGCTGGGCGCCACAGAACTACACCCGCCGCTATGCCGGCCGCGTCGACCTCGCCACCGCTCTCATCCACTCCTACAACACGGTGCCGGTCCGGCTCGCCCGCGACCATCTCGGCCTCGAGCCGATCGAAAAGCTGGTGGTGGCCATGGGCGTGGAGTCGGAACTGAACGGCCACAAGACGATGGTGCTCGGCACCTCCGGCATGACGGTCATGGACCAGGCCACCGGCTTCGGCGTCTTCGCCAGCGGCGGCTATGCCGGCACCCGCCACGGGATCCTGCAGCTCACCACCCATTCGGGCGCGATCCTCTACGATTTCGCCCGCGACGCCACGCCGCCGCGCCGCGTCCTTTCCGAAAAGGCCGTCTCCGCCATGAACAGCATCCTCGTCCAGGTGCCCGAGCGCGGCACCGGGCGGCGGGCTGCCCTTCCAGGCGTGCGCTCGGCCGGCAAGACCGGCACCACCCAGTCCTACCGCGACGCCTGGTATGTCGGCTACACGGGCAACTACGTCGCCGCCGTCTGGCTCGGCAACGACGACTACCGCCCCACGCGCCGCATGACCGGCGGCTCGCTGCCGGCCATGGTGTGGCAGCGCTTCATGGCCTACGCGCATCAGAACACGGAACTCAGGCCCATCCCCGGCATAGATGACCCGCTACCGGCGCTCGACGCCACCACGGTTGCCACCGCCAGCGAGGCGGAAGGCCAGATAAACGGCCTCGCCCGACCGCCCCGCACGATGCCGACAGCCACCAGCAACGTCTTGAAGGACATGGCGGAACATTTCCGCCGCGCCCCGCCGCTGAAACCCACCGCCGGACCGGAGACCCTGTCGGCCCTTTGAGAATATTGCACCACAGGCGCTCGCCGGGCAGGATGAGGTTTCGGTTGAATCGGAAAGGTGCATGAAAGTATCACGAGCGTCGCCACCACCGCAAACACCGGCCTCCCATGTTGAAGACGCTTTTCCTGACCCTCCTCGCGCTTACCATCGCGGTCGGCGGTGGTGCCGCCAGCGTTTGGATGATGCTCGAGGAAGCGCGCCCCGTGGGCGCCGTCAGCGCCGGCCCATGGACGGCGTTTCCGAGTGTGGGAACGCGCGAGGCCGATCCTTATTCGCGCGCCCGCTTCGCCCGCCAGGGCGGCATTCCGCTGGGCCGCTCGGAGGGCATCACGTTCACCGCCGGGCGGGATTCGAACGGCCGCAGCCTGCGGCGCGAGTGCGCCTATAGGATCGAAGGGCCGATGCCCACCTCTCGTTTCTGGACCCTTTATGCGGCCGGCCCGGAAGGCGCGTTGCTGCCGCCCTTCAAGCGCCGCCGTGCCGCTCTTCATTCGCAGATGGTGCTGCGCCATTCCGACAACGGCTTTTCCATCGTCGTCTCCCGCCATCCGGTGCCATCCAACTGGCTGGCCGTCACCGGCGACGGGCCGATGCGGCTCGTGCTGACCCTGTTCGACACGCCTGTCGCTTCCGGCGCACGGGTCGAGGAGCTCTCCCTGCCGAGGATCACCAGGACGACCTGCGATGGCTAGACTTCCCTACGCCCTCCTCCTCGGTCTCGTCGGCGCCGGCATCGTTCACCTCGCCATCCTTTTCCTGTTGCCGAGCTATTCGGTGCGCGACGCGTGGACGCGGCTTTCGGCAGTCGCCGAGCCCTATGACACCGTGCGGTTTGACCGCGAAAGGCTCGCCCAACAGGTGCCCGTTCCCGCCGATCCCTTCATCGAGGCGGCCGCCTGCCGGTTCGACCTTTCGCGCGGTTCGCTCCATGTGCGCGGCGAAGGCTCGGTGCCCTTCTGGTCCATGTCCGTCTATGACCACCAGGGCCTCAACGTCTTTTCCATCAGCGACCGGGCGACACCCGACGGGACGCTCGATTTCACGGTTCTCACGCAGGCGCAGATGCAGCGCATGCGCACCCGCTTTGCCTCCGACCTCGGCCAGTCCGTCTTCATCGAGACCGATGTCGAGGAAGGCATCTTGCTGTTGCGCGTCTTCGTGCCCGACGAAACCTGGGAAGGTGCCGCCACCGCCTTCCTCAACGGCATAAGCTGCGAACCGCGGCCTTTGGGCTGAAATTCAGCGGCGCTTGCACTCCTGGTGCGGGCGGAAAGGCGTCTCCTTGCCGCCGTCCCTGCGCTCGTAGCGCACACCGGGAAAAATGATGATCGCCGCCCCGCCCTTGGGGACCGGCAGACGCCGGGTGGGCCGCGGCGCCACGCGCTTGAAGTTCAGGATAGTTGCCATGTTTACGTCCCCCGCTTCGGGCCGGAATGGTACGCAACGCCTCCATCCGCATCAAACGCCTCTCATGGTTAACGGCTCCTTAACGCTGAATGGTGAACGCAACCCTTAATTTCGGGGTTAATGGGTCGCTAACGCATTGCCGATAATTTGAACGATGAGCCGGGAGGCCGCCTGCGCAGCCAGGCCGCGTCCCACCGACACAAGTGTTCTTGAGTATCAGGCGTTAAGGCGTGTCCACCGCGGACTTCAGGCATATCGCGTTCGGAGGAGGCCCGCGCAACTGCGAGCGGCTGTTCCGTGCCGCCGTCTCCGCCTTCTGCACGCTCTCCCGCCCCACGAAGCGCGAGCTCGCGCAGCTCGACGATCTGGCGCTCGGCCTGTTCGATGCCGTGCCCGCCGAGGCGCGCCGCTTCGCCGCCGCAGCACTTTCCGAGTGCGACCCCGCTCCCCGGGATCTCGTCCGGCGTCTTGCCGAAGAGCCGGTGGAAACCTCCGCCCCCCTCCTCGTTCGCTCAGGTGCGCTTTCCGACGTCGACCTCATTGCCTTGATCGGCCGCCACGGCCTGCCGCACGCCAAGGCCATTGCCCGCCGCGACGGCCTCAACCCGGTCATCGCCGCCCTCATCCGGGCGCTCGTCGCCCGCGCCGAAAGCGAAGCCGAGATCGCCGAGAGGACCGAGCCGGAAGTCGATGCGCTGGAGGCGATCCGCTGCCAGCTCCGCGACCTGATGCAGGAAGCACCGCCAGTGGGCGATCCGGCAGAGAGTGGCGAAGCAGGTGATGAACAGCCAACTCCCGACCCTGACCAGGCCTATACCGCCCTGCGCGAGGCCGCGCTTTCCGGCGACAGGCAGCTCTTCGCTACCACCCTCGCCCGCTCCCTCGACATCTCGGCAGAGCGGACCCGCCGGCTGACCTCCGGCATCGGTTACGCCGACCTGCTCACGGGCCTCTGCGCCCTGCAACTGACCGTGGAGCAGGCTTTCCTCGTCACCGCCGCCATCTTCCCGGCCAAGGTCGTCCACGCCGCCGCGATTCGCCTCTTCATCGAACGCTATGCCACCATGAGCACAGAGGTGGCCCGGAAAAAGGTCGAGGACTGGCGCTGTAAGGACCGGCCGGAAGACCGGCAGCCCGTCGCGGCTCACTCGGTGGCAACCGCCAGATAGCCGTCGAGCTCGTCCGCAGTCTCCACCTCCACCACCCAGACATCCGGATCGAAGCGCATCTCGCGCTCCAACCGCTTCTCCACCGCGTCCTCCTCGATGGCCGCCGTCACGCGAACGAACTGCCGCTCGCTGGGCCGCGCCTCGTCATAGCTCGTCTGCGGCGCGGGAGCATAAAACTCCAATTCCCCCAGCCGCGTGCGCCGGATGATGAAGATCGCCCCCGCCTCCCGCGCTCCCTTGCGCCTCACTGCTGCAAAGCCGCCATCGGCGAAGACACGCCTCACCAGTGCTGAAACCCATAATTCGCTGGTCACACGCATGGCTATGCGGCCTTCCCGTTGGTGCTCGCTGATTTAAGCCTGTGATCCAGGATACCGGCTGCACTTGCAAGGCAATACCGGCAGACGAGGGAGGCATCGGCGTGCTCGGCCAAGGCCTGAATTGTTCTAGCGGCAGAATCCGTTACCCGCAGATCTTCAACTTCATCCTTAAGTTGAAGAAAGCATTTGCTGCAACCGAAGATGCGGATACCGTCCGTCAATTCGTCAGCCCGATCTCCCGCATTTTGGCCAGAAACGCCTGATCGGGTTCGCCGGTCACCGGCAGGCCGAACAGCGACTGGAACTCGCGGATCGCCGAGCGGGTGTTCTCACCCATCACACCATCCACTTCGATACCGTCATTGCCGAAAGCCTTCAGCCCGGCCTGGACGCGCTTGATCACCGGATCGCCGCCGGCTGCCCCAGCAGCCCCGCCGTCGAGCGAGGCCGTCTGCACCGGATCGCTCTGCTCCGGCGCGGGCCGTGGCGCCGGCTTCGGCGCCGGAACTGCCGTTTCCACCGTTGCCGTCCGGCCCTCCAGCCCGAGCTGGCTCAGCAGAGGCGAATCGATCTCCGTACCGGGCTCCAGCCCGACGATGCGGCGGTAGTTTTCCACCGCCCCACGCGTCTGTGGCCCCGTCAGCCCGTCCACGGGTCCGCGATAAAGCCCCAGATCGCTCAGAACCTTCTGCACGGAGCGCACGGTGGCGTCGCCGCTGTCCTCCGCCACCGAACCCGTCGATTCCGGTGCCGGCTCGGCCTCGGCCTTCGGCGCTCCCTCGCCGCCCGTCACCGCGCGCACCTCCTCGCGGGGGGCGGCGGCAGGACTCGGCGTCTCCTCCGGCGCGATCTCCGGCTCGGGCGCTGCGGTGAAAGCCGGCGCCCGCGTCGACACGAAAGCGTTGGGGTGCACCTGCGGCTGATACCAGAGCGCATTTGCCGAAACGAAGGCCAGGGACACGAAAAAGGCCGTCGTCCCACCGACCGCCGCCGGATTGCGCGCGATCACCGCACCCAGTCCGGAAAGCCCGGCGCGCAGCCACCCCCCTTCGTCTCCGCCGTGTTCAGGCCGTCTTGCGTAACGCGTCATCGTTCCACTCACTGTTCAAGTTCGCTCCGCCTATCGCGATGCATTCTTCCTCCCCGCCATCGCCCTTGACGCCGCCCGCCGGCAGCGAGACGTGCACCCGCGTTCCCGTGCCCGGCGCGCTCTCGATGCTCATGGCGCCGCCGGAGAGCTTCACCAGCCCCTTCACCAGCGCCAGGCCGAGCCCCGTGCCCTGGCGCGTATAGCTGTTCTGTACCTGTGTGAAGGGCGTGCCGACGCGCTCCAGGTCCTCCGCCGACATGCCGATGCCCGTATCGCTCACATCGAGCTCCAGCCGGCCGCCGCTGCGCCGTGCCGTCACCCTCACCTCGCCCGCCGGCGTGAACTTCACCGCGTTGGACAAAAGGTTGATGAGCACCTGCTGGACGGCGCGGCGATCACAGTTCACCACGCCGATGTCTTCGGCGATATCGGCTTTCAGCGCCACCGACTTCGCCTCCGCCTCGCGCGCCGACATCGCAAGGCAGAACTGCAACGCTTCCTCGAAGCGGAACGGATGCGACTCCAGCGCATAGGCGCCGGACTGCAGCTTCGAGACATCCAGAATGGCGTTCACCACCGACAGGAGGTGCCCGCTCGCCTCGCGGATGAGGCCGACATACTCGCGCTGCCTGTCGTTGGCGAAACGGCCGAACATCTCGTTCGCCAGCACATCGGAGAAGCCGAGAATGGCGTTGAGCGGCGAGCGCAGCTCGTGGCTGACGGAGGCGAGATAACGGTCCTTCGCCAACGTGGCGCTATCGGCGGCATCCTTGGCGCTCGCAAGTGCGGCCTCCAGCTCGGCCGTCGCGGCATCGTCGCGCACGACGGCGACAAGCCCGCTCCCGTCCGGCTCGGCGGCGATATCGGCGATCAGCGCACGGTAGCACGCACCCGCCGGTACGCCGGCTTGTGCCGGTGTGCGCATGCGCATGCGTACAACGCGCCGGTCCGCCCCCTCGCGCAGATCGGCCAGCGCCTGCAGATAGGCGATGCGATCGGCCACGTGGATACGGTCGAAAAATCCCGTTCCCAAAAGCATCTCCGGCGCCACGGCAAACAACGCCTCCGCCTGCGGCGAAGCCTCAACCACGTCGCCGCCCTGCTGCATGCGCAGGACCGCCGCGCCGATAATCTCCTCGATAGGCCGGCCTTTAGGTCCGGCAGCAGCCTCGCGCTCGCCAATCAGCGGCAGCCGGGCGAGAAGCGTCGCCACGTAAAGAAGCGGCACGGCCCACAGCCAGGCCGAGGCGGGCACCGCGTCGGCAAAGACCGTCGCGCTCAACGCCGCGCCGAGCCCGATGGCCGAGCCGGCCGCCATCAACCCGAAGCCGAGTGCCCTCTTCGTTCGCCCGATCCAGCCCGCCTCCACGGCAAGTGCAGCCGCCATCGCCGTCAGCGGCGAGGAAAGCCCGCCGCCGGCGGCCGTCAAGACACCGACCGCCACAGCCGCGAGCATGAGCGAGGCAGGTTCGACCAGCCGGCGGCGACCGGTGACGATCAGCGCGAAGGCCGCCAGAAGGCCGGCACCGAATACCATGAATACGGAAGCGAACGCACCTGCTCCACCGCCATGCAGCGGCATCGCCTGCGCGGTGGCGATCGCTGCAAGCACCGGCCCCGCCAAAAGCGCTGCCAAAAGCCGCCGCTGTCGCGCGCGCTCATCCGCCCCCATGACGGAGGGATGCAGCAGGCGTTCGCAGGCCGCTTTCAGGCTCTCCGGCCAGTTCGTGGAAAGGGACGCTCGTGTGCTCAACTCGACGCGCTCGCTCGTGTCCGTTTGACGGGCTCTTGTTCTGGTCGGGACACTCGCATCCAGCCTTTAAGGAAAGGATAAACGGGCACCCGGGAAAGGCACCGCAAGGCCTGAAACGTGGCTGATCTGGGGAAATGCGGGCAAGGGAATGCGTACATGGTTAACAAATGATCGCCGGATTCGGGCCGCCACCCGCCCGCCTCCGCCACTCGCCGAGAAGCCGCCCGAGCCGAATCCCGCAATCCGCGCAATTCCTTAGATGCTTACACAGAGGTTGCGGCCACGACGCGCCTTTGAAAGAAATTCGTTTCGAATCCCGACATTTTCGAATTTTCCAGCCATTTGCCTCCAATTTTAGCCAATTTCTCAAGAGCTCTTTTGCGCGCCTCTGCCACTGTCGCTACCGGGGAAGCCCCGACCCGCGGGGCGGATGTGAGGACTGAAGCCATGGGATTCCTGATCCGTTGTGCCTTCTGGCTTTCGCTGGTGCTTCTTTTCATCCCGCTCAACACGGGAGAAGGGCCGGAGGCCGAGCAGGTCGGTCCGCTGCAGGCGCTGGTGGCGGCCCGCGACGCCGTGCGCGACGTCGCCGGCATCTGCGGACGCCAGCCCGACGTCTGCGCCACCGCCAAGACCGCCGTGCACACCATCACCGCGCGCGCCAGGGAAGGCATGCGGATCGCTCAAGGTCTGATCGACGACGAGGCCGTGCCCCAAGCGGACATGGTCGAAGAGCCGAGGGAAGAACCGCAGGTGACCGCCACCGGCAGCATCGCTCCGGCCGAATAATCCGGCGTCACGTGCTTCGAAAGCCGGACTTTTCCCGTGACGCCCGCCCGCATAATCACTATATGCGGGCTATGATGACTGGTATCGACACCATCCGGGACGACTTCGCCTTCCTCGACGATTGGCAGGAGCGCTACCGCTATATCATCGAGCTCGGCAACGACCTGCCGGCGTTCCCCGAAGCCTCGCGCGACGACCGCCACAAGGTGCGCGGCTGCGTCAGCCAGGTCTGGCTTCATACCGAGATCGGCGAAGGCCGCGATCCGCTCATCACCTTCAAGGGCGATTCCGACGCGCACATCGTGCGCGGGCTGGTGGCGATCATGATGGCGCTCTTCAGCGGCCGCCGCGCCAGCGAGATACTGACCACCGACGCCGATGACACCCTGCGTGCGCTGGGCCTTGACGAACACCTCACCCCGCAGCGTGCCAACGGCCTGCGCGCCATGATCCAGCGCATCCGCCAGGAGGCGGAGATGGCGATGGCCGCTGCGTAGCGGAGCGTACATTGGGTACATGAACACCGGAAGCGCAGAAAACCGCGACGGGTGCCCGCCGCGGTAGAATTCCCAAGCGGTCTCTCACCGCTCCTCGAAATCCAGCGCGTGCCCGTTCATGCAGTAGCGCAGCCCTGTCGGCTCCGGCCCATCGTTGAAGACATGGCCCAAATGCGCGTCGCAGTCCGCGCAGCGTACCTCCGTGCGCGTGGAAAACCACGAGCGGTCCTCGTTGAGCGATACCGCCTCATCCTCCACCGGCGCATAGAAGCTCGGCCAGCCCGTGCCGGAATCGTATTTCGTCTCGGACTTGAAGAGCCGCCGTCCGCAATTCACACAGCGGTAAAGGCCCGGGCGTTTGTTGTCCCAGTAAGGGCCGGTAAAGGCACGCTCGGTGCCCTCCTCCCGCGTCACGTGATACTGCTCGGGCGTAAGCTGTTCGCGCCACTCGGCGTCCGACTTCTCAACCTTCAACCGCGTTTTGCTCGTCATGATCGATGCTCCCGTTCGTGCCGCCGCTTATATGGGGTTCAAAAACTCGCTTTTGCAGCCATCCATCTTGCAATTCGCGCCGACAATTCGTGAATAACCGCGCGGATTGCCGCGCCCTCCTTGCCCCGCTTGACGCGAACGTCTATGTCACGGCGGCGATCGAAGCGTATTCATCATCTTACCCGGATCGCAGGCTGCAAAACATCGAACGAGGGGAACCCATGGCAGCGGACGGGCAGTGGTTGACATTCCTTGTGCTGATCCTGCCCTTTCTCGGCGCCGCTGCAGCCCCGTTCCTGACCCGCGTCTTCGGGCATAACGCTGCCTGGGTCCTGGCGCTCTTTCCTGCTTTCATCTTCTACCACTTCACCAGCTTCCTAGGGGCGGTCGCGGAGGGAGAGACGGTCGCCGGCGGCTACGCCTGGATCGAAAGCCTCGACGTCGACTTCTCCTGGTATCTCGACGGCCTGTCGCTCACCTTCGCCCTCCTGATCTCCGGCATCGGCACGCTCATCGTTCTCTATTCGGGCGGCTATCTCAAAGGCCACCCGCATCTGGGGCGCTTCTTCTCCTTCATCCTCATGTTCATGGGGTCGATGCAGGGGCTGGTGGTGGCCGATTCCTTTCTGATGCTGTTCGTCTTCTGGGAACTCACCTCGATCACCTCCTTCCTCCTGATCGGCTTCGACCATTCGCGCGAAGCCTCGCGCCGCGCCGCGCTCCAGGCGCTGGTGGTGACGGGGCTGGGCGGACTGTCGCTGCTGGCGGGGCTTCTGGTCATTGCCAACATCACCGGCGCCGCTTCCCTCTCGGCGCTCCTTTCCGAGGGCGAGGTTCTGCGTGCGGCGCCGCTCTACATGGCGGCGCTCCTCCTGGTTCTTGGCGGTGCGTTCACCAAATCGGCGCAGTTCCCGTTTCATTTCTGGCTACCCAACGCCATGGAAGCGCCCACCCCGGTTTCCGCCTACCTGCATTCGGCCACCATGGTGAAGGCGGGCGTCTATCTCGTCATGCGCCTTAACCCTGTGATGGGTGAAACGCCGGCGTGGGAGACGATCCTGCCCGTCTTCGGCGGTACGACGCTCATCATCGGCACGCTTCTGGCGCTGCGCCAGACCGACCTCAAGCTGATGCTCGCCTACACGACGGTCGCTTCGCTGGGGCTGCTCGTCATGCTGACCGGCTTTGGCTCCGAGGTCGCGGTGGAGGCCGCGGTGCTCTATCTGGTGGCGCACTCCATGTTCAAGGGTGCGCTCTTCATGGTCGCCGGCGCCATCGATCATGAGACGGGCACCCGCGACATCACCAAGGTCGGCGGCATCGGCAGTGCCATGCCGGTCACCTTCATTGCGGCTGTGCTCGCCGCGCTTTCGATGGGCGGCCTGGGTCCGTTTTTCGGATTCCTGGCCAAGGAAGAGATCTATGCCGGGCTCGGCTTCGCCAGCGGCTGGAGCATATTGCTCACGCTCACCGCGGTGCTGGGTAATGCCCTGATGTTCGCCATCGGTTTCGCGGTGGCGCTCAAGCCCTTCACCGGCGCGAGGGTGAAGATGCCGAAGGCGCCGCACGAAGGGCCGGTATTGTTGTGGCTCGGACCGTTGGTGCTGGCCGTGGATGGCCTCTTGGCCGCGCTTTTTTCGGACCTCAGCCACCGTTTCGTCTCCAGCCCCATGGCCAGCGCCGTGGCGGGTGAGCCTCTTTCCGTGTCAATTTCCGTGGTCCCGCATATCGGCCTGCCGCTTCTTCTGTCGGCGCTCACCATCGCCCTCGGCATTGCCTGCTATCTCACGCTGGAGCGCGGGCGCGCGGCGATGGCGGCGACGCTCACCGCCATCGGCTGGGGCCCGGACCGCGGCTTCGACCAGGCCGTGCGCGGCACGGTGCGGCTCTCGGCCTTCGTCACCGGTATCGTCCAGGGCGGGCGCCTCGACGTCTACATGACCGCGACCTTCATCGCGCTGGCCGCCGCCCTTTTCGTGCCGATGGTCGCCTTCGGTGAATTGCCGACAATGCCCGCGCTGCCCTCCCTGCCGTTCTACGAACTGGCGGTGCTTGCCATTGGCTTCATCGGCCTTGCCGCGGTCCTCCACGCACGCGACCGGCTGACGGCCATCGTCTCGCTCGGCATCCAGGGCTTCGCCGTGGCGCTGATCTTCATGCTGCTCGGTGCGCCCGACCTCTCCTTCACCCAATTCATGGTGGAAACGTTGTCGGTGGTCATCCTGGCCCTCGTCATGACACGGTTAAGGCTGTCACCGGCAGATCACCGGCCGACCGGCCAAAAGATGCTCGACATCTCGATTGCCGCCCTGTGCGGTGCCGGCCTCGGCCTCATCCTGCTGCGCGTCACGCAAGTACCGTTCGACGACACCCTTAGCGTCTTCTTCGCCGAGAACGCCCGCGTCATCGCCCACGGCCGCAACATCGTCAACGTCATCATCGTCGACTTCCGCGGCCTCGACACGCTGGGCGAGATCGCCGTGGTGATGATCGCCGGGCTCGCCATCCTGGCGCTCGTGCGCATCCGCCCGGGGGTTGCGCCCCTCAAGGCAGAAAAGCAGCCGGCCAGGGCCGTGGAAAAGGTGGAGGCATGACATGCACACCCTGATCTTCCGCACCATCGCGCCTTATCTCGCCAGCCTCATGGTGTTGTTCTCCATCTTTGTGCTCCTGCGCGGCCACAACGAGCCGGGCGGCGGATTCATCGGCGGTCTGATCGCCGCTTCCGCCTTCGCCATCTACGGCATCGCCTGCGGCGTGGCGCCGGTGCGCCGCGCGCTCTACTTCCACCCGATGGCCATCTCCGGCTTCGGCCTGCTTGTCTCGGCGCTGTCGGGCGGGGTGTCGCTGTTCATGGACATGCCCTTCCTGACCGGCCAATGGACCGAGATCGACGTTTTGGGGCTGCCCGTCGACATCTCGACGGTGCTGTTCTTCGACATCGGCGTCTATTTCGTCGTCGTCGGCTCGATCACCTCCATCGCGCTGGCGCTTGAGGAAAGGGAGCACGCGTGATGGAAACCATCCTTGCCGCCACGGTCGCCGTGTTCTTCGCCGTGTCGATCTACTTGATGCTGTCCAAGCACATCATCCGCATCCTTCTCGGCGTGGCGATCTTCTCGAACGCCGTGAACCTGACGATTTTCACCGCGGGCCGGGTCGTGCGCGAAGTGCCGCCCATCATCCCCGAGGGCCTCGACACGCCCGACCGGATCACAGCCAATCCGCTGCCGCAGGCGCTCATCCTGACGGCGATCGTCATCTCGTTTTCCATCTTCGCTTTCCTTCTGGTCCTTGCCTTCCGCGCCTATCAGGAGCTGGGCACAGACGACACGGACGGCATGCGGGTCGCCGAGCCCGAGGGCGAAGCCCTCCCGCCGCTCGGATATTGAGGCGCCAATGGCAATCGAACCCGGTCAAGCAGTCGATCTTTCGGGAGCCATGGTGCTGGCGCCCGCCACGCCCGCCGATTGGCTGGTGGTGGGGCCGGTGGCAATCCCCATCGTCACCGGCGCCATCCTGTTGATGGTGCGCCACGAGACGCGGCTGCATGCGGGCCTTGCCGTGGCTGGCCTCCTTGCCGCTCTTCTGTGCAATATCGGTCTTCTGGCGCGCGTGCTCGACCAGGGCCCGCTGGTGATGACCATGGGGCGCTGGCTGCCGCCCTTCGGCATTTCGTTCGCGGCCGATGCGCTCGGCGCATCCCTTGCGCTGGTCGCCACGCTGGTGGCAGTCGTCTGCGCTCTCTTCGCCACTGCCGACATCGGCGCGGTGGGCCGGCGCTACGGCTTTTACCCCTTCATGATGTTGATGATGGCCGGCGTCGGCGGCTCTTTCCTGACCGGCGACATCTTCAACCTCTATGTGTGGTTCGAGGTCTTCCTCATCTCCTCATTCGGCCTCCTGGTGCTGGGCTCGCAGCACAAGCAGCTCGACGGGGCGACCAAATACGCCATCCTCAACCTCGTCGGCACAACGCTGTTCCTCACTGCCACCGCCCTCCTCTACGGCACCTTCGGCACGCTCAACATGGCCGATATCGCCCGCAAGGCGGACGGGCTGCGAGAGAACGCGCCGCTCACCACGCTTGCCGTGCTCTACCTGCTCGCCTTCGGCATGAAGGCGGCCGCCTTCCCGGTCAATTTCTGGCTGCCCGCCTCCTACCATACGCCGCGGATCGTCACTGCCGCGCTCTTCGGCGGCGTACTGACCAAGGTCGGCGTCTACGCGCTGCTACGCACGCTGGTGATGCTCTTCCCGCCGGAACTCGAGCTCCTGTCCGGCCTCATCGCCTGGGTGGCGGCGGCGACGATGGTGATCGGCATTATGGGCGCGCTGGCGCAGACGGATTTGCGCCGCGTGCTCGGCTTCGTTGTCATCTCCGGCGTCGGCGTCATGTTGGCGGGCCTCGCGCTAGGCACTTCGGAAGGCCTCGCCGGCACGGTATTCTACGCCTTCCATTCGATGATCGTCATGACGGCGCTTTACCTGCTCGCCGGGGTGATGAATGGCCTCGGCGGCAGCTATTCGCTCAGCAAGCTTTCCGGCCTCTATGCCTCAAATCCCCTGGTCGCCGCCTTTGCGCTGCTCTTGATGCTGGCGGCGGCCGGCCTGCCGCCGGCCTCGGGGCTGTGGCCGAAGGTCATGCTGGTGCGGGCCTCGCTCGATTCCGGCCAGCCCTGGCTTGCCTTCGCCATCCTGGCCACCGGCTTTCTCACCACGCTGGCGCTCGGTCGTGTCTTCATCCTCACCATCTGGCGGCCGCGGGTGGTGGCAGGCCCCGAGACTCCGGCCTCGCCGTATCTGGGCTATGTGGCGCTTGCCGTGCTTTCCCTGCCGGTGGTGGTCATGGGCCTTTATCCCGACCCGGTGATCAGCGTCGCTGAACGGGCGGCGAGCGCCATCCTCGACGCGCCAGCCTATATCGGCACGGTCTTCCCCGAGGGGGCGGCGCAATGACCCTTTATCTCATCAACATCCTCCTGGCGCTGATCTGGGCCGCGATCACCGGCTCCTTCACGTTCGCCAATATCGTCTTCGGCTTCCTGCTTGGCGCGCTGGCGCTCTATCTCATACGCGAGCAGGTGGGTTCGCTCGGCTATTTCCGGCGCGGCTTCAAGCTTATCGCGCTCGCCGCCTTGTTCCTCTACGAACTGGTGCTTTCGGCCTGGCGGGTGGCGGTGCTCGTGCTGTCACCGCGCATGGATCTGAAGCCCGGCATTTTCGCCTTTCCGCTGAAGGCCGACCGCGATTTCGAGATCACGCTTCTCGCCAACCTCATCACGCTGACGCCGGGCACGCTGTCGGTCGATGTGTCGGAGGACCGCAAGTTCCTCTACATCCACGCCATCGACTGCTCCGATCCGGACGCGCTCCGGCGCGACATCGCGCAGGGCTTCGAACGCAGGATCATGGAGGCGTTCCGATGATTGCCGGACAGGATTTCCTCGCCTTCGCCGAGCAGGCGGCGCTCGCCATCCTGAGCCTGTCTTTCCTGCTCACGGTGCTGCGCGTCGTCATCGGCCCCAGCCTGCCCGACCGGATCCTGGGGCTCGACATGCTGGTGACGATCGCCATCGGCTTCATCGTCGTCATCGGCATCCGCACCGGCTACACACTCTACCTCGATATCGCCATCGCGCTCGGCCTCGTCGGCTTCCTGGCCACCGTCGCCTTCGCCCGCTTCGTGATGAGCCGACGTTACGAGGAAGAGTTCATCTCGGACGAGGCACGTGGGCAATTCGTGGAGAAGAGCGATGATTGAGCTTTTGCAAAACCTCCTCGTGGGCTCGTTAATGCTCGTCGGCTCCTTCTTCACCTTCGCCGCCGCCATCGGGCTTCTGCGCCTGCCGGATCTCTACTCGCGTATGCATGCCGCCTCGAAGGCGGGTATGCTGGGCGCCGGCGTGCTTCTGCTGGCCCTCGCGCTGTTCGCCCAGGATCATTCGACGGTGACGCGGGCGCTGGCGGCGATCATCTTCCTCCTGCTGACGGCGCCCATCTCCGCCCATCTCCTGGCCAAGGCCGCCTACGCTGCCGGCTACCGCCTGTGGGAAGGTTCGGTGCACGACGACATGGCCGAAGCGCCGAACGGAAAGAAACAGCCCAAGCCCCGCTCTTCCTGACCCGTCGCGGCCACAGTCCGGCTCCATTGTCGTAGAGCCGTTGGCCGACGCCATGGCAACGGCCAAACCGAAATTCATCAAAACTGGAAGCAAGTATAACAAATATAGAGCATGCCGGTGCCCGATAGAAATTGTGAGTTGACGGGATATATCAAAGCGTGAATAACCCGTTGTGCTTGTATGCTGGCACTGATAAGAATAAGTAAATGGGTGTTTGAATGCCGCCATATGTAGAAGGCGCGGTGTCGGATCATTGATGACATTGGGGTAGGGTAGTGAACATGGACGAACCACAGACAAAAAATGATGAAGTGCTTATCGAACTGACGGCAGATGTTGTCGCTGCTTATGTTAGCAACAATCCTGTTCCCGTTTCGGAGCTGTCGAACCTGATTGCCGACGTTCATACGGCGCTGGGCAAGGTGAACCGTACCAGCGAGCAGGCACCGACTGAGAAGCCGAAGCCGGCAGTCAATCCGAAGCGTTCGGTGCACGACGATTACATCATCTGCCTTGAAGACGGTAAGAAATTCAAGTCGTTGAAGCGCCACCTTATGACGCACTACAGCCTGACGCCGGAGCAGTATCGCGAGAAGTGGGGCCTCGACCCCAGCTATCCGATGGTTGCGCCGAGCTATGCCGTGGCCCGCTCGCAGCTGGCGAAGAAGATGGGCCTCGGGCGCAAGCCGAAGAAGAAGTAGCGCTTCATCGCTGCTGAGTGCTTTCGAAAGGCGGCGCCCCAGGGTGCCGCTTTTGCCTTTTTTGAGCCCGCACCGAGCTGAAGCGGCGCCGGGGAGGTTTCCTTTCAGCCCCCAATTCCCTTGCCCCGGCGACGCCCACCCTCAACCGGTCATAGACCTGTTTGAGAGCGATGTGGCGGTTGAGGTCATAACCCCAGTGCCGCCGCATGCCCTTCAGCCGCTCCCGCTCGATCAGCCGGGTAAGCCGTGCCAGGATCGCCGTCCTTTCCTTTCCCGAGGACTTTAGGGCCGCCGCCAGATCTATCCCCGAAGCGAGGAAGAATACCGCGCATTGCCGCGCCTCCGCCACCTGGAGTTCCTTTGCCCGGCGGAATGTCTTGGCTTCTTCCTGAAACACACTCATGCGCACAACCTCCATCTGTTGGAGCCCCAGTGTGCGAGGGATGTGCGCCGCGGGGATAAATTCGCTGTATTTTTTTTGCGATAAAATAAAATCCCCTGTTTAAACAACAGGATAAGCTAACACGCTTCGATTTTTGTTCCTTTTTTGTTCACGCTCACAGCCGGCAACGGTATAAGGAATTTATTCCTTTTTTTCAGTGGGAGGGATCCGTTCCGTGCCTTTGACCGCCGCAAGCCCGATACCGGACGAAAACGAAATGCAGGATCCGACTGCGCTCGCCCAAGCCTATATACGCAGGCTAAGCCCGGTGACCGACGAGCGGGTGATGGACGTCTGCGAATGCGTGATGGACATCGTCGCTGCTCTTTTCAATGTCAGCGGACGCGAGCTGCGCCAGCCCGGCAGGAGTACTGAAAGCGTGGCGCGGGTGCGGCAGATCGGCATGTATGTGACCCACGTGGTGCTGGGGCTTACGATGACGGAGGTCGGCCAGGGCTTCGGCCGCGACCGCACCACTGTCAAGCATGCCTGCCACCTCGTCGAGGACATGCGTGACGACGAGGATCTCGACCGCATCGTGCACATGGTCGAGCGCGTTACGGCGGCGGCCTTCCGGCAGACGGAGGTGCTTCCTTGAGGCGGGCGGAGATCGGTTCGGCGCGGGCGCGCAAGGAACGGGCGCGTGTTGTACGCTTCCTCGCCGCGGGTCCTGCCGTCCTGCGCGCTGCAGCCAAGGAGGGCACGGTCCTGCTCGACGGCGGCGAGCGCGGCATGGTATCGGCCGCCACCGCAACGCTGGCCGCGCTGGTGCGCGACGGCGTGATGCGGAGGGAAGGCGCGGGGCTTGCCCTTTCACCGGAGGGCCGGGCGCTCGCAAAACGCACGGACGCGGGCGATGCGCCTTTTCGCGCCCAGCACATGGACCTCGGCACCCGCACGCTGCAGACCGAGACAGGTGCACGCACGGTCCAGGTCGATTTCTCCGAATCCCCATTGGCGCAACTGGCCCGAAGGCGGACGAAGAACGGCACGCCTTTCCTCGACGACAACGAGTTCCGTGCCGGCGAACGCCTGCGCACCGACTATACGCGCGGTCGCATCATGCCGCGGCTTGGCGCCAACTGGAGTGCGGCGGTGGCGGATGGCCGGCGCGGCGGCGATAACGGCATCGCCGACCTCACGGACGCCGCCCTTGCCGCGCGCCAGCGGGTCGACCAGGCGCTTGTCGCGGTGGGACCGGAGCTCTCCGGCGTGCTCGTCGATGTCTGCTGCTTCCTGAAGGGACTGGAGCGCGTGGAAGCTGAACGCGGCTGGCCGGTGCGCTCCGCCAAGGTGGTGCTGAAGACCGCGCTTGCCGCCCTCAGCCGCCATTACGAGCCACAGTCCCGCCCGCGCAGGCGCTCGGTACTGCACTGGGGGGCGGAGGACTATCGGCCAAGGATAGGGCGATAGGGGATATCTGCGGTGTCGGGCGGCAGCCCCACCGAGCCCACCTTACTTCGACCATCGATAGCGATTACTCCTTGAACCGAAGCCAAAGGCCCTGTTCATTTCGATACGACTCGGCACCTCTCAGATTCTCCCCTTCGACAAGGATCCCGCCCACCATGCCGCAGAAGGCCGCCTTCCCCTCTCTCCCGGCGCCCCGCCCGGAAAAGCGCCCACACCAGGACACCCGCCACGGCACCACCCGCACGGACGACTATGGCTGGCTCAGGGCCGAGAACTGGCAGGAAGTGCTGAAGGACCCGTCCCTGCTCGCTGCCGATATCCGCGCCCACCTGGAGGCGGAGAATGCTTATCACGAGCAGCTCATGGCCGGCACGGAGGCGCTGCAGAAGACGCTCTTTGCCGAGATGAGGGGCCGCATCAAGGAGGACGATTCCTCCGTTCCCATGAAGGACGGCCCTTATGCCTACGGCAGCGCCTACCGGGAGGGCGGCGAGCATCCGCGCTTCTTCCGCACGCCGCGCCAAGGCGGCGCGGAGGAGGTGTTGCTCGATGGCGACAAGGAGGCTGAAGGCAAAGCCTATTTCCATATCGGCGGCATCGGCCATTCGCCCAACCACAAGCACCTTCTGTGGGGAGCGGACGAAAAGGGCTCGGAGTTCTACACGCTCAGGGTCCGCAACCTCTCCTTAAGGAGCGATCTTGAAGACCGGGTGGAAAATGCCAGCGGCTCCGGCACCTTCAATGCCAACGGCAGCGGCTTCTATTATACGCGGCTCGACGACAACCACCGTCCCTCCAAGGTCTTCTTCCATGCATTGGGCGAAGATGCCGGGAAAGACCAGCTCATCTACGAGGAAGCCGATCCCGGTTTCTTCATGAATGTCTTCGGCAGCCGGCTCGACGACTGGATATTCATCAGCGTCCATGACCACGAGACAACCGAGTACCGCATTCTGCCTGCGGACGATCCGAGGGCCGCCCCACGCGTGGTGGCGGCGCGCGAGATGGGCATGCAGTACGACATGGAGCCGGCGGGCGAGGAATTCTTCATTCTGACCAATGCCGACGGCGCCAAGGACTTCAAGATCATGACAGCGCCTGCCGCCGACCCGTCGCGTGCCAACTGGCGCGAAGTGGTGGCGCACGAGCCGGGGCGGCTGATCCTGTCGATCCTTGCCTTCAGGCATTATCTCGTTCGCCTGGAGCGCAAGGACAGCCTGCCGCGTATCGTTGTGCGCGAGCGGGAAAGCGGCGACGAGCATGTGATCGACTTCGACGAGGAGGCCTATTCGCTGGGCCTCGACGGCTCCCTCGAATACGACACGGAGACCTTCCGCTTCACCTATTCCTCGATGACGACACCGGCGCAGGAATTCGACTATGACATGCGCACGCGCCGGCGCACTCTCCTGAAAACACAGGAAGTGCCCTCCGGCCACAATCCCGAGGACTATGTCACGCGCCGCCTGATGGCGGTGGCACCCGACGGCGAACTCGTGCCGATCTCCCTCGTCCACCGCCGCGGCCTCGAACTCGACGGTACCGCCCCCTGCCTGCTCTACGGCTACGGCGCCTACGGCATCACCATCCCCGCCGCTTTCCGCACCAACTGCCTGTCACTGGTCGACCGTGGCTTCGTCTACGCCATCGCCCATGTCCGCGGCGGCAAGGACAAGGGCTATGGCTGGTACGAGGAGGGAAAGCGGGAGAAGAAGCCGAACACCTTCACCGACTTCATCGCCTGCGCCCGCCATCTGATGGCGGTAGGCTACGCCGGTCACGACCGGCTCGTCGCCGAAGGAGGCTCGGCCGGCGGCATGCTGATGGGCGCCGTCGCCAACATGGCCCCGCAGGACTTTCGCGCCATCGTGGCGGCCGTGCCCTTCGTCGATGTCCTCGAGACCATGCTCGACGACACGCTGCCGCTCACCCCGCCCGAATGGCCCGAATGGGGAAATCCCATCGCCAGCGAGGAAGACTACCGGACGATCGCCGCCTATTCGCCCTACGACAACGTGCGCGAGCGGCCCTACCCCGCCGTCCTGGCGCTGGCCGGCCTCACGGATCCGAGGGTGACCTATTGGGAGCCGGCGAAATGGGTGGCGCGCCTGCGCGACAACAATACGGGCGGCAATCCGATCATGCTGAAGATCAACCTCGACGCCGGCCACGCCGGCGCCTCGGGCCGTTTTTCAAGGCTGGAGGAGGTGGCGTTCAGCTATGCATTCATGCTGAAGGCGGTGGGGAAGAGTGAGATGAGGTGAGTAGGGAACGGGCGCCGACGCGGCACACTATCCACTATCCACTATCCACTATCCACTATCCACTATCCACTATTCATTATTTGCTCTTCCCCACTTCCGGTACCGCCTTCAAATACGCTGCAATCGCTTCCCGATCCTCCGCCGGCAGCTTCGTCAGGTTCTTCTGCACGGCGGCCATGGCGCCGCCGACGGAATCGAAGTCGGGTGTGAAGCCGGTTTCGAAGTAGTAGACGATATCGGCAGGGGACCACGAGCCGAGGCCGTCCTGGCTCGGCGTGATGTTGGGCACGGTCCCTTCCCTCTCCAGTGCCGGCGCACCCGCCAGCCAGCGATCATCCTTCAGGCCGCCGATGAAGGAGCGCGGGGTGTGGCACTCGCCGCAGTGCCCCGCCCCCTCCGCCAGATAGCGCCCGCGCAGCACCTCTTCCGGCGCGCCGGCGGGAAAGGTGATCACCGGTTCCTCGCGCAGGTAAAGGCGCTTCCACAGCCCGAGGCCGCGCCGCAGCGTGTAGGGGAAGGAAAGCGTATGGCCCGCCGCATCCTCGGCGACCGGCGGCAGCGTCTTCAAGTAGGCGAAGAGGTCGGCCACGTCCTGCGGCTCCATGCGCGCATAGGACGTGTAGGGAAACGCCGGATAGTAGTGCTCGCCCTCAGGGGAGACGCCGCGCATCACGGCGTTGAGGAAATCAGCCTCGTCCCAGGCGCCGATGCCATGCTCCGGGTCGGGCGATATGTTCGGCGCCACGAAAATGCCGAAGGTGGTCTCGAGCGCAAGACCGCCGGCAAGCTCCAGCTCCGCCACTCCCTCGGCGCCCCGGCGTGCGTGACAGGAGGCGCAGCCGCCGATCTGGAAAATGCGCTCGCCGCGCTTAGGATCGCCCGGCTGCAGATCGGCAAGGGGTGCCGCGTCAAGCCGCTCCGCCTCCGTGACAAGCCAGAACATGCCGCCCGCGACCAGAATCGGGACGACGGCATAAAGCAGCTTGCGCAGCATGGATCGTCAGTCGTTCTGGATGCGAAAATCCTCGTGACAGCTGCGGCAGTTGGAAAGCACCGGACCGACCGTCTGCTGAAAGGCAGCAAGGTCCGCCGGACCGTCCTTGCCGGAAGCCTCGAGCGCCGCAGCAACGTCCGCCTGAAACTTACCCAGCGCCTCCTGAAATCCTTCGGGATTTTCCCAGATCGCCGGCGCGGCCGTGGTGTCATCGCCCGTCTCCGAGCCCTCGGGGAAATAGTCGCCATAGGCTTGCGCGCTTGCGTTGAAAGTGGCGAGCGCGGCCTTCGCGACGGCCGGGTTGTAGTCTAGCTCCCCCTTCAGCATGGCGCCCGACGTCGCCGCCGAGGCCGCATTCGACTGCATCAGCGCCTTGCGGACGGCGATGGGATCGTCCGCAGCCGTCACGGCGGCGGCAGAAATGAAGAGGGCGCAAAGCGCCGAAGCGTAAACCACGAATCGTTTCATCAGCTATCTCCGAAGGTTACCCCATCGCAACCATACCGACCGCTGCGCGGGATTGGCTCAAATGTGGGCCCGCCTCGATCACGCTTTCGTGAGATGCCGACGAATCAGGCCACTCAAATTCCAGCAAAAGAAAACCCGGCGCCAAGGCCGGGTTTTGCAAACGCTCCGCTGGCGCCTTGCGCTCAGCTCGCCTTCTCGTAACACTCCAGGACGTAGTCCCAGTTGATGAGGTTATCGACGAAGGCCTCTAGATATTTCGGCCGCGCGTTGCGGTAGTCGATGTAGTAGGAATGCTCCCACACATCGACGCCGAGGATCGGCGTGCCGCCGTGGACCAGCGGGTTCTCGCCGTTGGGCGTCTTCATGATTTCAAGCTTGCCGTCCTTCACCGCAAGCCATGCCCAGCCGGAGCCGAACTGGGTGACGCCGGCGTTGATGAAGTCGGCCTTGAACTTGTCGTAGCCGCCAAGGTCGCTATCGACGGCCTTCTGAAGCGCGCCGGGCAGGCTGGTGCCGCCGCCACCTTTCTTCATCCACTTCCAGAAATGGATGTGGTTGAAGTGCTGGCCGGCATTGTTGAAGAGGGTCTGGTGTTTGCCGAAGGACTGCTTGACGACCTCTTCCACCGACAGGTTGTCCATGCCGGCTTCCGCCGCCAGCTTGTTGCCGGTGTCGACATAGGCCTTGTGGTGCTTGTCGTGGTGGAACTCGAGCGTCTCCCTCGACATGTAGGGCTGCAATGCCTCGTAGTCATAGGGCAGGTCTGGCAGTTCAAAGGCCATATTCGGTCTCCCTCGTAGCAGCAGTTGAAAATCTTGCGACTCGCAGATGGGGTCGGGTGTGCGCTTTGACAACTCCGACTCGCGCCGATCGTTCCTAACAGGTCAGCCGGCAGGCGTCGAATGCGCCCATTCCCAATAAAGCTCGCGCGCCTTCTTGGCCACAGGGCCCGGCTGAAGTTCCCGATCCTCGATGCGGGTGACCGGCACGACCTTCGAGTGGTTGCCGGTGGAGAAGATTTCGTCGGCGTCGAGAAAGTCCTGGACGCTCAAAGTCTTCTCAACCACCGGCGAGCCGGCATCGGCAAGCAGGGTCATAACGCGGGCGCGCGTGATGCCGGAGAGAAACGTGCCGTTCGGCGCCGGGGTGAAGACCTGGCCATCCTTGACGAGGAAGATGTTGGACGTGCCGGTCTCGGCGACGTTGCCCAGCATATCGAGCACCAGCGCATTGTCGAAGCCGCGCGCCTTGGCATCGAGGATCGCCCGCCCGTTGTTCGGATAGAGGCAGCCCGCCTTGGCGTTGGTCGGCATGGTCTCGAGCGTCGGGCGGCGGAAACGGGAGACGCCGATGGAGAAGCCTTTCGGCGAGATCATCGGCGCTTCGTAGAGGCATAGGCAGAAACGCGTGGAAGAAGGTTCCGCCGGCACGCTCATGTAGCCGCCGTGCTCGGCCCAGTACATGGGTCGGATATAGACGGCCGTCTTGCCGTCGAACTTCTTCAGTCCTTCCCAGGTCAGCCCGAAGATCTCCTCCGCCGGCTTCAGCGCATCGAGGCCCATGACGCGCGCCGAGGCGTTCACCCGCTCGGCATGGCGGTCGAGGTCCGGCGCCACATTCTCGAACCAGCGCGCGCCGTCGAAGACGGACGAGCCCAGCCACATGGCGTGAGTGCGCGGCCCGGCGATGGCCACGTTGCCCTCATGCCAGTCTCCGTCGAGGAAGGTCCAGGTGGTGGATTGCGCCTCCGGCAGGGCATTCATGGCGTTTCGCCTCCTTGTTCTTTCCATGGGCGATAGGGATAGCGCCCGGTAAGGCGCCGTCAATTGTCACATCCACCCAAGCGTCGGTCCAGCCGTTCTTGACCGCAGGCGGCACTTGCGGTCAAGTGGGGTTATTTCCAAAGGTTTGGACATGCGCTTTTCCGCTTTCGCTTTCGATGCTTACGGCACGCTATTCGACGTGCATGCAGCCGTGCGCAAGCACGCCGGCGAGATCGGCCCCGAGGGGCAGCTTCTTTCCGAGATATGGCGCGCCAAACAGCTGGAGTATTCCTGGGTCGGTACGCTGATGGGAGAGCATGTCGATTTCTGGACGCTCACCGAGCGGGCGCTCGACTACGCCTTCCGCAAGGTCCCCTCGGCCGACACCGGCCTCAGGGATAAGCTCCTGGAGGCCTATTGGCATCTCGACTGCTATCCGGAAGTGCCGAGCGTACTCAGAGCGCTGAAGACCACGGGCGCACGGCTGGCCATCCTGTCCAACGGCTCCAAGGCGATGCTCGAGGCGGCGGTGCGCTCGGCGGCGCTGGAGACCGTTCTCGACGACATTTTCTCGGCCGACGACGCCCGCAAGTTCAAGACGGACCCCGCCGTTTACGACTTGGTAACCATGTCGTGGCGTATTTATCCGAGCGCCGTCTCCTTTCAGTCATCGAACCGTTGGGACATTGCCGGTGCCACCCGCTGCGGTTTTCGCACCGTGTGGATCAATCGCACACAACAGCCGGACGAATATGCTGACCATCAACCGGAGCTCATCCTGCCCTCTCTCGATGGCCTTATCACGGCAAGTTGATGGAGACGGGCCTGTATCAACGCGTTGCAAATCGTAAGCGGCCGGGTCGATAATGCGGCGCTCCCTTGCCAAATTCACCATCCCGCCCGAATTACAGGCTTATGCTTGCTCGTTTAGCCGACTCAGCCGTTCTCGCCGTTGCGTAGGTTCCCACCGGATTGCATGAAACTTTTTTGACCGAACAGAAGAGACCGATGTCCACCTTTGAACCCTCCTCCCCCACCATGACCCGTCGCCGGTTCCTTTCTGCCACGGCGGCCAGCGCCGCCACAGCGGCACTCGCCGGCTGCGTTTCGGTGCCTTCCACCCAGACGGCGTATGCGCCGGCCCGCCTGGCGTCGTTGCGTCCGCCGCCGGCGCCCGGCGTCTCCAATTTTCGCGCCATGTACGGCGCGACGGTGGACGACGGTCACGAGATTCCCCCCGTCCCCATCGAGAAGCTGGACCCGCGGCTCTATCGCCAGGAAGTGGCCGACCCGACGGGCGAACAGCCCGGCACGATCGTCGTCGACACCGCGCAGCACTTCCTCTACCTCGTGCGCGGCGGCGGTCGGGCCCTGCGCTACGGCGTCGGCCTCGGGCGCGCCGGGTTCGCCTGGGCAGGCCGGGCGGACATCGAAAGAAAGCGGGTGTGGCCGAAGTGGCACCCGCCGGAGGAGATGATCGAGCGGCAGCCGGAGCTGGAGAAATACCGCACGGAGTTCGACAAGGCCACCGGCGAATGGAACGGCGGTATGGAAGGCGGCATCATGAACCCGCTCGGCGCCCGCGCGCTCTATCTCTACGAGGGCGGCAAGGACACGCTCTACCGTATCCACGGTTCGCCGGAATGGTGGACGATCGGCAAGTCCGTGTCATCGGGCTGCGTGCGCATGATGAACCAGGATGTGATCGACCTTTATGACCGCGTTCCGGAGGGAACGCCGGTCCTGGTAACCGACGGGGTCTACGCGGTGTAGCAGCGATCCCTCCCCATCCTGAGCTTGTCGAAGGGGGAGGGTTTCAACGCCTCCTCAAGCTCCCGAGAACCCCACGGATGATTTCGCGCCCCAGTGTCGTACCGACCGAGCGGACGATGGACTTGACGGCGGCTTCGGTGACCGACTGGCGCCGATAGGAGCTCTTGCTGCCGGACGAGCGGTCGCCGCCAAAACCCGGCAGTGACCAGCCCGATCCCCCCGCCTCCGCGGTTTCCCTGGGCGGCTGCTCCTCTTCCATGGCTTTCTCGGCGGTGCGCTTCTGCAGCTTCTCGAAGGCCGACTCCCGATCGACCTCCTTGTCGTACTGCGCGGCGACCGGGCTTTGGCCCATCACCGCCTGGCGCTCGGCATCGGTGATCGTGCCCATGCGCGAGGACGGCGGGCGGATGAGCGTGCGCTGGACCATCGAGGGGACGGCCTTCGCCTCGAGTGTGGAGACCAGCGCCTCGCCGACGCCCAGCTTCGTGATCGCCTCGAAACAGTCGAAGTCCGGATTGGGACGAAAAGTGTCGGCCGCTGTCTTCACCGCCTTCTGCTCGCGCGGGGTGTAGGCGCGCAGCGCGTGCTGCACGCGGTTACCGAGCTGCGCCAGAACGCTGTCGGGCACGTCGAGCGGGTTCTGCGTGACGAAGTAGACGCCCACGCCCTTTGAGCGGATGAGGCGGACCACCTGCTCGACACGATCGATCAGTGCCTTCGGCGCCTCGTCGAAAAGCAGGTGCGCCTCGTCGAAGAAGAAGACGAGCTTCGGCTTGTCCGGATCGCCCACCTCGGGCAGTTCCTCGAACAGCTCCGACAGGAGCCACAGCAGGAATGTGGCGTAAAGCCGCGGATTCATCATCAGCTTGTCGGCGGCAAGCACACTGACATAGCCACGCCCGTCGCGGGTGGTGCGCATCAGGTCGGCGATTTCAAGCGCCGGCTCGCCGAAGAAATGCTCCCCACCCTGCTGTTCGAGCACCAGGAGCGAGCGCTGGATAGCGCCGACGGACTGCTTCGACACGTTGCCGTAGCGCGCGCCGATCTCGCCGGACCGCTCGGCGACATAGGTGAGCAGCTCCTGCAGGTCCTTGAGGTCGAGCAGCAGCAGCCCCTCTTCGTCGGCGATGCGGAAGGCGATGTTCATGACGCCCTCCTGCGCATCCGACAGGTTCATGAGCCGCGACAGAAGCAGGGGGCCCATCTCGGAGATGGTGGCGCGAATCGGATGGCCGCTCTCGCCGAAAAGATCCCAGAAGATGACCGGCGTCTCGCGGAACTCATATGGTTCCAGCTTGATCGTCTCGGCGCGCTTCAAGAGAAAATCCTTCTCCTCGCCCTTCATGGCGATGCCGGAGAGATCGCCCTTGATGTCGGCACAGAAGACAGGAACGCCGGCATTGGAGAAGCCCTCGGCCAGGATCTGCAGCGACACGGTCTTGCCGGTGCCGGTGGCGCCGGTAACGAGGCCGTGCCGGTTTGCGTATTTCAGCAGGAGCTGCTCGGCCTGCTGATAGCTGTCGTCGTTGTGCCGACTGGCGCCGAGAAAAATGCTATCTTCGCCGCTCATGCCCTCTCCTTTTTTCTTTCCCATGCCGCAGCCGGCATCTGCGGTCAGGTATAATCGGCGGTGCCCGATGCCACAATGTCTGTTCTTGAGGGGGCCTTCTCACGCCCTATTTACGACGTTCAAGAAAAGCGATTGCAGGCCGAAGGGTGCATTGCGGCAAAAGTAACGTCATCCTAAACTCGGAACATGGCCACGCGGATACGAAGGGACAGGGGACAAAGATGGATCGAACGATCCTGACAGAGTCGGAATTTCCCGATGTCGACAGGAAGCAATGGCTGGAGTTCGTTGCCCGCTCGCTGGGCAAGGACACCGACTACAATTCTCTCAGCCATCGCAGCGACGACGGCATCGGCATCGAGCCGCTTTACGAGCGCGCCGCCGGCGCAAGTCCCTTGCCGCGTCTCGAACCGGGCGCCTCCTGGACGCTCGTCCAGCGCATGGACGACCCCGACCCGGCACGGGCCGCAGCCCAGGCGAAGGAGGACCTGGCACAGGGCGCTACCGGCCTCTCCCTCATCTTTGCCGGCGCGCCCAACGCCTTCGGCTACGGTCTGCCGGCAAGTCCGGATGGGCTGCGCGCCGCGCTTGCCGACGTGCTTCTGAGGAACGTCCATCTGCGCATCGACGTGCATCCGAACAGCCGCGCTTCCATCGACTGGCTGGTGCAGGTGCTGCGCGACAAACGCGCAGATCCCGCCCGCCTCAGCCTCTCCTTCGGTATCGACCCGGCCTCGCTCTTCGCCGGCACGGGAAGGCTGCGCATGTCGATCGAGGCACTGGAGGCTTCGATGCCGCAGTCGCTGGCCGGCTTCTTTGCGCTGGCGCTGCCCGGCATCCTGCTCGAGGCGGACGGGCGCGTTTTCCACAATGCCGGGGCAACCGAGGCGCAGGAGCTTGGCATCATGCTGGCTTCCGCCGTCTCGCACTTGAGGATGTTCGAGGAAGCGCGCCAACCGCTGGTCTATGCCGCCCCGCATATCGGCTTCGCGCTCAGCGTCGACCAGGACCAGTTTCTGTCGATGGCCAAGATCAGAGCGCTACGCAAACTGTGGGCGCGCATGCTGGAGGCCTGCGCCATCGATCCGATGCCGGTCGCCATCCACGCCGAGACCTCCTACCGCATGATGACGGCACGCGACCCCGAGACAAACATTCTGCGCACCACCATCGCCGCTTTCGCGGCAGCCACGGGCGGTGCCGATTCCATCTCAGTCGTGCCGCACACCATCACCCACGGCCTGCCCGACGCCTTCGCGCGAAGGCTGGCACGCAACACGCAGCTTATCCTCGAAAAGGAATGCCAGCTTGATTTCGTCGCCGACCCGGCCGCCGGCTCCGGCGGTATCGAAGCGATGACGGCCGGGCTGTGCGAGAAGGCGTGGGAGGAGTTCCGCCGCATCGAGGCCGAGGGCGGGGTGCTCAGAAGCCTCGCCGCCGGTCATATCCAGAAGCGCGTCGCCGCCGCCCGCATGGAGCGGCTCGGTAAGGTTCGCGAGGGCGAGCATAAGATCATCGGCACGACGGTCTACACGATGGACCGGGAGCGCCCCGTCGCCACGCTTGCCGCCGAGCGGCAGCCCATGCCGCGCGACGGGGCGGTGGCCTGCGATCCCCTGCCCGCCTCGCGCCTCGACGAGGGGCTTGGAGAACCGGATGATTCCTGACTTTTCCGTCCTCGCCTGGTCTCCACCGGCGAAGGCGAGTGGCGAGTGGCCGCAAGGCCGCCGCGACACGCCGGAGGGCATCCCCATTCGCCGCGCCTATGGCGAGGACGACCTGAAGGACCTGCCCTTCCTCGACACCTATCCTGGCCTGCCGCCATTCGTCCGCGGCCCCTACCCCACCATGTATGTCCGCCACCCGTGGACGATCCGCCAGTATGCGGGCTTCTCAACGGCGGAGGAATCGAACGCCTTTTACCGCCGCAACCTCGCAGCTGGCCAAAAGGGCCTTTCCGTCGCTTTCGACCTTGCCACCCATCGCGGCTACGACAGCGACCATCCACGCGTGGCAGGCGATGTCGGTATGGCAGGCGTGGCGATCGATTCCATCCTCGACATGCGTCAGCTCTTCGACGGCATCCCGCTCGACAAGATGACGGTGTCGATGACCATGAACGGCGCCGTGCTGCCGATCATGGCGCTCTACATCGTCGCGGCGGAGGAGCAGGGCGTCGCCCAGAAGGACCTCGCGGGCACCATCCAGAACGACATCCTCAAGGAGTTCATGGTCCGCAACACCTATATCTACCCGCCCAAGCCCTCGATGCGGATCATCTCGGACATCTTCGCCTATACGGCGCAGCACATGCCGAAGTTCAACTCCATCTCCATCTCCGGCTACCATATGCAAGAAGCCGGCGCGACGGCGGACCTGGAGCTGGCCTACACCATCGCCGACGGCATCGAATACGCCCGCGCCGGCCTCAGTGCCGGCCTTGACATCGACTGCTTCGCCCCGCGCGTCTCCTTCTTCTGGGCCATCGGCATGAACTTCTTCATGGAAGTGGCCAAGATGCGGGCGGCGCGGATGCTGTGGGCAGCCCTCGTCAAGAAGAATTTCACACCGAAGGATCCCCGCTCCCTGTCGCTGCGCACCCACTGCCAGACGTCCGGCTGGTCTCTCACCGCGCAAGACCCCTACAACAACATCGTCCGCACGATGGTGGAGGCGATGGCCGCCACCCAGGGCCATACGCAGTCGCTCCACACCAACTCCTTCGACGAGGCGCTGGCGCTGCCGACGGACCATTCCGCCCGCATCGCGCGAAACTCGCAGCTCGTGCTGCAGGCCGAATCCGGCACCACGCGCATCGTCGATCCGTGGGGCGGCTCGGCCTTCGTAGAGCGGCTGACGCATGACCTCGCCGCTCGCGCGCTTTCCCATATCGAGGAGGTGGAAAGCCTCGGCGGCATGGCCGCGGCCATCGAGAAGGGCGTGCCCAAGCTGCGCATTGAGGAAGCGGCCGCCCGCACCCAGGCGCGGATCGATTCCGGCGAGCAGGCCGTCATCGGCGTCAACCAGTTCCGGCCTGGGACCGACCACGAGGTTGACGTTCTCAAGATCGACAACGCCGAGGTGCGTGCGCGCCAGCTTTCCAAGCTGCAGCAGTTGAAGGGCACGCGCGACGTGGCGGGCGTGGAAAGCGCCCTCGGTGCGCTCACCAAGGCCGCCGAACAGGGCCAGAACCTGCTCGAATTCGCTATTCGCGCCGCACGCGCCCAAGCGACGGTCGGCGAGATTTCCTACGCGCTGGAGAAGGTCTTCGGCCGCCACGTGGCGGAAATCCGCACCATCTCCGGCGTCTACCGAAAGGAGATTGGCGAGAACGAGGCCGTCGCCGAGGTCGAGGAGAAGGTTACCACCTTCCGCGAGAAAGCCGGCGCGCCGCCCCGCATACTTGTCGCCAAGATCGGTCAGGACGGCCACGATCGAGGCCAGAAGGTCATTGCCACGGCTTTCGGCGATCTGGGCTTCGACGTCACGGTGGGCGCCATGTTCCAGACGCCGGAAGAAGTGGCGAAGCTCGCTGACGAGGAGGACGTGCACGTGATCGGCGTCTCCTCGCTGGCCGCCGGCCACCTCACTCTCATCCCCGAGATGAAAGAGGCGCTACAAAAGCGCGGCCGCGACGATATCCTGATCGTCGCCGGCGGCGTCATCCCGCCGGACGACCTCGACGCCGTGCGGCAAGCCGGGGTGGCCGAAATCTTCCCGCCCGGCACCGTGCTCGCGGATGCGGCGGGACGGCTGATCGATGCGCTCCTTGAACGTCTCTGAAACTTTCAGCAGCGATAATGGTCTGATATTCAGCCTCGGCGCGTCTTTCGAGGAGACAACGCCATGATCCAGGTCTTCTGCATCGAAGGTGACTATCTTCGCCGGGTCGACCCGAAGCCGGGCGAGGCCCTGCCCGCCGACACCCTGTGGATCGATCTCCTCAACCCTTCCGCCGAGGAAGACAAGGCGGTGGAAGCCTGGACGGGGGCCGCCATCCCGACCACCGAAGACATGGCCGAGATCGAGGAATCGAGCCGCTTCTATACGGAAGGGGGCGTGAAGTATCTGACCGTGCCCATCCTCCACAAGGTCGACATGGGGCACCGGAAGATCGCCCCCGTCTCCTTCGTGCTCACCGGCAGGCTGCTCGTCACGGTACGCTATAGCGAACCCAAGGCGATTGACTTCTATATCGGCCGCGCCACCAAACCCGGCAGCGGCCTCCTCGGCCCCAAGTGCAGCGGCCGCTCGGTCATGCTTGGCATCATCGAGGCGACCACCGATCGGCTGGCTGATATCCTGGAAGGCGTGACGGAGGAGATCGAGACCGCCTCGCAGGCGATCTTGCAGAGGCAAGCCGCCGAACGCCCAATGAGCACCAAGGAGTTCCGCCGCCTGCTGACGCGGATCGGCAGCCAAGGCGCCTTTCTGTCCAAGGTGCGTGAGAGCCTGTCGGGCATCAGCCGGCTGCTCGCCTATGTCCAGGTGGCGGCGGAGGCCGAGCCACGCAAGGAGACGCGCACCTGGATCAAGTCGCTGGAGCGCGATACGCAGTCGCTGGAAAACTACGTCGACTTCCTGTCGAACAAGATCACGTTCCTGCTCGACACCGTCGTCGGGCTCATCTCGGTGGAACAGAACGCGATCATCAAGATATTCTCCGTCGCCGCCGTCGGCCTGATGCCGCCGACGCTGATCGCCTCCATCTACGGAATGAACTTCCATTTCATGCCGGAGCTCGACGAGCCCTGGGGCTATCCGGTGGCTCTGGGGATCATGGTCCTGTCGGCCATCCTGCCGCTGTTCTATTTCCGCCGGAAAGGGTGGCTGTAAGGCCGCAAACGCTCCCTCATGCCGGCAAAGGTTCGACCTCGATCGTGAGATGGGAGAGCTGGTGAATGTGGGCGAGCTTGCTGCGATACTGGGAAGGGCTCTTGGGCGCGCGCGTGGCAAGCGAGACGATGGCGCCGTGATGGCCCGGCCCCAGCCGCCAGACATGCAGATCGGTGATCCGGTCGCCGTCCGTCTCGATCGCGGCGCGTATCTTCTCAGGTAGGTTTTCGTCCGGCGGGATGTAATCGAGCAGAACGGCACCCGCATCGCGAATCAAGCCCCAGGACCAGCGGGCGATCACGAGCGCTCCGACAATACCCATCATCGGATCGAGCCAGATCCAGCCGAACATGCTTCCGGCCGTCAAGGCGACGATGGCAAGGAGAGACGTCAGAGCGTCGGCCAGCACATGCAGATAGGCCGCACGCAGGTTATGATCCCGGTGCCGCCCGTGATCATGGGCGTGATGATCATGGGCGTGATGATCATGGAAATGGCCCCCCCTGAGTAGCCAGGCCGAGACAAGGTTGACGATGAGGCCGAGCACGGCCACGGAAATGGCCTGCGGAAAGCTGATGTTCACGGGATTGAGAAGGCGCAGAAGGCTCTCCCAGCCGATGAGCAACGCGATCAGCACCAGCACGATGGCGCTGGCAAAGCCCGCGAGGTCGCCCAGCTTTCCGGTGCCGAAGGTGAAACGCGGGTTGCGCGCGTTGCGCCGCGCGAAGAGGTAGGCGAGCGCGGTGATCAGCATGGCACCGGCATGGGTCGACATGTGCCAGCCGTCCGCGACCAGCGCCATGGAGCCGTAGATGGTCCCGGCGGCGATCTCGGCCACCATCATGGTGGCAGTGAGCGCGATGACGAGCCACGTCCGACGTTCGTTGCGCCGGTGATCGTCACCGAGAAACACATGGTCGTGCGTCAGGTCCGAGGATGGCCGAGGAGGGATATCGCTCATTTCAAGTTCCTTCTGACGACCTCGATCAGTTGGGTCGCGCTACGACGCGTCGATCTTGCTTCAGGGAATGGGGGAAGCCAACCCTTGCCGGCGCAGCGCATGATGTTATATCCTGCGTTATAACATAAGGAGCCGGCCATGAACGTTACCATCCGAAAGATCGGCAATTCCGAGGGCGTTATCCTGCCCAAGGAACTGCTCGCCCGGCACAATCTGAAAGCCGGCGATGTGCTAAATGTGGTGGAGGAGGGTGAGCGACTGGCTCTTCAGCCGGTCGATGACGCTTTCGAGCGGCAGTTGAAGGCCGCACACGAGATCATGGATCAGTACAAAGTCGCGTTGCAGAAGCTGGCCGAATGAGCTGGGAGTTCCTCTCCCCGCTGGCGGTGGAGGCTATGCACGCAGAGCAATTGCGCCGCCATGGCGGCGCCCACGGCATCAGAGACGACAACGCCCTCGAATCAACGTCGGCGCGTGCCGAGAATAAGGCTGCCTACGGCGAACCCGATGTTTTCACGCTGGCAGCGGCCTATGCTTTCGGCCTTGCCCGCAACCATGCATTCGTAGACGGCAACAAGCGCACGGCAATCGTCGCGGCAGGCACCTTCCTGCTCCTGAACGGCTACCGCATGACCGCTGATAACGGCACGGTCTACGCATTCGCCATGTCGCTGGCCGCCGGCGAGGTCGACGCGGATGGCGCGGCGGCTTTCTTTCGCGACTATGCAGCTGCCGTGAGTGTCGACCTAGGTCAGTGAGATGCAGTGAGGGGGGTGAACCTCGCCCCCTACTGCAGCATATTCTTGACGATGCCGCTCGCCTTGCCGAGGTCCATTCGGCCGGGGAACTTCTCCTTGAGCGCGTTCATGCAACGGCGCATGTCGCGCAGCCCGTCGGCGCCCACCTCGTGGACGACTTCTGCACAGGCCTTCTTCATGTCGTCCTCGCCAAGGAGCCGGGGCAGGAATTCGGCAATGATGCCGATTTCCTCGCGCTCCTGCTCGGCGAGTTCGAGGCGGTTTCCCTCCTCGAAGCCCTTGGCCGATTCCTTGCGCTGCTTCACCATGCGGATGAGGATATCCATGATGTCCTCGTCGCTCACCGGGTCCTTGCCGGCTCCGCGATTGGCGATGTCGCGATCCTTGATGGCCGTCTGGATCAGACGCAACGTCGAGATGCGTCGTTTGTCCTGTTCCTTAACGGCGTCTTTCAGCGCCTGGGCGATTTTCTCGCGCATGGCATTCATCTCCCGTCGCAGTGGCGACCATACCGCCGACTGACTTGTGACGCAAACCGTTTCGCTATCTTGTAAGTTGCTGGGATTCTTATGTTAATCGGACACAAGCAATTCCCGAGCGGTAATTGACCGCTTGCTGGCCTTCGTCTATCGTCCGCGCCTTGCATGGACATTAACTGTGTTGGCAAGGGACTGCGGCTTTACGCCATCTCCCTTCGCATGTCGCCGGGCGATATGGCGCACGGCGGAACATATTTCAAGGCCTCCCTGTAGATGGAGATTCTAAATGGCAATGACAAGCGCGCCCTGGGGTGAGACCAAGCCGACGGCGCTGCTCGTCTTGGCCGACGGCACGGTGATCGAAGGATACGGGCTCGGTGCCGTAGGCTCGGCCGTGGGCGAGGTGTGCTTCAACACAGCGCTCACCGGCTATCAGGAAATCCTCACCGATCCCTCCTACGCCGGCCAGATCGTCACCTTCACCTTTCCACATATCGGCAATGTCGGCGCGAATCACGAAGACATCGAAGACCTGACGCCGGCTGCCCGCGCCGGCGCAGTGGGCGCCATCTTCCGTGCCGACATCACCGAACCGTCCAACTACCGTTCGGCCGAACACCTCGACGAATGGCTGAAGCGCCGCGGCATCGTCGCCCTGTCGGGGGTGGATACGCGGGCGCTGACCGCGCTCCTGCGCGAGAAGGGCGCCGCCAACGCGGTCATCGCCCATGCACCGGACGGAAAGTTCGACGTGGAGGCGCTCATGGCCGAGGCGAAGGCCTGGAGCGGGCTCGTCGGCTTGGATCTCGCCAAGCAGGTCACCTCCGGCCAGTCCTCCACCTGGCGCGAGACCCCCTGGGTTTGGGGCGAGGGCTTTGGTACGACCGGTGAGACCGCACTGCATATCGTCGCCGTCGACTACGGCGTCAAGCGCAACATCCTGCGCCTGCTTTCAAGCCTCGGCGCCGAGGTGACGGTGGTGCCTGCCACCAGCACGGCCGAGGACATCCTGGCCATGCACCCGGACGGCATCTTCCTGTCCAACGGGCCCGGCGATCCGGAGGCGACGGGCGAATATGCCGTGCCGATGATCCGCGAGCTTTTGAAGAGCGATGTTCCCATCTTCGGCATCTGCCTCGGCCATCAGATGCTGGCTCTGGCGCTCGGTGCCAGGACCGTCAAGATGCATCAGGGCCACCATGGCGCCAATCATCCGGTCAAGGATTTCACCACCGGCAAGGTGGAGATCGTCTCCATGAACCACGGCTTCGCGGTCGACAGCGACAGCCTGCCCGAGGGCGTCGAGGAAACACACGTTTCCCTCTTCGACGGCTCCAATTGCGGCATCCGCCTCGTCGGGCGTCCCGTCTTCTCGGTCCAGCACCACCCGGAGGCCTCCCCCGGCCCGCAGGATTCACACTATCTCTTCCGCCGCTTCGTCAACCTGATCCGCGAGAAGAAGGGCGAGCCGGCGCTGGCCGAGCGTTAGGGTTCTATTGTCCTCTCACCCGCGCCGCCCGGCGGCGCCTGAAGGGGAAGGCCAGCGTCTTGTAGAGGCCGAAGCCGGCGAGCAGCCCGGAGACTGTCCAGATCATGCCATGCGCCGTCAGCGGCACCGCCGGCTCGAAGTCCTCTACGGCGCCCTTCAGCACGTCACCATCAGGATTGACCAAAACCGCCAAGGGGCGCAGCGAGAGCGGCCACTCGGCGAGGCGCACAGCCTGCCGCTCCAGATGCTCGAAGCGCTCGATGACCCGGCGCATGGACAGGCCGCGATCGCGCAGGAAGGGCTCCTCGGCATCGCTGTAGACGGCCAGCGCCTCGTCACGCTGCAACTCATGGCTGGCCGCATCCTCCTCGAACCGCGCCACGACTTGGGCAAGCTCCTGCAGCGCCCCGTGGAGCCGCTGACGGTACTGCTGCGCTAGTTCAGGCGCCTGCGAGGTCGCCGCCCCACCGGCGAGCGAGACCAGGAGGGCCAGAACCGTTCCAACTCTCATCATTCCGCAATCCCCCTTCGGAGCAATCGATGATCAAATGGGTCCGTTGAACGTATCGCAATCCGTCGGCCGGCCGCTTTCGATCCCGCGCGCGAACCAGCGCCGCCGCTGTTCCGACGTACCGTGGTTGAAGCTTTCCGGCACCACATAACCCTGGGTTCGCCGCTGCAAGGTGTCGTCGCCGATCTGGTTAGCCGCGTTCAACGCCGCCTCGATGTCGCCCTCCTCCAGAAGACCTTTTTGCGCCGTGTGATGCGCCCAGACGCCGGCGAAGCAGTCGGCCTGCAGTTCGACGCGGATGGACATGGCGTTGGCCTCGGCCTGGCTCATGCGCTGGCGCATCTGGTTGAAGCGCGGCAGCACGCCGATCACGTTCTGCACATGGTGGCCCACCTCGTGCGCCACCACATAGGCCCGGGCGAAATCGCCAGCCGCGCCGAAGCGGTTGGCAAGTTCGCTGAAGAAATTGAGGTCGAGATAGACCTTCTTGTCGCCCGGGCAATAGAACGGGCCGCTGGCGGAAGAAGCGAAGCCGCAGGCCGATCTGATCTGCCCTCCGAAAAGCACCAGCGAGGGTTCGGGGTAGCTGTTGCCTTCGGCCTCGAAGAGGTCGGTCCAGACATCTTCCGTCTCGGCAAGGACCACGCGCACGAACTGGCTCATCTCGTCGTTCGCGGTACTGCTCTCCACGGTCCCGCCACTGGGCGCGCCGGGGCCTTCGGCCAGCATCTCCATCGGATCGATGCCCAAGGCGCGCAGGCCGAAAAACAGGACGACGAGAATGATGAGGGAGGACAGGGACAGGCCGCCGCCACGCCCCGCCCGCCCTATGGGCAGGCGTATCCGACCGCCAGGAAATGCACTTGCGCCGGACCGCCCTCGTCGGTCCTCGACATTCGCGCTTTGGCGACGCCCTCTCCAGCGCATGAAGACTACTCCCGATTTCCACGCCCGCGCCCGACGGGATGAAGGTTAGCCGAAGCGGCTTACGAAGTCATGGCCGTTGTTTACCTCACCCGCTCAAGCCGGGCGGCCGCGTTCGGCGCGATGTCGTGCAAAGCGGAGACGGGCTTCCACATGGCAGCATGGACCTCCTCGCGCTGCGCTCTCAACGGCAGGCGCGGGTCGGCCGTGAAAAGATACTGCAGGTCGTGGTGGAGGTGCGGTGCCTCGCCGCGCGCGGCCTTGCCCGGCACCTCATGGCTGTCGATGTTGAAGGGCAGATCCCCATCCAGGTGCCAGCCATGCAACGCGAGGCCGGCGACGCCGGTCTCCTCCACCGCCTCGCGCGCCGCCGACCGGTAGAAGCGTTCCGCCGGCTCATAGTGCCCGCCGGGCTGCAGCCAGCGGCCGAGGGCGATGTGGTCGATCAGGAGAACCTGCGCATGATCGGGCGAGACGACGATGGCGCTGGTGGTCACGTGCCCCGGCATGGTGGCGCGGTCGTCGAGCGCATGCCGCTCGGCAATCTGCCAGCGCAGCACGGCCAGATGCTCATGCGGCGCGGCGACTTCAGCGCGATAGCGGGAGACGAGTGTTTCGAGGCGGGCGAGAAAATCGGGAGTGGCGGTCATGCCGCTTCATAGCCGATTCCCACCCTCGCCGACGAGACAGGCTCGAAGGGGCGCGGCATCCAACACTCTCAGGTTCACCCGCCCAAAGCCCCCGCCGGCCTGAGGCCGCCGACCTCGATGCCGCGCCAGTTCCTCAGCGCCGGCCGCGCCATCGCCGCAAGAGCGGCGCGCAGCGGGTCGCCCTCGGGAAGGAGGTCGCGCAGCATCGCGGCGACCATCACTTCGGCGGCACGCCCGGCGCCGTCGTCGCATTTGAGCGCGATGCCGAGGCCGCGTTCAGGGATGGCGGCGCAGAAGACGCCCTCCGCGCCTCCCTTGGTGAAAAGACGCCCCCTGCCCGCCTCCATCATCGCCGTGTCGGCGCGGCCCGTGCCAGCGACGTAGAAGGGCTCGGCCATGCAGGCGGCGAAGATGCGCCTTGCAGCGGCGGCACGTGTGTTGGAAAGGCCAGTGCCCGTCGCCATGCGGGCGAAGCCGCGGGCGAGGTTCTTCAGCGGCACCGCATAGGTGGGGATGGAGCAGCCGTCCGTGCCGCAGGCGTCGACGCCGTGGGCAGCGCCGGTCACCGCTTCCAGCGCCTCGCGCACCATCTCCTGAACGGCATGGTCGTGGCCGACATAGCCATGGTGGTCAATGCCACTATGCGCACACGTGCACAGGAAGCCAGCATGCTTGCCGGAGCAATTGTTGTAGAGTTGCGTCGGCGCGCCGCCTGTGCGGGCGAGCATGAGCGTGGTCTCGTGGTTCGTCGGCCAGTGGGCGCCGCATTCATAGGCCGTATCGTCGAGACCGGCCCTCGCGAGCATCGCTCGCGCCAGTTCGATATGCGCCGGCTCCCCGGAATGCGAAGCCGAGGCGAGCGCGATTTCGCGGTTGCCGAAGCGATAGGCCCCGGCCGTGCCGCTCTCGATAAGCGGCAGAGCCTGGATCGCTTTCACCGCCGAGCGGGGGAAGACGGGCCGTTCCACGTCGCCAATGGCGACAACCTGCCCGCCGTCGGCATCGACCACCGCCACCGCGCCACGATGCCTGCTTTCCACCACGCCGCCGCGCAGCGCCTCAACCAGAACCGGATTTGCCATGCTCTTACCAATATTGCCGGGATCAATCACTGCCGCACCATCGGCGGTTGGGGTTAAAGAGCGGGCGCCGTGCGGAAAATCAAGCATCTTGCCAGTTTTATTTTTGCCGCCTTCCTCCTGCCGGCCGGCGTTTTCGCCGGCTGGTGGTGGCTCGAGGAGCGGCCTTCCTCCTGGGGCGCCGCCGACTGGAGCGCGACCGGCATGCTGCCGCCGGCCTCGATAAGCGAGGAAGCGGCCATCTATGTGCTCGCCGCCCGCACCGGCGGCATGAAAGGCGCCCTCTCCGTTCACACCTGGATCGTGCTCAAGCCGGAAGGCGGAGACTACGAGCGCTATGAAAAGGTCGGCTGGGGTATGCCCGTGCGCCGGAACGCCTATTCGCCAGACGGGCGCTGGTATTCCAACCCGCCCTATGTGGTGAAGGCGCTTCACGGCGCCGATGCCGAACGGCTGTTCCCCGCCATGCGTGCGGCCATCGACAGCTATCCCTATTCCCACAGAGGCGACTACGTCATCTGGCCAGGGCCCAATTCCAACTCCTTCGTCGCCCATGTGGCGAGCCAGGTGCCTGAACTCGGCGCCTCGATACCGCCCAACGCCATCGGCCGCGACTACCGGCCTGGCCTGTTCGTCTTCGAGCACGATGCGGACTGGACGGACTACCGCCTCTTTCTCGGCGGCTACGCCGGGCTGGCGCTCGGACGGGATACGGGGCTGGAGCTCAACCTTCTGGGCCTCGTTGCCGGCTTCGACCTCCTGCAGCCGGCGATCAAGCTTCCCGGCTTCGGCCGTATCGATCTCTGGGCCACCGCCTCGGCTTAACCGTCACGCGGCAATCCAGCGACCGAGAATCCTCCGTCCACCACCAATGTGTGGCCCGTGATGAAGCCGGCCTCCGGCGAAAGCAGATAGGCCACCGCCGCGGCGATGTCGCGCGGCTCGGCGGCGCGGCGCTGCGGTGTCGCCTCCAGCCAGGCACGGCGGCGCTCCATGTCCTCGTCGAAAGCGGCGGTGGACGCTTCCACAAGGCCCGCTGCCACGCAATTGACACGCACGCCACGGCCGGCAAGCTCCAGCGCCATCACCTCGCTCATCAGCTTCACGCCCGCCTTCGAGGCGCCATAGGCTGCATGGCCGCCATTGGCGCGCAGGCCGCTGACGGAGGTGAGGTTGACGATGACAAGCCCCTCGCCCATGCGCGCGAGTGCCGCCTGGGAGGCAATGAAGGCACCCGCCAGGTTAATGTCGAGGACCTGGCGGAAAAGCTCCGCGCTCGTCTCCTCGAACGGCGCCTCGCGCCGTATGCCGGCACAATTGACAAGGGCGGCAAGAAGCCCCTGCGCGCCCACAGCCGCGTCGAAGGCCTCGGCGACCTCATCCTCGTCCGTGACATCGGCGGCAAGGAAGATCGCCTCCTCGCCCGCCAGAAGGTCCTCCGCCTCGGCCAGTGCCGAACGGTCGCTGTCGACCACCGCGACGTACCAGCCGTCGTCCAGAAGGCGCTCGGCCACGGCAAGGCCGACGCCTGAAGCGCCGCCGGTGATGATGGCCGCCGGGTTCATCCTGTGCGTCCCCCAGCGGAGAACCGTACCGCTGTCGCCATTGCCGACTCCTTAGCCATCCCATTGATAGCACATCCTGAGGAGGCGGTCGCGGGGGCTGAGGTCGGAACGGATAGCCGGAAATGCCGGTGCCCCTTCGCGCCCCCCTCTGTCCTGCCGGACATCTCCCCCACAAGGGGCCCACAAGGGGGGAGATTGTGCTGGCCGCTTGCTCTGGCGCCTTGTCTGCAACATCGATGATTGGCGAAACCATCCGCGACAGCCAATCTCCCCCTTGTGGGCAGGGGAATCGCATATCAGTATTTTCTTTATTGCCAAGAAGGTTTGGATGGATTCTTGAGAGGCTTT